>CAYXSA010000013.1:0-61409 GCA_964467315.1 uncultured Saprospiraceae bacterium | reverse complement strand
AGCCGCGTACTGAAACCCCGCAACACGCGACCGCCTGCCCCTTTTTGGGCAGGCGGGCACGCCCAAAATACGCCCTTTGAATAAATGATTTCCCTCATATTTAACAGGGATTAACATCAAAGTCGCAAGCCCTTTGCTGTCAGTTTGCAGGTCTGCGTAGTGCTGTACTTTTACACCACGAAATATCAATAGAGGATTTTACAGATGAAAAACACGCTATATTTTTTGCTTTTCAGCTTGCTGATATTCGGCGCAAAGAGCCTACAAGCCCAAGAGGACATGGAGGCAGGCAAAGCAGCCTTCAAAGAAAAATGCGCCTCCTGCCACCTCGTAACCAAAGATAAAGCCGTAGGCCCAGGACTCGAAGGCATCAACGAAAGACGCGAAAAGGCTTGGCTACATGCTTGGATTAAGGACTCCCCCGCGATGATAGCCAGCGGCGATTCGCTGGCAAACGCAATTTTCAAGGAGTACGGCGAAACGGCAATGACGGCTTTCCCGAATATGAGCGCGGAAGAAATCGATAATATCCTCTTCTATATCGCCAACGCCAAAAAGGCAAAAGAGGCAGCAGGCGAAGAGGATGAAGTAGAAATTGCCCGCGATTCCTTCGGTCGCCCCATCTCCAAAGCCGCCGCACAGACCGCCGAATGGACGAAAAAATCGGAAGGCATAAGCGGCGAAATCGTCGTACCCATGATAATACTCGCCGTTTTTTTGGTCGTCATGTGGTTTGCCTCTATCAAAGTGCCAGGTTTTCCAGAATAATTTAGCCCTCTCATCAGCAAAATGCCTTCAGTTTCTACCAAAATCTCCGCCCCGACTGCTGCCCACAACGACGAATTTGTCGTACAGGCGGCGGCTTGTGCGCATTGTGGCAATGATTGCAAGCAGGCAGACTATGCCGAAAAATGGCAAAAATACTTTTGCTGCGAGGGCTGCGAGCTGGTGTACGGCATTTTGCAAGAAAATAAATTGGGCTACTACTATGCCCTCGACGAGCAGGCAGGCAAGCGCGTGCAGAAAGCCCAAAGCGAAGAATTTGCCTACTTAGACAATGCCGAAATACAGGGCTCTTTATTGGATTTTGCGGAAAACGGCATCGCTAAAATACAGCTTTCGTTACCCCAAATACATTGTACTTCTTGCGTTTGGCTGCTGGAAAATTTGCACCGACTCGATGCGGGCGTGCTGCGCTCTACCGTCAATTTCGGTCTGCGCCGCGCCAATATCAGCTTCGACCAGACTAAAACGAGCCTGCGCAAAATCGCCGAATTGCTTGCCTCCATCGGCTATGCGCCGAGCATACAGTACGATAGCTTGCGCGATGCCAACAAAGGCGAAGGCAGCCCAAAAATTAGCGAAAGCCGTCGGTTAATCTACAAAATCGGCATCGCAGGTTTTTGCTTTGGCAATGCGATGATGCTCAATTTTCCCGATTATCTCGCTATTTCGCCGCAGTCCGTCGCCGAATATCAGCAAGTATTCAATTATATCAGCTTGGCGCTTGCGCTGCCCATCGTAACGGTTTGCGCTTCGGACTACTTCCGTTCGGCTTGGCAAAATCTACGCCGCAAGGTCGTCAGCATCGACCTTCCCCTAAGTTTGGGCATACTTGCGCTCTTCGTTTGGAGTCTGGTAGAGATAGTTTCGGGTGCGGGCACGGGTTATGTCGATTCGCTTTCGGGTTTGGTTTTTCTCTTGCTTTCGGGCAAATGGTATCAGCAAAAGACCTTTGAAAGCCTGTCTTTCGAGCGGGATTACAAATCATACTTCCCTGTGGCGGTGCAACGGCTCAACACCGACGGCGGTACGGAGTTGGTCAGCTTGCAACAAATAGAGGTTGGCGATAGCTTGCGCATACGCAGCGAGGAGCTTATTCCCGCCGATGCTGTGCTACTTTCGTCGACGGCAAAGATAGATTATAGCTTCGTTAGCGGCGAGTCTGCACCTATACGCAAGCAGCAAGGCGAAGCCTTATTTGCGGGCGGGCGGCAAGTGGGCAGCAGCATAGAGATAGTGGTACAGCGCAGGGTAAACCAATCCTACTTAACGAGCCTTTGGAACGAGCAGAATTTTGGCAAACGCGAGCAAACACGCCCTATCCGCTTTTTCCTCGACCAAATTGGTTGGATTTTTACGCTGGCGATTATCGTCTTGGCAGTGGGCACGGGCATTTATTGGTCTGTGGTCGACTCCTCAAAACTTGCGCTCACGCTCTCCGCTGTGCTTATCGTTGCCTGCCCCTGCGTGATGGTGCTTTCGCTGCCCTTCACCTTTGGCAATGCGATGCGCTTGCTGGGGCGCGGGGGGCTTTATCTCAAAAATAATGAAGCCGTAGAGCGTATATCCCAAGTAGATACGCTGGTTTTCGATAAAACGGGCACGCTCTCGCATAGCCAAAATTCAGAAATAAGCTGGCAGGGCGAGCCGCTGACAGTGGCGCAGGCAAGCGCCATTTTTGCCCTCGTGCGCCATTCGACGCACCCGCTTAGTCAGGCTTTGACGGCATATCTACAAGAGCAATTTGCTTGCGCCGACTATGCCGTTGCCGAGTTCGAGGAAAAGCCCGCACTTGGTTTGCAGGCAAGCGTAGAGGGGCAAATATGGCGCATCGGCGCTATGGATTGGCTACAATGCGCACAGCAAGCAAGCGACCAAAGCCCCAGCGCTGCCCGCGTAGCACTGCAAATGGAAGGGCAAAATTTGGGTTACTTCAGCATAGAAAAGCAGTACCGCGAGGGCTTAACTGAAGTGCTGACGGCACTCGGAAAAAAGTACGAACTGCATCTGCTTTCGGGCGATAAAGACAGCGAGCGCCAAAGGCTTTCTGCCTTTTTTAAGCCTGAAAATATGCGTTTCGGCTGCAGCCCAGCCGATAAATTAAACTTCATACGCAGCCTACAGGCGCAGGGGCGGCGGGTGCTGATGTTGGGCGATGGGCTCAACGATGCGGGCGCGCTGCGTCAGAGCGATGCGGGCATAGCCATCGTCGAAGATATAAGCCTATTTTCTCCCGCCAGCGATGCGATATTGGACGCTCGAAGCTTTGCACAACTGCCTGATTATCTGCAATATACGCGCCGCGCCTTGTGGATACTTCGGCTAAGTTTCGGCATCTCGCTCACTTACAATATCGTCGGACTAAGTTTCGCCGTGCAAGGCTTGCTAACGCCGCTCATCGCCGCTTTGCTCATGCCATTTAGCTCCGTGTCGGTGGTCGCCTTCGTTACGCTCGCCACTTGGCTGGCAAGACCAAAAAAATCGGGGCTTATTTAGCATTTTTTTTGGGCGTGCCCCCGCGCCACACCCCTGCCAAAGGGGCAGGGGTGGAGCCGTAGCATACTACGGCTCTACATGGCGCGGGGTCGGGCTATTCGGGGCAGCCCTGCGCTGCCCAAAGGGCAGACACATTGGTCTGCCCCTACTATCCCTCACGCTTGCGCCTGCGGCGCTAAAGCCAATAAAATTATAAAATTATGTCAGTCATCTATCTTTTGATTGGGGCGAGTTTGCTCATAGCGGGGGGCTTTTTGCTAGCCTTCATTTGGGCGGCGCGCAGCGGACAATACGAGGACACAGATACGCCAGCGCGGCGGGTGCTTTTCGATGATGAGGAATAGCTGTGCTTTATGTGTAGGTTGTGCTTTATGTATAGGTATTATGCCGCTTTGCGGCGGCAGTGGTAGCAAGTATTTTGCTGCTTTAGCAATTTCGTAACTCGTAACTCGTAACTATAAACATGGATTTGCAATTACAGACCTTTCATTACGACAATAAGATAGTGCGCAATTTTGCGTTTGCGACCTTATTTTGGGGCTTGATAGGTATGCTGGTGGGCTTGTATATAGCATTGGAATTGATATTTCCGCAGCTAAACCTAACAAGTTGGCTATCGTTTGGGCGCTTGCGCCCCTTGCATACCAATGCGGTGATATTTGCATTTGTGGGCAATGGGACATTTACGGGCGTATATTATTCGCTGCAAAGGCTGACGAAATCGCGTATGTATAGCGATTTTTTGAGCAATTTTAATTTTTGGGGTTGGCAGGCGATAATCGTGGCGGCGGCGATAACCTTACCGCTGGGCTACACGACGAGCAAGGAATATGCAGAATTGGAATGGCCTATCGACATCGGTATAGCGGTGGTCTGGCTGGCGTTCGGTTTTAATATGTTTGGGACGATCATCAAGCGTCGGGTAAAGCATATATATGTAGGGATTTGGTTTTATATCGCTACGTTTATTGCGGTTACGATGTTGCACGTTGTCAATTCATTGGCGATGCCTGTGGATATGCTGAAAAGTTATTCAGCGTATGCGGGCGTGCAAGATGCTTTGGTGCAATGGTGGTACGGACATAATGCTGTAGCCTTCTTTTTGACTACTTCTTACTTAGGTTTGATGTACTATTTTGTGCCTAAAGCCTCCAATAGACCGATATACTCGTATCGTTTGTCTATCATACATTTTTGGGCGTTGATATTTTTGTATATCTGGGCGGGACCGCATCACCTGTTGTATACGGCGCTGCCCGATTGGACGCAGTCTTTGGGTACGGCGTTTTCGATTATGTTGATAGCGCCATCTTGGGGCGGTATGTTGAATGGTTTGCTTACACTGCGCGGGGCTTGGGATAGGGTGCGGGAGGATACGATTTTGAAGTTTTTCGTGGTGGGTTTGACTTGCTACGGTATGTCTACGTTTGAGGGGCCAATGCTGTCTTTGAAGAATGTAAATGCGATTAGTCATTATACGGATTGGACGATAGCGCACGTGCACGTAGGTGCTTTGGGCTGGAATGGTTTTATGACTTTCGGTATGTTGTACTGGCTTATCCCGCGCTTGTATGCGACGGAAATCTATTCTAAGAAGCTAATGACTTGGCATTTTTGGATAGGCACGTTTGGGATAATCCTATATGCTATTCCCTTGTATTGGGCTAGTTTTTCGCAGAGTTTGATGTGGAAGGAGTTTACGGAAGATGGTATGCTGAAGCATGAGTTTCTGTCGACGGTGATGGATATAATGTTTATGTATGGTTTGCGTGCGGTGGGTGGTACTTTGTTTATACTTGGTTTGGTGTTGATGATATTTAATATCTGGAAGACGGTAGCCAAAGGCACCTTTGCAGCGAATACGGAAGCTCAAGCGCCTGCGCCTGCTGCCGCACAGGGTAAAGGCGGCGAGGGCGGCTATTGGCATAAGGTGATAGAGAGCAAACCTGGCATTTTTGCGATACTGACGACTGTGGCGCTTTTGATAGGGACGGTATTGGAGTTGGTGCCTACGATGTTGGTAAAAGGGAATGTGCCCACGATAGCGAGCGTACAGCCTTACACGCCGCTGGAGCTGGAGGGCAGAGATATTTATATCCGCGAGGGTTGCAACAACTGCCACAGTCAGATGATACGCCCTTTCAGGTCGGAGGTAGAGCGTTATGGGGAGTACTCGAAGGCGGGGGAATTTGTGTATGACCATCCGTTTTTATGGGGCTCGAAGCGCACGGGGCCCGATTTGGCTCGGGCGGGCGTAGGCGGCGGAAAAATCTACCGCAATGCACGCTGGCATTACGACCACTTCCGCGACCCTGAGTCTATGAGTCCTGGTACTATCATGCCGACTTACTACTGGCTGGAGCAGACGCAGTTGGATGTAACTTCTCTGAAAGCGAAAATAGGCGCGATGCGCAAATTGGGAGTGCCCTATCCTGCTGGCTACGAGAAAAAAGCGCATGAGGATTTATCTCGGCAGGCTATGGCTATAGCTAAAGATATAGATTTTGCGCGTGCTGATGAGCTTAGTCGCACGGAGGTAGTGGCAGTCATCGCGTACTTGCATCGCTTGGGTGCGGACATCAACCGCACGAAACCGAAAGTAATGTTTGACAAAGACGGCTACGAATATGAGGAAGAGCCGAAAACCGTTTCCGAAAAATAAGCCCCATTTAGTAAGTACTAAGACAAAATTAAGTTAAGGTATTTATATTCAAAAATAAGGCTTTTCGGGTAAGTCGATCTTATCGTTCTTTCTTCTCTACTTTTTTGCCCAAAGCGGCAAAAAAGTAGCAAAAAAACGCTTTTTGCGTCGAAAAACTCGCTCGGTCAAAAATGAATTCATTTTTGACCTCCCTCAAACAGTTCGCTACGCGGATGCCTTCGGCGTTCCGACGCGTCAATGGTGCGCCTATCGGCGCAGATAGTTGGCTCGCTACGCGAGCAAAAATTCCTTAATTCATTTCCGTTCCAGTACTTACCATGCTAAAATTCATCAAAGGGCACATGACCAGCTTAGACGGGGTGGCCTTGTATCCGATAATCACGCTGCTAATTTTTATGCTCATCTTTTTGGGGGCGGTGTATCTGGCACTGCGAGCAAAACGCCCTTATCTCCATGAGATGGAGCAATTGCCCCTCGAAGATGGCACGGTGAATGACGAATTACGAATTACGAATTACGAAAATTCTCCAAAAGCAGCTGCTTAAGGTGCTGCTTATTCTTGCTTGTTGCGTGAGGGATAGGAGCGTAGGCGCAAAGCGCCGCAGCGGATAGCCCGACCCCGCACATGTAGGGGCAGCCCTTGTGGCTGCCCCCGCCTGCGCCCCTTTGGCGCAGGCGATGCGCGGGGGCACGCCCAAAAGAAAAAAAACTTTCACTTCGCTCTACAGCCTAAATTATGAAGGACGAAAAAGACAAAAAAACGGATATTTTTAAGGGGGAGGAGCATCTGGTTTTGCACGATGAGCACGACGGGATTTTGGAGTTGGACAATAAAATGCCGACTTGGTGGACTTGGATGTTTGTAATTTGTGTGATTTGGGGTTATGTGTATCTTTTCCATTATCATATTTTCGGCACGGGCAAATTGAGCATAGCCGAATATGAGGAGGACGATATAGCGGCGGCGATTGCGGTGGCGGAAGTGCGCAAAAAGCTCTACGCGACCATCACCCCCGAAACCGTGCAACGCATCGAAGACCCCAAGCGCTTGGAAAATGGCAAGCAGCTTTTTGAGCAAAAATGTGCGACCTGTCACGGCAAAAAAGGCGAAGGCGGCGTAGGCGCAAACCTTACGGACGATACTTGGCTCTATGGCTGCAAGGTCGGCGATGTATTTAAGCTCGTAACGGAGGGCTCGCCCGACAAAAAGAAGGGCATGATAGCTTGGAAAGACCAGCTTAATCCGATACAAATACAAGACATAAGCAGCTATATCCTTAGTCTGCCCGCTGCAGAAGGCAAGGCGAAAGAGGGGACGGTCTGCGGGAATTGATGTGCTGTGCGGGTACTGCTCCGCTCACTTCGTTCGCGTCGCTGGTATCATGCCGCCTGAAGGCGGCAGTGGTACTTTAGTATTGATAAATTGTGCGAGTAGCTGACGAATTTGCCATAAAATCGGCGCGCTGCAGGGTACTTTGGGATAATATAACGCTTAAAAATCATGCAATCAATAGATACGGAGGAATTCCGCGACCATTTATCTACTGTGGACAGCGATGGTGGTCGCCGCTGGCTCTATCCGAAGCGTCCGAAGGGCAGTTTTTACACAGCACGCACGCTGCTAAGTTATGTATTGTTGGCTTTTTTCATCTTAGCGCCGTTCATTTACTTGGGCGGGGAGCAGCTTTTGCTGTTTAATATACTGGAAAGAAAGTTTGTTATCTTCGGGAGTATCTTTTATCCGCATGATTTGAAGTATTTCATGGCGGCGATGATACTGGGGGTGGTAAGCATAGCTATTTTTACGCTGATATTCGGACGTTTGTTTTGCGGCTGGATTTGCCCGCAGACGATTTTTATGGAGATGTTGTTCCGAAAAATCGAGTATTTTATAGAGGGCGATGCGGGTGCGCAAAAAGCGCTCAATGCAGCGCCTATGTCGGGCAAAAAAATGGCTAAAAAAGCCGCCAAGCACGCTATATTTTTGGCGCTTTCGTTTGGGGTTTCCAACCTATTTTTATCATATATCATCGGCAGTGCGGAGCTTTTGAGCATCATCGGCGACCCGCCGCAAGCGCATTGGTTGGGCTTAGTATTGATAACCTTGTTTTCGCTGGTGTTTTATGGGGTTTTTATGTACTTGCGGGAGCAGGTTTGCACCACAATTTGCCCTTATGGGCGCTTGCAGGGGGTTTTACTGGATAAAAAATCGTTGGTAGTAGCTTACGACTACGAGCGCGGGGAGCCTCGCGGCAAAATCCGCAAGGGAGAAGACCGCGTAGCGGTGCTAAAAGGCGACTGTATCGACTGCAATCAATGCGTGCAGGTCTGCCCTACAGGCATAGATATACGCAATGGCACGCAGTTGGAGTGCACCAACTGCACCGCCTGCATAGATGCCTGCAATATGATGATGGACGCAGTAGGCTTGGAGCGGGGATTGGTGCGCTATGCCAGCGAGGAAAGCATCAAAACGAAGCAAAAATTTAGCTTGCCGCGCTCGCGTTGGCTGTTTTTGGGGGTATTGCTGCTATTTACGGCGGCGTTTTTTTATTTGCTGTATGCCCGCGATAGCATCAGTTTCAAACTTTTGCGCGCTTCCTCTACCGCCGTACACGCTACTGCGGAGGGCAAAATAGGCAACACCTTCAATTATACCCTCTACAACAACACCAACCGCATACGCCCTTTGCGTTTTCAGCTCGAAAGCCATACGGGTACGGTGCAACTCGCAGGCAATAATACGCCCACGCTCACGGCGGGCGGCAACCTAAGCGGGGCGCTGGTCGTTGGCATCGAAAAAACGCAGCTAAAAGAGCGCAAAACCGCCATTATCATCGGCGTATACGACACGAATACGGGCGAAAAGCTCGACGAGCATCAGACCTTTTTTTTAAGCGAATAATCCCCTTTTTATTTCTCACTAAAAGCCCCGCGAGTGTCGTATAGCATCGTACGCCTCGCGGACTTTTTCATATTTTTTTTGCGCCGTAGCATTGAGCATTTCACCCAAATGCGCCACTTTATCGGGGTGAAATTTTTTGGACAATGCCCTATATGCCGCCTTTACTTCCCCATCGCTTGCCGAGGGCGTAAGCTCCAAAATGCGATAATATGCGTCCATGTCGAAGGAAAACATAGCCCGCACGGACTCAAAATCATGCCTATCAATCTCCAAAATTTCGGCTATCGTGTCTATCAGCGTTTTTTCGCGCGCATCAACATCAAAATTAGATTTTGCGATGCCGAAAATGATGTATAAAAGCTGCAAACGCGTTTCGTAGTCGCTCGTTTTTTTGATTTTTTCGGCGCAGGCTTTCAGATTAAAATTCTGCTGATACGCTTGCCGAATGACCGCCATATACTCCAAAGAGCAAGCCTCCCCAAATTGGTCGGCAAGAAAACGGCGCAAATATCCCACCTCCTGCTCGTCCATCGTGCCGTCTGCTTTGATAACAGCAGCAGAAAGCAGAAGCGCAGATACCACAAAATCGTTAATCTTTTCCTCCTCCGCGCTCAATTTTTTTCGCGGCTTGGGCGCAGCAGGGTCAGGCATTTGCGCGCCTTGATAACGCAAAAAATCTATAGCGCCGCCCAAAATAAGCCCCGCCACCAAGCCGATAGCGCCGCCCGTAAAATAAAGCGCGGGCACAAGTATTAGCGTAGCCGCTACACGAAACAACAATAAAAAGACCGACATAAAATTTTCAGATTTTCCAGCACAAAAATAAACGGAAAAATTGAAAATTCGGGCGGTAGTTTTTTGGGGGCTGCGCCGCGCCCGCCCGCCTTTCGCTCCCCGTTTGGGTCGCGTCTACTCGCAGCTGCGCTGCTTCGTGGTGACGGGCGCGGCAAGCCGCGTGAGGGATATGTAGAGCCGTAGCATGGCACAAGTGCGTAAGCACGCCGTGCTACGGCTCAAATAGCCCGACCGCCTGCCCCTTTTTGGGCAGGCCGGCACGCCCAAAAACAAAAAAGTTACAAAATCGTGGGCTGCAAGAAACTGGCGCGCTCTGGGTAATCGGTCGTAAAATGCAGCCCTCTGCTCTCGCGGCGTATGGCGGCGCTGCGGCTGACGATGTAGGCGATAGTGAGCAAATTGCGGAGCTCGCAAAGCTGCGGCGAAAGCGTCGTGCTGGCATACAGCGCCTCCGTTTCTTCGTACAAAATGCGTAGGCGCGAAAGGGCGCGTTGTAGGCGCACATTGCTGCGCACGATGCCGACGTAGTTGGACATGATTTCTTTCAGCTCCCTGATGCTCTGCGTGATGAGTACCATTTCCTTCGGTTCTGTCGTGCCTTCGGCGTTCCAAGTCGGTATATTTTCGGGTATTTCGGTGCTATCGAGCAGGCTGCCGACCTGCTCGGCGATGCGATGCGCATAGACCAAGCCCTCCAGCAGGGAGTTGGAAGCGAGGCGGTTCGCCCCGTGCAACCCCGTCGAAGAGCATTCGCCGCAGGCGTAGAGGTTGAGTATGGAGGTTCGCCCTTGCTCATCGGTTTTCACCCCGCCGCAAAAATAGTGGCAGGCGGGCACGACGGGTATCATATCTTTCATCGGGTCGATGCCGATGCTTAGGCACTTGTCGTAGATGGTGGGAAAATGCGCGTAGAAGGCTTCCTTTTCGAGATGGCGGCAGTCGAGATACACAAAATCTTCGCCTCGAGTTTTCATTTCGTTGTCGATGGCACGGGCGACGATATCGCGGGGCGCGAGGGAGCCGCGACGGTCGTAGCGCTGCATAAATTCCTGCCCGTCCCGCGTTTTGAGCACCGCGCCGAAGCCGCGCACGGCTTCCGAGACGAGAAAAACGGGATTTTCATGCACGGGATTATAGAGCGAAGTGGGGTGAAACTGTATAAATTCGCAGTTTTCTACCCGACCTTTGGCGCGGTAGACCATCGCTATCCCGTCGCCTGTGGCAATGCTGGGGTTGGTGGTGGCTTTGTAGATTTGCCCCGCGCCGCCTGTAGCCAAGATGGTCGCTTTCGCCAAAATGCGTTCAATCTCGCCCGTGCGTGTATTGAGCGCATACACGCCATAGCAGGTGATATTGGGCGTGGCGCGGGTTACCCACTGCCCCAGATGATGCTGCGTGATGAGGTCTATGGCAAAATAGTGCTCTTCGAGTTGGATATTGGGGTATTTGGCGGCTTTGTCGATAAGGGCGCGCTGTATTTCCCAGCCTGTGAGGTCTTTATAGTGCAAAATCCGATTTTCGGAGTGTCCGCCCTCTCTGCCCAAATCGTAATGGGTTTGGTCTTTGTGGTCGCGGTCGAAGCGGGTGCCCCAGTCGATGAGTTCGTTAACGCGTAAGGGGCCTTCCGTTACGACGATTTCTACGGCGCGGGTATCGCAAAGCCCATCGCCTGCATCGAGGGTATCGGCTATATGTTTTTGGAAGGAATCGGTATCCATATTCCAAACGGCAGCCACGCCGCCTTGCGCATAGCGGGTATTGCTTTCGCTTTTATCGGCTTTGGTGAGGACGAGTATAGATTTATGTGGGTAGAGTTCGGCGGCTTTGATAGCGAAGGTCAGACCTGCTACTCCAGCGCCCAAAACGAGCATATCGACTTGGCGGGGCATACGGAAAATGGCTTGTTGATGGGGGGAATGGGACAAATTAACGACTAAATCGAAAATAATGCTTTACTTTGCGCGGCTTTTAATTTCGCCCATACGCATTTGATACATGAATTTACGTTTATTTTTGCTTTTTTGTTGGCTTTGTTTGCTGCCTATCTCGGTGGGGGCTTCTGCGCCTTTGCGGGCTGCTGATGCGGCAGGAGTTTCTGCCGTTTGGGCTGCTGACTGCGCGCCTGTGGAGCCGATTTTACCCGCCAAAAAGTCTAAAAAAAGCAAGCTAAAGTTCAAAGCTAAGCAAAAAAAAGGTAGCGAAATGCGTCCTATTTGGGACATTTTGCTGCTGTATATTATACTTGGGGGGGCTTTATTGCTGCCTTTTGCGCTGGTCGCCATCGGCTGGGGGGTAGCGGCTGCGTTGGCGGGGCTGTGGGTGGCGGGGGCTGTGGTCGCGGCAATTTTAGCGCTGGTGCTGCTGTTTTTTTATTTGTCTTTGCGCCGCAATCTAAGCACAAGCGACGCATGGATAGAGCGCTACAGTTGGCGTTTGGCTGTGGCAGTAGTGGCGCTGGCGGCTTTGGCGGTCTTTATTGGCGGGCTCATCGCGGGCGCTTTACTGGCTTGGGTGCTGGGTTTGGTCGGCTTTGTCGCTTTGGCGGGCTTGCTCGTTTGGTTGCAGCTCCGCTAAAACATTTCGCCCAACTGCTTTGTTTTTTGAGGCAAAATTGCTACTTTCGCGCCGCTATCGACTTTGGGGCATTTTTTTGGGCGTGCCCCTTGCGCGTCGCCTGCGCCAAAGGGGCGCAGGCGAGGGCAGCCACAAGGGCTGCCCCTACACGCGCAGGGTCGGGCTATTCGGGGCGTATCCACATCGCCCAAATGGGCGAATGTTGATTCGCCCCTACTATCCCTCACGCTCTTGCCGCCTGAAGGCGGCGCTACTTTGCATCTGCAACTTTCCAAACCACACACATAATATACACACGCTCTCGCATGAAACTATTAGTTTGCATTAGCCAAACGCCCGACACCACCAGCCGTATCCAATTCACCAACGGCGGCAAGGACTTAGATAAAAACGGCGTTCAATTCATCATGAACCCCTACGACGAATGGTACGCCCTCGTGCGCGCCCTCGAACTAAAAGAGCAGGTAGGCGGCACCGTTACGCTCCTGCACGTTGGCGGCGCAGCCAATGAAGCCACTATCCGCAAAGGTCTCGCCATCGGTGCAGATGATGCTATCCGTGTCGATGCTGAAGCAAGCTCCTCTTGGTTCGTTGCCCAGCAAATCGCCGCCCATGCACAAGGCTACGACCTCGTATTCTTCGGCAAAGAAACCATCGACTACAACGGCTCGGAAGTGCCCGCCATCGTCGCCGAACTCCTTGACCAGCCCTTCATCGCTTACGCCAGCAAAATGAGCGTAGCAGGTACAGTCGCCACCGTAGAGCGCGATATCGAAGGCGGCAAAGAAACCGTAGAACTCTCCACGCCCTTCGTCCTTAGCTGCGCCAAAGGCATCGCCGAACAACGCATTCCCAATATGCAAGGCATTATGATGTCCAAACGCAAACCCATCAAAGTTGTCCCCGCCAACGCTACTACCGAACTCGTGAGCACCGTCGGCTATGCCCTGCCCCCCGCAAAAGCTGGCGTTAAACTCGTAAACGCCGACAATATGGAAGAACTCGTGCGCCTGCTCCACGACGAAGCCAAAGTGATATAGTATTGTGCTTTGTGTCTATAGGTACTGCACCGCTCGCCTTTGGCTCGCGTCGCTGGTATCAAGTACTTTGGTACTATGACATTTTTTTGAAGAGGCCAAACAAACAGCCTCCAGCAGTAAAAAAATATAATCTACGCAATTATCGCCCTGCGCTAATTTCGTAACTCGTAACTTGTAACTCGTAACTCAAAATGGCTGTTCTCGTATTCGCCGAGTCTATCGGCGGCAAAATAAAAAAAGCCGCACTCGAAGCGGTAACTTTCGGCTATAAAGTAGCCCAACAACAAGGCGTTTCTTGCATAGCGCTCACTATCGGCGCAGTAGAAGGCGCGGACGTACTTTGCTCTTATGGCGCTGTAAAGGTGCTACAAGTTGGCAATGTGGCGCAGTTCGATTCGCAAGTATATGCTTCCGTCATCGCTCAAGTAGCCGAGCGCGAAGCCGCTAAAGTGGTCGTTTTCGCGCATAGCTCTACGGGCAAATCCGTAGCGGGTCGCGTAGCCGCTCGCCTCAAAGCGGGCTTGGTCTCTGCCGTTACGAGCTTGCCCGCCAATGGCTTCCAAGTCAATAAAAACGTATTTTCGGGCAAAGGCATCGTAACGTATAGCATCGACTCCGCTATAAAAGTGGTTACGATTTCAGGCAATACCTTCCGCCCCGAAGCTGTCGCCAATACCGCTGTTGTCGAAAGCGTCGCCGTCAATGTACCTGCGAGCCGCATCACGGTCAAGCAAGTATCTACTGTAGAAGGCACTGTACCCCTGCCCGAAGCCGATTTGGTGGTTTCTGCGGGTCGCGGTATGAAGGGGCCAGAAAACTGGGGCATGATTGAGGAGTTGGCGGGCGTTTTGGGCGCTACTACGGCTTGCTCTCGCCCTGTGGCTGACGTACATTGGCGACCACACCACGAGCACGTAGGGCAAACGGGTGTAGCCATCAAACCGACCCTATATATCGCTATCGGTATTTCGGGCGCTATCCAGCACCTTGCAGGCGTAAATCAAAGCAAAACCATCGTTGTTATCAATAAAGATGCAGATGCCCCCTTCTTCAAGGCTGCCGATTACGGCGTAGTGGGCGACCTTTTTGAGGTTGTACCCAAGCTCACCGCCGCACTCAGAAAGTACAAAGCCCAGCAATAGGCTTGTTAAATAGGCTGCCCCCTAAGAGCGGCAAAGGTTTTACTTTCTCCTACCGCCCCGCCGCGCCCTTTGCGCGGCGGGGTATTTTTTTGCGTGAGGGATAGTAGGGGCGAATCAACATTCGCCCTACAGGGGCGATGATGATACGCCCCGAATAGCCCGACCGCTGCCCCTTTTTGGGCAGCGGGCACGCCCAAAAAAAGGATGCCTTTAGGCTTGGACTTCGCCCTGTACTTTGCCTGCTTCGGAGTGGTAGCGCTCTTTTAATTGCCCATTGGGGTAGTAAAATTCTTGAATGCCTTGCGGCAGACCGTCGAAAAACTGTTGTTTGCTGCTGATATGACCAAACATCGTAACTCGCAATTCTATTGCTCCTCGTCCCAGCCTCTAAATCCATCGCCGACGCGAGCGCCGTCTTCGTATTTGGCAACGAAAGCCGTCGTAAAGCGCGTGTGGTTGAGTATATAGATTAGCAAATCCAGCGCCTTCGCTTTGGACTTGAAACCCGTCGTACCGTCGCCGTTTTCGCCCGAATTGGGTATGAGCATAACGCGGGTTAGTCCGCCTTCTATAGGCTCAAAATCGAGTTTCATGCCTGCGATTTTCGAGAGTTCGGCGTAGGCTTTTTCTCTAAATTGGCGTACGGCTGCCACCTGCACGCGGAAGGAAATTTTTGCATCCGCGTCTGTATATTGGTCGGGCGTAAAATTTGTATTCGGTCCTTCGGGCTTGACTTTTGCGGTTTTGGTGTTTTTTGTAGGCTTAGGGTCGGTCTTTTTGGGGTCGGTTTCTACGACCACAGGCACTTCGGGCGGAAAATAAGCGACGATTTCGCCGCCGTAGCCATCGTAGTAGACCTTATATTCGGGCGAAGACGAAGCGATAGCCTCTATGCGCTTAAACTCCGTGTACACGGGCGTTCCCTCTGCGAAAGGGGCTTTAGTTTTGGGGTCTATGGGCGCTGTTTTGGGCAGCAGATAGGAAGCGTCGACTTTGTTGTGCATGAGTGGCACGATAAGCGCGCGAATGTCGGCGATGCTCATCGTCGGCACTTCCATACAGACATTTTTGGTGTTGGACTCGCTGCGGGTAAAATTGAAGGTATTGACCTCAAAAGCCGCATCGGCGTAGTCCTCGCGGCTAAATTCTATCATATACTTTTTCTTCGGTTGTAGCACAAATTTGTAGTCGCCCGTAGCCAGCATACGATTTTCTATAACCTCTTCACCGCCGTCGACGATTTCCAAGAGTTTGACATTTACATCCGTTAGCGGTGTTTTTTCGTCTTTTTTGCAGTCGGCGACGATACCCGTAAGGGTAACTTCTATGCGCTGTTGCCCTACAAAAAATATATCGTCATTGGTCGTTGCTACCTTATTGGGCTCCAGCATACGATTGGAAGCCAAGTAGCCGCCGCCATGCGATTCGCTGATGACATAGCACAAATCGTCCGCCGAAGAGTTGATAGGGAAACCCATATTTTGGGCTACTTCCCACTTGAGTTGTGCGCCCTGCGACTTGAAAATATCCAAGCCTCCCGCACTCACCCAGCCGCTTGAGCTAAAATATAGGGTCTGCGTAGCTGTATGATAGAAGGGCGTAATTTCGTCGTTGACGGTATTGATGTTATTGCCTAAATTCTTTGGCAAGGTAAAATTAAAGCCTGTGCTGCCTGCTGTGCGGGTGCAGTACCAAATATCGTAGCCGCCTTTGCCGCCTTCGCGGTCGGAGGAAAAGTAAAGTATTTCTTTATCTGCCTCGATAATCACGCAAGGGTGCGTGGTGCTGGCATTTTCGGCATTGATATAATCGGCAAGGCGTATGGGCTGTGTCCATTTGCCGTCTTCTTCTACCATCGCATAGATGGCGCAAAGTGGCTTGCTGCCTGTGCCTACATCGCATTGGGTAAAATAAAAGCGCTTGCCATCGGGCGTGAAGCTACCGTTGCCAAAATTCGGCTTTTCCATCTTGCCCGCAAAAAGTTCGGGCACTACAGGGCGTACCCAAGAGCCGTTGACTTTTTTCGTGCGGTATATCGCCGCCGAACCTGAAGAGGTAGAAGTAAAGTACAGCACGCCATCGTTAAATGCAATGGGACCAAACTCGACCTTATCCGTATTGATGACCGAAGGCAGATGCTCTATAGCGATGCCTTGAGTCGTATTTTCTTTGGCTTTCAGCGCGAAATTGCAGCCTTTTATCTCCGTATCCACGATTTTGCGCAAATTGTCCGCATCCGCGCCCTTATAGTCGGCTATAAATTGCTGAAAAGCATCTATCGCCTCCTCATATTGCCCGCTTTGTTTGAGCGCCAACGCATAGCGATAACCAGGCTTATCAAATTTCGGGTTCTTGTCTTGGTCTTTTACATCGGCAAAACACTTCGCCGCATTCGCATAGTCGCGCACATACAAGTAGCAGCGCCCCGCGTTGTAAATCCATTCCAAATTGTCTTCTTTTTCGATATAAGCCGTCTCATAATAAACGGCTGCCTTCATATAATCGCCCGCTTTTTCCAGCTCTGCCGCTTCCTTTGCGAGCTTGGCAGGGGACTTCGTTTTGCCGCCCTTATCGGGTTGGGCGCTCGCCATCTGCACGCAGGCAAAGGCAGCAAAAAACAGTAAAAATATGCGCTTCATCTTCGGTTTTGTATAAATTGGGACAAGCTCCTAAATTGGGGGCGGTATTGTGGTAGTTGGTCTTTTTTATTTTGGGCGTGCCCCCAGCGCGCAGCGCTGGGGTCGGGCTATCCGCTGCATCACGCCTTCGCTGCGCTCGGCGTGGTTCCGCTCCTATCCCTCACGCAAAAATACAGCTATTTTGACGCTTTCCCTTGCCCAACCCATAAAAATAACGCCGCCTTTTTATTAAAAGCGTTGCCGCTCTTATTTGGTGTGTATTCTGCGCCCTTTTTCGCATACTAATCAATAAGTGTAACGCCTCTTTTTTTCACACAAGCCCATACCGCCCCACTTAAAGCCGTTTTCGCAGCATTGGGGGCACTGCCCCAACGCTACTTATTTATGGAAGCGTAGCGGGGACGCTGCCCCGCCACGCTTCTTTTGCGCGATTTTCGTACATTTTGGTTTCGTACATCTTGGCTGGCGGCACTTGGGCGGGGCTATGTCCCCTGCCCAAGTGTACAACAAATAGCGTTGGGGCAGCGTCCCCAACGCGAACCTCACAACAATTTCTGCAACTCGCTCAACTGCAACATACACTCTATCGGCGTTAATCTATTGAGGTCGATGCCCTGCAAAGCTGCACGCACCCGCTCCCAAGCCGGGTCGGGCGCAGCCTCAAAAATGCTCATCTGTACCTGATGCGTCGGCATATTGGCGAGGCGCTCGGCGGCTGTAGGCGCGGCGGAATCTATATCCTTTTTTTCCAACTCTACCAAAATATCCTTTGCCCGCTCTACCACCGTGCGCGGCATACCCGCCAAACGCGCTACCTGTATGCCGAAACTATGCTGCGCCCCACCCGCCTGCAATTTTCGCAAAAAAAGCACCTTGCCTTGCACCTCTTTGGTGCTGACATTGAAATTTTTTATCCGCTCGTGATGCTCCGCCAACTGATTCAATTCGTGGTAATGCGTCGCAAATAAGGTCTTAGGGCGTTCCTCGCTCTGATGCAAAAACTCCGCTATAGCCCAAGCTATCGAAATGCCATCGTAGGTACTCGTGCCCCGCCCTATCTCATCCAGCAAAATCAGACTCCGCGCCGAGATGTTGTTCAATATGCTCGCCGTCTCATTCATCTCCACCATAAAAGTCGACTCGCCCGAAGATATATTATCCGTAGCCCCTACCCGCGTAAATATCTTATCTACGACGCTCAAACGCGCCTCCTGCGCAGGCACGAAAGAACCGATTTGCGCCATCAAACAAATAAGCGCCGTTTGCCGCAAGAGCGCCGACTTGCCCGCCATATTCGGTCCCGTTATCATAATTATCTGCTGCCCCTCTTGGTCGAGATAAATATCATTCGGCACATACTCCTCCCCTACTGGCAAAGCCCGCTCTATGACGGGGTGCCGCCCCGCTTTGATGTCGAGCGCATAATCATCGCTCATCTGCGGGCGGCAGTATTGGTACTGTATCGCATTATGCGCAAAACAGAGATAACAATCCAACTGCGCTATCAACTGCGCATCGGTCTGTATGGGTCGGATAAACTCCCGCAGCTCCTCCAGCAGTTCGTCAAATAAACGCTGTTCTTCTTCTACTATCTTATCTTCAGCGCCCATAAGCTTGGCTTCTATCTCCTGCAATTCGGGGCTGGTATAGCGCTCTGCGTTGGTGAGCGTCTGTTTGCGCACCCAATCGGCGGGCACTTCAAAGCGGTCTTTATGCTTATTGGTTACCTCGAAGTACATACCGAAAACGTCATTTCTGCCGATTTTTAGGTTGTGTATGCCGGTGCTTTGGGCGAGGGCGATTTCTTTCTGTAGGAGATAATCTTGAGAATTTTGTACGATATGCCGCAATTCGTCGAGGGTAGCGGATACGCCTGCGCGGACATAATTACCGTTGTCGGTTTTCGCGGGTGGGTTCTCGTTGATGGTAGTATTTATGCGCTTTTGTACCTGCTCGCAGGGCTGCAAACGCTCGCCAAAGCTGCGCAAGGGCGGAAGTTCCGATTCCATAAACAGCGCCTTGATAGGCTGCGTCGCTGCCAAAGCGCGGGAAAGCTGCCGCAAGTCGCGCGGAGTCATCCGCCCCAAAGGCATTTTGGCTATCAAACGCTCCAAATCGCCGATGATGCGCAGTTGCTCGCTCACCGCTTGCGCCGCATCGCGCTCATCGACAAAAAAGCGCACCATATCGTGCCTGTTTTGTATGGTTTTGCGGTCTTTTAGGGGCAGTTGTATCCACTTGGCAAGCAGGCGCGCGCCCATCGGCGTTAATGTATGGTCTAAAACCTGCAATAAAGATTTGCCGCTGGGGTGCGAGGGCTGCGCAAGCTCCAAATTGCGCACCGTAAACCTATCCAAACCGACATATCTATCGGGCTGTATGCGCGCAATGCTGCTAATATGCTGTAGATTATTGTGCTCCGTAGTGCCGACATAATGCAAAATAACCCCAGCAGCAAGCTGCGCCGAATCCATTTCGTCGATGCCAAAACCTTTAAGCGAATGCACCTCAAACTGCGCCTGTAGTTTGCCTTTTGCGTAATCGTTGGAAAAAACCCAATCGTCTATAGCGGAATTGTAGTACTGCGCGCGCATTTGTTGTAGCCAATCGCGGTGCAGATGCGCGGGGTGTTTGCTAACCAATAATTCGGCGGGCTGAAAGCTCTGCAGTAGCTTTTCGATGCTCTCGCGCTCGCCCTCGCTCACCAAAAATTCCCCCGTCGAAATATCCAAAAATGCAATGCCAATCGCCCCTTTGGCGGGCGTGTGCAGGGCGGCGATATAGTTATTTTGCTTATGGTCTAAAACGCCATCTTGAGTGATAATGCCTGGAGTTACCACTTCCGTAACGCCGCGTTTTACGAGTTTATTGGCTTTATTGGGCTTTTCGAGTTGGTCGCAGACGGCGACGCGCTGCCCTGCTTTGACGAGTTTGGGCAGATAAGTATCCAAAGAATGATAGGGAAAGCCTGCCAATTCGATATTGGAGCCGCCGTTGTTGCGCGCTGTGAGCGTGATGCCCAAGATTTGCGCAGTTTTTACGGCATCTTCGCCGAAGGTTTCGTAAAAATCGCCCACCCGAAACAGCATAATCGCGTCGCCATACTTGGCTTTCATGGCGTTGTACTGCTCCATGAGCGGGGTTTCTTTCTGCCGTTGGGGGGCTACTTTTTGGGCGGCGCTATCGTTGGGGACAAGTATTTTGGGTCTGCGAGCCACGTTTTTATCATTTTTTTGATGAAATATAGCGCAAATATACGAAAATTTAGGGATTTAATGTAATTAAAAAGGTGATTTTTTTGGGCGTGCCGCTGCGCCAAAAAGGGCGCAGCGTCGGGCTTTCTGAGCCGTAGCATGCTACGGCTCTACAATCCCTCACGCAGTTGCCACTGCGCCAAAGGGGCGCAGGGCGCAGGCTTTGTGTGCAAGAAAAAAAATTATCTGCGCGCCGCGCCCTTTGCGCGGCGTGCGCCATATTTGCGTGAGGGATGGCACAGCCCGACCGCCGCCGCGCGCCGCCTTTGCGGCGCGTGGGCAGCCACATGGGGCTGCCCCTACGGGCGGCGGGCACGCCAAAATAAAAAAAATCTCTACTTAAAACCTGTATCCGATGAGGGTTTCGATGCATTCCGCCTCGCCAAAATTGGCGCGCACATGCAGCCCCAACCAGCATTGATGGCGGGCATGGAGGAGGTTGGAGCGCGGGTAAAAATTCGCGCCCACGCGGGTCGTGAAGCGGGCGCGCTGCTCGGCGTGCGCGTGCAAATAAACGCCGCCGCCTGCCACGAAAGACCAGCGCCCCAAGTACCATTCTTGCTCCAAACTTAGCGCCCAGCGCCCAAAGGGCAGGGGCTCGGACTGCGGCGCGGCATTGTAGCGATGCCATTCGGCGGCGGCTGTGTTGTAGCTATATTCGAGCCTTGCCGTGAGGGCGTAGGCGCGGGAGAGCGCCCGCGTGTAGCCCGCAGTCGCCGTATAAACGGGAAAAAGCAGCCCGCCGCGCCCTCTTGCCGCCCAGCCCAAAGCGAGCTGCGCCATCGCCTGCCCTTGCCGAATTAGGGGCTTGCGGCGCAAAAGTCGGCGCTCGGCTTTGGCTGTCGTGTCGGCAGTCGAAATTTTGCCAAAATGGTAGGAAAGTCCGATGTGGGCTATATTTGCGCCCAAATTGGGGGTAGCTGTGCCGCCATTGGAAAGGTGCAAAATGCCGAAATTTAGCCCCCAGCCCCGCCAAAATCGCCATTGCAGCGAAGCCGTAACGGCGGCGTTCCAATATGCGCCCATAACGATATTTTCGGCGTTGCCTACTGCCTCAAATCTGCGCCCCACCCGCCCCAAGCCCCAACCAATGGAGAGCCAAAAGCGCCCGCCTTTTTGCAAAGGCATCGACATCGTGGGCACAAATGCCCAAGCGTTGCCGAGTATGCGCGCATTGCCGAGCTGCTGCGCGTAGACGCGCCAAGAAAAGCGCGCCCGCGTCCAATAGTCGCGCCAGTCGCCGCCCGACTTTTGCACCCATCTATACGGTGTATAAAAGGCGAGCGCGCCGCCCAAAACGGGCTGCCGAAGCGAGGGAAAATGGGGGTGATTGGCGACAGAGTAGCCCGCGCCTGCGCTTAGTTCCCAGCTTTGGGCGGGCAGCGGGGAGGAAGAAAATAAAAGCAGGGAAAGAAAAAAAGGAAAAGCGAAGAGCTTAAACATTTCGCGTATTTTAGAAAACTATGCAAGCCCAAAAATACGAATAAACCCTTATCTTTGCGAAAAATACGCCAAGCCATGAAAAAACAAATCGTATCTATACCGAATGCGCCCCAGCCCGTAGCGCCTTATAGTCAGGCAGTTATATCAAATGGGTTGCTTTTTGCTTCGGGGCAAATCGCTATTGACCCCACAAACGGGCAAATGCAGCAAGAAAGCATCGAGGCAGAGACGCACCAAGTCATGCGCAATGTGCAAAGCCTACTTGCAGCGGCAAATCTGACATGGAACGAGGTGGTAAAATGTTCGATATTTTTGACGAATATGGACGATTATGCGGTGGTGAATGAGATTTATGCCCAATA
Organism: uncultured Saprospiraceae bacterium; assembly: GCA_964467315.1. Taxonomy (GTDB): domain Bacteria; phylum Bacteroidota; class Bacteroidia; order Chitinophagales; family Saprospiraceae; genus JAAFIM01. The sequence goes on along the minus strand of CAYXSA010000013.1, from coordinate 39,314 downwards.
CTTCGAGCGCTCGACAGCGCCCGCCCGCGAGTGCGTAGAGGTGCGCAGGCTGCCGCGTGGAGCAAGGGTAGAAATGTCGGTGATAGCGGCTGTCTGACAAAACTGAAGAAAAAAATAAGTTCCGCGCAGAAATAATTTTTTTATTCCATAGCTTTTTTTTAATTTTGCGCTCGCTTCTTTGAGAAGAGCCGCCAAGTAGGCGGATTTATGCCATTAGTCGAATAACAGAAAATATAAATAGCAATCATGGACTTCATTAAATACGTCTCCGAGCAATCAAGCCGCGACCTTAGCCGCTTTGAGTACTTCAAACCAGGCGACAATGTAGCCGTCGTGTATGAGATAGTCGAAGGCGACAAAAAACGCGAGCAAACTTTTCGCGGCGACATCATCCAAGTACGCGGTACGGGATTGAGCAAAACGTTTACAGTGCGCAAAATTTCGCACGAAATCGGCGTTGAGCGTATCTTCCCCTTCAACTGCCCTACGCTTGTTTCTATCACCAACCTGAAAAAAGGCAAGGTTCGCCGCGCGAAACTCTACTACCTGCGTGCCCAAAAAGGCAAAGCCGCTCGTATCAAAGACAAGCGTTTCGTTCAGCCCCAAGAAGCGCAATACAAAGGCAAAAAGCGCAAAATGGTTTGGTACTGGGATACCGAAAAAGTCAAATACCAATAGTCGAAAACCTCGATTTTGGTCATCATATATGCAGCACGATAGCAATACAGCGCCTATCGTGCTGCAATTTTTTTGCCCGAAATTGACAAATATCAGCCCCAAAACTGCCCCTTATAGCCGCAAAGCCGCTAAAATAGCCTACCTTTGCAGTATATAAAAAAACAATCATATTTTTATATACAATCAGCAACACGATAAATACTATGTTCAAAAGTATATGGGCGGCTTTACGCTGGAAATGCCCGCATTGCCACGAAGGCGATATGTTTAAGACCTCGCCCTTAGAGGGCATCTACAATATGCATAAGGAATGCCCCAAATGCCATCAGCCCTTTGAGTTGGAGCCAGGTTTTTATTGGGGGGCGATGTATGTGGGCTATGCTTTGAGCAGCGGCTATATGCTGGGCGGCTTCGCTATCTGCATATTTTTATTTGGGCTTACGGTGGGGCAAAGTTTCTTTTTACTTGTAGGCTTGGGCATCTTCTTGATTCCTTGGATAGCACGCACCGCCCGCGCCTTGTGGATTCGTCTGCACGTCGGCTACGATAAAGACGCTATAGCCAAATACACCAAAAAGCGCGAAGCACACACGCACGAAACCGTAAAGCACTAAAATAAGCAGCTTTTTCTAAAAAAAGCACCGAAAATTTTGCTTTCTTCATATATCTAACTTACCTTTGCACTCGCTATACAAAAAACCACCCGCCTCGGTGGCGAAACTGGTAGACGCGCTGGTCTCAGAAGCCAGTGGCAGCAATGCTGTGAGGGTTCGAGTCCCTTCTGGGGCACTACAAATAAAAACCGACTGCGACTTCTTTTGGGAAGTTGCAGTCGGTTTTTTGTTTTTATTGCACAATCTTAGTGCTTTTGCCGATTTTAGCTAATTTTGCGCCGTTACACCAACACGACATTCACACACACCTTTTTAACTACGCAAGTATGATAACGGTAATTGTTTTAACCTTCATAATCGGCTACCTGCTCATCGTCTTTGAGCACCCACTCAAAATTGATAAAACGGTGCCTGCCCTGATTATGGGCTCGCTCTGCTGGGCGCTTTTGGCGCTGGGGCATCTTGATGTCATAAACCCAGAGGCGGGCGAGCTAACAAAGCATATAGGCGACAAGCTGGGCAAAGAAAACATGGCAGCAGTATTGGGCGAAATCAACCAAATAGAGCCCACCCTGTTACACCACTTAGGCAAAATTGCCGAAATCCTCGTCTTTCTTATCGGCGCGATGACCATCGTCGAGCTGGTAGATATGCACAAAGGCTTTTCTGTTATCACGGGACGCATCACCACGCGAAAAAAAACTACCCTTCTATGGATTATCGCCTTTTTGGCCTTTTTCCTCTCCGCTTTCCTCGATAATCTTACCTGTACTATCGTCATGATTTCTTTGACGAAAAAGCTTCTAAAAGAGCGAGAAGAGCGCCTATATTTTGCCTCCTTGATAGTGATAGCCGCCAATGCAGGTGGCGCTTGGTCGCCCATCGGCGACGTAACGACGACGATGCTCTGGATTGGCAAGAAGATATCCACCACGTATATGGTCGCGCTGATAATTTTGCCCTCTATCGTCTGCACGCTTCTCCCTACCTTTATTTTCTCTCGTCTGTCTGTCATGAAAGGCGAAATCGCAGAAATCCCCAATGAAGATGCCAACCGCAGCGCCAAAGACCGCCGCCAGTCGCTGATTATGCTCATCGCAGGCTTGGGCGGGTTGGTATTTGTGCCCATTTTCAAAACCCTTACGCATTTGCCGCCTTATGTCGGCATTATGATGGCGCTTGGTGTAGTTTGGCTTGTTTCTGAGCGCTTGCACCCCGACGAAGGACAGATGGAGCACGGACACTTGGCAGGCGCAAAACACGCGCTTTCTCGCATTGATACTTCCAGCGTGCTCTTTTTCTTAGGTATTTTGCTCACCGTTTCCTCGCTTGAGTCTTTGGGCGTACTTTCAAGTTTTGCCGAATGGCTGGACGGCAAACTACCGACCAATCAAGCTGTTGCTGCAGGTATGTCAGGGGGGGATATTGTCATGGTCTTGCTTGGTTTCGGCTCGGCTATCGTCGACAATGTACCGCTCGTTGCCGCCTCGATGGGTATGTACACGCCCGAACAAATACCAGGCGATGACAAACTTTGGCATTTGCTCGCTTACACAGCAGGCACGGGCGGGAGTATGCTCATCATCGGTTCTGCCGCTGGCGTAGCCGCTATGGGCTTGGAGCAAATCGATTTCATGTGGTATATGCGCAAGGTCGCTTGGGTCGCCATGCTCGGTTTCCTCGCAGGTGCTGCCGTATTTTTGTTGACTTATGGCATCATACACGGCATCTTGCCCGCTTCCGAGCTTGCTAAAGTGGTTCATGCTACTAAGTAAGTAATCCGTCTTTTAAGCTTTTTTTTCTTGGGCGTGCCCGCGCCCCAATAAAGGGGGCGCGGTCGGGCTATTCGTTTCAGCGGCAAAGCCGCTTCCACTGCTATCCCTCACGCAAGGCGCAGCGCGGCTCTTGCCGCGCTGCGCCTTTCTAAAATTTTAGCCTTATGCCTACCCGTCTAAGCGTCAATATCAATAAAGTAGCGCTCATACGCAATTCGCGGGGCGCAAACTATCCCGACCTCGTACAAGTCGCCCAAGACTGCGAGCGTTTCGGCGCTGAAGGTATCACGATTCATCCGCGCCCCGATGAGCGCCATGCCCGACTAAGCGACATCGCCGCCCTCAAAGCCGTCGTAACTACCGAACTAAACATCGAAGGCAAACCCTCCGACGCATTCCTGCAAGAGGTCATTCGCTGCCGACCGCATCAATGTACCCTCGTACCCGATGCCGACAATGCCCTCACCTCCGATAGTGGTTGGGATACCGTTCGCTATCAATCCTTGCTAAGCGATGTGGTGAAAGAGCTACACGCCGCAGGCATCCGCGTTTCTATCTTCCTCAACGCCGACCCTGCCCTCGTGGAGTCGGCAGCCCGCACGGGCACAGACCGCATAGAGCTGTATACGGGCAGCTTCGCCGAGCAGTTTTCGGTTAATCCTGCGGCGGCAGTTGCGCCCTTTGCAGCGACAGCCAAAGCTGCTGCCGCTTGCGGCTTGGGTTTGAATGCGGGACATGACCTAAATTTGCATAATCTCGCCTATTTCCGCCGACAAGTGCCGCATTTGTTGGAAGTGTCTATAGGGCACGCCCTTATCACGGATGCGCTGTATTTCGGTTTGTCGAACACGATACAGCAGTATTTGGGCTGCCTGCGCGACTACGAATAGCCTTTGAATCTTGGAAAATGCGTGAGGGATAGTAGGGGCGAATCAACATTCGCCCCTTTGGGCGATGGTGATACGCCCCGAATAGCCCGACCGCCGCCCCCCACGCTTCGCGTGGGGGCGACGCGCCACAGGCGCGGCGGGGGGCAAAGCGGCGGGCACGCCCCCCAAAAAAAGCCTAAAAAAAGCGAAGCCGCCACTATTCGACTTTCATCGAAAGGGCGACTTCGCTACTCAACAATCAGCGTCTTTAAGCTGTGGAGCTTGTGTATCGTGGCGCTATTGGAGCGCAATTTTTACTTGTGGAATGCGAGTAAGGGCGTGGGCGTGCGCATTGCCATAGAGCGCGTTACGCTGGCGCTGTTGCCGAAAAGTTTTTCCCAGAAGCCGCGTTTGTGCGTGAGCATGGATAGGATATTGATGCCATTGATGCGCAGAAAGGTCTCCAGACCGTCTTCGATGCTGACAGCAGAGCGAACGGAGAAGCTCACCAAATTGCGTTGCTGCTCGTTGAAACGCGCCTTGAAGGCTTGCTCGAAGGCTTGAGCGCGTTCGCGCTCCTCCTCGCCTTCTATCGTATTGATGTGTATGCAATGCACCTGCGCGCCGACCAGCTGCGCAAAGGCGACGAGCTGGCTGATATTGTCTAAGTCCGTAACATCGTAATCGGTAGCATACGCCAAGCGCGTGAGTGGCGCGAAAGCTGTTTTTGCGGGTATCGCCAGCACGGGGCAGGGTGCATCGGCAATGACTTTGCTCGTATTGGTGCCCCAGACCTTCGTCCATGCGCCGTCTGCGCCATGCGTACCCATGACGATAAGGTCAGCGCCCAATTTTTTGGCTACATCGCCGATATTGGATACCGCCCAAGATTCTACGACGTGTTCTATGCGGACTTGTTCGCCGCGTGCCTGAGCGTCGAGGCTCGGTTGGGTGCTGGAGCGCAAGTGGCGCAACATTGCCAATTCTTTTTCGGCGATGATAGCCTGTATCATATTGGCGGGCATGGTCGTTTCTATGTAAGGCGGGCGGTATAGGTGTAGGGCGATGAGCGTAGCACCAAATTGGCGCGCCAGCTCGTAAGCGTAATAAAAACCCCAGTCTGATGATGCCGAAAAATCGACAGGCACTAAAATTTTGTCCATAAGATTGCGTAAGATTGTTGCTGATTATTGAAAATGCTTGCTTGTTGTGACACAAAGTAAGCGCATTTTGGTTGGGCAGCGAATAAGGAAGGTTATTTTTTGGGTTGATGTTTGTCAGTTTGTGCTTGATAGGGGCGAATAATTATTCGCTCTTACTGAACAGTTTTTTAGTTTGTTTTATCCAATGCAGGAAAACCTAATTTCTATTGTTATGGCGGCATACAATGCCGAGCGATATATTGAACAGGCGATAGCTTCGCTACAAGCCCAAACGTATGAAGAATGGGAGTTGTTGGTGGTCGATGATGGCAGTACAGACGCTACGGCGGCGATAGCGGAGCGTTTGGCAACCGAAGATGGTCGCATTCGGCTTTTTCGGCAAGAAAACAAGGGCGTGAGCGCTGCACGCAACACGGCATTCGCAGCGATGCGGGGCGAATTTTTCCTAATTTTCGATTCCGACGATGTTTTGCCTATGGATAGCCTACGCCTGCGAGTAGCGAAAATGCGCGAAAATGCCGATATTTATTTTGTCGATGGTATCGTAGAGCGTCGCAGTGCCGATTTACAGGAGCTCGTAGAGCTGCGCAAGCCCGATTTTCGGGGCAATCCGCATACGGCACTGATGCACTTGGACATGCGTTGTTTTTCCGTGCCCTGCTGGCTTATTCGGCGCGAGGAAGGCAGCAAATACGCCATGCGCGAGGGTATGAGCCACGCTGAAGACCTACTTTTTTATGTGGACATCAGCCGCAAAAAAGAGCGGCTGTACGATTATATAGAAGACAAAATACTCCTCTATCGCCTACACGCGAATATGGCGATGCACAAATTGGAAGGCTTAGAGAGCGGCTACAGGCAACTTTTCAAAGTTCTGAAAACGGAATTTGCGCCCTCCTTCGTTACCCGCTGTTTTTTGCGCTACAAAATCATGCGGATTATGTTTTTGTCGTATCTGCGGGTGGGGCGCTGGGGCAAAGCCTTTGGCAGCCTTTGGCGCTCGCTGCTGATGTAGACGGCTTACTTTTACTGCTGTATTGTGTAAAAAGCAATAGCGGCAGCGCTCCCAAATGACGAGGGCGCTGCCGCTATTTTTTTTGTTGCTATCTCTGTTTTTACTACAGTCTATCGTCGACGGCTTGTTTGCGCACGCCTACAAAAAGGGAGTTGCAAGTAGTTACTTTCCAGATGCCGCGATTATTTTTGCGCAGGGTAACAGGGCGGGCAGAATCTGCGCCAGAGCATTTTATGAATACTTTGATGTCGCCATTGGTTTGCTCGCTGTATTTGTTGCGCGTAAATTCCATCTTGTAGGGCGCGGCGGGCAGGCGATAGTTATTGTTGACGCTGGTGCCCAAAATATAACTATTGCCCAAGTGGTCTTTATGCTTTCCGTAGTAATTTTCTAAGTTGTATCTTTCTCCTTGTGTGGGCGAAAAGCCCATGTACACGGCGTTTGAGCCGCCTTCTACCAGATTCATTTGGTCTAAAGCTACCGTATAGGCTTGCATACCCAATTTTGCATCTTGTGAGTACATCAAGAGCGCTACGACGACCATCATTGCGCCACCTTCGGGCGTAGTAGATTCGCGGTCGCGCATGGCTACAAATTCTTCGATAGAAGTGGGTATTTTGTTGAAACTTTTGATGACGGGCGCTTGCGCTTGTAGCGTAGAGGCGAAAACCAAGCACATAAGGCTGGCAGTGAACCATTTAATCATACGGAGTTTGTTTTTTTGGATTGGTAAAAATAAAATAGTAGAGTGCGAGGGTGATTGGATTTAAGCAAATACATAGCCAAATATACTAAAAAAGCATTTATTTTGCAAAAGTCGGGCGCAATTTGCCCCCTTAGTGTTGCGCAAAAAACTATATCTGTAACATAAAAAAACGGCTGACTGCTCCCGCAATCAACCGTCGATTTAGAAACACTCAACTTAAACCAGACTTGTTATTATGGCTGTTTTGGGGGGTTAATTCATATCTTTACGCTGGATATGATTTAAGGATACAGATTTATCAAAATCTGTGTTTATCCGTAAAAATCTGCGTTTATCTGTGTGCTAAAAAATGGCTAAGGCAGTTCATTTGTCGTATTGCGTTAGTTCGTAGCGCTCGATTATCAGCTTGAGCATCTCGGCAGAGAAGCCCGCGCCGATATTTCGGTAGCCGATACGCTCCAAACCCAGCGCCCAAACCCAATAGTCGCCCTTCGCCACTTGTCGAAGCTCCCGATATTCTTCCGTCTGCAAGAGCTGGCTATGAGCGCGGAAACTTGCCCAAGCGTTTTCGTACTGCGCAAAACAGTTTTCTCCCGCTGCCATGCTTGATGTAGCCTCGTGGCAAGCGATAGCAAAAAAATTGTTGTGTTCTGCGCTTAATGGATTTGTGCCGAATTGGCTGTAGGCGATAGCCAATGCCAAAGTAACGGAAGCAGGTATATCGAATTTGCGCATTTCGTCCTGCGCTACCTTGCCAAATCGTTGCAAAAATACTTGCTGTCTTGTGGGGTCTATCTTATCGAGCGTTGCCAATAAGGCTTTCGCTTCTTCGTTTTCGCTGCTGTTTGCTGCAACAGCTACCGCAGGCAGAGAAGTTGCGACAATGGGCTTTTCTATGGCTACGGGGGGTGTGGCTGTATTTTCTGGGTTTGTGGGTTTTGTTGTTGGGCTTGGCAAAATTGCCGCTGAAGCCATTGATGCTATACCTTTGTCTGAAGACAAGGCAAAGGGTTGCTCCCGATATACATAATAGCCCAGCAAACCCGCCGCCCCCAGCCAAAAGGCATAACGCCCCAGAAGTGAACCGATACCCGCCCAAGTAATATGCCTGCGCAGCTGTCGCGGGTGCAAACTATGCCAAAAAGCACGAGAAATCAGCCCCAGCCGCTGCCAAAAGCTTGGACGCTCCACCCCTGCTTGCCAATGGCTATAGGGTACTATATCCTGCTCCCGTTCGCGGTTGAGCTGGTAAAATTTGGGCATCTCGCCGCCTGCAGAGCTTGGCGATGGTCTTTCTATTTCTTCGACTATCATAGTATATTTCGTAGCAAGCCGTTTTTTTAAAAAAATTGCGTGAGGGATAGTAGGGGCGAATCAACATTCGCCCCCATGGGGCGATGATGATACGCCCCGAATAGCCCGACCCGCGACCTTTAAGCGCCATTTATGGCGCGGGGAGCGGGGCACGCCCAAAAAATCAAAAATATCAACACTTTTTGTTTTCACTTTACCTCACAAAGATACAAACAATTTGTTGTTATGCAATATAAACGCAATTTATTTTTTCAAAAATGCAATTATTTTATTTTTCATCATACGAGCGAGAAGGGGTAGCGATTTTGGAGGAAGAGGAGTTGGCGCACTGTGTACGCACGCTGCGCAAGCAAATCGGCGACCATTTGGAGCTTTGCGACGGGCGCGGCGCGGCTTGGCGCGGGGAGCTTATGAGCATCGAAAAACGGCGGGCGCTGGTGCGGCTGCTTGCCCCCTTGCCGCCTGCCTCTCCCCTGCCCGCGTTCCCGCTACATTTGGCTGTAGCGCCCACCAAAAACATAGAGCGCATCGAATGGCTACTTGAAAAAGCCGTCGAAATGGGCTTATCTGCTTTCACGCCTTTGCTTTGTGCGCGCAGCGAGCGCCGACAAATCCGCGTCGATAGATTGGAGAAAATCGGCTTAGCGGCGATGAAACAGTCCTTGCATTTTCATTTGCCCCATATAGCGGAGCTTACGCCAATAAGCGCGTTTTTGCAGGCTTTGCCGCCCGCTTCGCTTGCCTATATTGCGCACTGCCACAGCGATAAAGAACGCGCTTATTTGCCCGATTTGTTGGAATTTTTGCCCCGCGCCAACCCTCTGCAGCAGCCCGTATACATATTGATAGGCGCGGAGGGCGATTTTACTGCGGAAGAGGTTGCTGCCGCGCAGTCGGCAGGCTGCCGTTCCGTAACACTGGGCAGCACGCGCCTACGCACCGAAACCGCCGCCCTCGCCGCCGTTTGTATGGTCGCGCAGCGCAATTTTTTACTCGCGCCAAAGGGCTAAAAGCGCCTCCATCGAAAGTTCGGAACTCCGATACAAGCGCGCTTGTCGCCCCTGAAAAACCAGCAAATGCGTTGCATACTGCCAAACCAAATTTAATTCATGTGTCGCCAAAAGCGTCAAACGCCCGCGCTGCTCGCAGTCTGTCCGCAGCCGCTCAAAAACAAGTTCCCGATTCAAAAAATCCAGATGCGAAGTAATTTCGTCGAGCAGCAGCAGGGGCGTATCTTGGGCGAGGGCGCGCGCCAGCAGGGCTAATTGTTGCTCGCCGTCGCTACAATCGCCCAGTTGCCGCTCCGCCAAATGCGCTATGCCCAAAGCCGTCAGCGCCGCTGCCGTCGCCTGCTTGTCCGCTGGATTTGCGCGCCCCCAAAAATCCATGTAGGGCAAGCGCCCCATCTGCACCAGCTCGCGCAGCGTACAATACGGCACCTGCACGCGCTCCGTGCGCACGACCGCCGCCATGCGCGCATATTGGGGCAGGCTGTAGGCGCTCGTTTTTTGCCCCTTTAGCCAGATTTCGCCGCCCAAAAGGGGCTCTTGCCGCGCCAATGTGCGCAAAAATGTGCTTTTTCCCGCCCCATTTCTGCCCACTAAAGCCACTAATTGCCCCGCCTCTAAGCTGATTTTTTCGTACATTTGCCAAGCCGTCGCCGTCGCGTAGCCAAATCGCAAGTCCGCAGAAAGCTCCAACATAGTCTAAGTTTTTTTCATTTTTTTTTGGGGGCTGCGCCCGCGTACCCCCCCGCGCCTGCGGCGCTTCCCCCCTTGAAAGGGGGGAGCAACGCGGTCGCCGCTACGCTACGGGCTCGCTGTTCGCTCGGTACAGCCGTTGCATGCAACGGCTCTACAAGAGCCGCGCCTGCACGGCTGCACCTGCCGCCATAGGCGGCAGCCCTCCGCATCGCGTAGCCCCTTACAAACAGCCAAAAACCATTCAACGATGATAGTCCCCATTATGATTTTCGCAATTCCCATCATTGCGATACTATCGAGCACCTACTATAAAATGCAAAAATTGCGGCTCGAAGGCAGCAGCGAAAAAGAAGACCTCACGAAGCTCAAAAAGCAAATCATGTATCTCGAATCCGAGCAAGAACGCCTACACGAGCGCCTCGCCACGCTGGAGCGTGAAGCGGGACGCACACCTATAGAACGCGACCGTCTGCTAAAATCCGACTTCCTCCAAACCCCCGTAGAGCGCTCCGATGACGGCACAAAATACCGCGCCGATTAGTTTTGTTTTTCGGCTGCTTTGGCTGCTTTTCGGTGTAGGTTTGACGCTATTGGCGCTTGGGCTTTGGCTTTGGGACTACGAAACGGCGAGTGTCGAGCTGCTCCGCTATCTACAGCGGGAGGCTTGGGCGGACTATTGGCGGGAGCGCATCATGCCGCCTGCGCGTTACGCTTTTCTGCGTTATTTGCTTTCGGCTACTGCTTTATTTTTTTGGCTGCTTTTGCCGCTTTGCTGGCGCAAAATTGAGAAAAAAACGCAAGAATGGTCTATCGAATGGGCGGCTTGGCGCGAAAAACTGCAATTTTGGCGGCTTCCATGGTCGGCGGAGCCTGCTTTTTTGCGTGGGGCGCTTTATGTTTTGACGCTTATTTTTGTGCTACGCACCATTGCGAATTGGTGGTATTGGGAGCTGCAATACGATGAGGCTTGGAGCTATCTACATTTTGTAGAGCATGGCGCGGTAGTGAGTGCCGTAAGCCCGCACAATAACCACATTTTGTATACGGTTTTGGCTTCTTGGGCGCAGTATCTGCCTTTTTTGGGCGATAAATACGCCTTGCGGCTGCCTTTGCTTTTGGGTGGCTTGCTGCTCTGGGTGATTTGGATAGGGGCTTTTTGGCGCTGGCGGGGTGGCTATTGGGCGCTGGCAATGGGTTTGGCGCTGCTTTCTGCGCCTGTTTTGCAGCTGTATATGGTTTTTGCGCGGGGCTATGTATTTATGCTGGCGGCGCTGGCGGGGCAGATAGTTGGGGGGGCTTGGTATTGGCAGGCGGCAAGGGAGGGAAACGGCGAGGGTGGGCGTTTGGCGGGGCGTTTATGGTGGTTTTCGGTGGTTTGGGGTTTGTATAGCGTGCCGACTTATATATATTATTATTTGCTTTTGTCGGTTTTATGGGTCTTGGTGGCGCTGTATTATAGGCGTTGGGCGCTGCTTTCTTGGGATTGGGTTTGGCTGCAAATAAAGGCGGCGGCAGTAGTTTTATTTTTGTATGCGCCGTTTTTGTTGGCGGGAGGGGGCGGCATTTTGTGGAGGGCAGCGGCGGAGGGCGCAGCCTCTGAAAATAGAGGCTGGGCGGGTTCATGGGCATGGTACGACAAATGGGCGGATTGGCTGGTAGCGGGCTTGGATTTCGTGGGTTTGGGTTGGGGTTTGCTGCTGCTGGGGGCTTTGTTTTTGTGGGCAGCCTTCAAAGGGGGCGAGCGCTGGGCTTGGGTTTGGTTGGTGTTGGCTGGGCTGCTGCTGATGCCGCTTTTTGTGGGAGCGGGGCAGCCGCTACGGGTGTTTGCGCCTTCGGCGTTGGCTGTAGTGGTAGGGTTGGGCTTGCTTTTGGTTCGCTTGCGTTGGTGGGGGCTGCTGCCTGTGTCGACGCTGTTGCTGCTTTCGGCGTATCGGCATTATGAGTTGCGCTGGAGTGCGCCACTGGATAGGGCGGCAGTAGCAATCAGTGCCTTGCTTTGTGCGGAGGGCGTGAAAGAAATTTATTGCTTTTCGCGCTATGATAAGCCTTTGTTGGAGTATTATGGTTTGCGGCGCTGTGAGGGGCGAAAATGGCGGGTGTATATGCCCTTTGAGGAGAGCCGCGACTATTTGCCGCTACGCAGTCGGGCGCATTATGAGGCGGTTTTATTGGACACAGACGATTACGCGCCGAGCGCCGAAGATTGGGCGCATGTAAATCAGGCGGGCTATAGGCTGCTGTATTCGGATTATCGGCTGCGCTTGTATGTTTTTAGGTAGGGGCTATTTTTTGAAGAGAGCGGCAAGGGCTGGCGCTCGCCGCCCCTTTCGCTCCCCTTTGGGTCGCGTCTACTCGCAGCTTCGCCGCCCCTTTGGCGGCGAAGCGAGTTTGCGTGAGGGATAGTAGGGGCGAATCAACATTCGCCCCAAATGGGGCGATGGTGAAACGCCCCGAATAGCCCGACCGCAGCCCCCTTTTTGGGGCTGCGGGCACGCCCAAAAAAATAAAAAAACCTATCCCCGCACGAAAAGCGCGACGCTTTCGATGTGGGAGGTGTGCGGAAACTGGTCGACGAGCGAGAGGCGGCGCAAAGTGTAGCCGCTTTCGAGCAGGGTCGCCGCGTCGCGTGCCTGTGTGGAGGGGTTGCAAGAGATGTAGACGATGGCGCGCGCGCCCAAACTGATGACTTTTTGCAGGGTTTTGGGGGCGATGCCCGCGCGCGGAGGGTCTAAAACGAGTAGACTCAAGCGATTTTTGTACTGCGGTTGCTCTTGGAGGAACTTTCCAACGTCGGCGGCGAAGAAATTGATGGGCGTATCGCAGGGATTGAGCAGCGCATTGGCTTTAGCGTCGAGAATTGCCTGCTCGACGATGTCTACGCCAACGATTTCGCGCACCGAAGGCACCCGCGCAAGCAGTTGAGCGATGGTGCCCGTGCCGCAAAACAAGTCCATAACGATGCGCGAAGCCGCATATTTGCTATTTACGGGCATTTCGTTGAGGGCTTCCTCGACGTATTGCATGGCTTTGCTGTATAAACGCTCGGCGCTGGCGGGATTGGTCTGAAAAAAGCTTTCCATGCTGATATCGAAGCGCAAATCGAGGATTTTTTCCTGAATTTTGGCTGCGCCATAGAGCAACTTGGCGTTTTTTTCGTCCATTTTCACCGCGTCGCCGCTGTCATCGTTGGTGCTTATCCAGATTCCGCCGATGCGGGCGGGCGAAATGAGGCTCATCAAGCAATTTACGAAAGCTCCAGTATCAAATTGGGCGAGTTGGGGCGAGGTTACGACCAGATTAAACAGCAGTTGGTTGCTATCGAAGGACTTGCGCACGACGAAATAGCGGAAAAAACCCGCCGCCAAGCGCGGCGACCAAGCGGGCAAGCCCGTATTTTCGCAAAAATGGCGTATACTTTTCAGCGCATTCTCCAGTTCTACATCAAATAGACCGCTATCGCCCTCCAATTGCTCTACAGACCACCATTGTCCGCGCTTTTTGAAGCCCAATGCAAAGCCTTCAGACTCTTCGCCTGTGGTTCTGTCGGCGATAAGCGTCGAAAAGGAGTACTCCATCTTGTTGCGATAATGCCAAGTGCGGGGCGAGTCGATGAATTCGTCGAAAATTTCCGCCGTTTTTGCGCCGATACCACTTAGTCGGGCAAACATCTCCAGCGTCGTGGAGCGTTTGTAATGGCGTTGGCGCTCGATGGGCAGACGGGCATAGGGCGCGCCCGCGATGGGCTGATAGGGCAAATCCGTCAGTTCATCGGGGGCAGGGGCGAGCACGCGCACAAGTTTGGTTTCGGCGTAGGTCTTTTTATTTTTTACGACGCGGGCTAATACGCGCTGATTAGGGAGCGCATTGGGCACGAAGACGATGAAATCGCCGTTTGCTGTCGGTATTTTTGCCAGACCTTGCCCGCCGAAAGCCATATCCACGATGGTTAATTCCAGCTCTTGACCGCTTTTTATTTGCATTTTATTGTTTATGATGTTTGTTGTGGGAGGGGGCGAATAATTATTCGCCCCTACAATACTCGGCTTAGGGAACTAAGGCGCAATACGTCCGTATCTGCGTGGGAAGGGCGAGGTTTCGCGCACGTGCGGCAGGGCGCAAACCCAGCGCACAAGCCGCTCCAGACCCAATCCAAAGCCCGAATGCGGCACGCTGCCAAAGCGGCGCAAATCCGTATACCATTCAAAATCGGCGCGGTCGAGTTGATGCTCGTCGATGCGCTGTAGCAATAGATTGAGGTCGGTTTCACGCTCCGAACCGCCGATAATCTCGCCAAAGCCTTCGGGAGCAAGCAAATCGACGTTTTTCACCAATTCGGGTTGGTCGGGGTGCTGCTTCATGTAGAAGGATTTGATTTTTGCAGGCCAGTTGTAGACCATCACGGGCGCATCAAATACGCGGGTGAGCACCGTTTCGTCGGAGTTGCCCAAATCGTCTTCGCCCTCTTTATTGAAATTGCGGGCGGATTCTATCCACTGCGGTATGTTGCGGACTTTCTCTTGCAGGGTTTGGATTTCGCCTTGCAGGGCGATGATTTTGCCTTCGTTGAATTGGCGCACGCCTTTTTTGACTCCTGCGGCTTTGTTTTCGGCTTCGCGGCGGGCGATTTCGGCTGTTTTTTCTTCTATGGCGGCTTTGGCGGCGGCGAGGTCTGCCTCTTGCACGGCGATGGCATTGCGTCCGTTTACTTCCACTTCGCCGCGTAGGATTTTGGCGGCTTCGTGGTAGGTAACGCGGGCAAAGGGCGCATCGACAACCAACTGCAGTTTGCTCGTATCGCGCCCGACGGCGGCGAGTTCGGTCGTCCCTCTTTTCAAAACGCGCGCGATGACGTGTTTTACAAAACGCTCGATTAAGTCCATGTTTTCTTCATTCGAGAAGAATGCCATTTCGGGTTCAATCATCCAAAATTCGGCTAAGTGGCGCGGCGTATCGGATTTTTCGGCGCGGAAAGTCGGACCGAAGGTATAGACCTTGCCCAATGCCATCGCCATCGCTTCGGCGTACAACTGCCCCGACTGCGAGAGAAAGGCGGGTTTGCCAAAAAAGTCCGTTTCAAATAAATCTGTCGTTCCTTCGCAGGCAGTGCCCATGAGCAGGGGCGCATCGGTTTGCACGAAGCCTTCCGACTGAAAAAAGTCGTGAATGCTCATTATCAGCTCATTGCGCAGGCGCATAATCGCCCATTGCCGCTCTTTGCGGAGCCACAAATGCCGATTATCTTGCAAAAAAGATACGCCCAAATCCTTTTCGCGCTGGGCGAGCGGATAATTTTCGGCGATATGTATGATGTTTAGGCTCTGCGTTTGGATTTCGTAGCCGCCTTTTTGCCGCTCATCTTTGACGAGGGTGCCCACAAAATGCGCGGCGCTTTCTATCGTCAGCGTGCTGGCTTGCTCGAAAGCAGTTTCGCCGACTTGGTCGAGCGATACGACGACTTGGCAAAAACCCGTACCGTCGCGCAGTTCAAAAAACAGGTTTGTTTTGCTTGTGCGTATGTTGTAAATCCAGCCGCTAACGTTTACGGTTTGTCCTTCGTGGCGCGGAAAGTCCGCTATACATTGTCTTGACATGAGGAGAAGTATCTATATAAATGGTTGATTTTCAGTAAATTGTAGTTTTTTTTTGGGCGAGCCGCCAGCCGCCAAAAGCGGCTGCCGTCGGGCTATCCATTGCGAGCCGTAGCATGCTACGGCTCTACATTGCTATCCCTCTCGCAATCGGTTAGTCGGAGGGAGTCGGGTGTTTTGGGGGGCGGTTTACGTTAGTCGGTCTATAAATTTAAGCACAGACAAGCGCAAAAAATCGGCATAATCGGGGGACACACCTTTTAATAAAAGTCTCTCCATCTCTTGCCAGAGTTGCCGCCGAGTTAAATTAAACTCTAAATCCATATCTTGCGCCTCACTGTATAACTTTAGAATTTTGTCGTCCAAATCGTTGGTATTAGCGCCTTTGGCTATTTTTTCAAGCTCTTCAATAAACGATAATTTCCAATCTTTGATGATGGTTTTTCTGTCGATGGTGTCATTACTTGCGTGCAGTATGGTAAGCGTCGTTTCTGCGCATTCTTTCTCGTAGCCTTGTAGTCCATCGCGTACTGTCAACTTTCCGTTTTCTTGTACACAAAAATAGTAATCTGCATCGTCTACCAATTCGGGATTTAGATACAGCGGCTTTTCAGCCAATAGCTCTGGGCAGTCGACGCGAAAGCGGTGGCTGAGGTCAAAACATTTCGGAAGCCCTTTTTTATTGATAACAGGCGCTTTTACTTTTGTGCCTGCAATCGGAAATCTACCAAGTTTGCGCCCGTTACAGCCTTTGCAAAGTATGTATAAATTTGTCCACTCGTAGCCGAGCCACCAGTAGCCACAACTTTTGGGGCGATAATGCTCTATAGTGGCTGTGGCTTTTATTTTTGTTTTATTGTTGTCGTCTTCGTCGCTGCTAAGGTATACGCGGGTGTCGCAGTATAGGCATTTATGCTTAGCTAAATCGAGTAAAAGGTCTTTTACAACTCGGTAGCCTTTGAAATCGTGTGTAGACGCTTCTGCAAGCAATGCCTCTTTTTGTTCCTCAAAAACTTTAGCCAATGCGGGTGGTGTGTTGGCGAAGTCTTTTTTGATTTTATGCTGCATCGCTTGCTACTTTTTTAGTTTTTCGGCTAAATCGCGCAGGCGTTTTTGTGTGTCTTCATTTTTGGCGAGTTCGCGCATCCTTTGTAGTAGTTCTTCGCGCTTGGCGATGTCGCTGAAGGTTTTTTCTGTCTGTGTATCGCCTGCATCTTTGTTTTGCACGCTGCGTATATCGTTGAGGTCGAAAAGCGGCGAAGTCAGTATATGATTGGGCAACAGATTGGCAACATCTATATCTACGCGTTCGATTTTGGTTTTTTCTTCTTCTGTATAGACATTGTAAAAAACGCTTTTTTCGGGCATACCAAGTATTATCATCGGGCTATGCGTAGTAACGATAAACAAGACTTTCGGAAAAATCTCGTGTAGTAGGCTCGGAAATTTTAGCTGCCAGCTTGGGTGTAGATGCGTTTCCATCTCGTCGATAAGCACTACGCCTTCCAAATCGCTAATTTTTTCGACTTCGGGCTGTTGCTGCCAAAGGCGTATTATCATATCGCCTACCATCGCCAAGATACTTTTATTCCCTGCTGAAAGTTGCGAAGAGCTGACTTTTCGCGTCCCTTCTGTGAAAATAAAATCTTGTTCTTCTTCGTCGTATTGCGGTTTGGCTGTAGGCAACAATGCGCCTAAAACCCTTGCTACTTCTGCCCTATATTTCGCGCGACTTGGGCGTGAGAGCCAGTATCCGATATTTAGTAATTTTCCATCATCGTGGAAGAGACTGTATATAAAAGATTGAAAATTTTCTTCTTTATGTTGACTTTGAGCGCCCATCATTTGCAGGCGTGCAGTGCCGTAGGCAACTGCTAGTAATCTGTTATTTCCACCTGTTATTGTCATTGCTGAAGTCCTCCAACCACCCCTGAAAGCAGTAGTTACTACAATACTTTCTTCTTTTAAAAAAGCGCCAGCAAGCGCTATGGCTTGTAAAAAAGTTGTTTTTCCTTCGCCATTATTGCCTGTAATAGTTATGTATGAAGCGTCTTGCGGAGCAATCATTTCAATATCAAACAGATGTTGGTAAAGGGCTATGCAAATGTAATTATAATTGATTTTATCTATGTTTTCATTTAGCAAATCAGTCATAGTAACAGTAGCTAAATAAGCCGTCCTATCCAAGTCATGCCTTATACTGCTGGAGTCTATATTTATAGACTGCCAGTAGCTATATTCATTTATCAATTCATTATTTGTGCTTTCTTTAAATATGCTGTTGAACGTTTTTTCTTTGACTTGTTTTATAAATTTTTTTGCCTCTTTGGTGTCAGAATTTTTTAAAAAGTATCGAGATTTTTCTACTAAATCCACCAATGTTTTTATCATTTTAAATTTGTCCATAGCCTGAAATATATTTTTGCGTATAAAAAAACAAAAACCTACTGCACGCGCCGCCTTTGCGGCGTGTGCGCCATTTATTGCGTGAGGGATAGTAGGGGCGCTGTAGGGACAAGGCATGCCTTGTCCCTACATTTGCGCCCCGAATAGCCCGACCGCAGCCCCCTTTTTGGGGCTGCGGGCACGCCCAAAAAAAATCCCCCTGACTAAGCGGCAAAGTTACGACTAAGTGCGAGAAAATAAAAGCCTCCCCATCGGTAGCGATTACAGATAGGGAGGCGCTTTTATTTTGAAATGGCGGCGTTTATTCCTGCACGGCGAGTTTTTGCGCGATGAAGGCTTTTACGTCTTGAGTGGTAACGGATTTGGGGCGCTCGATGGGGAAGCCCAAATAACGCGACCAAACGCCCGAAGCCAACACGCCCAAGGCGCGCGAAACGCCGAAAAGCACCGTGTAATAGCTGTATTCTTTCATGCCAAAATGTATCAAAAGCGCGCCCGAATGCGCATCTACATTAGGCCAAGGATTTTTGATTTTGCCCAAGCTGCCGAGAATTGGCGGCACGACGCGGAAAATCTGCCAAACGATATTTACAATCGCATCGTCTTTGATGTATTCCTTTGCGAAGTCCATTTGCGCCGTGTAGCGCGGATCGGGTTTGCGCAAAACGGCGTGCCCGTAACCTGGTACGACCTTGCCCGATTTGAGGGTATTATTGACGTATTCGGCAACTTGCTCGTCTGTGGGGCGGTCTGTGCCCAGCTTTTCGACCATCTCAAAAATCCATTTGATGACTTCCTGATTTGCCAAGCCGTGCAGCGGACCTGCCAGCGCGTTCATGCCGCCCGAAAGCGAATAATAAGGGTCGCTAAGCGTGGAGCCGACGAGGTGCGTGGCGTGCGCCGAAGCGTTGCCGCCTTCGTGGTCGGCGTGAATGGTGAGGTACAAACGCACGAGATTGGTGAAATCGTCGCCGCCGTTGATGCCCAACATTTTGGCAAAATTGCCGCCCCAATCGAGCGTATTATCCGATTCTATATGCTTTCCGCCGAAGAAAACGCGGCGATAAATGTAGGCAGCCACGCGGGGCAGGCGCGCGATGAGGTTCATGCTGTCCTCATAGTACGCGTCCCAATACTCGGATTTTGGCATACCTTCCGCATAGCGTTTGGCGAAAATGCTGTCCGTTTGCATCGACAAAATCGCCATACTAAATTGGGTCATGGGGTGCGCATCGAGCGGCATCGCGTCGAGCATCGTGAAGGTGTGCGCGGGCGCGGTGGCACGCTTCGCCCATTCGGCGGAGAGCCATTGTACCTCTTCTTTCGTAGGGATTTCGCCTACGAGCATGAGCCAAAACAGACCTTCGGGCAGGGGTTCTTTGCTGCCTTCGGCTTTGGGAAGCAGCTCGCGCAGTTGGGGGATAGAATAGCCTCTAAAGCTGATGCCTTCTTGCGCGTCGAGCAAGGAAGGTTCCCAAACCATCGAGGTAATGTCGCGCATACCGCCATATATTTGCGCAATGGTCGCCGTATCGATGACCATATTGCCGTGTTCTTTCAGTAAATTTTTGATGTCCTGCGCATGAGGCGCGGCTTTTTCTTCAAATTTTTTCTTTAAAATGTCCATTTCGTTGGTGCTTGGATATTATATTTTGAAACTTATGTTGCAGTGCGGAAAAGATTATTTTGGCAGCGCGCAAAAATAAGAAATTTTTGGCATTGATTTCAAAGAAAGGCGCAATTTTTTTTAGTAATGGAGCGTTCAATCTTTCCCCCTTTTTTTAATTTGGGCGTGTCGGCGCTTTGCTGCATACGCCGCCGCGCAAAGGCGCGGCGTGGGCGCTGCCCACAAGGCGTATGCAGAAAGGTCGCGCCGTCGGGCTATTCGGGGCGTATCACCATCGCCCAGTGGGCGAATGTTGATGCGCCCCTACTATCCCTCACGCAGGTCGACGGTCTTAGCTGCCAACAAAAATTATTCTCCGATAGTTTTAGCGATTTGCTTAAAAGCGCTTTTTGCTTCAGGCAAAAATACCGCCACCGCCCAAGCATGAAACATGCGCGGATACTCATAAAAATGGTGTGCCGCGCCTGCCGCCTGTAGTTTCGTCTGCAAGGCGCGGCAGTCGACGATAAAAACATCGTGCGTACCGATAAAAATGCTCACTTTTCCCAGCCCCGCCATATCGCCAAACAAGGGGCTCGCTTTGGGGTTTTGCGTATCCTCGCCAGCGTAGGCGATGCCTGCCAGCTTTAAGCCTGCGATGCTTAGGGTCGGGTCTTTTTTCTCGGCTTGGGGCGCTTCGGGGTGCGAGCAAGATACATCGAGCCAAGGCGATAGAAGTACAATATGCTCGGCGTTTCGCTTGCCCTCGTCGCGCAAAAGCTGCGCAAAACCCAGCGCCAAACCGCCCCCCGCCGAATCGCCCATAAACACGATTTTATGCTGCGGATAGCGGCGCAATAAATCAGCGTATACTATCCGCACAAAAGTATAAACTTCCTCAAATTTTGCCTTCGGCGCAAGCGGATAATCGGGCACTACGATAGTCGCCCCCGTTTCCTTTGCCAATTTGCCGATAAGCTGCCAATGGAAGCCCAACAAATTATGTATGTAGCCACCGCCGTGTAGGTACAAAATAAGGGTTTTCGTAGCGTTTTTGCGCGGGACGAGCGTCCAGACCCGCCGCCCCTGCACGGCATCCGTACGCAACTCAAATTTGCGCCGAAAACGCAAAGGCGGCAAAGCAGGCTTATCCTTAAATTTTTGCTTGCGTATATGCCACTCTATGCCGCCTTTTATGCCGCTCAGACGACTGCCCAACTTGACTACGCGCACGGGCAAACTCGGCTTTTTCGGGTGTACATAGTGCGCAGACTCCTGCGCCCGCAAAAAACCAGCAAGCAAAAACAAAACAAAAAATATCCCCCAAACTCGCATAATAAGTACTGGAACGGAAATAAATTAAGGAATTTTTGCTCGCGTAGCGAGCCAATAAATTGCGCCGTAGGCGCACCTTGCTGCGTCGAAACTGTTGAAGGGAGGTCAAAAATTGCTTTGCAATTTTTGACCGAGCAAGTTTTTCGACGCAAAAAGCGTTTTTTTGCTACTTTTTTGCCGCTTTGGGCAAAAAAGTAGAGAAGAAAGAACGATAAGATCGACTTACCCGAAAAGCCTTATTTTTGAATATAAATACCTTAACTTAATTTTGTCTTAGTACTTATCTATGTTTTTTTACAAAAAAGCGCCTAAGGCATCGGGCAAGACAGCCCGCGCCTATGCGCCGCCCCTTGGCTTGATTTATGCTACAGGCTCAAACTTTGGGCAAGGTATGTTAAAATTCCTAACAGTTTTTGCTTATCTTCACGCGTTTTTTATTCATCTAACCAAATTGTAAAGCAAGTATGATACGCTATCTACGACTGTTTGCCTTGCTAACAGTGGGCTTTTTTGCCATGCCCACCCTGCAAGCGCAAGTTATTAACTTTGAAAACACTTGGCAAGAGTTTTTAGTTGACGAAAAAACTTCCAGCGTCAGCAAACTTCCCGAACCAGAGAAAAGCGCCGTTAGCGACTACCTCAAGTACTGCCTGATGTACGCCAATTCCAATTTCTGCGCCGACGAAATCAAAGAAGCCGAACGCTTCATGGCAGAAATCAAAGCAATGGGCAAACCACAATACGAAAAAATCGCAGGCTTTGAAGATCGCTACGAAGGCATGATTGTCAAAATCGCTGCCTACCACAAACTCGATAAAACTTGGAAAACCTTCATCTCCAATCGCCAAGTGCCCAAACTTAGCCCCGACCACGACGCTGCTAAAATGGTCTGCGAAAAAGGCACCCTCTCCAAATACTACTATATCGAAGCAACAGACTACTATTGCAAAGGCGACCTCGCCAACTCCCGCAAAAGCTTTGAAACTCGCGTCGTGCGCCTCGCCGAAGGCGGTTACAACCCCACCAGAGTAACCAAACTCAAGGACGAAATCGTCATGATGAAAGCCCTCTGGGCAGGTATCGACAAACTCAACCCCGCTTGGGATAAATTCATCGCCACCGACGTTTCTCCTGGCTTCGATACCGAACTCCCCCTTATCGCCTGCTACCCTATTCCCAACATTAAGGAATATATACTGCGCGCAGCCGTCGATAAATGCAAATACGGCCCCGAAATGCTCGCCAAAATCAAAGCCCTACAGGCTACCTATCAAGGCGCTATCCCCGACGATGTACTCACCAAAATCGACTGGCTCGAAGCCGAAGTAGGCAGCGGAAAAGGCGAAATCGACCAAGTCAATAAAGCTTGGCGCGAGTTTCTCCCCGCCGATAAACTGACCAACAAATACGAATTTACCTTCGATTATCCCTGCCACCGCGACGCACAAATCAAAGCCTACACCATGATAGGTATGACGGAAATCTGCACACGCGGACAAGAAATGGTCGATAATATCGCCAAAACCCGCGCCGAACATAAACCCGCCTTAGACGCTACGACCATCGAAAAAGTCAAAAAACTCGAAGAAGCCGTCAAAAAACAAAACGCAGAAGTCGCCGCACTCAATAAAGCATGGGCAGAATTTCTACCCGCCGAAGCCCTACCCGCTACCAAATTCGTCTACGAATACTGCGATAAAATCCTGCAAATCCGCGCTTACACCATCACAGGCATCGCCGAATTTTGCACCAAAGGCGCAGAAATGCAAAAGAACGTGGCCCAAACTATGGAAAAACATAGCCCCACACTCGACGCAGAAACCCAAGCAAAAGCCGACAAACTCGCCGCAATGGTCGAAAAATCCACTGCCGAACTCAGTGCCCTCAATGCCAACTGGAAACAATTCATCGCCAGCAAAGACTCTCTCGGCGCTGAAGGACATGCCCAACTCGTAGACTTCTACTGCGATAAAATCGCTCAAGTCAAATCTTGGGTCATCAAAGGTCGCCGCCTCGCCTGCCCCACACACCAAGAGGCTCAAAAATTCGTCGTCCTCATCGACGACTTACAGAAAAAACATAGCCTCAAATTCGATAAAGAACTCGAATGCGCCGTTACCCGCCTGCGTCAAGCTATCTGGGACTGCCGCTACGAGGAAGCCGTGCGCCAAGCCCAAAAAGAAACCCACGAAGAGCGCGAGCGCTTCGGGCCACCTTCTGCCTTAGCTATGCACGCTGCTCTCAACGAAACTAAACAGCCCTGCGAAACGACCGTCGTCTATGCGCCGCTCGGCACTATCGGCATGAAATACACCATCAACACCTTCCTTTGCGAAAAAGCAGGCGCTGGCAAAATCGGCAACCCCGAATACTACAAAAAAATCGCCGAATGGGTCAATACCCAAATCCTCACCAAGTACTGCCTGCCCAATCTACGCTGCAAAAAAGACTTCACCATACACTTGGAAGGGCATACCGACGGCAGCCCCTTCGACAAGCGCGAATACCCCGAAGCCATCAATATCCCCAAAGGCACGCCTTACCAACACTACGTCAATGGCGCTTGGTCGGAAAAAACCGTGCTTGCCGACATCACGAAAACGCTCAAAGGCAACATGGACTTAGGTCTGGCGCGGGCTTGGGCGGTGCGTGCTCAACTCCTATTTATGAACGTGCCCATCACGATTGGCGCGTATGAGCACCCCTCTGCGGAGCGCGGCGGGCAGTATCGCAAGGTCGAAATACAGCTAAATATCACCAATTTGCTGCTCGATTATTACGAAAAACGCTTAGCCGAACTCGTTGCTCCTTTGGGCGCTCGCCCTACGGACTGCAAATAATCGGACTTTTTTATTTTTTTGGGTGTGCCCCCGCGCCCCCCCCCACCGCTACGCGGTTTCCCCCCTTAAAAAGGGGGGAGCTAGGCGCGGGGTCGCGTGTTGCGGGGCTTTGGTGCTTCGCACCGCGCTACGCGCGCCCCTACACCCGCTCACACGAGGTAGTAAAACTGTAGTCGTATATCGCAAACAGTTATGTTTATAGTCATGCGGAGCGTCGCGGCTTTTGGCTGCGGCGCTTTTTTTATTGCTTTTCATCTTTTCAATAATTTCAACTATGCCGCTAATCCACAGCGAAGCCGAGGCGCAAAAAATGCTTGAAAAATTTATCCCCAATAAAAAAGATGCGGAACTCGTTGCCGCCTTTGTGGCTGAAGCCATTCTCTTTGCAGACACCGAAAATGGAGGCAATTGGAATGTAAACCTTGATGACGCGGGCTATTTCATTCGCTTCAATGCTGGGAGTTTTTGCGCTATCGAAATCAACAAAGACGGCGTAATTGCTTATTGCGACAAGAACGAAGTTGCAGATTTGGGTGGGCAGATATTCGACCTTGTATTTTTGGTGTACGACGGCAAAGAGCCTTTGCGCAACAAGGACATACACAAACTTGCTGCCTATTCGTCGCAGGATACGCTACAGGGTTCGGTAGGCTGTGTCTTGCAGATTAAAGATATTCAGGCGCATCTCTCCGCTCTAAAGGCTGGTAATCGGGCATTCATCAAGCGCGCTGTGCACAAATATAAAATCAGGTCGCATATGCTTCGTGCGCATTCAAAGGGCTTCGTGTCGTATTTGTCGAAAGCGACGGGGCAGAAGCTATAAAAGAGAGGCTGCGCCCGAATGATAGAAATGCGTGAGGGATAGAAATGTAGAGCCGTAGCATGCTACGGCTCGCAATGGATAGCCCGACCCTGCGACCTTTAAGCGCTGCGATTTTCGCAGCGCGGGGAGCAGGGGCACGCCACAAAAAACGCCCTTCATACACCAAAAAACGCCCTTCATACACCAAAAAAGGCTACTCGAAGCATCTTATTTTTATGTATGTATGATGCTCCTGCTTGTGGTGTAGTTGCTAAAAAAAACTGTACGATTTATATGCAAGCTATTTAGGTAAAATCCTATCTTTGTAGAGGAATGCCCTTAATTCTTGCATTTGGGGGTATTACACGGAATTTGCACAGTTCTTAAACATTCTACATCACCAAAATTCTTATGAAAAAAGCACTATTCGGCACATTTGCCGCGCTTGCACTTATCCTTACAAGCTGCGGCGGCAGTGCCAAAACAGCCGAGCAAATTGACGCAGAAGCAAAAGCCAAAATCGAAAAGTCTAAAACTGAGTGGCAAACTGCTGCAGACAATGACTGCAACGGTAAAAAAGAAGGCTACAAAGCAAAAGCTTTAGATTCTTTGCGCGCTGCTGCTGTTGTAACTCCAACAGGCGGCTAATTTCGGTTAAAAACCGACCAACAACCTTCATTTGTTTTCTCACAAAAACACCAATTTTTTTAGCATTATGAAAAAAGCATTTTTATATATCCTTGCTGCTGGCGTATTCGGTGCTGGCACCTTGGGCTTGATGAGCTTTGACGGCGGCGCTGCACAAACAGACGAGCAAAAAATCGAAGCCAAAGTAACGGAAGCGAAAACAGCATTTTTAGCAGAGCAAGAAAAAGTTTGCTATGCCAATGCAGTAGCTGAAGCCCAACAACTGTTGGCTGCTGAAGCTCCAGCACCCGCACCAGAGCCTGTAGTCGACCCCAAAACGGGCAAAGCCAAGCCGAAACCAACCCCCAAACCAGCTCCTACGCCTACACCCACTCCTAACACGGGCGGTTCACAAGGCAGCGATGCTACGACGACCACCAAACCAACAGACAGCAAAGCTGATAAAATGTCTGGCGGTACTACCAACACTACCAACAAAGCCGATAAAATGTCTGGCGGTACTGGCAATACAACCAACAAAGCCAACAAAATGTCTGGCGGCAACTAAGCCTGGTTGCTCTAAGCATCATACATACAACTTCTTTTGCATCCTGCCGCCCACTAAGGTCGCGGCGGGATGTTTTTTGTTAAAAGCCGTCCCTAAAATTTTTCCCTGATTTTAATGCGAATAAACTGCTGATTATCAGCAATATAAGCATCATAAAAGCGCTAAATTGGATTGATTTTTGACAGCAGCTATAACACTATTCATTTAACAATTCTCATTCTCTCTTCATTATGAAAAAGGCACTATTATTTGTTTTGGCTGCGGGCTTTTTCGGCGCGGGCAGCTTGGGTCTGATGAGCTTCGATGGCGGTGCTGCACAGACAGACGAGCAAAAAATCGAGGCAAAAGTAACAGAAGCGAAAACATTATTTTTGGCAGAGCAAGAAAAAATATGCTATGCCAACTCAGTAGCAGAAGCTCAACAGCTGTTGGCAGCAGAAGCGCCAACGCCTACACCTACTGTTGACCCCAAAACGGGCAAAAAGAAGCCCAGCCCCAAGCCCAGCCCTACACCAACGCCTACACCGACTCCAACACCAACGCCCACTCCGACTCCCAAGCCTACACCAACTGATAACAAAGCTGATAAAATGTCGGGCGGTACCACCAACACCACCAACAAAGCCGATAAAATGTCGGGCGGTACCACCACCAACGGAAAATCAAACAAAATGTCAGGCGGCAACTAAACCGAAGACAGTCTAATTTTCAAGCAAAAAAATGGCGTAAATAATTGGTAATCAATTATTTACGCCGTTTTTGTTTGCTGTATTTATCGCAGGCTACGCGCTACGCGCTCGGCTACGATTAGGAAAAGGGAAGCCCCAATGGGGCTATAAATCGCCTTGCTTCTTATTTGGTATTGCTTACTTGAGCGAATTGAAGTAATCTTCTACGAGTCCTTTGTAGTATGGTTTGAGCGTAGGCGATACGGTTTTAAACATATCTACTTGCGCTTGGCGTTGGCGGAGATAGTCTTCTAATGCTGGGGGCATACGGGGTTCGACTTTCTCGGCTTGTTCGGACTTGCGTTTTTCTTCGTATTCGCGTTCTCTATCGGCATTTTCGGCTTGGAGGAGTCGGGTTACGATGTCTTGATTTCGGCGGATGGTTTCGGCATTGGGCATACGCTTATTGACGAGGTCTTGTTCGATTTTGTTCATCTGGTCGATAGCGTCTTGGAGTTCTTTGCCGCCTTTACCGCCTTTGCCTTGCTCTTGGAGTTGTTTTTTGTAGTTTTCGACGGCTTTGCGGATGGCGGCTTGTTTGGCAGCCATTTCGGCGAATTGTTTGCTGCTGGGGCTGGGTTTGCCGTCTTTAGCGTCTTTTTGCATTTGTTCGAGTTGCTTGCGCAATTCTTCCTGCCCTTTACGAGCGCCGCCGACATCGGGTTTGCCCTTGCCTTTGCCTTTACCCTTGCCTTTGCCCTTACCTTTGCCTTTGCCCTTGCCTTCTCCCTCGCCTTCGCCTTCTCCCTCGCCTTCTCCGTCGCCTGGTTTTTCGCACATTTGGTCGCCTGGCATTTCGCCTGCCATTTCCATCTGCATGTCTTCCATAGATTCATTGAGCATGAGTGCGAGGTCGTTGAGCGCGGTCATGGTATGTTGTTGTTGGACGGTGGCCGTGCGTTTATCGCGGTTTTCGAGCAGGGTAAGGCTTTTGTTGAGGGATTTTTTGATGTCGGTAGCTTTTTCCGTTACGAAGCTCTGTAACTGGAATACGCGTTTTGCGAGGGCTTGGAGGCTGTCTTCGACGTGTCGGAAGTCGTCTTTTATTTTGTGTTGTTGTTGGACGAGTTTGACGTAATTGGGGGCGGTAACGAGGGAGCGGCTGACTTCCATTTCGATGCGTTCTTGCTCTTTGGAGAGGTCGACGAGATTTTCGAGCAGTTGGCGCAGGGATTTTAGGTCTTCCTTCATTTGCTCCATTTTCTTTTCGCCCATTTTTTCCTTCATGTCTTCCGACATTTCTTTCATCTTTTCGGCGGCATTTTTCTGGGACTTAGAAGCGTCTTTATTTTCCTTCTTTTTCAGCTCTTTGTTGGATTTGTCGAGGTTTTCGTCGACTTCTTTGGCTTGCTTTTCGAGTTCTTTTTTGTCGATGCCCATAGGGGTTTCGAGTTCTTCGTTTTTCTCGGCGGCTTTATCTAGGAGTTCTTGGATTTTATCGAACTCTTTGTTGATTTCGTCCTGCTGTTTTTGCAGTTCTTCTTGTTTGGCGGGGTCGTTTTTGGCGTTTTCGGTTTCGCGGCTAAGTTCTTCTTGCTTTTTGGCTAAGGAGTCGAGGCGGTCGATGGCTTCGTTGATGTCTTTTTCGACCTCCATTTGTTTGAAGAGTTCGAGCATGCGGTCGAGTTCTTTTTGCATCTCTTCGTTGCTCATTTGCATTTCTTTGAGGTTTTCCATGATTTCCTCTTTATTGAGTTGCTCGAGCATTTTCTCCAGCTCCTCGAAGAGTTTTTTCATTTCGTCGTTCATGACTTCCTCAAACAGTTTTTCGAGTATTTCTTGCTTTTCGAGCAGTTCGGGGTCTGGCTCTTTTTTGAATTCCTCTTGGTTTTTGAGGTTTTCGTCGAGTTTCTTTTTTGCGTCTTGTAGGTTTTCCTCGACTGTTTTTTGCTGGTCGATAAGTTTTTCGAGCTCTTTACGGTCTTGCCAGTTGAGGGAAGATTTTTGGAGGATAGAGTTTTGGGTTTTGTTGATATTGTTTTTGAGCTTTTGCAGCTCTTGTATGGATTTATCCAAGTCGGATTTGATGTCTTGGTTATTGCTTTCTTCGGCTTTGGCGATGGCTTCGAGGGTGGGCACTTCGTAGTACATGGTGGTCGTGCGGGCGGATTTGCTGCCTTGCACGGCATCATTGTCATTGACTTGGAAGTAGTAGCTAAGTTTATCGCCTGGTTGGAGGTTGAGGGTGCCTACATCGAGGATATGGTCGTAGGTAACTTGTTTGCCTTTGGCGGTGGCGATGGGTATATTTTTTTGCTCGGCGATTTTGCCGTTGCGCGTGAGTTCGTAGTGAAATTGGACGCTGCGAATGCCGTAATCATCGGCGGCATCGCCTGCGAAGTAGACGATTTTTTGATTGAGGCTATCGCGGAAGGTTTTCACGTCGATAGTGGGGAAAAGGTCGGGAATGACGGATATGGTATACGTTACCGAATCGCCGTTGGGTATATTGCTATTGGCTACGCGGATTTTGTACTGTCCGTCTTTGAGGACGCGTTTGGAGAAGGAAAAATTATCGCTTCCTTGGCGTAGGGCGTTGCCTGCGACGGAGTCGCCGACGAATTCGATACGGATATTATCGGTATTTTGGGCGCTGAAAAGCCAATCGAGTTGGGTGCCTGCGGGTACGGTGAGGTCGCCGATATTGGACATCGTTTCTTCCTTACGTCCTGTGTAAGAGGGGTAACGCGCCACGATGTCGAAGCCTACGATATTGGGCTTTTCCATCACGTCGATAGCGTATTTTTTGGAGGTAAATTTGCCTGCGGAGAGGCGAAATTCTGTATCTTTTTGCAGTTTGGAGAACTTGTATACGAAGGTCGTGGGGTTAATTTTCTCCAGCTTATATTTTAGGTTGTCGACTTCGACGAATATCTCATTGGGTATGGCTTCGCCTTCGACTTTTACCTCCAGTTCGTAGTCTTCGTATTGTACGACTTGGGCGTTTTCCTGTTTTAGGACAAATTTAAACAGGGCTTTTTGTTCAAACTCTTGATTATTGAGTAAGATACGCCCAGCGCTGTCTTGTATGATATTGGAAAAGAGGAGCAGACCGAGCAGCAAGAATACGGGCGGCAGTGCTATGCGCAGATATTTGCGGTTTTCGCTAAGGTCTATAGCGGCTTTGAAGGGCACGGGATTTAGTTCGCGTGCCTTTTGGTCGATGCTTGCCTGCAAAAGGTCGGTTTCGTACTCGGCGTGCTGGCGTTTGAGGTGTAGGACGTTGAGTAGTTTGTCTTGTACGTTGCTAAAATGTAGCCCGATAATCTGCGCTGCTTGCTCATGGCTGATGACTTTTCCGAGTCGAAAATAAGACACCAGCGGGCGCAAAATCCAATAGCCCAGCGCCAGCGCTGTAGCGCCAGCAAAGCTATAGAGCAGCCCTTTGCGGAACTCCATCGAGGAGACGGAGGAGCTAAAAACGTAGTGCTCCAGCAGGGTGAAGGAAATAAACATCGCCAATACGAGCGCCAGCGTGTGGAGCGAGCCGCGTATAAGGTCGTTCATGTAGTACTTCCGCGTAAATTCGTCGATTTTATATATAAGCGCCTCGTAGCCTGATTTTTGTTGCATCTTCTTCTCCTCCACTTGTGTTTTATTCAAAATTAAATAGGCTTTTTTATTGACTGTCAAGCCTTTGCAGCAGATAAAAATACGCCGCCCCGCTTGCATAAGCAACAGCCGCTTGCGCCTTTAAGATATAATTAACGGCGCTACGGGTATAAAGATGCAGATTTGCGCGGGCATTGGTGTTTTATTGGGGACTTATATTTATTTTTGGGCGTGCCCGCTGCCCCAAAAAGGGGGCAGCGGTCGGGCTATTCGGGGCGTTTCACCATCGCCCCTCTGGGGCGAATGTTGATTCGCCCCTACTATCCCTCACGCGCCTGCCCTGCGCCACCACGAAGTAGACGCGACCAACGGGAGCGAAAGGGGCGCAGGGCGCAGGCTTTTGTGCAAGAAAAAAAATTATCTGCGCGCCGCGCCCTTTGCGCGGCGTGCGCCATCTTTGCGTGAGGGATGGTAGAGCCGCAAATGTAGGGACAAGGCATGCCTTGTCCCTACATTTGCGGCTCGGACAGCCCGACCGACCGACCTTTTAAGCCGCGTAGCGGCGGGGAGGGCGGGCACGCCCAAAAAACAAAAACTTCGCTATCAGATGCAAGCACAAACAGAGGAACTTTGGCTACAAGCCTTCGATTTTGCGCAAAAATGCAGCGCGCAACTCGGCAAAACGCTGCGGATTTATAGCAGTCTTTCCTTGCGCGGAACGAGTTTTGACAGGCATCATACGCTATTTTCGGCGCATAATTTTGTGCTGCGCAATTCGGCGGTGCGCATTAGCGGCTCGATTTTGATGCTGATGGGCGAGCAGGATTGGGAGCAATACGAGATTGATGTGGCTTCCGTGCGCTCTATCGGCGAGGAAAATGGGCAAATCCTGATTATGGAGCAATACAGCGAGCAGATTTTCCGCAAAACGCGGCTTTTGTTTAGCTAAAAAAGGCAATTTATGAAAAAAATCGTTTTATTTTCATTCATTTTGGGGCTTAATTTATCGGCTTGGGCGCAAACAGCGGCGACCTTTTCGCTACGAGATACGGCGTTTGCGGTGGGTAGCATCTGCCGTCCGCAGGGCTTGCGTTTTGATATAGAGAAGGCGACTATTCGCCCCGAATCTCGCCCTTTTCTCGACAGCCTTGCCACGCTCTTGCTGCGAAAGCCCAATTTGCGGCTCGAAATCGGCGGACACCGCGACGACTGCGACGCGCCACCTTACAGCAATCAGCTCGAAAAAAAGCGCGCCCAGACTGTTGAGGCTTATTTGGTACATAAAGGCGTACCCGCCAGCCAAGTCTTAGCAGTCGGCTATGGCTGCCAAAAACCCATTTATACGAAAGCTTACATCAATAAGCTTCAAAGCCCCGCCGCCAAAAGCAAAGCGCGGCAGGCAAACCGCCGCACGGAATTGAAAATTTTGGCAACGGACTAATTTTTTTGATTGGCTTAGATTTTTTGGGGCAGCTTATTAACGCTTCGCTCGCCTACGGTTAGGAAAGGGAAGCCCCGAC
Organism: uncultured Saprospiraceae bacterium; assembly: GCA_964467315.1. Taxonomy (GTDB): domain Bacteria; phylum Bacteroidota; class Bacteroidia; order Chitinophagales; family Saprospiraceae; genus JAAFIM01. The sequence goes on along the minus strand of CAYXSA010000013.1, from coordinate 7,905 downwards.
AGGGGCTATTTTTATCGTGGGGCTTTTGTCTTGCCTAAGATTAGATACAATTAAAAAATTGCTCACAAAGGCAATTAAAATTTTGGCGTGGTAAATAAAAAACAAAAATAATTAAATAAATTAGCTCCATGCGAAGGGTAAATAAAAAAAATGAGCGAGCGAATACGTTTTCATTGAAAATCACTATCTTTGCGGGCTAATTTGGGCATAAACTTCTTGACTTCAATATAGGGACATGGCAAAAGCGACGAAACCTGTCGTAACGACAAGCACTGTAGAGGAGCGTCTGACGGCGCTACACGAGCTACAAAAAATCGATAGCCAAATCGATAACGTGCATAAACTCAAAGGCGAATTGCCCGAAGAAGTGAATGCGCTGAACGAAGAAATCGAGCAAATCGAAGAGCGTATAGAGCGTGTACGCGTCGATATCAAGGATTTGGAGCTGAAAGTAGCAAAATCTAATGCCGACATCGGTGAGGCGGAAAACCTCATCAACAAGTACGAGCGGCAGCAAGACCAAATCAAAAACAACCGCGAATACGAGTCTATCATGCAGCAAATCGAGCTCCAGCAGCTCGAAATACAGCTGAGCCAAAAACGCATACGCGAAACCCGTGCGGTAGTCGCCAACAAAGAAATTTTGCTCGAAGGCACTATCAAACGCCGCGACCAGAAGCTAAAAGAGCTGGAAGCCAAAAAAGAAGAGCTGCGCAAAATCATCGCTAAGACCGATAAAGACGAAAAAAATTACCAAAAACAACGCGAAAAAGCACGCAAAGCCATCGACGAGCGTATGCTCGCACAGTACGACCGCCTGCGCACGTTTTACTTCCGCGACGGCTTGGCGATAGTCTCTATCGACCGCACCGCCTGCGGTGGCTGCCATCAGCAAATACCCCCACAGGTGCAAGTAGAGCTTCGCCACCGCAAACGCATCTTAAACTGCGAACACTGCGGACGCGTACTCATAGACCGCGCACTGGCTTACGGCGAAGAATTTGCCAACGACGATAGCCCCTACGCAGATTACGGAGATTTCGTAGACTCCGAGTGGGAGGAGTAAAAAACAAATGTAGGGGCGAATAACTATTCGCCCTTCATACGCCGCTTTTCTGCCTTGATGCAGGGAAGCGGCGTTTTTTTGTCAGTACAATTTTTGCAATTTTTGCTCTATCTCTATCTGCCCAAACCCCAGCACAAAGCCCCCGCCGCCTGCCCCACAGAGCTTGAGCGCGTATTTTCCGCTACTCAATCCGTAGTCCCAGCTTTCTCTAAGCTCGCTTGGTATCATCGCCGTCATGTTTTTTCGCTGCCAAGCCGAAAGGGCGCATAAATTCGCCCAAAGCTCCCCGCTGTCTGCCGCCAACCAAGCGCGCAGGCATTTTTGCGTTAAGTCCAGATACTGCGGCAACTGCTCGCGCCGAAAATCTTCCTCCGCACACAAACCCCGAAAATGCGCTACCAAAGGCGCAGTACTTCGGCTGATGCCTGTATCTATGAGATAAGTCGGCAGGCAAGCATTAGGCAAATCATCAAGAAACTGCGCCCCCTCAGCACGCAAATGCGTGGCTTTCTCCGCATAAATCACCAAAGGGTCAAGCCCCGAAGAAGCCGCATGAAAACAATTTTCCAAAGCCGCCAAATCTCGCTGCAAAACCTCGATTTTTTCCGCTTTTTCGCGGGCATAACGCTCATATACGGCTGCTACGACTGCGCCCGAACTGCCCGCCCCATACCCTTGCGGTATATCCGAATCCAACCAAGCGCCCGCCGCCAAATCCTCAGCGAAAGCCTGCGTATCGTATCGATTGCGTAGATTTTCTTGCGCGAAAATATAGTCCAGCAAACGCGCCAAACCCGATTGCGACTGCCTCCAAGCTGCCCCCGCTCCCCTTTCGCGCCAGCAAGCCGAATACAGTTTTAGCGGCAGCGCCAACCCCTCGCCGCCTGCTACAATCGCATATTCGCCCCACAAAAGCAATTTCGCATAAAATCGGCTACGCATGATAAGTATCAAAAACTGTTAACAGAAAAACGACTGCCCTATACTTAAATAGAGCAGCCGTAATAGAAGGTATCGCCCAAAGGTGCGTCCTACATTTTGGGACCAGCGTCAGGGCATTTTTTAGCAACTGCGCTCATAACTTTTGCGAGGAATTCCATTTTTTTAGCATCTTCCATCTTCTCGACTTGCTCTTTGAACTTGTCTTGAGATTCTTTATTGCATTTTGTTGCTTCTTCTCCTTCGAGTTTGGCACATTTGCAAATGCTGTCAGCTACTTGCGTTGCAAGGTCGCCGCCACAGCTGGAAAATACAAAAAGCCCGCAGAGGGAGAGGGCGAAGGCTACTTTTTTCATGGTGCTTGGAGTTGATAATGATTGAATAAGGAGAGGAATGCGAGAAACGATAACCGCAGGGGCTACTATTTCATTGCATCTGGACATTTTTTGGCAACAGCTTCCATGAATTTAGCCATAAATTCCATTTTTTTGGCATCGTCGAGCTTTTCTACCTGTGGCTTGAATTTCTCTTCGCCTTCTTTATTGCACTTCTCTTTGGCTTCGCCTTCGAGTTTAGCGCATTTGCACATGGTGTCAGCCATTTGAGAAGCGAGGTCGCCACCACAGCTTGAGAATACGAAAAGCCCACACAGAGAGAGGGCGAATGCTACTTTTTTCATTGAGTTGAGAACAGTATAGTGAGTGATTACAAATATAGGCTGCGAAATTACAATAATACAGCGTACTTTGCAAAAAAAAAAGAAAATTCTGCGTTTTTTTTGCGCAAAACTTAAACTTATTCTTCAGTTGGGGCATCCGCCGCGCCTTGCGCGGCGGCGCTACGCTACGCAGCTCGCTATTCCCTACGGGGCTGCTGCGCGGTCGCTCGGCTGCTGCGCCCGCGCTACGCGCAGGCTTGCATCTGTCGGCTACGCCGCCACTGCTCCGCATCGCTATGCCAATACCAAGAGCCTGCAAAAAAAACAACGAGTTGCCTATAATTTTAGACAACTCGCTGCTAAATCTACAAGCCTGTAGAATGCCTATTCTTATTTACCACCCATTTTGGCGGCGGCATCTGGGCATTTTTTGGCAACTGCTTCCATCATCTTGGCAGCAAATTCCATTTTTTTCGAGTCTTCGAGTTTCTCGACTTGTGGTTTGAATTTGTCTTTTGCATCTGATTCGCATTTGGCGGCGGCATCACCTTCCATTTTAGCGCAGGCGCAGAAAGCATCAGCCATTTGTGTAGCCAAATCGCCACCACAGCTTGAGAACACGAACAGACCACAGAGGCTGAGTGCGAAAGTCAATTTTTTCATGAAAAAAACAGTTAGACGGTTGGTAATTGTAGTGTGTAGCAACCTAAATCAATCATTTTTGCCGCTACCGCTAATTCGGGGTTAAAGTTAAGATTTTTTTAAATACCCCAAAAAAAATAAACCATTTTCGCCAAAAATTATTCTCTTTTCTCTTTGCCCTCTCCTCACAAAATTCCTCCAAATGCTTTATTGTCTTTTGCGTGAGGGATTGTAGAGCCGTAGCATGCTACGGCTCAAAAGCCCGACGCTGCGACCTTTAAGCCCGCGTTTCGCGGGCGCGGAGCAGCGGCACGCCCCAAAAAAATGCCCCATTTTTAGCAACTGCGTTAAATAAATGCTAATTTATTTGTATATACAAATATACGTCTTATCTTTGGGCTACATTTATCGCATTCCTCTTCCACAAATACCATACGCACACGCATTATGAGCCTCCAACAAGAGTTCCTCCAGCAGCTTAACTGGCGCTACGCCACCAAACGCATGAACGGTGCGAAATTGCCCGCCGACAAATTGCAAACTATCCTCGAAGCTATCCGCCTCGCGCCTGCTTCCTTCGGCTTGCAGTCCTTCCGCGTCCTCGTTATCGAAAACGAAGAAGTCCGCAAAGCCATGCAGCCCGCCTGCTGGAATCAAGCCCAAATCGTAGAAAGCTCGCAACTGCTCGTTTTCGCCGTTCAAGACAATTTGTCTGAAGCCGACGTAGACGCTTACCTAAACGACATCGTCGCCCAACGCGGCGTAACCCGCGAAAGCCTCGACGGTTTCAAGGGCTTCATCATGGGTAGCCTCAATGCCTTAGATGCCGATGCTCGACGCACTTGGGCTGCCAAACAAGCCTACATTGCGCTCGGTTTTGGCTTGGCTGCAGCAGCCGTTGCTGAAGTCGATGCCACCCCCATCGAAGGCTTCGTTCCCGACCAAATCGACGAAATTTTGGGCTTGCGCGCCAAAGGCTTGCGCTCCGCCGTTATGCTTGCCTTAGGCTATCGCAATGCAGAAGCCGACTACCTCACGGGCGCTAAAAAAGTCCGTATGCCCGCCGCACGCTTCTTTCAGCAGGTATAGCGAATGACGAATGACGAATGTACTTTGTGTATGAGTTGTGCTTTGTGTCGTAGGTACTATGCCGCCTTGCGGCGGCAGTGGTAGCAAGTATTATGCGCATTCGTCATTCGTCATTCGTCCTTACGCCTGCCCTTTCGGCGTGTTGAATTGTACGGGCGGCATCTGCTGGGTTTCGTCTTTTATCGTACCAAAACTTTGCTCATACAAGCGTATATTTTCGCGCAATGCGTGCAGCAGCATTTTCGCTTGCTGCGGGTGCATGATGATGCGCGACTTTACCTTTCCCTTGCCCATATTGGGCAGTACGCGCACAAAATCAAACACAAATTCATGCGGCGAATGTCCGATTATCGCAAAATTGGCATAATCGCCTTCGGCTATTTCTTCCGTTAGCTCTATATTTAGGCTCTGCGCGGGGAGATTGTTTTTATCTGCTTGCATAAGTTTTAGACTTTTTTCGGTTAATTTTGTTGTCGTGTACAGGTTGTAAGTGATGCGTTATAGATTAAAATTTAGGCGCTTTTACAAACAACGGGGTACTTGCTACCACTGCCGCCTTCAGGCGGCATTGTACCAGCGCCGCACAATCCACCAACATTTCGCTGCCCAAAGATACGAAAAAAACTATTATGCATACCGACCAACTTCTACAGCGCGCCTTCGATTTGGAGCATCTAAGCGCGGAAGAAGGCGTTTTCTTACTCGAAAATGCCCCCACTGCCGCACTTATGCAAGCCGCCAACGCCCTGCGCTTTAAGCTCGTTCCCCAAAAAAAGGTAACTTGGATTATAGACCGCAATAGCAATACCACCAATACCTGCATCGCCAACTGCAAATTCTGCAACTTCTTCCGCCCGCCCAAGCACGCCGAAGGCTACACGACCACTATAGACGAGTATCGGCAAAAAATTGATGAGCTTTTTGACTACGGCGGCGACCAACTCCTACTACAGGGCGGGCATCACCCCGAACTCGGTTTGGCGTTTTATACCGACCTTTTCCGCCAGCTCAAAACCCTCTACCCTACCCTAAAACTCCACGCACTCGGTCCCCCAGAAGTCGCCCATATCGCCAAACTCGAAGGCATGAGCTTCTACGATGTGCTTTCCGCACTCAAAGATAGCGGCTTAGACAGCCTCCCAGGCGCAGGCGCGGAAATCCTCAACGACCGCGTGCGCCGACGCATCTCCAAAGGCAAATGCACAGGCGCGGCTTGGCTCGATGTCATGCGCGCCGCCCATCAATTGCGCCTCACCACCAGCGCTACCATGATGTTCGGACACATAGAAACCAACTACGAACGCATGGAACACCTCGTTTGGCTTCGCCAAGTGCAGGACGAAAAACCCGCCGACGCAAAAGGTTTCATCGCCTTCATTCCTTGGCCTTTCATGGACGAGGATACCATACTCAAAAAACTCAACCACAAACGCCACGACGTAAGCGGCGACGAGTACATCCGCATGATTGCCCTCTCGCGGCTCATGCTGCCCAATATCAACAATATCCAAGCCTCTTGGCTCACCGTCGGCAAGCCCATCGCTCAACTCTGCCTGCATGCGGGCGCTAACGATTTCGGCTCCATTATGATTGAGGAAAATGTCGTTTCGGCTGCGGGCGCTGCCTTCCGCTTCACTGCCGACGGCATCCAGAAAGCCATACGCGAAGCGGGCTTCGAGCCCCAACTGCGCACGCAGCAATACGAATACCGCGAATTGCCCAAAAACCTACGCCAGCAGCAACTCGATACCGCGACGCTTATCGTCGATTAAGTAACTGTGCAAAATTATTTCACATTCCGCAAAGCGCCGTTTCGGGCTTAAAAACCAAGCACAGCGCAGGTTTTTAAGTTTGAAACAAGCGGGGAACAATGTGAAATAATTTTGCTTTCGTACTTAAACTTTTTTTTCTTTGGGCGTGCCCGCAGCCCCAAAAAGGGGGCTGCGGTCGGGCTATACAGGGCGCATCACCATCGCCCCAAAGGGCGAATGTTGATTCGCCCCTACTATCCCTCACGCATTTTATCCGCTGCGCAAAGGCGCAGCGGCGCAGTCCACAAAAAAATCGTATATTTGGCTATTCGCTCACAATCCCCACAACCCCGCATCATGTCCATCAAAAATCCCTTCTCTTTTCAAAATATCACTCAAGCCATCGATGATTTCTTCTCTGGCAAAAGCAATATCAACGAAACCAGCTACACAGGCGGCAATGCCCATGCCTCCCCCTTCGCCAATGTCTCAGAGGTAGAAGGCGGCGTATTGCTACAGCTTGCCGCACCAGGTTTATCCAAAGACGCTTTTAGCATCTCCTTAGAAAAAGACAACCTCACCGTAGAAACTAAAGGAGATGTTAAAACGGAGCAAAAAATCGTTAAAGTCCGCCGACAAGAATTTGATTACTCAACCTTCCACCGCGTATTCCGTTTAGATAGCAAGATGTTCGAACTTGCGGCTATCACGAGCCGCTACGAGGACGGTGTACTCCACATCTTCCTACCGTTCAACACCAAACCTGCGGAAGAAAAAATCCGCATCAACATTCTCTAACGGCATAGTGGATAAATACAAATAAGGTTTTAAGGGTTATTTAATAGGTTTTGAATTGGCGCAGCTGACAAGCTACGCCAATTTTTTTTGCCTATATCTGCCCTAAAGCAGCTATGCCGAAGGCGCTTCACAGCGCCTTCGGCATAGTTCGTTCTTGTTTGTGTGTTGTCTTTACATTCACCTAAAATGCGCTTATCATGTTTTGACAATCGCATTGTTTTAAGCTCTTAGTCAAAGGCAAATATACAACAAGCACAAACGGACTAACAAGAAAATCTTGTTAGAATCTTATTAGAATGCGCCTTAGCGTTGTATCGGTGTGCGTGCTATGATGGAACGCCCCAAAGTCATTTCGTCGGCATATTCCAGCTCACTGCCGAAAGATACGCCCCTTGCTATGGAGCTAATTTTTACGCTCGTATCGCGCAAGTGGTGCGATATATAATGTATCGTCGTTTCGCCCTCTATCGTGGGGCTGACAGCCATAATCAGCTCTGTAATGCCGCCTGCCCGCACTCGCTCAAACAAGGATTGCAGCTCCAGTTGATTGGGAGAAACGCCATCAGAGGGCGAAATCAATCCGCCTAAGACATGATATTGTCCGTTGAAATGTTGGCTATTTTCTACTGCCATCGCCTCTTTGATGCTTTCTACGACGCAGACTACGCCCGTCTGCCGCGCAGGCGATAGGCAAATATGGCAAACCTCTTCATCGGATATATTATGGCATTTTTGGCAAAATTTAATGCCTTTGCGCATACCCATTATCGCCTGACAAAAATCCTCCACGCGCTGCGGATCTTGCTGCAATAGATGCAAAGCCAAGCGAAGCGCCGTTTTTTTGCCCACGCTGGGCAGCGTATTGAGTGCCGTAACGGCTTGCTCCAAAAGTCGAGAAGAAAGTTGCATGACGAATGACGAATGACGAATGACGAATGACGAATGACGAATGACGAATGACG
>CAYXSA010000012.1:0-62131 GCA_964467315.1 uncultured Saprospiraceae bacterium | reverse complement strand
CGATGCCATCTATCTGCTCGGCAATGCCATCTATCTGCTCGGCGATGCCATCTATATACTCGGCGATACCATCTATCTGCTCGGCGATGCCATCTATATACTCGGCGATGCCGTCCAAGCACTCGGAAGCCTCTTTCAACTAATTTTTGAGGCAAAAGAGTGGATTTTTGTTTCAAAAAAGTGGATTGGCGGCTCTGCCGAGCAAATTGGCATAGCCACCGCCTTGATAAACATTACAAAAGAAAGAAAAGAGGGATAGGCTTAGAAAAAAATAAAAAAGCCCCGCCCATTCTTTATGGGCGGGAATAAAATGCGTGAGGGATATGTAGAGCCGTAGTATGCTACGGCTCAAATAGCCCGACCGCCTGCCCCTTTTTGGGCAGGCGGGCACGCCCCAAAAAAAAGCTATCTATTCGGACAAAAGCGCCTGCGCTTGCTGAATGGCGGCTTGCAAACCGTCGGGATTTTTGCCGCCTGCAGTCGCAAAAAACGCCTGCCCACCGCCGCCGCCTTGTATGTGCTGCGCGATAGTTTTGATGAGTTTGCCCGCGTTGAGTTGGTGCGTGGTAGCGAGTTCGCGGGGCATGGAGACCGTAAGCGCGGCTTTATCGCCGTCCAGATTGCCCAAAACGACGACGGCATTGGGCATAGACTGATGCAATTCGCTGCAAAGGTGCTTTATTGTTTCCTTGTCGCTAAGGTCGATGACCGCGCCGATATAATGCAGGGGCTTGCCCGCGAGCGCCTGCGCGGAAGCGATGAGGCGGGTTTTGATTTGTTCGGCTTGGAGGAGTTGCAGTTGGGCGACCTGTTTTTGAAGATTTTTATGCTCTTCTTGGAGGTCGGCGACGGCTTTGAGCAGGTCGGCGGGCGATTTCAGTTGCTCGCGCAAGGCGGCGACAAGTTGGCTTTGTTCGCGCACCCAGTTGGCGGCGGCTTCGCCGCTGATGGCTTCGATACGGCGCACGCCTGCCTGTATGGAGCTTTCGGCGATAATTTTGAAAAAGCCGATTTCGCCCGTATTTTTTACGTGGCAGCCGCCGCAAAGTTCTTGCGAATAGTATTTATCGAAGGTGATAAGGCGGACGGTTTCGCCGTATTTTTCGCCGAAAAGCATCATAGCGCCGCGTTCTTTTGCCTCCTCGATGGGTAGATTTCGCTCTTCTTGGAGGGGGATATTTTGGCGAATGGCGACGTTTACGATGGTTTCGATATTTGCCAATTCCTCTTCGCTCAATTTTTGATAGTGCGAAAAGTCGAAACGCAGATAATCGGGGCAAACGAGGGAGCCTTTTTGCTGTACGTGCGTGCCGAGTACCTGACGCAAAGCAGCGTGTAGGAGGTGCGTAGATGTGTGATTGGCGGCAGTAGCTTCGCGGGCATGAGTATTGACGCTTGCGCGCACGGGTGCGGTGGGGTCTTCGGGCAGCATCTCGGCGATATGCAGGATTAGATTATTTTCCTTTTTCGTGTCGATGATGCTCGTATTTACGCCGCCGATATTCAGCGTGCCTTTATCGCCGACCTGTCCGCCGCCTTCGGGATAGAAGGGCGTTTGGTCGAGTACGATATGATATTGGGTTTCGCCTTTGGCTTTAACCGTGCGGTATTTTACCACTCGGCTAAGGGTCTGGAGTTCGTCGTAGCCGACAAATTGGAAGTCGGTAAAATTGGGAATAAGCTCTACCCAGTTGCCTGCTTCCTTTTGAGCGTCTTGTCGAGAGCGGGATTTTTGCTCGGAGAGCGCCTGTTCGAATGCCTGTTCGTCGAGTGTCCAGCCGCGCTCGGAGGCTATCAATTTGGTAAGGTCGACGGGGAAACCGAAGGTATCGTACAACTCGAAGGCGGTTTGTCCGTCGAGGCTGCCGCCTTCGGCTATTTGCAGTTCTTCGATGCGGCGCAGCCCCATAGAAAGGGTACGCAAGAAGGCTTCTTCTTCGCTTTTTATGACATTAGCGATAAAAGTTTCTTGAGCTTTGACCTCATCGAAAACGCCGTCGAACATATCAGAAACCAAAGGCAGCAGCTTATACAGCAGTGGCGTATTCCGCCCCAAAAAGCTATAGTAATAGCGTACCGCACGGCGCAAGATGCGGCGCAGCACATAACCCGCTCCAGTGGAGGAAGGCAATTGCCCGTCGGCGATAATCAGCACAACGGCGCGGATATGGTCGGCAAGCACCCGCATAGCGATATCCGATTTTGCCGAGCGCTCGTAAGAGCCTGTATAATTGTAGCCTGTAGCCTGCTCTATAAACTGTATAAGTGGGCGAAATACGCCCGTGTCGTAGGTAGAGGTTTTGCCTTCGAGTACCATGCAAAGGCGTTCGTAGCCCATGCCTGTATCTACGTGTTTGGCGGAGAGTTCTTTTAGCGCCGTTACTTCTGTATGCTTTTGTGCGCGGGCTTGTTTGAAGGCTTTGCCGTCGCGTGTGCCTGCATAGCTTTTCTCGAAAGCGACCAGGGCGCTATTGCCGCCTTTGCCCTCGTTCCAATAGCGCTCAAACTGCATAAAGACGTTATTCCAAATCTCAATAACTTTCGGGTGGTCTTGATTGACCAAATCGCGTCCTGCTACCTTTGCGCGCTCTTCGTCCGTGCGCATATCTACGTGGATTTCGGAGCAGGGTCCACAGGGGCCTACGTCGCCCATTTCCCAAAAATTATCTTTCTTGTTGCCATATAAAATCTGCTCATCGGGCAAATAGCGTTGCCAAAGGGCTTTGGCTTCTTCGTCTGCGGCGAGATTTTCGGCAGTATCGCCGCCGAAGACGGTGGCATAGATACGGTCTTTCGCTAAGCCGTATTCCTGTGTGAGCAGCTCCCAAGACCAGCGAATCGCCTCTTCTTTGAAATAATCGCCAAAAGACCAGTTGCCCAGCATCTCAAACATCGTATGATGTGTGCCGTCCATGCCTACGTCTTCCAAATCGTTGTGTTTGCCCGATACGCGAAGGCATTTTTGCGTATCCGCGATGCGCGGAGCTGTTGGCGTTTGATTGCCCAGAAAAAAGTCTTTGAATTGCGCCATTCCCGAATTGATGAACATCAATGTCGGGTCATTTTGATTGACAATAGGCGCGGCAGGCACTATTTTATGCTGTCTTTCGCGGAAGAAATCGAGGAATTTTTGCCGAATTTGTTTGACCGTGAGCATTTTTTGACGTAATAGATTGATTATCAATGATTTATGCGTTTTAAGGCTTAGCGAATATTTTTTTATTTGCAAAGAGCCGCCAATTTTTATTTCGACTTTTTACGCATATTGGAATTTAATATCTTTTAGCAGACTTTTTATTACTTTTTATTCGTTTTTTAGCAATTAGCAAGCCTTTTTATTTTAGAGCCTACCAAAGTTTTTTTCGCTAAAATTTGGTTATATCGCTACTAAGTGCGTAAATTTGAATGTTTTTTGGGCGAAAAGTGATGAATGTCTGTTAAATAGTGCCCAAAATTAGACAAATTCAACCAACTTCTTGTAAGTATGTTTAAAGAAAAGTTTTACTACAACGAAAAGACGCTGTCTTACCAAAAAATCGAGGTTTCTCTTGCTTCGCGTGTCGGAAAAGCAAGCATTTTCACCGTAGCACTTGCCTTATATACAGCCCTTGTTGTTCATTTAGCGCCGCAAGCGCCGTCGGCAAAAGAAAAAGCCTACGAAAAAGAACTCATAGAGCTGCGTGCCCGTTTCCAAGACATGAACGCTCAACTCGCCGAAATGGGTGAAGCGCTCCAAAATATACACGACCGCGATGTTAGTTTATATCGCCAAGTGCTGGACATGGAACCTACGGACGAATCCGTTTGGAAAGGCGGACGTGGTGGCAACGACAAATACGCCGACCTTCGCAGTCTTAGCGATGCCGAACTCGTAGCCGCTACGACCCAAAAAATCGCCCGCCTGCGCCATCAAATCGCTGTTTCTGCTACTTCCCAAGACCAAGTTTTGGCAAAAGCTACCAAAGAACAAGAACAACTCCAAGCCATTCCCTCTATCCGCCCCATTCGCCACATTGAGAAAGACCTCAAGCAAATGTCTGGTTTCGGATACCGCATACACCCCGTTTTCAAAATCGCCAAGATGCACACAGGCATCGACTTCGGCGCGCCTACAGGCACACCCATCTACGCTACGGGCAGCGGCAAAGTTGTCCGCGTAGAAAACAAAGCCACAGGTTACGGCAAAAGCGTCGTTATCGATCACGGCTACGGTTATCAAACCCTCTACGCACATATGTCCAAATTCGACTGCAAGGTCGGACAGCAAGTTAATAAAGGGCAACAAATCGGCTTCGTAGGCTCTACGGGTACTTCCACCGCCCCGCATGTCCATTACGAAGTTATCTACAAAGACCAAAAAGTCAATCCCCTGCCCTTCTGCACCGATGGACTTACGCCCGATGAGTACCGCCTCCTCGTGCAAGAAGCCAGCAAAGAAGGCAAATACATGGAAAAATAAGCCGCTCCCCAGAGCGCTAACTATATACAAATGCCCGCGCATTCTGCTAAGAATGTGCGGGCGTTTTTTTGGGCGTGCCCGCGCCCCAATAAAGGGGGCGCGGTCGGGCTATTCGGGGCGCATCACCATCGCCCAACAGGGCGAATGTTGATTCGCCCCTACTATCCCTCACGCACTTGCTGCGCCCGCAAAGGCGGGCGCGCGCAGGCTGTATCCCGCAATCCAACCCCCAACAAAAAAACAACGCAATACCTTCGCGGCTTGCGTTGTTGGGGGCAGTTTTGCCCGAATACAGGATTGACGTAATGATTATGACCGTTTGTTTATTGGGACTTAGTCTTGGATTTAGCGCTTTCCTCTTTTGCTTTTTTTAGATTTTCTTTGAAGATGGGCAGTAGCGGGTCCTTTTGTTCCCTTCCCATCAATACCGCCTTTTCGTAGTATTGTACGGCTTGGCGCTGTTTGCCGCTCTGCAAAAGAGCGCCCGCGTAGCTATCTTGGGCATTGGCAGACTGCGGAAATAACTGCGTATTTGCCTTGAATACCAATTCGGCTGTTTGGCTGTCGTTGCTGTGTAGCAGGTATTCGTAGCCTAAGAAATTGATATATTCCTCGTCGAGTATACCTTCTTTTATCGCTTTTTGGAAAGCAGCAAGCAGTTTTTTCTCGGCTTCTGCATCTGTGGGCGTTTTTTTGAGTTGGGCGAGGGGCTGCCGTATTTCGTCGAATAGCCGTTCTTGTTGTTTAGTTTGTTCGCTGCGGTAGGTTTTTCCTGCCGCTACAGCGAGTTCTGTCGCCTTTGCCAAACTTTCTTCGCTGCTAGTAAGTACGTCGGGTCTTACGCCTGTGCCTTCCCAGTTGGTTTTGGTGATGGGGTTGATGGCGCGCCCATTGGGTACGAAAATTTCTAAGACTTCATTTATGGGCTGCAAGCTACCAGGGTTTGCGCCGCCGCCTGTAGTATCGCCGACGATGGTGGCGCGTTTGCGGGTTTGCATATTGTAGGAAAATTCTTCCGCGCCCGAAAAGGTATAATCCGAAGTCAATATAAACAAGGGCAAATTGGGCTGTATTTGTCCTTTCACGGGTACTGTCCAAAATTCTTCTGTTCTCTCGCCTTCGCGGTAATAGAGACTATTGAGATGTACGCGCTCGGTGAAAAAGTAGCTACAAAGATATTGCACCATGCGGGGCGAGCCGCCGCCGTTGCGGCGCAGATCTATGATAAGCGCATCGCAGCCCTTGACTAAAGCCATATAAGCATCAGCGACGGGCGCGCCAACATTTGGTTGCGCAAAACCCCGAATATCGATATAGCCTATATTGTTTTCCAAAATTCGGGCTTCCGCAAAGCCGCCTGCGCGGCGGTCTTGCTCCCTGCGATACTCGGCGAGCATAGTCAGATGGTCAGGGGCTGTGGGAGGGGCGACTTCTTTTTTCGGTTCGCTGCCGTTGGCGGCTTGGCGGGCGGCGGGTGTAAGTCGCACACGGATATGCTTATCCTTGCTGACGGCTTGCAGCGAAACGGTGAGCGCTTCGGCGAAGGCTTTCCAGTCGGCTACTTCGGCAAAATGCCCGCTTTTTAGTTCGGATTGTAGGCGCTCTGTGCAGGATTTTGCTACATCTTCAAAGACGTATTGCGCCTCCATGTTTTTGCAGAGGGCTTCGATGCTTGATTTTTTTTGCGCCTCGTCGAGTGCGGGCATCTGTGCCACAAGCGAGGTAAATAGCAGACAACAAAGGGTAAAACTGGCGGTGGTTTTCATAAGGAATGGCAAAAAAGGTAATTTTGGGGATACTGTTCGTGTTTGGGATTTGCGTGAGGGATAGTAGGGGCGAATCAACATTCGCCCATTTGGGCGATGTGGATACGCCCCGAATAGCCCGACCCCGCGCCAGTAGAGCCGTAGCATGCTACGGCTCCGCCCCTGCCCCTTTGGCAGGGGCGTGGCGCGGCGGGCACGCCCAAAAAAAATTAAAGCCCATGAGAACGAACTACAGCACAAAATTAGCTCAAGACAGCCGCCTGCGCTTGTAAAAATGTAAAGAGGCGGCGAAATTGGTCGGCATTTTTGGGCGCTTGGTCGATAAGGAGCGATTTTTTGCCAATCATTCGGGGCTTGGGTCGTAATCGTTGTTGAAGCGCTTGATGATGCACTGGCGCGCGAACTGCAAGGAGGGTTGATTTTGGAGGCGCAGCCACTCGGAAGGCGAGCAGCCGAAGCGCGCGCGAAAGGCGTGCGTGCCGTGCGCTTGGTCGTAATAGCCCGCGTCGAGCGCCGAAAAAGTGAGCGATTGCGAGGGCTGTAGGAGTGCCAAAAAGTGGTTGAATTGCCAGATATTCGCCAGATTTTTGGGCGAAATTTGCAGCGAAGCGCTGAAAATCTGGTGTAGACGCTGCCGCGAAATACCGAAATCTTTAGCCATCGTGTCGACGGATATTTCGCCCCGTTGGAAGAGGATATAATTGACCTTATCGCGCAGCGAGCCACTCCAAAGGCTTTGATTTTGCCCCCAAAGTTCTTCGCAAAGCAGCTCCCAAAAGCCGCAGATATGCTCCAGTGGCATATCCATCGCCCAAGCGGATTCGAGATATATGCGCAGTTTGCTGCCTGCGGAAAGTTGCCAGCCGAGCGCGGGCAAGGCTTCGAGTAGGGGCGATTTTTGGAGCAAGGGCATCGCAAAGGCTTTCACGCGCAGACCGAAAAGCCTGCCTGCTGGCAGCACGCAAATCGCTCGCATCTGCAAAGGCAGCAAATAAAAGCCCGCTGCAAGCCGCAAACCCTGCAACTCGCCCCCCTGTGGCAAAAACAATAAATGCGCCGTGCCGTCGGGCGGCAAGTAACATAAAGTCGATGCTTGCGCCTCCCAATAACTCTCTATCCAGCGCGAAACCTCGCCCCTTGCTTTGATTTCTTGGTACATAGTCGGGCGTTTTTACACCTTTGCCAAATTTGGCTCTTCCTCCCCTGCCTGCTCTCTTAGCGGCTCGGCTTTGTGCCATTTTTGAGTGAGCCGCGAAACGACGATAATCGACACCAAACCCACCAACATCGCCAGCGTGCGGAATGGAAAAAGCACCAGCACCCGCACGCCCTCTTTTAGCTCTTCAGCCTCGTTGATGAGCGGATAAGGCAGCAAAGCAGGCACTCCAAAAGCAGGCTCTCCGCCCCCAAAACGCAAAATCGCCGCCAAGACAAAACCCGCCAAAGCCCCATATTTATTACTTTTTGGGTCGAATAAAGCGCAAACCAAAGCAGGAAACAACAAACAATACACAAAATCCGCACACAAAGCCCAAAGCGCGTAAATACTGCCCACACTCAAGGCGATAAGCGTAGCTACAGCCCCCAAAACCCAGACATTTATTTTCACCAACTTGCTGATTTGGGCTTCCGATAGATTGGGCTGCACGAGCGGACGGTAGACGTTCCAAACCGACATCGAAGAAGCCGACAAAATGGAAGAATCCACCGACGACATCACCGCCGCCGCCACAGCACCCAAACCAATAGTCGCTATCAAAGTCGGCGTGAGATACTTGATGGAATAGGGCAAAATATCCAGAGGGTCGGCAGGCGCGCCGCCATACGCCGACCAATCGGTAGCAAAACCCACGACACCGATAATTATCGAAGGTACAGCCGCCACAAGGCAAACAATGCCCGAAATCACCGACAAATTTACCGCCGTCCTATCGCTGCGCGCCGCCAATACCCGCTGAAAATAACTCTGCCAAGGTATGCCCCCCAAGACCAACAAAAAGGCAAAATCCCACCAATTCCAATAGTACGCACCCAGCGCCTCGCTGTCGGGTATAAAGGAAGCCAATTTACCCATTTTCTCGCTATAAATGCCCCAAGCCGCTTCCCAGCCGCCGATGCTATTCAGGATAAAAGGCAGCACGATAAACAAGCCCAAAAACAGCAAAGTTAACTGTATAACGTCCGTCAGCGCCACCGCCCACAAGCCGCCCAGCGCCGTATAAGCCACTGCCACGACTGCCGATAAAATAATAGAAACCGTCGGGTCTAAGCCTATCACGATGGCGAAAGTCGAGCCCAGTGCCGAGAGTATCGCCGCCGTCCAAAACAGTTCGCCCACCAGCGCAGGAATAAACAAAATCGCTGTCATGCGCTTACCAAATTTTTGCTCCAGCGGGTCGAGCATGGTCTTAAATTTATAGCGCCGCATGATTTTCGCAAAGAAAATGCCGCCCAAAATCAGGCTCAAAGCATAGCCCCAAGGCGCTTGCAGCCACATCAGCCCCTTCGTGCTATTATACGCGGCTTCGGCGCTGCCATTGATGTAGCCGCCGCCGAGCCAAGTCGCACACATCGTGAAAACCGAGACCCAAAGCGGCATACTGCGCCCCGCGAGCATGGTATCTTGCCCCTCCGTTTTGTTCGCCTGCCGCCGCGCCACGTAGCTGCCCATGAAAAAAATCAGCGCATAAAATATCAGTATAGAGAAAAATCCCGCCCAAAAAACGCGCTCACTATTGCCAAAAAGATAGACATAACCACCCATCGCGCCCATCATGGTCAGCAGCGCCAGCGTCGGCGTGAGTTCTTTTATTCGCATAAACTCCGTATTTTTGTGGTTCGTTTTTTTATTTTTTTGGGCGTGCCCCCGCCAATGCCCGCAAAGGCGGGCGGCGGGGTCGGGCTATACGCTCCATCACCTTCAGCGCTACGCGCTTTGGTGGTTCCGCTCCTATCCCTCACGCATCGCTTATTCGGGCAGATTGCCAGCCCACACACAAAAATACTTTTTTTATGCAGATAACGCGCCTTTCTATCCTCTTGCTCTTTGTTTTTGCGGCTTGCGGTAGCGATACGACGCAGATAGAAAACCGTGTAGCCGCCCGCGCCGATAGCAGCCAAACCCAAGCAAGCAACAAGGAATTTATCGAATTTGCGCGCGCTACCCAGCCCCAAAGGCTCGTCGTTAGCACGGGCGTAGCCCTCGTGCGTGCCCGCGCCGATATACAAGCGCCCGTCATTGTGCAGTATCAAAAAGGCGATACCCTGCATTTTGCGCAGCGCATCAGCGCTACGACTACGCAGATGAAATTGGAAGGCGTAGACTACGACGAAGCATGGATTTTAGTCAGATTGCCGCAAAGGGCAGAAGAATTTGGCTGGGTCTACGGCGGCTCTCTGCGTTGGATAGATGCCACCGAACAAGAAATACAGCGCCTTACTACTGAGCGACGCATACGCAGCGTATTGGGGGAGTACTGGGTGGAGCATTTGCGCGAGTATCGTTTATTGTTGGGTGCAGAGCGGCAGACGGCAGCGCAGTTTCGGCAGCTTTGGCAGCAAAGCGGCTCCATAGCCGACAGCCTCGCCGCCCGCATCAACGAACTCACCACACAGCAGCTACGCCGCAACGACAGCCTACCCGATTTCTTTTGGCTCAATGCCCTCACAGACAATAGCCTGCTTTTGCATTGGATGGCGGACGAAAGTCGCTATTATTTTTGGCGGGATTTGCGGGCTTGGCGGCTTTTGGCGCAGCGCAGCACAGAAGATACAGCCGACGACGATTTTGTAAATTTATATTTATCGGCTTTTGCGCAAGATAGCATAGAGTTTCGCAGTCCTGATTATATTATTTTGCTGGATTCTGTGCAGGTGCATAGCTTGGGCGATGGTATGATGACGCGGCTGCTCGACAGTGTGGAATTGTATGCGGAGCGTTCGCCGCTATTTCGGGAGGAATATCAGGCTTTCCGTTTGCGGCTTGTCGATGATTTGGTCAATCGTTCTTCGCATTTTTGGTACAATCGGCAGCAGTGTAGCGCCGAGCTTGCAGCTTTGTTGGCGCGTCCTTATGCTTTCGCTTTGCAGCGAGCGGAGCGCATTGCCTTGCAGACTTTAGCAGAGGATTTGGCACAAAAGCGGAGGGCTTTGGTGTTTGCTGTGGGGGAGTTTGGTCTTGGGGGTGAGGAAGGGAGTATAGATTAAGTCTAAAAAAACAGATTTAAGCGCTTGACAATACGCAACAAAAGCCTTAAATTTGTGGTTAAGTTTGCAAGGGGCTACGCGATGCGGAGGGCTGCGTGTAGAGCCGTAGCATGCTACGGCTCACGCAGTACCGAGCGCCATAGGCGCGAAGGTATGAGCGAACAGCGAACCCGTAGCGTAGCGGCGACCGCCAAGGGCGGGCGCAGCCCCCAAAAAAATAAAAAAATTATCAACCCAGATACGGACAACGATATGGAAACGACTGTAAGCACTGCGCCCTTGAGTTTGACGCAGGGCGCGATACGCCAGATTGAGCGCATACGCGAGGAGCAAAATTTGACGAGCGAGCATTTTCTGCGCGTCGGCGTGAAGGGCGGCGGCTGTTCGGGCTTCTCCTATATTTTGGGCTTCGATGTGAAGAAAGAAGGCGACGACGAATTTGAATTGTCGGGCATCAAAATCGTGATGAATATGGCGCACGCGATTTATTTGGTGGGCATAGAGATTGATTTTTTGGAGGGTCTGCAAAATCGCGGCTTCACCTTCAACAATCCCAATGCTTCGAGCACCTGCGGCTGCGGCACCTCGTTTTCTGCCTAAGCATAGCCCCAAGATACAACGCAAGATAAGCCGCATAAATATCTGAAAATCAGTTATTTATGCGGTTTTTTTATTGCTTAATTTTTTAATTTTTAGGCGAGCCTTCTAAAAAAGTTTAGAGGGAGGCGATTTTTTCGCTACTTTTGGCGTTTTGCAAAATCATCTAATAGTATAATATCCCTTATGTGTATGCGCTCGCTTTTTCCCTACCTATTCAGTTGTTTTTGTGGGCTATCGTCTTTGGCTGCGCAATCGAGGATAGTCATCAATGAACTATTTTCGACGGGTGAAAGTCCGACGCTAAGGGCGGAATTTGTAGAGCTGCATAATGCGGGTACGAGTGCCCAAGACCTTTCGGGTTGGCGTTTGCAGCGGGGGATAGATTTTGAATTTCCAAAAGGTAGCGTCTTGCAAGCGGGTGAATATGCGGTAGTGGCACAAAATACGCGGGATTTATCGCGTAAATTTGCCTTAGCATCCAACGCGAAAATCTGGGGCAACTATAGGGGGCGGCTCAAATCGGGCGGCGAATGCGTAGAATTGGCAGACACAGCGGGCAATATCATAGACAAGGTAGAATACGAATTGGGTTTCCCCTACCCCACCGTGAGTGAGTCGCGGGGCACGAGTTTGCAGCTGATGCACCCACTTTTGCCGAATAACGAGGCGGCGCATTGGCGCAGTGCGATGCCCAGCCCCGCAGCGGCAAACATTGCCGTTTTGCTGCCTACTGCCAATGCTGCGCCGCGCATTGACAAGGTTTCGCACATACCGCAAGAGCCGAAAAGCGGCGAAACTGTCCTTATACGCGCTCGCATACAAGACGCGGAAGGCGTTCAGCGCGCCGATGTGCTCTATCAGCTTGTGCCTGCAGGCGCTTATATCCGCCTCAAAGATGCCGCCTACAACAATGCCCGAAATTGGATAGCCGTAGCCATGAACGACGAAGGCAGAGATGGCGACGAGCAGGCAGCCGACGGCATTTTTAGTGCCCGCTTGCCTGCTTCTCTGCAAAAACATCGGCAGCTTATACGCTACCGCATCAGCGCCCAAGACCGCACAAGCGAAAGCGTTACGGTGCCATACTCGGACGACCCACAGCCGAATTTTGCTTACTTTTGCTTTGACCAGCCTGCGCCCTATCTCCATAAATATAGCTTTAAAGACCTATACCCGCTGCCCATCTGCCATCTGCTTGCCCGCCAAGAAGACGTAGAATACAATATCAATCAGTATCGTGGTGATAGCTACAAAAATACGGGTACTGTCGTATACAATGGCACAGTATACGACCATATCGGTTTTCGCTCTCGCGGCTACAACAACCGCCATGCCCGCAAAAAACGCAATCTAAAATTCAACTTCAACCGCGCCCACCACGCCAAAACCCTCGACAATTACGGCAACCCCTACCCCGTAAAACGAGGTAAATGGGTGCTTTCGGGCACTTGGCTGCTCGGCAAACCCAATACGCATGGCATCGCCGAATGCCTAACTTATCGGCTTTTTAATCTGCAAGGCGCGCCTGCTACGCAGACCGATTTTTTGCACCTGCGCGTGATAACGCAGCCCATAGAAAACGATACGATAGGCAACGATTTTTGGGGCATTTATCTGCTGATGGAAAATTTCGACAAAGATTTTTTGCAGACGCATGCCATGCCCAATGGCAATATATACGCCTACAAACCCCCAAAACTGCGCAATCAGCACCCCGATAGCAGCCTGTTTGGGCTGTCAAATAGCCCCTATCTCGAATGGGACAAAAATTGCGAACTCCCCAATACGGAAGCATGGTGGCGCGCCCATCTCGACCTACCCGCCTATTTCGGTTTTCTCGCAACGCAGGAAATCATCGCCAACCGCGAAACGGGCTATAGAAAACAACATTGGTGGATGGAGTACCACAACCCGAAGGTAAATAATTGGATTATTTTCCCTTGGGATATGGATGCGACTTGGACACAGACGACGGGCAATAGCACCATTTCGGGGGCGATGCGCAAAGCCGCCTTTTCGCACCCCGCTATACAAATCGAGTACATCAATCACCTGCGCGGCGTGCTGGATTTGCTCTTCACCAGCGAGCAAATGGGTATGATGATGGACGAGTATGCGCGCTTTATCTACAATCCTGCGAAGCCGCAAAGCATGGTGGATTTAGATAAAATGCGTTGGGGGCACCATTACAAAAGCTTCGGCGAGGAGTTGCAGAAATTGCGCCGCTTCGTCGAAGCACGTCGGCAGTATCTACTAAGCAAGCTCCCGACCGAATGCCCTCCTACGCCAAGCCTGCGTTATACGGGTGCCAACGGTTTCCCTGCCGATGAACTGCGTTTTGTCTGCTCCGAATACAAAGATAGCAGCCCCTTCGCTGCGATGCAATGGCATTTGGCAGAGATAAGCCCCTCCAATGCCCCTGCTGACCGCCCTCGCCTATACGAGTACACGCCCGCTTGGCAGAGTGGCGAGATAAGCAGCTTCAACGCCTCTTTAGCCCTGCCCAAGGGCGCAGCCCGACCCAATGCCTTGTATCGCTTGCGCGTACGCTTCAAAAATAGATTGGGTTACTATAGCCATTGGTCTGCGCCTGTAGAGTTTAGCGCGGGAGCGCCGACGCAAAATATCATAGGCAAAATCGCCTTTTCGGAGGTTTTATACGATGTAGAGGACAAAAAAACGCAGTCCGAGTTTATAGAGTTGCGCAACGTATCGAAAAGCGAAGTGCAGTTACAGGGCTGTTTTGTCGGTGGGGCGGTAGATTTTCGCTTTATGCAGCCGCTGGTGCTCGCGCCCGATTCGATGCTGATTTTGGTGGCGGATTCTGTCTTATTTCGCAGCCAATACCCCAGTTTAAGTATCGCGGGAAGCTACAAGGGCAAAATCAAAAAAGAAGGCGAAACGCTCTATTTATACGATGTTTTCGGGCAGTTGGTGGATAGCCTAAGCCTACCAGAGTCGAAAAAAAAGGGGCATTCTTACGAGGCAAACGATTTGTTATTTCGTCCTTTAGCTTCTTCTTGGCAGTGGTCGCCTGCGGGAGGCACGCCCTTGCGTGCTGCTGCCGACCTCAATCCGCCACCACCGCCGCCGCCGCTACCGCCCAAACCGACGGCGCGTGATTTGGCGCTCTTGTCGTGGAAAGAGATTTTGCGCCAAGCTAAAGCGGCTGTTTTTGCAAATTTACCCAACGAAAAGCGCGAAACATGAAGTTATCTATGTATATTTGTACGGCGCTATAGTGCTGCCGCTCTTCTTTTTTGCTCATTCAATCCGTCTTACGCCCATGAAAAAATTGCTCTTCGCCTTGCTGGCGGGCTCTTTCGTCTTCGCTTCTTGCGAGAGAGACCCCATAGAAGAACCCGCCATTGAGTTCAGCTTAGCGTCCACTGCGGTCAGCAACAGCGCTCGCGCCATTAGCGCCGAAATTGATGCAAAGGTCAAATTCAAAAACTTAGAAAGCACACCTATCACCGTCAAATGGCAGCGCTACGACGTGAATATACCCACAGATTGGCAGGTCGCCGTCTGCGACAATGAGCAATGCCGCGTCCCTGCTGTTACCGAATACACCATGACCATACCCGCCAACGACTCCTTCGAGCTAAAATTGGTCGCTTACCCCAACGGTGTTATCGGCACAGGCACAGCGCGCATACGCCTATACGACCCCGCCGATAGCGCCCGCACCGTACGCAGCGTCCTTTTTGAGATAGAGGGTACTTAGTTTCAAGCGTTTTTTGGGGGCGTGCCCCTGCTCCCCGCGCCTACGGCGCTTAAAGGTCGCAGGGTCGGGCTATGCGGGGCAGCCCTGTGCTGCCCAAAAGGGCAGACACATTGGTCTGCCCCTACTATCCCTCACGCAAATATCGCCCCCGCCGCAAAAAGTTGCGGCGGGGCTTTTTTTATTTGTTTTATGCGCCTTGTACCGATAAAAATTCCCCTTGTCGCCTGCGCCCCGCGCCCCTTTGGCGTGGGGCAAGTGCGTGAGGGATAGTAGGGGCGAATCAACATTCGCCCCTTTTGGGGCGATGGTGATATGCCCCGCATAGCCCGACCGCGCCGCCCTTTTTGGCGGCGCGGGCACGCCCAAAAAAAATTAACGATGCGCAAACAAATTCGTCATAGACGTTTTTTCAAATCCCGCCTCTTTTTCGGCGACGATATGCGTAAAACCCTGCTGGCGAAGCAAATTTTCGATGGTCTGCAAACGCCCGTCGATGTCATGTACCTCAATTACCGCCTTGCGGATATTCGCCCAATGCTCGGCGCGAATGCCCTGTAAAACGGCGAGTTCCGCGCCCTCGCAATCAATTTTCAGCAGGTCGATGCGCGGTAGTTGATGCTCGTCTACGATTTCGGAAATCGTGCGCAAAGGGCAGCGCACTTCCTGCGAATTGGCACGCAAACGCCGCGCAATAAAGCCCGTCAGGAAACGCGGAATAAAACGCGCGTACCACATCGGCGCAGTGCGCAGGCTGCCCGCTACAGCCTCCTTAAACTCGTTTGGGTTCTTTTCCCAGTCGCTACCATGCGCCGTAGACAGCGCAGGCGCATTCGGATAATAAGTAAAATTCAGCTCGCCCGCCTTATCGCTCAAGCCGCAATTCAAAGCATGATAAGCCTTGCCGCCAAACTTCATCGCGTTGGCACTCAACACCTTATGTATATCGGGTATCGGCTCAAACGCAAATACGCGCAGATTTTTGAAACGCTGAAAAGCCCGCGCCCCAAACATACCGATATTTGCGCCCACATCGAAAATAATATCCCCGTCTTCTATATCTATGCCGTGCTGCAAGTAGCCCTCTACGTGGCTGTCCAATACAAGGGCTTCCTGCGAGCGCAGGCAATAGACGCGGGTGCCGTCGCTTAGTTTGGCTTCGTTCATAGTAGAAAATTTAGGTAAACTGGGTATTTACAAGAGTTTTTGCAAGGCTAACATTTCATCGCGGAACTGTGCCGCAGTCAAAAAATCTTGCTCTTTTACGGCTTTTTGCATATTGGCTTTAGCCTGCGCAATGGCTTTTTCCAATTGCTGGGGCGACATCTTTTGCACAATCGGGTCTATGCGCAAACTCGAATTTTCCGCCTCCTCGAAAACGTCTTCAATAAACGGTTTTCGACCCAAGACAGAAGACTGTTCCAAGATTTGTTGACGGCTTTTATGCACCGTCGTCGGGGTGATATTGTGCAGTTTGTTGTACTCCATCTGTATATTTCTGCGCCGCAAACTCTCGTCTATAGTTCGCTGCATAGAAGGTGTAGTTTTATCGGCGTAAAATATAACTTTCCCTTCTGAATTGCGCGCCGCGCGCCCTGCTGTTTGCGTTAGAGAGCGTTCATTTCTCAAAAAACCCTCCTTATCTGCGTCCAAAATCGCCACCAGCGACACTTCAGGCAAGTCCAAACCCTCGCGCAAAAGATTGATGCCTATCAAAACATCAAATTCCCCCAGCCGCAAATCGCGCAAAATCTCTACCCGCTCCATCGTATCTACGTCCGCGTGTATGTATCGGCAACGCACTTGCACGCGGGCGAAGTACTTAGCAAGCTCTTCAGCCATGCGTTTGGTGATGGTCGTAACCAAAACGCGCTCGTTGCGCTCTGCTCGTAGACGAATTTCGTGCAAGAGGTCGTCGATTTGGTTGGTCGTAGGGCGTACCTCTATGAGCGGGTCGAGCAAACCCGTCGGGCGCACGATTTGCTCTACGACTACGCCGCCCGTTTTCTGCAATTCGTAGTCGCTCGGCGTGGCGCTGACGTAGATAACTTGGTTTTGGAAGGACTCAAATTCATCAAAATTCAGGGGGCGATTGTCCAATGCCGAAGGCAAACGGAAACCATGATCAATAAGCGTCATTTTGCGCGCTCTATCGCCGCCAAACATCGCCCGAAATTGCGGCAAAGTAACATGGCTCTCATCGATTATCGTCAAAAAATCGTCGGGAAAATAGTCCAAAAGGCAAAAAGGACGCACACCTTGCGGTCTACCGTCGAAAAAGCGCGAATAGTTTTCTATCCCAGAGCAGTAGCCGACCTGCCGCATCATCTCCAAATCCAAATCTACCCGCTCTTTGAGCCGCGCCGCCTCTTCGTGGCGGTATTCCGACTCCAGAAAATCGATTTGCGTGCGCAATTCGTCCTGAATGCTATGCACGATTTGCAGCATTTTCTCCTTTGGCGCTATGTATAGATTGGCGGGAAAGATAGCTACAGCCTGCGTAGAGCCGTTGGTTTTGCTTGTATTCACGTCCAAAAGTTCGATATCCTCGATTTCATCGCCGAAAAAGGTGATGCGATAGCCATAATCGACATAAGGCAGATGAATATCCAGCGTATCGCCCTTCACGCGGAAGGTTCCCTTCGTAAATTCCAGCTCCGTGCGCGAGTATAGCGCATCGACGAGCCTATACAAGAGCTGATTTCTGCTAATTTTTTCGCCGATTTGTAGCCGAATTATCCCGCTTTTATAGTCTTCGGGGTTGCCCATACCGTAGATGCAAGACACGGAAGCCACCACGATAACATCGGAGCGCCCCGAAAGCAGTTGCGTAGTCGTGCGCAGGCGCAATTTTTCGATTTCTGCATTGATGGCGAGGTCTTTTTCTATATAAGTATCCGTCGCCGCTATGTATGCTTCGGGCTGATAATAGTCGTAATACGACACAAAATACTCCACCGCGCTATTGGGGAAAAATTGCTTAAATTCGCCGTACAACTGCGCTGTCAGCGTTTTATTATGGCTCAAAATCAGGGTTGGGCGTTGGGTCTGCGCGATGAGGTTCGCCATCGTAAAGGTTTTGCCCGAACCCGTAACGCCGAGCAGACATTGATAGCGCTCGCCGCGTTGTATGCCCTCGACAAGTTGCGCGATGGCTTTCGGCTGGTCGCCCGAAGGCTGGTAAGTCGTCTGAAGTTGGAAAGGCATTGCGAAAAATATTGTGCGGGTGATATTTTTTTTTGGGCGTGCCCGCTGCCCCAAAAAGGGGGCAGCGGTCGGGCTATGCGGGGCGCTGTAGGGGCGTAGCATGCTACGTCCCTACAGCGCCCCTACTATCCCTCACGCAAAATATGGCGCAGGCTGCGCCAAAGGGGCGCAGCCTGCATTTTTAGTATTTTGTATTTTTATATACAGCGTCGTATTGCATCAGCCCCTGATGATTGTAGCCAGAGCGAATAATCACGAGATGAAAACCTTGCGCGCGTAGAAATTCGTCTACTTCGTAGTATTGGCATTCGTTTTCGTGTTCTTGGTGGTTGTTCATCTCGGCGACGACGTAGCGAGTGCGTTTGAGGGTCTCTATGCCTGCGCGCAATACGGCGAGTTCGTAGCCTTCGATATCGAGTTTGATGCAAAGCAGCTTTTGCCCTGCATTGAAATAGTCGTCGAGGGTGATGGTTTTTACTTGTATGGACTGTGCAAGGCTGTAGCGTTCGCTTTGCGCGATGGGATTGAGGGAAGAGGCTGAAGCCGTCGTAGCTACATGAAAAGTCTGCTCGCCTGTGCTATCGGAAAGCGCCATATTGAGTATATTGACGTTCGGGTATTTGGCGCAGAAGGTTTGGGAGCGTTGGCAGTGGTGCGGAATCGGCTCGAAGCCGATGACGGGATTTTTGGGGAAGCTGCGCGCAAAAATCGCCGATACGCCGCCTTTGAATACGCCTGCGTCTACGATGATTTCGCTATCGGCTACATTTTTTTCGTTGCGGCTGATGAAATGTATAAGCGAAAGTATATGTTCTTCCTTATAGTGCAGCAGTCGCCCTTTGGCGTAAAGTCCCAGCGTATCGCTCCATTCGAGCGGGGCGATATACCAATTTACCAGCGTTTCGGCGATTTTTTTGAAAAAGCTTTTCATTCGTTGCTATTTATTTGCGGCGCAAAGATAGCGAAGGAATGACGAATGACGAACGACAAATGACGAATTTGCAAGAAAATGCTTTATTTGGAGCAGCGCGCCGCCTTTGCGGCGCGCTTTGCGTGAGGGATAGTAGGGGCGAATCAACATTCGCCCATTTGGGCGATGATGATACGCCCCGAATAGCCCGACCGCGCCGCCTTTTTAGCGGCGCGGGCACGCCCAAAACAAAAAAGCCTAAAATAAAGGACACAGATTATAGAAGGCTTGCACAGATGCGAAAAAAATCGTAATATAGCGGCTTGAAAATCAGTCATTTACCTACGCAAAAATAATACACCCATGTTTGAAGAATTTAAGCAGCAAATCAGCGCTTTGGCGGAGCAGTACAAGCAAATCATGGCAGCCCTAACGGGTACTACGCCCCCGCCTGTGGAAGAAAAAGCCGCGCCTGTGAAGAACATTAGCGGCTCTGTCGGCAATAAAGGCGACAACAACAAAGCCGATGTTATTTTGGTGCAGCAGTTGCTCAACAAGCGCATGAATGCGGGCTTGAGCGAAGACGGCGCTTGCGGCAAGCTGACGATAGCGGCGATAGTGAAATTTCAGCAAACTGTAGTGGGTTCGAGCAAACCCGACGGACGCATCGACGTAGGCGGAAAAACATGGCAGCATCTTTCAGGCGGCAGCAGCCCTACCCCCAACACGGGCGGCAATACCAACCCCACACCCAAGCCCGACCCAGTTGTCATAGTGCCCACTGGCAAAGAAATACCCAATCCGCAGACTCCCGCCCCCAATGCTAAGCTGCCACAAGCCACCGAAATCATTCGTACAGGCGCTTGGGCAAATGGCAAACGGGCAGCAGATGCAGCCGCACGCATCACCGCCACACCCGAACAAGTGGCGGAAATTATCGCCAAATCCAACGCCGCAGGCTCGCCCTGTTTTCTGGAAAGTAAGCCCCGCACAGAAGTAAAAGGCGCAGAAGGCATACCCGCCGACGTGAAAGCCTACGTGCAAGGCAAGGCGCAAATAGCCCGCTCTAAGCAAACTCGCAGCGAATTGGATAAGGTCTACGGCTACGTAGACCCCAGCAAAATCACTATCCGCGAACTGAAAATAGAAGCAGACCCCAAAGCAAAAGCCGCTTTTGCTGCGAATATCACCAGCGTAAAATCGCCACTTTTCAATAACAAAAGCATCAGCGTACACAAAAAAGTAGCCGCTTCGCTCAAGATGGCGCTGGACGAAATTTTTAGTTTTTATGGGGCAGAGAAAGTGCAGGCTTTAGGGCTCAATTCTTTTAGTGGCTCTTGGGTGTTTCGGAATACGACCATCAGCAAGAAAAAAATGAAAGACAAAACGGAGGACGAAATCCGCGCAATGGTTACGCCTTCTACGCACGCTTGGGGTATCGCTATCGACATCTGCGCTACTTTCAACGGCTACGAAGATACGGGAGGCGATGCGCTTTTTGCTCAAGCACCTTATCAAGCCTTTGTTGATATTTTGGAAAAATATGGCTGGTATAGTTTGGGGCGCTGGAGTAGCACAGGCTTCGACTTTATGCACTTCCAAGCTGCTTTGGTTTAAGGTAAAACACAAAAACCTCCGAAAACATCGCTGTTTTCGGAGGTTTTTGTGTTTTTTGAGGTCGAGAGCGGATTCGAACCGCTGTACAAGCTTTTGCAGAGCCTTGCCTAGCCACTCGGCCACCCGACCTTGTTTGTAGCTTAGTGAGGCAAATGTACGCCCTTTCTATAAAGTGTGCAAATTTTTTGTCTACTTTTTTTGAAAATTGCCCTCAATTCCGCGCTAACTGCCAAATTTCTGCGCATAAAGGCAAGAAAGCCAAAGAAATTAGTAAATAAACAGCCACGCGGAAGTAATTTAGCCGCTGCCAACGAATGGCACGCCGCCGCAAATCTATAGAATCCTCCCCCAGCGCTTCCCGTTCAAAACGCATAATCTGCGGCGCAAAATACAAAATTGTCCAAGCCCGCAACGCAAAATGCAGCACCAACAACAAAATAAGCCAATCTCTAATACAGTCTATCTGCCAGCAAAAAGCTAATGCAAGAAAAAACGTTATCTCGTGTAGCGAATGTAAGCCTATCCAGAAGGATTTTAAGCTTACACCGTTGCGGTCAGCAAGCAAATGTAAGCTCTGCGGCGGTGTTGCTGCCCACTTGGGCACAAAAACTAAAGTCTCGAAAATCTGCGCCCCATTCATTAAAAAATACAATAAAGTAGAAGAAAAAAGCCATATTTCGGCTCTTTCAAGATACTCTATCGAAAAATCACCCATCATAATTGTTCTTGAATTTTGTTAGTTTCTTCCTTCATCAGGGCAGTCGCCGATACAAAATAACGCGCAATCGTCGCCAACTCTTCCGCTGTAAAGGTCTCCAAAAGCCGAGCCGTAGCAGCGTGAATCCCCCCAAATAAGGGCTGCAAAAGCTGCATAATGTTCTCCTGCTTGGGAAACACCAAAATTTTGCGCCTATCGCCTGCCGCTGCCTGCCGCTCCACCAAGCCGCGCCGCTCCAAGCGGTCGATAAGCCCCGTTATCGCTCCCGTCGTCAAACCCGTATAGCGCGCCAAATCGCCTGCCGTCATCGCTCCGTGCTCTACCAATATCCCCAAATACTTATGGTCTGCACCCGATAAGCCCGCCGCCTGCGCTATCGCCTCATGCATAAAAACAAGCGCATCAGAATACGCCTTACTCGCCTGCCTAAGTTGCTGGATATTTTCCAATTGTTCCATCTTTAATTATCTTAGTGTAAATATATCTTAGCAACAAAGATAACATAAAACAGCTTAGGCGGCAAATTTTTCGCCTTTTTTTCAAAAAAATAAGCATGAAAGTCCATCTTATCGCCATCGGCGGCGCTTTAATGCACAATTTGGCGCTGGCGCTACAGGCGCAAGGTTGCTCGGTAACGGGCAGCGACGACGAAATTTACGAACCCTCGCGCTCGCGTTTGCAGTCTGCCAACTTGCTGCCCGAAACGCTGGGCTGGCAGGCGGAGCGTATACGCAAGGATTTGGATTTGGTCATTATTGGTATGCACGCCCGCGCCGATAATCCCGAATTGCTCGCCGCGCAGCGTTTGGGTTTGCGCATTTGTTCCTATCCCGAATTTTTGCGGCAGCACAGCGAGCGAAAAACGCGCATCGCCATCGCGGGCAGTCATGGCAAAACGACCACTACGGCGATGATTATGCACGCGCTGCGCCGCTTGGGGATAGATTTTGATTATGCTGTAGGGGCTGCTGTGGAGGGCTTTGATTGCATGGTACGCCTAAGCGATAGCGCCCCCTATATGGTCGTGGAAGCCGATGAATACTTATCTTCGCCCATAGATGCGCGCCCAAAAATGCTGCATTATGCGCCGCATTTTGCCGTAATTACGGGCATAGAGCATGACCATTTCAACGTTTTTCCGACTTTGGAAAGCTATCTGCGCGCCTTCGGCGATTTCATCGCTACGCTGCCTGCTGGGGCGCAGCTTTTTTATGATGCCCAAAGCGCGGAGGCTGCCAATTTGGTGGATTTTGTGGGGCGCAAAGACCTATTTTTTACGCCCTATTTTGCTGCGCCGCATCGCATAAATGCAGAAGGAATAACCTTTTTGCAGGGCGGGCAGGAGTATCCTTTGCGCATTTTCGGCGGGCACAATATGCGCAATATGCAGGCGGCGCGGCTCATTTTGGCGGCTTTGGGTTTGGAGCAAAACGCTGTAGATGCGGCGCTTTCAGGCTTTTCGGGCGCGGCGCGCAGGCTGCAAAAACTTGTAGATAGCGGCGGGCATTTGGTGTTTAGCGATTTTGCGCACGCCCCCTCGAAGGTACGCGCTACAGTGCAGGCGCTACGCGAGCAGTACCCGCGCCATAGGCTCGTAGCCGCTTTCGAGCTGCATACGTTTAGCTCGCTCAATGCCGATTTTTTGCCGCAGTATGCCCGCTCTTTATCGCTTGCCGATGCTTGCGCAGTCTATTTTAGCCCGCATACGCTGCAACAAAAACGGCTACCTGCCCTTAGTTTTGAGCAAATTCGTAGCGCCTTCGAGCAAGAAGATTTGCAAATTTTCACCCATGCCGAAGAGTTGCAAAAATGGCTACAAACCCAACAAAAATCGGCATTTGGAGCGCCCGTAGCGCTGCTCTTGATGAGTTCGGGTACTTGGTCGGGCTGTAGAGTTTGGGAATAGCTTTTGTTTTTTTGGGGCGTGCCCCTGCTCCCCGCGCTAACGCGCTTAAAGGTCGCAGGGTCGGGCTATCCATTGCGGGTCTGCCCTGTGCTGCCCCAAAGGGCAGACACATGGGTCTGCCCCTACATTGCTATCCCTCACGCAAAAAAAATCCCCCTGCCCAGCAAAGGGGGCAGGGGGCAGCGAATTTAATTTTTATCGTTTGCGCTCTGCCCTACTTTTTTTTGTCGCAGGGCATTTGGGCTTTGCCTGTATAGCGAATGATGCCCATTTTTCCGTCAATTTCTACGATAGCGGTATTATCCTGCATATCCGATGCCTCATCAAAAGTGGGCTTAATGAGCCATTCGCCTGCACAGTCGATATAGCCCCATTTGCCGCTTTGTTTGGCAAGGGCTATGCCATTGCTGAATGCATCGCACTTTTCGTATTGGGGTTTGATGCGCCATGTATAGTCTTTTGCATTGATGTAGCCGTATTTTCCATCTTTGGGGGCATAGCGTAGTCCATCGGTTGCAATCCATGGTTCTTCATCAAAAGTAGGCTGCAGTATCCATTTTCCTTTACTGCTCAATACGCCCCATTTGCCGCCCTGCTTGGCAAAGCCTTTTTTCTTATACGACCAAAAAAGTTCCTCCAAAATCAGGTTCGAAATTTGTTTGCCTTTGGGGTCGATAAGGATATATTTCTCATCGTCTATTTGTACGCAGGCTACACCATCGCCAAAATCAAAGGCGCTGGCATATTGCGGCGCAATGATTTCCTTGCCTTTGGTATTGATGTAGCCGTATTTGTCGCCTTTTTGTACACAGATAAGTCCATTTTGGGGGCTTACGGAAGGGTAAAAATTATACAAAAAATCGCTTAGGGGCTTGCCTGTAGCGTCGGCAAGGGCGTAGGGTACTTCTTCTTCAAACCATTGGTTGGGTTCTTCTTCGCCTTCGGGTAGGAGCATACCAGGTTTGGGGACAAAGCGTAAATTTTTGTCGACGTAATAGGGCGGGCGAAAATAATCGAAGGGCAGAATAGTTTTTCCTGCTGCATCGATAAGTCCCCATTTATCGCCTTTTTTGGCTGCAAAGGGTTGATGGAAATAGGGGGGATGCATTTCGTCATAAATGGGTTCTACGGTGTATTTGCCTTCACCGTTGAGGACTCCCCATTTGCCTTTTATTTTGACAGCGATACGAAAAGTGGCTATGCTGATATCATCGCCTACAAGCCAGATGGATTGTATTGCTTCGTATTGGGGCGGGCTTACCCACTGTAGATTATGGTCGATAATGCCCCATTTTCCAGCTTGGCGGGCGGTAGCGTGCCAGCTGGGATAAATAGAATTGGGCAGGTCTTGGTACACGGCGGGCAAAATCAGGCGACCCGTCGTATCAATATAGCCGTAGAGCTGGCTTTTTTTATCTTTAAAAACGATGCGCTCAGCTTGGTAGTAATAGCGCCAATCAATTTCGATACTGTCAGGAGCTTGGTATGCCCAGCGCCAATTTTCGCCTTGTGCGTGTAGCGCAGCACAAGCAAGCAGCGAAAAAACAAAAACAAATAAAGTACGCATAAATTTATCGGTTCATTGGTTGAATAAGAGGGAAGAAGCCCAAATAAGCGACGCGTGAGGGATAGCAATGTAGAGCCGTAGCATGCTACGGCTCGCAATGAATAGCCCGACCGCGCCCCCCTTTTTGCCCCGCGCTTTGCGCGGGGTGCCTGCGCGAGCCGTAGCAACCACAAGTGCGTAAGCACGCCGTGGCTACGGCTTTACAGCGCAGGCAGGGGCGCGGGCACGCCCAAAAACAAACCCTAAAAGAACGAGAACGTCAGAATTTGGCTACCTTTCGGGCTTTGCAGACGCAGGTACAAAATACCTGTATGCGCTTGCGCGGGCGCATAAATTTCGGTTTCGCAGTCGGTACAATTAGCGCGAAGGCTGCCCGTAGAGAGGGTTTTGCCATCGGTTTGTAGCCAGCTAAATTGCCAATTTTCGGTATCGGGTGCGAGCAGATGAATGGGCGCGGAAGGCGCTATTTTATTGCTATTGCGCAAGCTCCAGCGAGGGGCGAGGCTGCCCAAGTCCTGCAGCGCAGTGGACGTATGCTGATGAAAAACCCCGACAGCATCTACATCGAAGCCGCCCACCTCGAAGGGCGTAGGATAGGGGTCGTTGAGGGGTCGCCCTTCGCTATCGCGGCTGCAATAGTCGGCGCTGATGCTACCCACCACATCAATAAGGCGCACAAAACGCACATTTTGCAGGTCTAAAAGCGTATCGGCAGCAGCGAGGGGCGCGAGCTCTTGGAGGTCGAAACCTACACCATAAGGAGCGCGGTACTTGCCCGCGAGATTGCGTATTTTGGTGGGATCGACACTGCCAAAAGTACCGATTTGCGTGCTCGTATCGCTTAGATTTTGGGCAGGGAAGCGATAAAAATTGTGTCCGTCGCTGCTGACTTCCACGAAAGCGAGTTCGAGAAAAATATCATCGAAAGCGTTTTCAAAAACGACAAAATCTACGCCTTCGCCATCAAAAATAGGAGCATCAAAAGAGAGGGTAGCCACTCCCCCATCGCCCAGACTGACGACCTGCCCATCGCCTGCCTCGCCCAAGGCATTGGCTTCTACTCCTGCGTTAACGAAGCCCAAATGCGGTCGGGCGATGTCTTGCAAGCCGCGTTGTAGGCGGCAGCCCGTAGCCCAAGCCACAAAACGCGCATCGTTTTTATAGATAGCCAACGAGCCCGTAGTGCCCGCTGCACCGTCGTATTGGGTATGGAGCGGCGTAAAAGCAGCAGCAGCGAGTACAAGGAAAAGTAAAAATTTCATTTTTTAGTTAGTCTACGTTATTTTCTTTGCGACGGGCGGCAATAGCTTGGCGATTGGGCACTACGGTTTTGGCGACTGCCGAAACGAGCAACAAGATTGTGAGCAGTAGCGATACGCGCCCGATAATGCCGCCCCAGCGCACGTAAAAAGTAATCTCGCGCTGCATATATACGCGTCCGCGCAGGGCGGTAGCCTCGTTGTAATTGGTGGCGCTTTCGATGTCGCCACGCGGGCTGATGATGCAGCTCGTGCCCGAATTGGCAGCACGAGCAACATAGCGGCGATTTTCGATAGCGCGTATCGCGGACATATAATTGTGCTGCCGATAGCCCTCCGTATCGCCCCACCAACCGTCGTTGGTGATGACAAAAAATACCTGCGCGCCTATGCGGGTGTACTCCGTCGTATAGTCGCCGTAGACGGATTCGTAGCAGATTATCGGCGCTATGCTGCCGTAGCGGGAATCAAAAACCTCTCTTTTGTCTTGAGTATGTAGCCCATGCCCTTGAGCGCCGCCCAAGTCGATGATTAGATTTTTGAAAAACTCAATTTCGCCGACATAAGGTATGACCTCCGCGCCTGGTACGAGCTTGGATTTATGGTAAATCGGCGCGGGTACGGCTGTATCGGCAGTGAGTTGTATAGCGGAATTGTAGACGCTGTAGTAGATGCAGCTTGTTTTGCTTTTATTACAGCTTTTATAGGTGTTTGGGGGCTGTGTTTTTGCGTCGTGATACTGCAAATAGCCCGAGATGCCCGCTACAAGTAAGGTCTTGGGGTAATCGTTAAGCAAATTGCGCATACGCACAACCTTCGGGTCTTGGGCAAACACCTCAAAATCTATAGCGTCGATGCTGGTTTCGGGAAAAACAAGATAATGCGTCGTATCGGTGAGTGCGCTTTTGGAGAGGTCTACAAAACGCTGCCATTGCTCTTTGTAGGAGATATGAAATTTTTCAAAATGTGGCTCATAATTGGGCTGCACGAGCACCACTTCGCGCCCCTGCGATTGGTCGGGGGCATAGGTATAATAACGCAGGAGCGACACCGCTATAGGCAGCAGCAAAAGCAGCGCAAAGGGGCGCAAGCGCTTTTTCCATGCAGAAAAATCCCAAGTACCTGCTTCGACATCGTGCATAGATTTCAGCGCTCGGAAGGCGTATAGGTTGAGCAACAAAATCCAAAGCGTGCCGCCTGCCGTACCCAGCCATTCGTACCATTGTATGATTTGCGGCAAGTGCCCGAAGGCGTGCCCGAAAGTAAGCCAAGGCCAAGAAACTTGCCAATAGAAATGCCACCACTCAAAACTAAGCCACAAACTCACAAGCGATAAATAGCCGATTTTTTCGTTATGCTGCCGCTTGACGAGGTGAAACCCGACGATAGGCAGCGCCATAAATACGCTATTGAGTACATTCGCCAATACGCCCGCCACAAAACCCGTATTCAGCACCCAATAGGTTGTGAGGATATTCCAGGTAAAAAACTGAACGAAAGCGAACTTAAAAACCGTCCAAAAGGTGGTTCGGCTCTTGGGGCGCTGTCGGCTGATTTCGGACTCTATCCAAAGCAGGGGAAGCAAGCCGAGCATCATGCCGAAGGGCAGCCAATTGGGCATGAACCCCGCCCACATGGCTACGCCGCCGCCGACGGACATCAGTACCCATTTTCGGCGTTCGGGTAGGCTCGTCATTGCGCGGCTAAATAGCAGCAGCGCACCCGCCCAAAAGCTTAGCAAAAAATAAAACGGCTCGTGCTGCCAGATGGCTCTCGCCGTCGCCGTTTCTATCATTCCATCGAAAATAAAATACGCCGCCGCCCACATCACTGTGCCTGCGGCGAGGCTTGCAAGCCTAATTTTGTCGTTGAGCATAGTCGGTTTGCTGCTTGTTTTTCTTTTTTTTTGGGCGTGCCCGCCGCCCTAAGCCGTAGCATGCTACGGCTTAGGGCGGCGGTCGCGTGTTGCGGGGTTTTAGTACGGCGCACAAGTGCGCCGCACCGCGCCGCAAAGCGGCGCGCCCCTACACCCGCTCACGCGGGGCTTATTCGGGCGGTAGAGCAGCTTGTTTTAGCACAACATAAAGTAGCGACTCTCCCTCATATTCAACCTCTTTATGCTCTACATATTCAAACTTGGTTTCAGGAAAAAATAAGCATTCATAGCCTTCATTCTCGTTATTTATGAAATAAGCGGAAGTATAATCCCTAATCTCAAATAAAACCCTCACATAATTATCCTCATTCCTTTTCTCCTCCTCTCTTTTACAATAGGGAGTGCTAAAAATAATAGCACAGCCTTTTATCATGCAGGTAGATAAAAAAGCCTTATCTATATATATTTTTTCCTCTTTTAGATTTTCCCAATCAGACTTTAACAACCATGTTCCACGATACAAAGGCTGCCTACAGATAGGAGCTATTGGGGGAATCACCTCCAACTCGTCCATCAAACCTTTTTGGAATCCAGCAAAATACTCAGCATTTGAGTTAGAAGGGATATTATCAGTCCGTAAATAATCATTTAATTCAAAACTACTTTCTCTATATTTCTGTCGCCACGATAACGGCATATCCATTTTTTCTATATCACAATCGCACATAAGATTTCACACTTTCGATAAGCATTAAATAAGACACTATTACGGCTATTTTCTGACGAGAAAATTAGAAATTTTGCACTAAAGCCCGCCTTTTGCGTGAGCGGGTGTAGGGGCAGCGCGTAGCGCTGGTACGGCGCACTTGTGCGCCGTACTGAAACCCCGCAACACGCGACCCCAGCCGCGAGGCTGGGGGCACGCCCAAAAAAATCAAAAAAATTAACTCGTTGGCGGCGTAGTGCTATCGGCGGGCGGCGTATTGGGCGCGGGCGGAAAATGAAAATCCTCAGGCAAGCGGAAACGAGCTATCTCAGCGCTCTCCGTCTCATTTTCGAAGCTGGGCAAATCGCTCAAAGGCGCATCATGCACGGGCGCTAATTGCTCTTGTGGCTGCGGTGCAGATACGTTTTCCGTCATAGGCATATCGACTACGGAAGCGGGCACGACCACAGTGGCTTCAGGCATACCGTCGAGGGTCGAATTTTGCCAAGTATGCCCTGGTGCATACCACCAAATGGAATTATCACCCAAAAGCGCCACGTAACGCGTATCGCCATTTTTTAGGTATACATTAAATTGGCGGATGGTATAGTCGGCGGGCAAGCCATCAAGGGGCGAGCGCTGCCATTGATGATTGGGCATAAACCACCAAATCGTTTGGTCGTCGAGCACAACCACATAGCGCGTATCGCCTTTGCGCAAATATGCCGAAATTTGTACTATCTGCTTATTGGCAGGCAAACCTACCATCGAAGAGGGCTGCCAAGGGTGTCCTGGCATATACCACCACATCGTATTATCTTCTAAAACAGCGACGTAGCGCGTGCTGCCGTCGCTTTTTGCGTAACTGGTCAGCAGTCGGATAGCTTGTTTTGCCATAGCTTGTAGGTTATTGGGTTGGCGGAGACTGAAAATAAAAAATTTAGTTTTCTATTGGTGGGCATTTATATATAACTTTGCCCTGTCTGATTGTTTGTTCCGCAAATATACGAATATGCCCGAATTTACCGACTTTAATAAGCTCCTGCAGCAGGTCGAAAAAAAACAGTATCTTCCCGTGTATGCGCTACACGGCGAAGAAGCCTATTATATTGACCTGATTTGCGAAAGCATCGAAAAAAACGCCCTCGAAGAAGGAGAAAAGGATTTTAACTTCTCGCTTCTCTACGGCAAGGACGTAGATGTGCCCACTATCATCGACAATGCGCGACAATTTCCGACCTTCGCCGAGCGGCGCGTCGTCATCATCAAAGAGGCGCAAGACCTCAAAAATATAGAGCAACTCGAAAAATACGTCAGCAAGCCCGTAGATAGCACCATACTCGTCATCGCGCACAAACATAAATCCTTCGACAAGCGCAAAAGCTGGGTAAAATTGCTCGCAAAGTCCGATAAAATCGCGCTTTTCGAGTCCAAAAAACTCAAAGACAAAGAGGTAACAAACTGGATTTTGGACTATCTCCAAGAGCGGCGCTACAAGATAGACCCCAAGGCGCTGGAGCTTATCAGCGGCTATCTGGGCAACGATTTGAGCAAGGTCGCCAACGAGTTGGACAAGCTCATGCTCAACATTCCGCCCACGACGACCATCAATGCGCAGCACGTACAAGAAAACATCGGCATCAGCAAGGATTACAATGTTTTCGAGCTACAGGCGGCTTTGGCGAACAAAAACCTACCAAAAGCTATTGCTATAGCCAAGCATTTTTGCGCCAATCCCAAAGACAACGGACTGCCCGCCATCACGGCGATTTTGTTCAATTTTTTCAGCAAGCTCTACGCTTTATCGTTTTTGCGCGGGCAGAGCGACAAAGACATGGCGGCGGCAGTGGGTTTAGCGCCCTTCATGCTGGGCGAGTACAAGATGGCGATGCAAAAATTTGCACGCACGGACATAGAGCGCATCATTTTGCTCTTGCGCGACTACGATTTGCGCGCCAAAGGCGTGGCTTTAGCCTTCACGGACGACCTTTTGTACAGCGATACGACGGGTTACGAGGGCTTGCTGACGGAATTGGTTTGGCAGATTGCGGCGGGTTGAGGCTGTAGGTGGGTAAGCCATCTTTTTTTTATTTGGGCGTGCCCCCGCCCCTGCCCGCCCTAAAAACGGGCGTGCACCCCGCGCCTTGCGCGGGGCAAAAAGGGGGGCGGGGTCGGGCTATTCGGGGCTTATCACCATCGCCCAATGGGGCGAATGTTGATAAGCCCCTACTATCCCTCACGCTTATTGGGCGCAAAAAACATTCGTAACCCGTAATTCGTAATTCATAATTTTGAATACTATCCAATGGCGCAGCCCCTCCAATATAGCGCTCGTAAAATACTGGGGCAAGATGGGGCGGCAAGAGCCGCGCAATGCCTCCGTTAGTTTCACCCTATCGGCGGCGGCGAGCGATACGCAGATGTCCTACAGCGCAGGCGGCAAGGGCGAAGTTGCATTTTTATTTGAGGGGGTAGAGAATGCGGTTTTTGCGGAGCGCGTGCGCCGTTATATGGCGAGCGTAGCAGATGAAATGCCTTTTTTGCGGGAATACGATTTCCGCATATCTTCGAGCAATAGTTTTCCGCATTCGGCGGGTATTGCTTCTTCGGCATCGGGCTTGAGTGCGCTGGCGCTTTGTCTGGTGGATATGGGGCAGCAGATAGGATTTAGCAATTTGGGGGAGGCGGAATTTCGGCAGCGTGCTTCGCATTTTTCGCGTTTGGCTTCGGGTAGTGCTTGCCGCTCGGTGTATGCGGGTGCTGCGATTTGGGGCAAGACCGCCCACGCCGCTGATGCGTCGAATTTTTACGCTGTGCCCTTTGGCGAGGAATTGCACCCAATTTTCCAAGATTATTGCAACGATATTTTATTTGTGAGCAAGGCGGAAAAGGCGGTTTCCAGCTCTGTAGGGCATGAACTCATGGAGGGCAATCCCTTTGCGGCGGCTCGTTATGCGCAGGCAGAGGATAATCTGGGGCGGCTTTTGTCGGCGCTGCGAGTGGGCGAGATAGCGGAAGCGGGTACCATCATCGAAGAAGAGGCGCTTACGCTGCATGCGTTGATGATGTCTTCGCGTCCTTCCTTTGTGCTGATGCAGCCCGAAAGTTTGCGGCTGATACAAATCATACGGCAGTGGCGCGAAGCGACCAAATTGCCCTTGTATTTTACGCTCGATGCGGGACCGAATTTGCATTTATTGTATCCGAAAGCGATACAAAGGCAGGTGCGCGATTTGCTGGAAAGCGAATTGCTAACCCATTGCGAGGGTCGCCAATTTTTGGCGGACGCGGTCGGACGGGGGGCGGAAAAGCTCGTATAAGCGATGCGTGAGGGATAGGAGCGGCGCGAAGCGGTACGAGCGGCATTTATGCCGCGAAGTACTGAAACCGCGTATAGCCCGACCGCCGCCCCCCTTGTGCGCTTTGCGCGCATGGGGGCGACCGCGTAGCGGGCGGGGGGCAAGCGGCGGGCACGCCCAAAAAAAGCCCTCTTTCAGCCACTCCGATAAAAAATATAGCTTGTTTCTTTGTTGGCAGATTTTATTTGTCGTAAATTGGGCTAATTTTTAACCGCGTTTTTATGGCTTAAATAAAACAAAGAAAATAAAATGGTATTTGAACGTAAATTTTCGCTGCAAAGCGGTGAAGAACGCAAAAAGTTCTTCGAGCAAAACAAATGGAAACTCGACCAAGCGCTCGCCAATAGCGTGCCTGCTGCGGAGGCAGAAACGCCCCTCGCCGCAGTAGAAACGCCCAGCGCCGAAGTAGAAAAAGTAGCCGAAACAGTCGCCGAAGATAGCAGCGCCGCAGTCTTGATACTCGACGACAGCGCGGCAGAATTGGAGGCAAGCCTCGCCGCCGAATCGGAAGAAGAAGGCACAGACATCGAAGCCGCCAGCGAAGAGGAGCTCATCGAACTGCTCACGGAAGAGGCAGAAGAGGAAATTCTCGCAGGCGATGTGGACATTGACTTTGAAAGTGAAGAAGCCGAAGAAATTTCTTTCGATTTGGACGAAGAAGTAGAAATCGCGGGCGATGATGCGCCGTCTGAAGACGGGGCAGAAGAGGCGGCTGATTTTGATTTTTCGGTCGATACGGAGGCTGCGGAAAGCGTCGAAGCTGTCGACACGGATGATATAGATTTTGACTTTAGCGGCGACGACGATTTTAGTGTTGATTTGGACGAGGACATCAATCTCGACGAAATTCCCGACTAATTTGCGCCAAACAGCCTGCAAAAAATAAGCGCCCCCGACTTTTTAGGAAGTTGGGGGCGCATTTGTTTTATGCTTTTTCGTAGTGCTTTGCGCTTTTTTAGGCGGGCGAAGGCTCTACATAAATCGCCTCTTCTACGTGTCGGCGGATTTCGGCGCGGATTTTTGGCAGGCTATCAAATAGCTGCTGATAGGACTCAATAACGAAGTACTGCGCCTGAAATTTGTCCTTAATATACGGCGTGGCAAAAATCGTATCCACATCAAAAGGCAGATGTGTAGCCTCTTTGCTCAAACAAAAGGGCGTTTCTCCAGGTGAAGAAAGTATGCCCGCGCCGTAGATTTTCGTGCCTGCGTCCTCTTTGATAAGCCCAAATTCGACCGTGTACCAATAGATACGCGCCATCAATTCTATCGCCGTCGAGTCCTCAATATAATCAAGGGCGATGGCGCTTAGACCGTTGAGATACTCGCAAAAAAACGGCTCACTAAGCAGGGGCACATGTCCGAAAACGTCGTGAAACATATCGGGTTCTTCAATATATTTTAGTTGCGAGAGCTTGCGCAGCCAAGTTGTAGCGGGAAATTCGCGCCGATACAGGTGCTCAAAAAATGGTTTATTGTCAATCAAACCAGGCACAACATAGACCGTCCAGCCTGTCAATTTGCTCAATTCCTCGTTGACCACATCAAAACTCGGCACGCGGTCGGGCTGAAAGCGCACGACTTCGATACCGCGCAAATAAGCGCTGGTAGCCACTGCGGGCAACTGCGCCATTTGCTCTTCGTACAACAGCGACCAGACCTTATGGTCTTCCGCTGTGTATTTGCTATAATCTTGCTGCATAACGTTGGTAAATTTGCCGTTAAAAAATAGGTTTTGTGCGGGTTGGGCACAAAATTATAGCGAAAGATACGACTTTTTTGCCGCGCGCGCCAAATTATATTTGGTGATTTTTATCAAACCGAATTGATTTAAGTCATTTTTAACGTTTTCTTTTTTTGGGGGCTGCGCGCCGCCTATGGCGGCACGCCGCTACGGGTGCCCTCCCGTTGGTCGGGGCTGCTTCGCGGTCGCCTCTCGGCTCAGTACAGCCGTGCAGGCACGGCTGCACCGTGCGGCAAAGTCGCACGCCCTCCGCATCGCTAGCCCATGCAAACATCTTCGGTTTTTATAGCCCTTGCCGCTCTGCCGAAAAATAACGCTCGCGTAAACGCGCAGCCTGCGAACATAGCCGCTATCAACTGCTTTTTTCGCCGCTCAAATTATCTGCCGCTCAAATACCATCTTCAATTCTTCCAAACATCTAAAATCAAATAAATTTTGGCGGAGTAAATTATTTATTTGTTGTAGTTGATTTTTGACAAATTTTTGATGGGCGGGCGTATCGGGATTGAAGGGGCGATGTTGGGCGGCTTGTTGTAGTTGCTGCATTTGTTCGCGCAGGGGCTGTTGTTCGCTGCTTAAAGCGTGGCGCTCGAAATGCTGCCAGATATAGTCGACGGCGAGGGGGGCGGGGTGCAGCATATCGTCAGCAAAAAAGCGATAATCGCGCAAATCGTCGAGTAGCAATTCATAGGCAGGGAAGTAGTGCAGACGCTCGCCGTCGAAACGCTGGCGCAGCTCTTCGATGGCAAGTAATAAGGTGCTTTTGCTTAGTTGATTGTCGTGGAAACCGTCTTTGAGGTGGCGGATAGGGCTGACAGTGAGCAAAATACGCAGATTGGGGCGCGCTTGCAAGGCGGGTGCTATGGCGGTGTATAGGCAATCGGCAACCTCGTTCACGGACATACGTCGACGCTCGAAAGCCGCCGCAGGCTGATGATGGCAATTATTGACGATGCGGGCGCTATCTCCCGAAAGGGCATACACCCAAGCCGTGCCAAGTGTAAGCAGCCAAGTATCGGCTTCCGTATAATACTTAGTGCCCTCTAAATAATGCGTGTTGATAGTGTCGAGTGTATCGGCAAGTGTGGGGCGCGAAAATCGGCTATGATGGTCGAAACTTTGCCAAAGTCCGCGCCGCTCGTCCTGCAAAAGCTCTGCCGCTGTGTAGGGGCGGTTTTCTGCCAAGCGGCAAATGAGGCGCGACATCGAAGCAGGATTGTAGCAAATGCCGAAGGGATTGGCGCAAAGGCTGTAGCCCAACTTGCGTAGACGTTCGCCCATATTTTCGGCAAAGCAAGAACCCAGCAAAAGGATTTTTTCACTGTAGCGTATGGGTGCAAAACTGCTTGAAAATTCGCCAGCCGATAAAGTAGTACGAAATATATTTGCCATAAAAAACAGAGATAGCCCAAAAAAATGCGAGACCGCCCGCCGCGTCCTTTGCGCGGCGGGATAAAACGCGTGAGGGATATGTAGAGCCGTAGCATGCTACGGCTCAAATAGCCCGACCGCAGCCCCTTTTTGGGCTGCGGGCACGCCCCCCAAAAACCAAAAAAAACCGCAGAAAGCCCAATATATATGCGCTTTCTGCGGCTGCGAAAATGCGGCAATTCTGCCAATTTATTTTATCATATCGAAGCCTGTGTAGGGCTGCAAAGCGGCGGGAATGCGCACGCCTTCGGGCGTTTGGTGGTTTTCCAAAATCGTGGCAACGATGCGCGGCAGGGCGAGCGCTGAGCCGTTGAGCGTGTGCAAAATCTCGGTTTTTTTGGTCTGCGGATTGCGATAGCGCAGGTTGAGGCGGTTCGCCTGAAATACCTCAAAATTGGATACAGAACTAACCTCGAGCCAGCGATTTTGAGCGACACAGAAGGTTTCAAAATCGTAAGTATGTGCAGAGGCAAAGCCCGTATCACCGCCACAGAGGCGCAAAATGCGGTAGGGTAATTCCAATTTTGCAAGCAAAGAAGCGACATGGGCGCTCATTTCTTCGAGGGCAGCGTTGGAATTTTCGGGCAATTCGACGCGGACAATTTCGACCTTATCGAATTGGTGCAAGCGATTTAGTCCGCGTACATGTGCGCCATAAGAACCCGCTTCGCGCCGAAAACAAGGCGTATAAGCTGTCAATTTGGCAGGCAACTGATTTGCGTCGAGGATTACGTCGCGGAAAATGTTGGTAAGTGGCACTTCCGAAGTCGGAATCATATAGAGTTCGTCGCGCTCGATGTAGTACATTTGTGCATCTTTATCGGGCAGTTGCCCTGTGCCGCGTGCGCTGTCGGCATTGACGACCAGCGGGGGAATGTACTCCATATAGCCTGCCGCGATGGCTTCATCGAGAAAAAAGCTAATCAAAGCGCGCTGCAATTTAGCGCCTTTGCCCATATAGAATGGGAAGCCTGCGCCCGTAACCTTCGCGCCGAGTTCAAAATCAAATAGCTGATATTTTTTCGCTAATTCCCAATGCGGGAGTGCGCCCTCGTGCAATTTGGGCATGGGGGCAGTCCAATCTTTATAGACTTCGTTATCATCGGCATCTTTGCCTGCGGGCACGCGCTCTTGCAGGCAATTTGGCACTTGCAAGGAGAGCGTATAGATTTGTTCTTGTGCTTGGCGGAGGCTTTCTTCCTGCGTTTTAGCGTCTTCGCGTAGTTGGGCGGCTTCTTTTTTGGCGGTTTCGGCTTGGGCGGTATCGCCTTTTTTCATGAGTGCGCCGATTTCTTTGGCGAGTTGGTTGCCGCGTGCGAGTGTCTGGTCGAGTTGCGTTTGGAAGGATTTGCGTTGGTCATCGAGGGCGATAATTTCGTCGACGATGCTGCTATTTGGGTTGTTGCGTTTGGCGAAGCTTTGTAGAACGCGCTCGCGCTCTTGTCGCAAAAAATGGATTGGGAGCATAGTGTAAAGTTGCTGCTATAAGTTGAGTGGTGTTTATGGAATTGGGGTACAAAAGTATATAATTGGCGGCATAGTGCAAATTTTTTCTATTTTTGCCCTCTTACAGAACGCATAGATTTTATGAAAATAGAGC
Source organism: uncultured Saprospiraceae bacterium (assembly GCA_964467315.1). Taxonomy (GTDB): domain Bacteria; phylum Bacteroidota; class Bacteroidia; order Chitinophagales; family Saprospiraceae; genus JAAFIM01. The sequence goes on along the minus strand of CAYXSA010000012.1, from coordinate 25,476 downwards.
ACATTGGTATAGCGGTGCGCGATTTGGCGCAGGGCAACGCTTTATTTGCGGCGTTGTTGGGGGTGGAGCATTACAAGGTGGAAGAAGTGGAGCGGGAGGGTGTGCGCACCTCGTTTTTTCGGGCGGGAGAGTCGAAGGTAGAGTTATTGGAGGCGATGCACGCGGATAGTCCGATAGCGAAATTTATCGAAAAGCGGGGCGAGGGGATACATCATATTGCTTTCGATGTGCTGGACATCAGGGCGGAGATAGCGCGCTTGCAGGCGGCGGGTTTTGCTTTTATTGCTACGGAGCCAAAGGCGGGCGCAGACGGCAAGATTATTTGTTTTTTGCACCCCAAAAGTACGGGCGGCGTGCTGATAGAGCTTTGTCAGAATGTAGCAGACACGGATAACAAGGAGGCTGGGGCGTAGTGGGCGACTATTTTTGGTATCTGATGATGTTTTTCGGCGGGGTGGCTGCGGGCTGCATCAATACGCTGGCGGGCAATGGTTCGAGCATCACGCTGTATTTTTTGCTGGAAGTTTTTAAGTTAGACCCAACGATAGCGAATGCCAGCAACCGTTTGGGTATGATGACACAGGGTTTCGGCTCTTTGCCTTCTTTTTATCGCAATGGCAATGTGCAGCCGCGCCGCGACTGGTTTATATTTTCCTTGCTAATTTTGGGGGCAATGGGCGGCGTTACGGTGGCTTTGTATGCCGACGGCAACGCTTTCCGCATGGTGTATAAGGTACTTTTGCTGGTTTTATTGCCTGTCATTTTGATAAAGCCCGAACGCTGGTTGCGCTCTACAGATGTCGATTTTCGCTTGCCCAAATGGTTGTTAGTGCCTGTTTGCCTATGTTTAGGTTTTTACGGCGGATTTATACAGATGGGAATGGGGGTCTTTTTGCTACTGTTTTTGGTTTTGGGAGCGCGCTACAGCTTGCTCGACGGCAATGCGCTAAAGAATGCCTCTACGGTAGCGTACTCCTTCATTTGCGCCTGCATTTTTGCCTATTTTGGGTTGATAGATTGGTGGCTGGGCGGCATTTTGGCGCTGGGGCAATGGATAGGCGGCTATTTGGGCGGGTATTTTGCGACGAACTACAAAAACGCGGGCACTTGGGTGCATCGCTTGCTGGTGGTCGTTATTTTGTTTGCCATCGTGCAGGCGTTTGGGCTGTTGGGGTACATCATAGGATAGTTGAGCAAGCATATAGGCTTTCCCTTAATAGAGCTTTTTTTGTTTTGGGCGTGCCCCGCGCCCAAAAAAGGGGCGCGGGTCGGGCTGTCTGAGCCGTAGCATGCTACGGCTCTACCATCCCTCACGCAAAAAACGGCGCAGCCCGCGCGAAAGGGCGCGGGCTGCATTTTTATTATTTGTTATCGACGGCTTCTACAGTGTAGCCTGCTTTGCGCAGCAGGCGTATAACGCCGCGCTCTCCGCCCAAGTGTGCTGCACCGACAGCAAAAAACGTAGGTTGTTCTTTGGCAAATTCGATGATAAGTGGTATCCAACGTTCGTTGCGGTCGTACAGAAGGGCATCTTCAGAGCCTTTCATTTCTTCGCCCATTTTCGCCATGCTTTCTTCGACCATCGCGTCTACGTCTTGTTTTTTGTAGAGTTCTACGAGTTGGGCGAGTTCGTTAGCGCCTGTATCGGGGTTGCCTTTTTTGAGTTCGGCGATGCTTTCGGAGAGGGCTGTGGCTTGTTCTTTGTAGCTGATTTTATCGAAGACTGCCATTTGGTCGGCGACGGTTTCCAGTCCCCCGAAAGTCATTTTAGACTTTTTGGCAAGGGCGACCAATTCCATTTCATAGGATTTGGTATTTCCTTTAATCATATCGGTATAAAGCAGGGATTGGAGCAGCATGGGTTTCCAATTTTCGACCATGCTAAAGGGCATCATTTTTAGCTGGGGGTTTTTGGAGTCTTTTTCGAAGTAGTTTTTGATGTTTTGGTATTCTTCGGCGCTGGCGACGGTTTTGAGGGTTTTGCCGTCTTTCATAGGAGCGAGGCGCATCATTTCTACTGCCATTGCCATTTGGTTGCTCATATCGATTTCGGTGATAAGGCGTTTTGTTTTTTTGAATGCCTTCGTAGTGGCTTCGTGTAGAAAATAGTCTTTTTCGCCGATGAGGTGGATAGTACCGTAGAGGTATGAGGGTTTTTTAATGTCCTTGCCTGTGATTTTCCAGAGGAGGGTGGCGGGAAGTTTTTCGTTTTGGGCGCGGAGCGTGGGTGCAGCGACTGCGACAGCAGCGCAGAAAAGGAGCGCAATGCGCGCGAAAAAATGAGTGCGTAACATAGGTGTTGTGTGTTGTTGTTGTTAGAAAGCAGTTGCAAACGTTTATCCTGTTGATACAAATATACGGTAGAAAATAAGCAGCTTGCAAACAGTTTCGACGAGTAGACGTACAAAGTCGACCAATAGCGCGCCAATTATATTTTATCGACAAAAAGTCATTTGGGGCGGATAAACACAGATTTCTTGGGAACGCGGATAAACAGGGATTGGGGCAGATAAACGCAGATTTTTTAGGAACGCGGATAAGCACGGATTGAGGCGGATAAACGCAGATTTTTTAGGAACGCGGATAAACGCGGATTGGGGCAGATAAACGCAGATTTTTTGGGAACGCGGATAAACACGGATTGAGGCAGATAAACGCAGATTTTTTGGGAACGCGGATAAACAGGGATTGGGGCAGATAAACGCAGATTTTTTGGGAACGCGGATAAACAGGGATTGGGGCGGATAAACGCAGATTTTTTTGGAACGCGGATAAACGAGGATTGGGGCAGATAAACACTGATTTTTGATAAAAAACTATAACTATAGAATCTGTGTTTGTAGGTATAAAAATCTACATTATAAAAATTAAAACTTTGGCGGGGTAAATAAAAAAATGATAAAATTATATAAAAATTTTTGCGTTTTGCGGGCTGTTTGTTGCGTGAGGGATAGAAGCGAAAGCACCCGCGCGGCGCGTAGCGCTGTGCGGGTGCTGGAGCGGATAGCCCGACCGCCGCCCCCCGTCGCGTAGCGATGGGGGCGACGTGCCAAAGGCGCGGCGGGGGGCAAGCGGCGGGCACGCCCAAAAAAACATAGCTACAATCGAGGTTTGCGGCTATTGTGAGAGAGAGAAACGGAGCGTAACACCGCCTTTCATATTTGTAATGGGGAAGGCTGTAGTAACGGCGGGAATGGTGCGCGAGTAGTCGAAAAATGCGCGAACGGTGAGGCGCGTATTGATGATGTAGTCGATGCTGGGCGCGATGCGGAGGGTCTGCATGCCGCGCGTGGCTTGGGAGGTATTTTGGTCGAGGATATGATTGACGGTTTTATCGTCGCGGTAGGAGAAGTCGAATTGGAAATTCCATTCGTGTTTGGGCGTAGTTTTGCCGAAATCGAAATAGAAATCGTTGTTGTTCTTTTTGGGTTTGGGGTCTTTATTTGCCTTTTCGCGGGCTTCTTTGCTCATAAGAAGTTGGGAAATTTTGACATTTTTGAGACGGAAACCCAGACCGATAGTTATTTCTTCGGAAGTGGTGGAAGCGAGGGTATAGTCATTGAAATTCATGGCGAGGTTGCGGCTCGATTTATAGTTAAATCGGGCAGAAAGCTCGTTTTTGAAGCGCATATCAATACCTATGAGCGGGTTGAATTGCTCCGTGATGAGAATGTCGGGCACCTCGAAAGTCGAATAGAAATTGGAGCTATTCGGGTCTTTTTGTGAGGGGTCATTGACGTAATCGAGGTCGGTAGCGAAGCGGTTGATGGTTAGGGTGGACTTGTAGGCGTGTGTAAGGCTAAAGCTGGTCAAGAATTTTTTGAAAAATTTGAGCTTCTGTAGTCCGTTGTAGGTTACGCGCCAGTTGGGGGCGGGCAGGAGGTTGCGGATATCGGAGATGATGGGCATGGTGCGCGCGTCTTTGCCTGTGTAAGCGGCGATAAAGGCGTTGACGAGTACGTCCTGCTGCGACCTTCCGTAGCCTTCTGTGTAGTTGGGGTTGGTGAGTGGGTCGTCGTGCGTGCCTGTGCCGATGCGTTGGGAGAAGATTTCGCGGTAGGCGGAGAATTGGTCGAAGGTGCGAGAGGAGTTTTTGCCGTAGCTGCCTTCGCCGTCGGTCATGGTGCTGATGGGCAGGTAGGACATGGTGAATGTGCCTACGCGCATGGGGTTGAGGTGGCGGTAAGTGCCGCCGAAGGTATCGACTTTGAAGTTTTCGCTAAAATTCTGGCTCATGGTCTTATTTACGTCGATTTCGATATTGAAATCTTGGAAGGGCATAAGATTGAGTTTGCCAGAATAGTCGATGCGATGGGTTTGTTGGAACTGTTGATTTTGGAAGATATTGGGAGTTACCCAGCCATTGGCGGCGGCATCGTCGAGCCATTGGGTAGTGGGCTGCATACCGAAGCCGAAATCAAAACCAGGTTTGCGGAAGTCGCGGGACTGCCCCAAGAGGACGTGCGTAGACACGAAGCCTGGTAGGACGGTCGTAAAATCTTCCGTATACGTGATACGCGCGCGCTGTATGAAGAGCAAGGGGCGAATGAAGGCGCGGACACCTTTGGAGGGTTCTTTATCCTTTTTGTCCTTGTCTTTGGGGTCGGCGGATTTGGTTTTGTCTTCAGGTTTGGGCGGGGGCGGATTTTTGCCGTCTTTAGCGCCTTTATTGTCGGGGGTTGGGGGTGCGGGGGTGAGGATTTTTTTGAGGAAGGGGGATTTGTTGTAGAGTTTATCGAAGGCAAAATCGGCGTTGACTTGTCGATTTTGTTTATTGCCGATGATATTGCCGAGTGAATCGGTGTTGAGGCTGGCGACAGTCCAATTGAAGCCTGCGGAGTATTGGGCGCGGACTTCGATAAAATCGAGTATGGGGATTTTTTTGAAGGGCAGCGTGTAGGCTACGTTGAGATTGTGCTGGTAGTTTTTATTTCGTCCGAAATTCTGGAGATTTTCGAGCAGGGTATCTTGTTTTGCGCGGGAGTCTATGCGTCCGTAGGGTTCATCGACGATGCCGCTATTGGTGGCGGTAAAGTTGATTTTTAGGGCTTGGGTTAGGTCCCACTGCATATTATAGCTTCTATCCCAAGTGAATTTTTTATCGTACCAGATGCTATTTGCGTCATCGGCGAAGCGGTATTTTGTTTCACCGAAACGGCGTATCATCTCGCTACGCACGCCGACGGTATTGGGCAAGGGGCGGAAGTTGAAATCTTGGATAAGGGCGAGCCATTTATTGGGCTTTTTGAAGAGCTTTTTGAAGGGCATAATGGGCTGCATCGGTACGGCGTAGGTGTAGTCGATGAGCACGCGGTTTTCCTTACGCTCTTCGCGCTCGATGAGCGGGGAGGTAATTATATTTTGGTTTTGTGCGTAGGTAAAATTGAAATTGGAGATGTCGAAAGGCAAGGCGGGGCGTTTGGCGGTGCGTTCTTTTCGGACATTGGTAAAATTGAAGCTGGAGATAGTGCGAGTGGTTTGGGCTTGCTTTCGCAGGGAGTCGCGTTCTCTGCCGTCTAAGGTGGCTTCGAGGAGGTCTTTCAGCGGAATATCGAGTTGATAGGGGTCGTATTCGGGGGTGCTGATTTCTTGGGAGTATTGGGCGAAGAGGGGCAGGCGAATTTTCCACTTTTTGGGTAGGAATTTATCGAGCATAAAAGAGCCTGTAGCATCGTATTGCATGAAACGTTCGCGGCTACGCTGGTTGACGCGTTGCTCTATAGTACCGAAGCCGATGCTTCTGTAGCTGCCCGATAGGGTTACGTTGCCGAAATCGGCAAGCTGCATATCGAGTCTACCGAGTGCGGCAGTGCCTCCGCGCTCGTCGAAGCCTGTTAGGCGGAGTTCATTAACCCAGACTTCTACGCAGCGCGCCAGACCATCATCGCGGCGATTGCGCACGCCTATCATCATACCTTTGACTAAGCCGAGTTCGGGGTTGCCAATGATGCGGACGGAGTTATTGGGTTTTTCGGGGTCGACTTCTTCGTAGATAGTGCCAAGCGATGCGCCTGCGGCGTTGCGGCGTATTTTGATATTGCGCAACAACTCCAGCGGAAAGTCGATATTATTTTCTTCCAGCCAAATGTCGAGGGCGTTGTTGGAGCCGACATTTGTGGACATGGTAAGAGGGATTTCGTATTCGTAGTAATTTAGTTCAAAGTCGCTACCGATACGCACAAACATAGTTAGGTCGCCTGCGTCGTTGGGCAGACCGCGCTCTAATACGTCTTCGGCGTGTACGAACATTTTTATGCGTTTGTATACGCGCATATCCATATTTACGAGCTTATACGCACCGCGCGCGTCGCCGTCTTGGAGGTTGCAAACGTTGATTTGCATGGCTTGCTCGTTTTGTTGAGCGTTGCCGAGTGTGCCTATGGCTTGCTCGCGGTTTACACCTGGAGGCAGCACATAGGGGAAAGGCATTTTTTGTGAGTTTTCGTTGTAGTTGACGGCGTTGACATCGAAAGAGGTTTCGTTGCTGGTTTCGCCTGGTATGTATACGCCAGCCATAGCAAGCGGACGCAGGTAACGCCGCCATTGATTGCGGATAAGGTCAAGACGTGCGAAGCGCAAAATCGTTTCCTCGTCAAAGCCCGTCATATAGATACGTGCAAAGCGTATAGAGCGGAAGCCCTGCATATTGCCTACGACATTGGTGTACTGGTCGATAGGAATTTTGTACTGGTAGAAATAAACGGTTTCGTTGCCATTGGGGCCTTCGTAATTGATGCCTACGGAGTCCGTCATAAAGGCTGAAGTACCGATTTCGTCGCCATTTGCGCCAACGGGGCGAATGGGAATGCGATATTGATAAAACGCCTCTTCTTCGTTGAGGGTGTTATCGCGGTTGATGTCTTCGGAATCGGGCTGATTGGTAGAGGTGGATAGGGTTTGATTGGTATTATCTGGCTCTTGTGAGGAGTTGCCTTCAGCGTTGTTGTATTGGGAGTAGCGCCAAACAACAGGGTTTACGCCTGCTGGTGGTGTGTTGGCATCGAAAAAGCTATCGCGGAAATAGCGGAAATTGTCGCCTGCGGGGTCTGCAAGCGCTGCCTGATAGATGGGGCTATTTGCGCCTACGACTGCTTCCAAGCGGTCGAGATAGTCGCGGTAGGCTACGCGCTCGCCTTCGTCGTTGTAGCCGTCTAAGCCAATGTCTTGCAGTCGGCGTATTTCGGGGTCGTTGTCGAAAGCATTGGTAACGGCTTGCACACGCGGTATGCGCGACCAAATGGTCGTATCTGTGCGCTGTCCCGTCGTGCTATCTGCCAACCCGTGTTCAAAAAATAGGCGAGAGTCGCGCAAAATATCTTCCGACACATCGCCCAGCTCTATATATAGCTCGCCGCCTGTGCCGCCTTTGCCTTCCTTGAAGGGGCTCATTACCCAGACTTCAAGAAACTCGATATTATTCGCCTCGAAGTCGTTGTTTTGCAGGCTGCGCATGACACCGCCCCAGCGTTTTTGTGGGTCGGTGAAGTTGCCCGTATTGGGGTCTAAGTTGTCGGTGCTAAAATTATAGGGGCCGCGTTCGGCAGGCTTATACACCAAATCGAAGGTGCGCAAAAGGTTGTTTTGATTTGCCAAAACTTCCAAATTGCGGAAGAGTTCATCGATGCGGAAATCCTTTACATAGACGCTAGCGCGGTCTTCTGCGGCTACATTTGCCCGATTTTTTAGGTCAGGGTCGAGTATGTACCAAAATAGGCGAGAGCGGTTTTTATTATAGTCCCAATCGTTGCTTAGTTCTGCTTCGGGAAATAGCGGCGTGCGCGGCGTACTCGCCAGCACCCAATTCAAGCTCGGTACACTCAAGTTAAAGTTTGCCCCGCTGCCCTCGAAATCGTCGATGTACACCGTACCGCCACCGCCTGCATCCGTGCCCATATTGATAACCTTCGGCGAACCAGGTATCAGATGCGCAAACTCTCCCGTAAAGGAAATCATAGAAGGCGCTTTGGTGCTAATTAACGGCAGCTTATCGACCAAGCGCGTCAACCAAGGCGCGGCGCTGCTGTACTGTATGTCAAACCCATAGATGCTATTAGACATGGGGTCTTCGCCGTAGTTAACTTTTTGCGTGAAAGGACGCTCCAGCAAATGCAAAAACGTGCCCCCGATATTGAATTTATCGTTGATGTAGTAGTCTAAGCGAGTCCCAAAAAACGACTGCCGATTAAAACCGAATTGCGAATTATCTTCAAACGCAACCCGTATCGGCTGCCCAGAGTTTAGATAAGATTCGTTGATAATTTTGATGCGACCCAGATTATAGTCTATAGTATAGTCTGTGCCCTCTACGAGGGTAGCGCCACCCGCCGAAACCACCACCGAACCGCGCGGAATATTAAAACCGCCCAAAGAAATTTCCGAAGATACGCTCGACTTATAGCGCCCCTTTATCACAAAGCGGTTAAGCTCTGGAAACTGCCGCGCTATCGTTATCGTAGAGTCATACAACTGATTGTACACGTACTTGCGCGAAAGCGGGTGCACCGTATTCGGGTTGTTGGGGTCTGTGCGGAATTGCCGCTCCAGATGCGCCCCAAAAGGCTCCAAAACAGGAAAAATGATACGCCCATTTGCAGGCAAAATCGTTACTCCAGGCACAAAGTCAAATTGCCCGTCTTGCATCGGGTCTAAAGCGCGGTTGAGCTTATCGAGGTTGAACATCGTAAGCAGCGGAATGCTCGCCAAGGGGCCATCGGGCAAAAATCGCTTCGTCCCGCCACCAGGGTCTTGATACGAGATATCCAATCTAAAATCTTCAGGATTTACCTGATACGCGCCGAGCGAGTAGACGTTTTTCATCATCAAATCCCAAATAGGCAAATCTACGCGTATGCGCACGCCTTTCAGCATTTTCAGATACATCACATTGAGCGTATCGGAGTCCAGCGGTAGGTCTTGAGCAAACTCGCCGACTTGGTAAGTCTTGCCATTGTAAGTATACTGATAAGCCACCCCGATAACATCGGTAGGCTTTACCTGTACGTTGAGCGATACGAAGCCAAGTTGCGGGTGAAAAGTATACTCCGTTGGCGCGAGCTTGCGAGCGCGCACCTTCGAGAAATCTTCGCCGTCGGACATACCGAAACTGCCTTGCAGCGTATTGACACAGGTAGGTAAGCCGCGTGCACCCGAACTTGCCAGCAAGTCGGCATACAATCTATTGGCGTTGCGGTCGGGCAAGCGCTTACCAAACAAATCCGCGCCCAATTCGGTAGCGCCGACAAGTCGAGTATTATCCAGCATCACGGCGGGGTCGGTTTCGCCCAAGTCGGCAAAAGCGACCACATCGCGCACGCCTTCCGTTACGTTGCGGTCGTTCGTTATCCAAACTTCCATTTTCGTAATGTTGAAAAGCGAATTTATCTGCGGCATATTCTGCAAAGCAGGTTCATACGCGCCACGATTGTAGTGCGAGAGGAAAAAGTGCCGATTTTCGTCGTAGCTATCCGCCGTTACCGTAAAATCTTGCAACTGCGCCCCGCCTTGTATCTGCAGTTCCTTGCGCTGGGTCTGGCTTTGAGAGGCTACAGTCGATATTTTCAAGCGCCCAAACTGCCAATCTGTGCGAAAACCGAATAGATTTTGCCGCCCCGTGATAAGCGAAGAGCGCAAAGGAAAACTAACGTTGCCCATTTCGATTTTCTTCAAAATGTCGTCTTCCGAGCATTCCGTATCCGATAGATACTGCACTTTTACCTGTCTATCGAAGTCGAAAGTAGCCTGCGTATTGTAGTTGAAGGTGAGTTTGAGCTTCTGCCCTATCGTACCGACTACGTTCAGTTGTATGTTCATATCAAAATCAAAACCGCCCTGTCGCTGTTGGCGCTCCGTGAGGATGGGGTTGGCTATTTTTTGATAGTCGCCGCCGAAGGTCAAGTCGATATTTCCCTGCGGGCGCACGTTGATTTCGCTGCCGCAAAAAAGCCTATCGACCAGATTTTTGCTAATGCGGTCTTTATACGGCACGATGGGATCATCGCCCGCTTTGGCTCTGCCGAGTTGGGTGAGTTGCCGCAGATAGCGGCGGTCTTCTTGCTCGTTGCGCAGGCGGAAATACTCGTCGAAAGTATAGACGCTGGGCGCGCGGAAGGAGTTTTTGCCGTCCCACTGCTCTTTGACGATAAAAGTATTGGTTACGGGGTCGTACTCCGTTTCTTCCGTGATAATTTTCGGGTCTTTCAGGTCGAAAGGGTTGGTACGCGGGTCGGTCAGACCGTCGCCAAATCGCGGCTCGATAGGAGGTAAACTATCTTGAGTCCCAAAAAAATCTTGGTACGGGTCGCGCAAAGTAGCGCCGCCGCCAGCAGCCTGCGCCGTTTTTGTGCTGCTAAGCACGAGCAGCAGCGAAAAAAACGAAAAAACAATCAAACTCCGAAGCATACTATGTTGTTGACCTTGTGTACTTTTTCAAAAAGGGGTATTTTTTTTTATTTTTTGTTTTTTTGAGCGTGCCCCCGCCGCGTCTGCCCGCGCAAAGGACGCGGGCAGGAGCCGCAATAAATTGCGGCTCTACACGCGGCGGGGTCGGGCTATACGCGGTTTTATACCGAGCCGCATTGCCGCCGCTATCGCGGCGGGGGCGAATGTTTATTCGCCCCTACCTATGCGGCTCGGTACGGGCGCTACACGCCCGCCGCTCCTATCCCTCACGCAAACGGGCAGCCCCTACGGGAGCGGCAAACGCAGATTTTCAGACTGCGCTTGTTGCGTGAGGGATAGCAGTGGAAGCGCCGCGTAGCGGGGCTGCAACGAATAGCCCGACCCCGCGCATGGCTCCCCCCTTTTAAGGGGGGAAGCCCGCGTAGCGGGCGGGGGGGTGCGCGGGGGCACGCCCAAAAATAAAAAAACGCCCCACTCTCCTTGACATGATGGGGCGGCGCGAAGGGCAAAATTAAGAAAATTCCGCGCTACTCGCATACGCGGAGTGGGCGAAATGGCAATAATTTTGCGCGGCAGCGGCATCGTGTAAGCAGGGAGAGCGGTGCGTGTAGAGATGTATATTCGATAAAATCGGTGGTAGCGGTGGTGATGAGAATAGCAAGCCCGCTTGTAAACTGCAATTTGCGCTATGTTAGTTGGGCGAGGGCGCGTTTTATTAGTTCGCCCGCATCGTTGATGCTACTATTTTCGCGCAAAATCTGATTGAGCGTCTTTTGGACTTGTATCTTATTGAAGCCTAACGCAACGAGGGCGGCTAACGCTTCTTCACGCGCCAAATTATCCGCCATCGTACCGCCGCCTACGCTCAAAGTCTGCGCGATGCTTTCGCTGTCTGCGCCGCTATCTTTGAGAAATTTGTCTTTCAGTTCGAGGACGATGCGTTTGGCGTTTTTGGGTCCGATGCCTTTGGCATTGCGCAAGATGCTATCTTTTTCGGCGATGACGGCACTGCGGATTTCGGCGGGAGAGAGGGCGGAAAGCAGCACGCGCGCGGTATTGCTGCCCACACCCGAAACGGAGGTAAGATGCAAAAACATTTCTTTTTCTTCCATCTCGGCGAAGCCGTAGAGTGTGTGCGCGTCTTCGCGTATTTGCAAATGCGTAAAAATTTGCGTCGCCTCGCCTGTGTTGGGGAGTTTGTTGTAGGTGGCGAGCGAAATTTCTATTTCGTAGCCCAGTCCCTGCGCCGTTTCGAGTATGACGAGCGTGCGCCCTTTGTAGGCGAGCGTGCCTTTGATGTATGCTATCATAAAAAATGCCGCCCGATTGAGTGGGCAGCAAGGCAAAGGTACGAGATTGATAGCAAATAAGAGGCAGAAAAAAAGCGAAAAACCTACTTCCCCCTTGCTGCCTGTTCTTCCTTGTATAGTATAGCCACAAGGCGCTCGATGCTGGGCGCTTCGCCTTTACAGAGAATTTTGCCGTCGACCATCAAAGTGGGGACTTCTGTTATATTTTTGTCGAAAAAAAGCTGTATATCGTCCAATTCTTCTACTCGCAAATCGAGTCGTAGGGCTGCGAGCGCTTGGCGTAGATTATCCAACAAAGTGCGGTACTTGGCGCAACCGACACCAAATATCTGGATTTGTTTCATGCGCTCGTCGTCTACGGTTCGTGCCATCGCAAAGCGTGCAGGTGGGGGAATTATATTTCTGTGAAGCAAAAATAAGCGGAATTGGGGGCGAAGCTATATATTTGCGGTTAGTCTTGAGAATGACTTTTGTCAACCGCATACCCTCGCTACTTCACCGCTCTACCTCCGAAAATGATTGCCACTTACGAAACGCTGCTCGACGCACTTTTCCATACTGCCGTAGACGGCATGATTATCATCGACCAGCGCGGCATTATGCAACTGCTCAACCCTGCTGTATTGCAGCTTTTCGGCTACAGCAAAGAGGAGCTTATCGGCAAAAACGTTAGCATTCTCATGCCGCCCAATGATGCAGCCCGACACGACGGCTATATCAACAACTACACCCACACAGGACAAAAACGCATCATTGGCATAGGGCGCGAGGTCTGGGGGCTACGAAAAGACGGTACGATGTTCCCCTTTCGTTTGGCGGTGAGCGAGGTGATGAATGTAGCCAATATGCGCCTTTTTGCAGGCATCATACACGACATCACCAAACAAAAGGAAGCAGAACAAGAAATCATACAACTCAACGCCAAACTCGAAGCCCGCATACACGAACGCACCGAAAAACTCGCCCAAGTCGTCAACCAGCTCCTCACGACCAACCAAAGCCTACAGAGCGAAATATCGGAGCGAAAAGCCGCCGAAGAAGCCCTACTCAAATCGCAAAAAGAAGTAGAAAAAGCCTTAGAAATAGAACGGGAGCTGGGCGAACTAAAATCGCGCTTCGTTTCCACTGCCTCGCACGAGTTCCGCACCCCCCTAAGCACTATTCTGTCTTCTACCGCACTCGTCGACCGCTACGCCCAAAAAACAGAAGCCTACCCACAGCAAGCCAAACATATACAACGCATCAAACTTGCTGTGAGCAATCTCACGGGCATTCTCAACGATTTCTTATCGCTCTCGCGCCTCGAAGAAGGCAAAGTCGACGCTAAAATCATAGAAGCCAACCCCAGCGAACTCATCGAAGAGGTCGTAGAAGAAATGGGCGTGTACGCAAAAGCCTCGCAGCAAATTATTTACGACAATCAGCACCCCGAAGACTGCCTGATAGAGCTCGACCCGCATTTTCTGAAAAATATACTCATCAATCTCGTTTCCAATGCGCTAAAATACTCTGAGGACGGCAAAAACGTCCATATCTGCTCCAAACTCGACGATACTAACCTCTTCATCAGCATACGCGACGAAGGCATAGGTATCGCCGAAAGCGAGCAACCACATCTCTTTGAAAGATTTTTTCGCGCCCAAAACGCCATCAATATACAAGGCACGGGCTTAGGTCTGAATATCGTACAGCGATATGTAGAACTGCTGCAGGGCTCGATTCATTTCACTAGCAAACTCGGCGAAGGCACAACCTTTTACCTGCAAATTCCCCGCCGCCCGCCTCATTTTCCATCATGCAAGAGCGACACGTAGACCGCAAAATATACTTCCGCGAACAAGGCGTTACCACCGAAAAATACGTCATTCCTTATTTGGAGCAGGTCATGCCCCTTGATGCCAACACGCGTATCCTCGAAGTCGGCTGCGGCGAAGGCGGAAACCTTGTGCCTTTCATTGATAGAGGTTGCCATGTCGTAGGCGTAGACCTCAACAGCGACCAAATCGCCAAAGCACATGAATACATGGGCGAAACTTACCCCGATAAGCCCGTTTTATTTGTTGCGCGCGATATTTATTTGACCCAGCCCGAAGAGGTTGGCGGTACATTCGACCTTATTATTTTGCGCGATGTGATAGAGCACATCTACAATCAGGAGCGTTTTATGCAGTACATTCAGCAATTTTTGAAGCCGAATGGGCGCATATTTTTCGGTTTTCCGCCCTGGTATATGCCCTTTGGCGGGCATCAACAGATTTGCGCGAGCCGATTTTTGAGCAAATTGCCGTACTTTCATCTGCTGCCTGCCTTTATGTATCGGGGTGTTTTGCGGCTTTTTGGCGAGCAAAAAGGCATTATTGACGAATTGCTGGAACTCAAAAAAACAGGCATTTCCATCGAGCGTTTTCGCCGCATCGCCCTACGCGAAGGCTACCGCACGGAGCGCGAAACATTATACTTCATAAATCCAAATTACGAAATAAAATTCCGCCTCCGCCCCCGACTTTTATGGGGCTTTTTCGCCGCGATACCCTTTTTGCGCAATTTTTTGACGACCTGCGTTTATTGCATCTTGCAAAAACCTGCGGCAAAATAAGGGCGTTTTTTTTATTTTTTGGGCGTGCCCGCCTGCCAAAAAGGGCAGGCGGTCGGGCTATTTGAGCCGTAGCATGCTACGGCTCTACATATCCCTCACGCAAAACTTGGCGCAGCCCTGCCAAAGGAGCAGGGCTGCATTTTAATTATTATTTTTGCTTGCCTAAGCAATACGCAGCAACTACGAAGCTGTTTTTTGCTTATTTTCGCAAAAAATAAATAGGTCTATTTATGGAAAATCCACATAGCGAAAGCCTCAGCGGCTGCCAAGTGCATACAGGCTTTTTCGTGCTGCATGCTTGCGGCAAAACCATTGCCGCCCAATGTAGCGAATGCGGCAAGCAAGTCTGTGAGCGTCATTTTACGAGGGAAGTAGCCCAAGCAAGCGGCTCGGAATTGGTCGTTTGTGTAGAATGCTACTCCCGACAAGATGCACTACGCAAGCGCTCCCGCCACCAAACCGAAAACCTAAAACCCGACTCCTCTCGGCATGATTACGACTATTGGTATTTTCATGAGCGGCATCGCTTTTTCAATAGCACCAATCACCGCCCTTTCGACGACGACGAGTACAGCAATTTTGAGCGCGAAGCCCAACGCGACGACTTCGACGACGATAGCAAAGTAGGCAACCTTTTCGATAGTTAAATTTTTATCGCAGACTTTCCGCCCTTATGCACTTGCTTTGGCTCACCGAAAACTATCCACCCAATCGCGGCGGCATGGCTCAATCTTGCGACCGCATCGTTGCCAATCTGCGCGCTGCGGGTGTGAGCGTACACCTCTTACACTTTTGCAACCGCGCCGCCGAGCTACGCCGCCAGCCCTGCGAAAATGGTAGTTATACCGCCGTTACCCTCCAAGAGAGCGCCGAACATACCCTAAATCTCGCTTGGCTGCATTTGAGCCAAGAGATAGAAAGCGGCAGAGCGCCGAGGTATACGCATATAGTCGCCTTTGGCGGTAATCTGCCCGTATTGGCTGCCCCGCTTTGGGCAAAATACTATAGTTTGCCGCTCCTTGTGCTGCTGCGCGGCAATGATTGGGACGCGGCGCTGTATTCGCCGCAGCGGCGTAGCGCCTTATTTTATGCGATAGAAAATGCTGCCCATGTCGCCGCCGTAAGCAGCGATAAAGCCGAATGGCTGCGTCGACTTTTTCCGAAACTATCTACTGCCTTCACGCCCAACGGCATCGACTTGCAGAGTTGGCGACTGCTACCCAGCGACCTGCGCCGCGCCCAAAATTGGCGCAAGGAAAACGCGCCAAATCGCCGCGTTATCGGGCTTTTCGGTCAGTTGAAGGCAAAAAAAGGGATACAGTTTTTTCTGCAAACTATAGCCCGACTAAGCGAGGATGAGCGCGAGGGTTTGCATTTGCTCGTAGTGGGCGAATTGGAGGAAACGGGCGTAGGCGATACGCTTGCCGCTTGCGGTGTATCGTATACTTCGCTGCCTTTTTTGGATAGATACGAGCTTATGGGCTATTATGCGGCTTGCGATGTGGTGGCGATACCTTCCTTTTACGACGGGATGCCGAATGTTTTGCTGGAGGCGGGTGGCTTGGGTCTGCCTTTTTTGGCGAGTAAGGTCGCGGGAATGCGCGATGTACTCGAAAATGAGGTAGACGCTTTTTTGTTTGCCGCCAATGAGGGGCGGGAGCTTTTGCAGGCTTTGCGCCACTTTTTGTCTGCGAGTAGCGAGCAACTACAAGCGATGGGGGCAGCTTTGCGCCGAAAAATACAGATACAGTACACGGAAAGCGCCGAAACCCAAAATTATCTTCATTTGCTTTCGGGTAGCTAAAAAAGCCCCTGCGCGCCTGCCTTTGCAGGCGCAGCGACTGCGTGAGGGATAGTAGGGGCGAATCAACATTCGCCCATTTGGGCGATGGTGATACGCCCCGAATAGCCCGACCCTGCGACCTTTAAGCGCCGCATTTTGCGGCGCGGGGAGCAGGGGCACGCCCAAAGAAAAAAAATCTATTCGTTGGGAGGCAAGTCGGGGATTTGCGTCGTATCGACAGAAACGGTATTGGTCGTATCGACGATGATGGCGTTGCTGTCTGTGGGCAGGGTAAAATCTTCGCCCGCGATGGAATCGGGAATGATGGCGTTGGGGTCGTCGCTGCGGCGTGGGCGCGTGCCATCGTTGAGGGCTTTGATGGAGCGATTGATATAATCGATGAAGCCATCGACGAAAGGCGTGGTGGCTTTGAGGAAGGCTTTTCCGTATTCGGGTATGGATTTGATGTGGCGGTAAAAGACGGAATTTTGTTCGAGTTTTTCCGCGTCGATGGATTGCGCTTGCACCAAAAAAGTAATGAACACGCTAAAAAAAAAGGAGTACATCGCGCCCATGAGCAGGCTGCCCAAGCCTTGTACGCCCATATTGACATAGCCGTCGCCGCTGACGGCGAGGAGCATATTGGAGATGATGCGCATGAGAAAAAGCACCGTCAAAAACGTAAGCACCAAGCCCAAAAAGGGCATATAAGGCGACTCCGTTACGAAGGTTTCGCGCAGGAGTTGGGCGGTGGTGGGCGTGAAAACCATCGCGGCAACGATAGCCGTCGTGAGCGAAATGATGTATAAAAAGACCTTGATAGGCCCGTTGACATATCCGAAATAAATCGCCCAGACCATCGTTATCAGAAAAAGTACGTCGAATATCACAGGGGCAGCGGCATTTTTTAGGGGGCAAAGGTAGGGATATTTTGGGTATTTGGCTAAGAAAAAAACGCAAAGCCCTTGTTGTTGGGGGCTTTGCGCTTATGCCGCCCGCAGGCTGCGCGCTGTCGCGCTTACCTGCGGCTACGGAAGAAAACGCCCCTTTGGGGCTATTTTGCTATGTTTTATTTTTTGGTGCTAAGGGCTTTGATTTTTTCGGCGAGTTTTTTCTCGTCGCCTTCTTTGTAGCCTGTGTGTTGGTAGACGATTTCGCCTTTTTGGTTGATGAGCAGGGTGAAGGGCACGGTGGAGATATTGAGGGCGCGCTTGAGGTCTTCGTTGCTATCTAAGAGCACGGTATAATCCCAGCCTTTGCTGTTGACGGTGGGTTTTACTTTGGCGCTGGTGCGGGCATCGTCGATACTGACGGCGATGATGTGGACGTTATATTTTTTCTTCCAATCGTCGTAGAGGTCAGCCATGTTGTCGAGTTCTTTTTTGCAGGGCGTGCACCAAGTAGCCCAGAAGCTAATGACGGTGATTTCGCCTTCTTTCACGACGCTTTTGAGGGCAATGCTTTTGCCGTTGAGGTCTTTAACGGTAACATCGGGGAGTTTGTCGCCGCTTTTTTGGGCGTTCATTTGGCTCGCTGTAGCGACGAAGAAACAGAGTAAAAGCGTTTGCCACCATGTTTTCATAAGAGGAGGAGCTTGAAGAGTGTGAGGAGAGAGGAAAAAAGAGGAGCACAAATATACAGAATTTTCGTTGTTGCGCTTATAGGAACGGGCGTACATATTTCGTTCCATTTTCCGCAGTTTGGGCTGCGCTTGCCTACGGCGTACAATATCGCTTATTAAAGTCTCTTAAGGTTTCGGCTGCTTTCGATAAAAATGCTAATTTTGTGGCTATTTTCGCATCCTATCGCCGTCTTACAAAGCTAAATGACCACACTTATAATGATTTCACAGCTCATCTTGAGCTTGTCGATATTGGTAACGCTACACGAATTGGGGCATTTCTTGCCTGCCCGCTTATTTGGAATGCGCGTAGATAAATTTTACTTGTTTTTCGACCCTTGGTTTGCTGTTTGGAAAACGAAAAAAGGCGACACCGAATACGGTTTGGGCTGGCTCCCGCTGGGCGGATATGTGAAAATCGCGGGCATGGTCGATGAGAGCATGGACACCGAACAACTGGCACAGCCGCCACAGGATTGGGAATTTCGTTCCAAACCCGCATGGCAACGGCTTATCGTAATGCTGGGCGGGGTATTTGTGAACTTCGTGCTTGGTTTTTTCATTTGGGCGATGATACTTTGGGTCAATGGGCGCGAGTTTCTGCCGATGGAAAAAGCCCCTGCGGGCATCGCTGCCGATGCTATGGCGCAGTCGCTCGGTCTGCAAGACGGCGACTATATCCTGAAAGTAGGCGACGAACCCTATACGAAAGTTAGCGGCGGTGCCCTACTCAAAGGCATCGTTTTCAATGGCGCTAAAACCATCACCGTTCGCCGCAATGGCGCTGAACTCGTCCTTAATCTACCCGATAGCGTTACCAGCAAATTGCCCTCTTACAAGGGCGAGCTCGTCGGCGCGCGCTTCGCTTTCGTCGTAGAAGAAGCCGTAGCGGGCAATCCCGCCGAAAAGGCAGGCATCGCCAAAGGCGATTCGCTCATCGCTATCAACGGCAGCCCGACTATCTATTACCACGAGTTTGTAAAGGCTTTCCAAGCCAATAAAGCCAAAGAAATCACGATTAGCCTCATCCGCAAGGGCGAGGCGAAAGACATTAAATTGACGACTACAGAAAGCGGCACTGTAGGGCTTCGTCCGCGTGTGCCCGTCATGGAGCGCGAACATTTTGGCTTTTTCGCCTCCTTCCCCGAAGGCGTGCGCGAAGGCGTAAATTTTTTGGGCGTACAACTTAGCGCTTTCGGCAAGATGTTTTCGGGCGAAATCAAGGCTTCGGAAAGCATCGGCGGTTTCGGCTCCATCGCTTCGCTGTTCCCAACTACTTGGGATTGGAGTCGCTTTTGGTACATCACCGCCGTCCTCTCGCTGATTCTCGGCTTCATGAATTTGCTGCCCATACCCGCGCTCGACGGCGGGCACGCGCTTTTCCTCATCGTGGAGATGATTATACGCCGCCCGCTGCCGCAAAAATTCATGGAATATGCCCAACTTATCGGCATTTTATTGCTCCTTAGCCTGATGGTTTTCGCCAACGGCATGGACATATATCGCTGGTTTACAAAGTAATTCGGGCGTTTTTTTTGGGCGTGCCCCCGCCGCTGCGCGGCGGGGTCGGGCTATTCGGGGCGTACCACCATCGCCCTGTAGGGCGAATGTTGATTCGCCCCTACTATCCCTCACGCAGGGTAGAGGGGCGATGGTACGAGGATTTTTGCGTTTTAGGTTATTTTGAGCTTCATAGAAAACCCAGAAATGAAAATAGTTTTTTTCGGTACGCCTGATTTTGCTACGGCTTCTTTGCAGGCGCTGTTGCAGACGGAGGGCATAGAGGTCGTCGGCGTGGTAACGAGTACAGACAAATGGGGCGGTAGAGGCGGCAAAGAATTACTACAGTCCGATGTGAAGCGCTACGCCTCTACCCTGCCGCCCTCTATCGCTATTTTGCAGCCCGAAAAGCTCAAAAATACCGAGTTCGTTGCCGCTTTGCAGGCACTGAATGCCGATTTACACGTAGTTGTGGCTTTTCGTATGCTGCCCGAAATCGTTTGGCAGATGCCGCGTTTGGGCACTATCAACCTGCATGGCTCTCTATTGCCGCAGTATCGGGGCGCTGCGCCTATCAACTGGGCTATCATCAAGGGCGAGCGCGAAACGGGTGTAACGACTTTCTTTCTACAGCATGAAATCGACACGGGCGACCTTATCGCACAAGAGCGCACCCCCATCGGCGAAAACGAAACCTTTGGCGAAGTGTACGAGCGCTTGAAGCATATCGGGGCGGCTTTGCTTTCGCGCACGGTGCAACAAATCGCCGCAGGCACTTATACGCAGCAGCCTCAAGACCTTAGTAGGGTGAGCCATGCACCGAAGATATTCCACGAAACTTGTCGTATGGATATACAGGGCAAAACGGCGCGGGAGCTACATAATTTCGTGCGAGGGCTTTCGCCCTATCCTGCGGCTTGGTTGCGGGTGGCGGGCTTGGTGCTAAAAATCTACAGCACACGCTTGGAAGAAATCGCCGACGAAAGCAGCGAAAATACGCCCATCGGTTATATTGTTGCCGATAGGAAAGCGGGCATTATGGCGCTACGGGCGCGAGGTGGCTGGCTGCATCTTTTGGAGATACAGCCCGAAAAACGCCGCCGTATGTCTGCCAGCGATTTGTTGAATGGAGGTTGGTCGGGTGGGCACTGCGAATAAACAAAACTCACCCCCTTCCCCTCTCTTTAAAAAGAGAGGAGCGGCGAGATATTTAAGTTATTCATTATCAGTTATTTATAATTATCGCACTACAGCCCGAATAACCTTGCGTGAGGGATAGGAGCGGAACCACCGAGCGTAGCGAAGGTGATGGAGCGGATAGCCCGACCCGCGCAACCCCCGCCCGCCATCGGCGGGCTGCCCCCTTTCAAGGGGGCAGGGGGCGCGGGGCACGCCCAAAGAAAAAAAAGCCCGAAAAATCGAAAAAATCAGGTCTGTGGCAGAGAAAATTGAGCGTATTTTTTTGGTTGGAATGCCTGCGAGCGGCAAAACGCGCGCAGCGCTCGCCTTGCGCGCAAGGCTGGCAGGGACTTGGCTCGTGGCGGATACGGACGCGGCGATAGCGGCGCGCAGCGGCAAAACGGTGCGCGAACTGATGGCGGCGGGCGTTTTTAGGGAGGAAGAAAGCAAATTGCTGCGGGAATGGGCAAATTTTCGCCCTGTAATCCTCTCTACAGGTGGCGGTTTGCCGATTTTTGGCGATAATATGGCTTGGCTTTTGGCGCAAAAAAACGCTTTAGTTGTTTGGCTGAATCCGCCTTTATCGACTTTAGAAGCGCGACTTTCGCAGGAAGCAGAGGCGGCGCAAAGACCGATGTGGACGGGCTTAGAGGCGGCAGAGCGCTGGGAAAAATTGCGAAAATTGTGGGCGGAGCGTGCGCCAATTTATGCGCGGGCGCAGATAGAATGGGATAGCACGATGAGCCTGCGCGGGCTTTTGCAGCAGCTTCGGCGCTGGGGGGTAGAAACACGAAAATAGGAACGAAAAAGCCCCGCCCTACGTGCAAAAAGCAGCGTAAGAGCGGGGCGGAGAGAAATAAATGGCGAATTTTGCGCCGTTTTAATTTATTCGCTTTCGTCGGCTTTGAGGCGGAGTGCTTTTTCTAAAACCGTGCCTTTGAGCAAGTTAGAAAAGACATCTGCGATACTTTTGCCGCCCAAGATGGAGAGCGGAGCCATAGAATCCGCCATTTTTTGGGCGAGCGCTTTGTCGCCGAAGGCTTGCAAGGCGGCGATAAGGTCGGGAGAAACGGCTTGGGCTTTGGCTACGACGGCTTGCACATCGGCTTGGATTGCTTGCAAACGCTGTTCGAGCTGGCGCTGCGCCATATTAAGTTGGAGTTCCTGCGTTTCTTTATCGCGTTGGAGCTTGATGTGGTTGATTTCGAGCTGTGCGGTTTGCTCCTCGAGAGTGGCTTTGAGTGCTTCTTGCTGGGTTTTGTACTCGGCTTCGAGGCGAGTAAGGTCGTATTCGAGGCGTTTGAGTGCTTCGGTTTTTTCGAGTTCGATGTTGCTTTGGCGGGTTGTGGACTGCGCTTGAGCGATGTCGCGGGCGATTTTCTGGTCTTCTTGTGTGAAGGCGAGTTCTTTATGGCGATTGCTCAAAAGTATATTTTGGCGGATTTCGTCGTGTTTGGTTTTGAAGAGGAGGCGTTGGATTTCGGTATCGAGAATTTCGATATCGAGGACTTCGACCTCGTAGATGTGCATATTATTTTCGTTGAAAACCCAGCCTGGTCGTTTGCCTTCTTCATCGCGTTTGCCTAAGACGATGTCGCGCAAATTAGAGATGCCATCGGCATAAAATTCGGCTACATTGTACTGTTTGAGGGCATTGCGAACGACGGAGCGCAGATGGTCGGAGAGAAATTTGACGTAATTTTCGACATTGTACCATTTTTCGGGTTCGCCGATAAAGTTTACGCGGTAAGAGAGCGTGATATTGAGGTCGCAGAAGTCTTTTGTTTCTGCCGTAATGCGGTCTGAAACCTTGTTGTTGAGGGCACGGAGGTAGACGCTTTTAAGTAATTTATCGTCATTTTTGGGCGTACCTGTGGAGAGTTCGATGCCTTGAAGGACTTCATCGTATTCGAGCAGATAGGTTTGAGGGCCGACGATAACTTTGCGTTCGCCAGAGCGAGAGGTAACGAGGACGGCATACCCTGTCCAAACGTCGATAGTAACAGCGCCATCGAATTTGTTGTTGAGGACAATGGTACGCGGCTTGGTGAAATTTTCTTTGCGAGAGAAGGAGTTGCCAAACATACCTTCATTGGCGACTTCCTGCGGAATAGCGAGGTCTTGGAAGGCGTGCGCAGAGGGGGAAGGGGCTTGGCGTTGTTGGATTTTTTTGCTGCGCTCTTCTTTCTCTTGCTTTTGCTGCTCTTCTTGTATAGCTTGGAGGCGTTGGTTGTATTCGGCGGCTTCCGTGTTGCCTGGGAACCACAAATCTACTTGCTTGCTGGAGAGGATACGGCGCACGATGACGGCTTCGCGGGGGTCGGGTAGGAACATGCAGGGGCCTTGCTGCAAGCCGACTTTGCCCGTTTTTTTGTTGAGGAAATAGCGTCCTTCGCCGTGCGGAATGGCTATTGCGTGGTAAATTTCTTGGTCGCCGTACTTTACTAAAGCGTGTTCGGTACGGGGGAAATAAATCATTTGTTCATTGCCCGTGATAAAAAGTTCGTCGCCTACTTTGTAGGTTCCCATTTTATCGGTGTAGGGAGCGATGACTTTGACATAGATGCCGCTATTTTCGTTGAGTTCTATCGCTTTGAATTTGCGGCTACCGTCTTTTTCTACGAATTTTTCGGTGGGGCGTGGGAATACGACAGCGGGACCTTGGATATAGCGTTTATTGCCGTCTTCATCAAGGAGAATACAGTATTCGAGTCTTTCGAGGGTTACGGCTTTGCGGACAAATTCGCCTTCTTCGTTGGTAACGACTTCTACGCCTGTGGGGGGAATGTAAAAGGAAACATCTGTGCCTTTGATGATGATGAGTTGCCCCATCGTGAGATCTTTGGGGTCGATATTTTCGTCGCGGTCGTTATTGTCTTCAGCGCCTTCGCCGTTTTTTTGCGGTGTAATGACGGCTTGTCCCCAGTTTTTGCGGGCTTCGTCGGCTTCATAGACACGGACAATCAAGTATTCGTTGGAGCGTAGGTGATGCCCTGCGATGACTTCGGCCATTTGTCCTGGCCAAAGGGCAAAGAATTCGGGACCTGCGAGGTTCACTTTTCGTCCGATATTCAGGGGCGAAAGGGTGTTGGAAGTGCCTGCTTGCGGATGGCTACCATCGCGGGCGGGGTTTTTCAGAATGATGTACCAGCCTTCGGGGGCAGTGGTAAAGGTGCGAATCGCGTCTTCGAGCAGAGAAAGTTCAAAGCGCTTGGTGCGCTTGTTGAAAAATACGGGTTTATCGGTATTTGCCATACTGGTTTTGTACGGACCGACATAAGTAATAACGTTGCCCTTTGTTTGGTCGGAGATAAACGCGTATTCGTTGGGGGCGAGTACGAGGTCGCGTTCTCTGTTTTCAGCAGCCATAGAGGAGGTTGTTTGGGGGGTATTGTTTGACAAATGTAGAGTGGTTTGTATCTTAGTTTGTTTTTCAAACTAAGTCTTTTGATATGCCAATTAAACCCCTAATATAGGTCTAAAGTTTCAGAGCAGGGGAGAATTTTTATTTTTTTTTGGGCGTGCCCGCAGCCCTGCGTGCCGCCTTTGGCGGCACGCAGGGCTGCGGTCGGGCTATGCGCGGTTTCAGTACGCAGCGGCTTGCCGCTGCGTACCGCTTCGCGCCGCTTCTATCCCTCACGCGGCTCGCCGCGCCTTTGCGCGGCGAGAAAGAAAGTAATTTTTTTGGGATAGGGCAATTTTATAAAAAAGCCTGAGGGATAGCAGTGGAAGCACCGTAAGGTGCTGCAACGGATAGCCCGACCCTGCGACCTTTAAGCGCCGCGAAAATCGCGGCGCGGGGAGCAGGGGCAGGCCCTAAAAAAGAAAAATCTTAATTATCTTGTATCTGCAAATGAAATATGCTTTAATTTATCTTCATACTTGATACAAGTCAACTTTAAGAAGAAAAAGTAATTAAAAAATAGAGATGATAGAAAATATAAATAATTTAGCGAGCGAATAAGGATACCGTTATTCTTTTTCAACTAAAAAAACCTATTGTTTTACCAACATGTACCGTTTTATGATGACTCCACAACTATACTGTGAGCATTTTTTCATTGAAGAGGGCGACCTGCGGCGAGTTCGTGCGCTTGGCGAACAAGTTATGGCGGAACTTCCTGCGATTTTAGAGGATTTTTACGCGTGGATGCGGGGGCTGCCCGAATTTGGGGCGATGTTTGGCAATGAGACGCATGTTGCGCATGTAAAAAAGCAACAGCATATGCATTGGCAGCATCTTTTTGAGGCTGAAATCAATGAAGCCTATTTGAAGAGTCGTCAGCGTATAGGGGAGGCGCATGCGCGTATTGGTTTGCCGTTGGATATATATTATCGTTCGGTGGTTGTATTTCAGAACTTATTTGCGGATTTATTTGAGCGTTTGGGTATAGATTCTGCGGCGGATTTGCGAGCTTTCCAGAAATTGGTGGCATTGGATACGGCGATTGTGGTGAATGTATATAATCAAATCGTCATGGAGACGATACGGGAGCAGAGTAATGCTTTAATGCAATTGTCTACGCCTGTAACGCAGCTTTGGGCGGGCATTTTATTATTGCCTTTGGTAGGTGTTATTGATTCGAAGCGGGCTCAAGATATAATGAATTCGGTACTTTCGCGGGTTGCTATGGCGCAGTCTAAGGTATTCATTTTGGATATTGGTGGTGTTTCGGTGGTGGATACGGCTGTGGCAAATCACCTTATCAAGATTACGAAGGCTACGCAGTTAATGGGTTGTTTATCGATTATTTCGGGTATTTCGCCTGCTGTAGCGCAAACGATTGTAGAGTTGGGTGTGCAAATCAACGAAGTAACGACAACGGCGAATATGCAAGACGCATTGGCACAGGCTCTGCGTTTAACGGGAGTAACTTTAGATAAGTAGGGTAAATTTTTTATATAAAAAAGCCACATAAATAGCTGATATTCAGTTATTTATGTGGCTTTTTTGTATGCTAAAAATTGTATAAAGCTGTCGTTTTATGCCATAGGTTGTAAACGACGAAAACCACCTTTTGAGGGGCGGTTTTCGGTATTGCGCACATGGGGCAATAATATAGAGGTTGGCGGTTACCTACTCTCCCAG
>CAYXSA010000011.1:35865-62474 GCA_964467315.1 uncultured Saprospiraceae bacterium | reverse complement strand
GTGAAAAGTGAAAAGTGAAAAGTGAAAAGTGAAAAGTGAAAAGTGAAAAGTGAAGTGCTTTGTGCGCGGATTTTTTTGACACAGGGATAAACACGAATTTTTTTGAGTATAATTTTCGCTACGCGTTCACTGCGTGTTCACTTTTCACTTTTCACTTTTCACTAAAAAGGGAGGCGCGAAGCGCCGACCGACCGCGTGAGGGATAGCAGCGGAACCAGCAAGCGCCGCAGGCGCGAAGCTGATGCAGCGGATAGCCCGACCCGAAATAGCGCGCAGCGCTATGAGGGGCACGCCCAAAATAAAAAAAAGACTTTCTACACACCACACCATAATTTTAGCGGCTTCGGTATTTGTTGTGTTAAACAAGCCGAAGGCGCAAGTTTGTACCTTAAAGATGGAAATAGCAGAACAGATGCTAACAGAAAACATATCTCCAACAGAAGCCCTACGCCGATACTTCGGCTTCAATGCCTTCAAAGGCAATCAGGAAGCGATAATTCGGAGCATTTTAGAGGGACGAGATACCTTCGTGATTATGCCCACAGGCGGCGGTAAATCTATGTGCTACCAACTGCCCGCCCTGATGATGGAGGGCACGGCGCTCATTATCTCGCCGTTAATAGCGCTGATGAAAAATCAAGTGGACAGCATCCGCGCCTATTCGGAGGCGGATAATGTGGCGCATTTTCTCAACTCTTCTCTTAGCCGTGCGCAGATAAAAGAGGTGAAAGCCGACATCAGCGCAGGCAAAACGAAGATGCTTTACGTTGCGCCCGAAACGCTGACGAAGGAGGAAAATATTGAGTTTTTTGCGAGCGTGGATATTTCTTTCGTGGCGATAGACGAGGCGCATTGTATTTCGGAATGGGGGCACGATTTCCGCCCCGAATATCGGCGCATTCGCACCATGTTGGAACAGGTGCAAAAGCAAATGCCCGTTGTAGCCCTCACGGCTACTGCCACACCAAAGGTGCGCGCCGACATTATCAAGACCTTGCGTATGCGCGAGCCTGCGGAATTTGTATCCTCTTTCAACCGCGACAATCTCTTTTATGAGGTGCGCCCGAAGGGGAAAAAGGAGGACGTGGAGCGCTCCATTTTGCAGTTTATCAAGGGCTTGGGCGGCAAATCGGGCATTATCTACGTGCAGAGCCGCCGCAGCGCCGACGAACTCGCGGAGCTTTTGCGCGTAAACGACATCAAAGCCGCTGCCTATCATGCGGGCTTGGAGGCGAAGTTGCGCAATGAGACGCAGGATGCTTTTTTGATGGAGGACGTGGACGTTATCGTGGCGACTATCGCCTTCGGTATGGGCATCGATAAACCCGATGTGCGTTTTGTAATACATTACGATATACCGAAAAGCATCGAAAACTACTACCAAGAAACGGGCAGGGCGGGCAGAGATGGCTTGCAGGGGCATTGCATCGCCTATTATGCGCACAAGGATATACAGAAATTGGAGAAATTTCTGCGCGATAAGCCCGTAGCCGAGCGCGAGATGGGCGGTCAACTGCTGTCGGAGATTATCGCTTATTCGGAAACGGCTTCTTGCCGCCGCCGCTTTTTGCTGCACTATTTCGGCGAAGAGTATACGGATGGGCATTGCACGGAATTTAAGATGTGCGATAATTGCCGCTCTCCGCGTCCGCAGATGGAGGCGAAGAATGAGCTTAAATTGGCTTTGCAATCCGTCAAGGAGCTAAACGGCAACTGCCAACTGAAGGAAATCGTGAGCTTTTTGATAGGCGAGCGCAGCAAAAATATACTCGACTTCAAGTACGACACCCTGCCTTCTTTCGGCAAGGGGGCGGGCATGGACGTACATTTTTGGTCTTCGGTGCTGCGGCAGGCGCTATTGGCGAATCTGCTGGGCAAGGACATCGAGCATTACGGCTTGCTAAAATTGCAAAAGTTGGGCGAGGACTATATCAAACAGCCTTATTCCTTCAAAATCGCGCTCAACCACGACTTCGTGCAAGAGCAACATGAGGCAGAGGAAGCAGCAGAAGCAGCGGCAAGCTCGGTGCTTGACCCTGAACTCTTGCAGATACTGCGCGATATACGCCGTAGAGTTGCCAAACGCCGCAACGTGCCGCCTTTTGTGGTCTTTCAAGACCCCTCTTTGGAGGAGATGGCGACCCGCTACCCGATGACGATGGAAGAAATGAAACACGTGCATGGCGTGAGCGAAGGCAAGGCGCGCAAGTACGCCGCCGATTTTCTGACCGCCATACAGCAATACGTCGAAGACAAGGATATAGACCGCCCTGTGGATTTCGTCGTAAAATCTGTCGCCAAAAAATCGCAGTCCAAAATCACGATAATCAAGAGTATCGACCGCAAAATCCCCTTCGACGATATAGCGCGCTCGCTGGATATGTCCTATGAAGACTTGTTGGAGGAGATGGATACTATCGTACTTTCGGGCACGCGCATCAATATCGATTATTATATCGAAGACCGCATTGACGAAAGCGTGGTGGAAAGCGTTATAGATTACTACCGCACGGCTACGACGGAATCCGTCGATGTCGCCTACAAGCAGCTCAAAGACGAGGACATCACCTTAGAAGAAATCCAGTTGCTAAGGCTGAAGTTTTTGTCGGATTTTGGGAATTAGGTAGTAGGCAGTAAGAATGGGTTAAAAAAATGCTATAAGCTCCGCATGATGATGCTATTTTTTCAACGCCAGCGCCAATTTCTACTGGTGTTGGCGTTGTTTATTTTAGCGGCTTGGATTTTGGTGGCTGTATCGGAGAAGGGGGAGTATCTGCTGTGGGTGAGCGAAAGCCGCACGAGTTGGGGCGATGCTGTATTTCCGTACATTACGCTATTGGGGGAGGGTTGGGGTTTTGGTTTGGCGGGGCTGCTGGTCTTGTTTTTTGGGCGGCGCTTTTGGCTATTGGGGGGTGGGGTAGTGGGAGGCTTGGCTGCGGCTGTGGCTGCTATGGCTAAAGCCTATTTTTTGGAGCCGCGCCCGAAGTTGTATTTTGAGCAGACGGTAGCGCGTCCCGAATTGGTGAGCCATATCGAGGGGGTGGAGTTGGCGACGAGTGCCACGACGAGTTTGCCCTCTGGGCATACGCTGGCGGCGGCGGCGATATACTTATTTTTGGCGTTTATGCTGCCTTCCACGCGTTTTTCGTGGGCGCAAATCGCCCTTTTGTTGCTGGTGGTTTTGGTTGGATTTTCGCGCCTGTATTTATTTCAGCATTTTTTGCTCGACGTGGTAGCGGGCGGCAGTATCGGGGCGGGTTTGGCATTGCTGGGGGCGCTGGGGACGGTTTGGGCGTGTCCGCGCCGCTAAAAAGGCGGCGCGGTCGGGCTATTCGAGCCGTGATTTATCACGGCTCTACTATCCCTCACGCAACTTGCCCCCTGCGAAAGGCGCAGGGGGCGCAGGCGCTATTGCAAAAATTAAACAAAAATGCGCGGCGCAACTTTTTGCGTCCGCGCACCATATTTTTGCGTGAGGGATAGTAGGGGCAGCCCTTGTGGCTGCCCTGCATAGCCCGACCGCCTGCCCCCTTTTGGGGCAGCGGGCACGCCTAAAAAAGTGAAAAGTGAAAAGTGAAAAGTTTGCTTTATGTATATCTTTGATTATCAATGGCTTATGCAAAAAATCGTCATTCGTCATTCGTCATTCGTCATTCGTCATTTTATGCTGTCGATGAGGGCGGCATAGCGGCTATCTTGGCGCAAAAGTTCTTCATTGCCGACGAGGACGAGATGCCTGCGGGCGCGGGTAAGGGCGACATTGAGTTTGCGGTCGACGCGCTCGGTATCGTCGAGCGACACGAGCGTTTCGAGCTGATGCGCCGTATTGAGGCAGATGGAAATAATGATGACCTCGCGCGCGCCGCCCTGATAGCGCTCTACGGTATCAATGGTGCAAAGCTCCGCCAAACCTGCGCGCTGCTGCTGCAAAGCGTAGCGAATTTGTGCAATCTGCGCCCTGTAAGGGGTGATGATGCCAATGGATTCCGTCGGCAGCAGGTCGATGCCATTGGCGGCGTACAAATCGGCAAAACTTGCCGCTATTTCGGCGACCAATTTAGCCTCCAATATATTGACCTTGTTGTTTTGACTCAAGTCGGCGGGCGTATCGAAAAATAGCATTCTATTCGCAGCCAGACGCTGCAAAAGCGGCGAGGCGGCGGCAGGTAACTCGTATTTTAGAGGTGCAACTTGCCATTTATTGCCTTCTACCTCTTGAGGCAAGAGCTGCAATTTTCCTTCGTAAAAGTGCGCGCTCGGAAAAGCGCAAATATCGGCGTGCATACGCCCCTGATGCGATAGCATATCGAAAGCCCAATGCCAATCCTGCGCCCGCGCCCGCGAGAGGAGCCGCTCAAACAGAGAGTTGCGGCGATTGTGCAGACCAATAGCGCGCAAATCCTCGTCCTCTATGCGAGAAACGTCCTTCGGCTGCGCCACGACAGCGGGCAACTGCTTATCGTCGCCAATCAGCACAAAACGCTTAAACTGCGGCAGCAAACCCACTAAAACAGGCTCCAAAACCTGTGAAGCCTCATCTATCAGGGTCGTATCGAAGCGCTTTAGCTGGAATATCGAAGATTGCGAGGTAATGGAGGCGATGGTGGACACGAAAACGCGATGCTTTTCGACAATTTCTATCACGTCCTTGCGCTTGCGCGCCGAGCGCGTGCGCACAAAAAAGGATTGTTCCTTAAATCTACCCTCCATTACGGAGCGCGAGCCGATGCGCAGGTAGTTTGTTTCGGCAAAATCGTGTATCGCCTCGCAGATTTCGTCTACGGCGCGGTTGGTATAAGCGAGTAGGAGTATGTTTTCTTTGGTGTGAGTGAGTAGGTAGCGCACCATTTCGGCGAGCATGAATTTGGTTTTGCCCGTACCAGGGGGGCCGATAAGCAAAAAATAATCTCTGGCGCAAATGGCTTTGGTGAGCACTTTGACCTGTTCGGGGCTTAATTTGGGATTTTGGGCTAATAAGCGCCGTTGTATTTCGTTTGCTTGCGCTTCGTTTAGTTCCGTTTTTGTGGGTGCATCGAGGGTAAGCAGTCGACGGCGGATTTCGCTCGTAGAGGATAGGAATTTGAATAGGGCGGCATACTGGTCGCGGAAGGTCTTATCCATCATATCGTGCTCTACGCACCAACTGATATCGGCGCGCTCAAACTGCTCGGCGTTGAATTGGCGGGAGTTGAGTTTTATGGCGACTTCGTGCTGCTCCAATCGGTAGAGGCTGCCCTTGAAAATCTGATGCGTTAGCGCGCTATCGCCCTTCGCGGTGGAGGGGTAGAGAACGACCAAATCGCCTTCCCGAAAGTTGGCTAACTGCGCCGACTCCGTTTCGGGGCGGGCAAAGCGGATACATTGCTCTTCTGAGGCGGCGAGGTTTTCGATGACGCTAAGCTGCGACAATATCTGAAAATCGGACTCCTTATCTTCGCGCTGATTGAGCCAAAGGGCGGCGGCTCCGTTGTTTGCCTCGTTGGTTTCGGTGCCTGTGCGCGCGCGCTGATGTTCGCGGGCGATAAAGGCGCAGAAAGCCCGCACATACTTGCGTTCCAAGTCGCTCGCACCCGAAAAAACCTTATCAAAAACCTCCATATCTCGGCGCAAAAAGCCCGAAGCCTGCGGCACGCTTTCGGGGCGCAGTTGATCGAGCAAGCCCGCATGGTCTAAGGGGCGAACATCGAGCATCATCATGCGCTTTTCCAGCCTTATGATTTGATTGCGCACCCGCATCGCCTCGTATTCATGCTCTCTTTGTGGGGGGGCGTATTTTAGCCCATCTAAAGCTAAAGAGGAATAAAAGACGTATTTGGCTGTCGGTACACGGCTCTCGAAGGTAGAGCGCACCAGCAATTCATACAAAACGGTTTGTATAAAATGGTTGTGGTTGATATTGTAGCGGTTTGGCTGATAGGGTTTGCCGCTTTTTAGCTCTATGATGGTGGCTACGGTCTTTCCGTCGGCAGCGGGTTGCAGGCAAAAAACGTCCAAACGACCCTGCACGCCGTAGGTTTCCGAATAAAAGGAAGGCTCCAAATAGCATTTATCTACTGCAATATCCTTCTCCTTCATGGTTTGATGCACCAGCGTTTGCAGATTGGCAAAATGCGCCTTGCTATCTTGGTGCATCTTGCGTATATCGTCGTCGGCGAAGTTGGCAAAATCGAGGGGATACTGCTGAAAAGACTTGGTAAAGGTTTCGGTAAAATCGGCTTTGGGGTTGGTCAGCAGCTCGTCGAGGAAAAAGTTGGCGATATTACCCATCATCAGCGGGGTCGTCTGCTCTCTGCCCTTAAATTTGCTCAAAACATAGGAAAGCGGATACACCGCGCCCGACTGAAAACACTCCGCCACGCCCGTAACATCTATCAAATAGTCGGGTTCCAGCACGAAAGCGCGGGCGATGTACTCGCCCGCAGGATTTATATAGCCGTCGAGCAGGTTGAGCGTGCATTGGCAGCCAAATTCTTGCTTTATCGCCGAGATAGTTTGCTGAAAATCGCTGTTTATCCCGTCGATGCCATAGCGTATTTGTATGAGTCCTTCGGGTTTGTCGGCGCGTTTGGCGGTCAACAGGCTATCGGTAGCCGATTCGCCGACGATGTAGACCCGCAATTTGCTAAATTTTTCGCCGCGCTCCTCCTCCTGCTCTGCCCATTGGGCTTGATCTTCCTCGTCAGAGGGCAGCCATTCGCGTATATGTTCAGGTATATTTACCCCGCAGATAGCCGCTACGACGAGGGCGGAGGTTTTCAGGCTGGCGGCATAGTCTGTATCGCTTGCCGCTTCGGCATCTTCCGCATTTTGGTAGCGTTTTAGCTGCTGGCTTAGGCGCAAAAGTCGGAAAATATGCCATTGCATCGCCCGACTTATCTGCTTACGATGCGAAATGTACGAAATGCGCGCCGCCAGCGTGCTCAACATCAAATTTTCCTTGTCGCTAAGCCGCACAAAAAGCTGTTTTACCCATTCCGAAAGGGCAATAATGCGCACCGCGTTTGATTCTTCCTGCTGCGCATGGATTTTGGCAAGCTGCTTAAATAGGGTTTCTGCTAAATTTTGCTCGATAGACATACCAATTAAGACAATTTTTTTTAGAGAATAGAAAAACGAGTTACGAGTTACGAGTTACGAATGCGCTCAAGACTTATACCCAAAGCACAATCGTAACTTGTAACTCGTAACTATGGCGTGCCCCTGCTCCCCGCGCCTAAAGGCGCTTAAAGGTCGCAGGGTCGGGCTATCCGTTGCGAGCCGTAGCATGCTACGGCTCTACTCTGCTATCCCTCACGCATTTTAAGTGAACAGTGAAAAGTGAAAAATTTTGTGCTTTATGTATGGCAGATAAAATTTTGCTACGACTTACTTAACACAATACTTCGGTAACAGGTATCATTGTACACAGGCATCAGAAATATCGTAACTTCTCACATTAGTATGCGTAATACAATTTCAGGTCGGCTTCTTTTTCTATGTCGCAAAGTATATCGCTCAGCAAAATGCCTTTTTTATCATCGCCTGAGAGGGAGGCGACATATACGCGTATGGTCGTTTGGTTTTGGCGGGCATTGAATACGAAGTGGCGATAGGCAAAGCGGCTGGCGTGCTGGCTTTGTTTGACGGTGTAGGTATAAGTAGGTTTGCCGTCAATTTCTACGATAATTTGTTTGTCGCCCTCGCCCTTAATGGCAGCGAAGCCGAAGCCGAACACGTAGCTTTCGCCCGTTTGGGTGGAAACGGTTTGCTCCAGAGCGGTTTGGGTATTGAGATGGACGAATTTCAGCCCTGCGTGATTATCGGTAAGTTGGTAGGCGGCATAGTCGCCGCTTACTTCGATATTGATAGCCGTTTCATTGACGGCGCTCATTTTCCAGCCCTTTAGTCCGTCTTGAAAATTGCCGTTGGCGACGAGGTTTTGCGCTTGGGTGTTGTTGTTCGCAAGAGCGAAAAACAGGGCAAAGGCAGATAGGTATTTTAGCATGGTGTAGGCTGTGTATCTTTTATTATTTTTTTTGATGAGACGGCTTGTTATACGGGCAAAGTTCGCTTTTAGTTGCGTCTAAAAAGTATTATTTTCGTCAGTTGCCCAAATGATATACTTCCCTTCGGCGTACCCTTGCGTGAGGGATAGAAGCGGAACCACCGCGCTTGCGCGGTGATGCAGCGGATAGCCCGACCCCGCGCCTTGCGCGGGGGCACGCCAAAAAAAATGATGTACGCTCGTAAAAAACGTATATTTGTTGAGAAAAATGAATATAAAATGGTATCTTTACGCACCTATTTAAGAAGCCTGCATAGTGTTTTTACCTGCTTTCTACACACCGAATCATTCAAAACTTCAAGGAACAGAACTATGCAAGACAAAAGCAATGCGCCTGTAGAACTCCCCCATGAGGAGGGACGTTGGATAGGCGAGCGAGTGGGCGAAATGACTGGCCCCTTACTGATTATTTTGGCGCAGATGCACGGCAATGAGCCTGCTGGATATGAGGCGGCGCTGGGTCTTTTTGAGGCGATAGATGCGGAATATGCGCGCAATCCGCAATTCAAGTTCAGCGGGCGCATCGTAGCGCTGCGCGGCAATGTAGCAGCGGCGCGTTTGGGTCTGCGCTATCAGGTGAAGGATTTGAATAGAAATTGGACGGACGAGCAGATACAGCGTATCAAATCGGCTAAAGATATTAGCGAATTGGACGCTGAAGATATAGAAACTTTGCAGCTATTGCGGGCGGTAGAAAAAGCGGTTGCCGACTATCCAGAAGCTACAAAAATTGTGGTGCTCGACCTGCATACGACGACGGCGGAAGGCGGTTTATTTTCCATACCCTCGCATGATGCGCAGTCGCGCAGGTTGGCTTTGGCGATGCACGCGCCTGTGCTGCATGGATTTTTGCGCGGTTTGGCGGGGACGACCTTACATTTTTTCGACAAGGCGCATTTTCCCAATCTCGATATTACCCCCGTTTGTTTTGAGGCGGGGCAGCACAACGACCCTGAATCGCCCAAGTTGGCGATGTCGGCGATTATCAACTGCTTCCGTGCGATGGGCGGTTTTCAGGATGAGGACGTAGAGTTGCGGCATGAGGAGCTTTTGCGCGAGCGGGCTGCCGATTTGCCGAAGGAGGCGCGTTTGATTTATACGCATCGCATCGAGGCGGGCGATAATTTCCGTATGCGTGCGGATAAAATCTATCGCAATTTTGACTATGTACAAAAGGGCGAATTGCTGGCAAGCCACCGCTACGGCGATATTTATGCGCCTTATGACGGTCATATTCTGATGCCGCTTTATCAAAAATTGGGCAGTGACGGTTTCTTTCTTATCGAAGAAATGGGCAAGCTCTATCGCCGCGCCGATGACGAACATTTTACGCACCAAACAGCAGCGTTTTGAGTTGCGCTTGGGGTCGTAGGTTGCGCTTGGAGTCGTAGGTAGCATGCCGCTCCCTTCGGTCGCGGCAGTGGTAGCAAGTATTTTGGCTGCTGGCTAAAAATTCGTCATTCGTCATTCGTAACTCCCATGAGTTTATTAGAAAAGTTTCAGGATATACGCACCTTCATTTTTGATGTCGATGGGGTGATGACAGACAGCAGCGTTTATATACTCGAAAATGGCAGTTTGTTGCGCAAGATGAATACCCGCGACGGTATGGCGCTGCAAATCGCCATCAACAAAGGCTATCAGGTGATAGTGATAACGGGCGGCAAGTCGGAAGGCGTGATAAAGCGTTTGCAGGGCTTGGGCATCAAGCAGATATATAGCGGCATACAGGATAAAATCCGCGTCGTTGAGGACTTGGTGGCGCATGAAAATCTCGACCTTGCGCGCACGCTCTATATGGGCGACGACCTCAACGATTATGCTTGCCTGCGGGCGGTGCATCTATCGAGCTGCCCCAGCGATGCGGCGTATGAAATAAAGGCGCTGGTGCAGTACGTTTCGCCCTTTGCGGGTGGAGCGGGCTGCGTGCGCGATGTCATAGAAAAGGTGCTGCGCCTACATGGCAAATGGGGGGAGTAGGGCTTGGCAAAGCAAAAAAAACGGCAACCGATTTTTCGGCTGCCGTTTTTTGTGTTTTATCTGTTTTGCGCGATATTTGTTAATCGTCGTCGCCTTCGTCGCCCAAATCTTCTTGGACATTAGAGCCTTCGGGTGCTGGTTTTTCTTTGCCTTTGCCCTTGCCTTTTCCGCCGCCTTTGCCATTATTGGCGCGTTTTTCGGCGCGGCGTTTTTTGGCTTCTTCCAAATCTGCTTCAAATTTGCTAACTTGGTCTGCTGTCATTTGCGCTTTGATGTCGGCAACGTGTTTTTGGCGGCGAGCTTTGCGCTCTTCTTTGGCTTCTTTGCCTTTTGCGCGCAGCGCGTCCATATCGGTTGCAAATTGCAGGTTGATAGCCTTGATGCTTGCGCCTTGCGTGCTGCTAAGCGTGTAGCGCTTGGTCATGCGTGCGGTAGCTTTTTCTGCCCGCTCGGCTGGGGTCATGGATTTGCCTTTTCCGCCGCCTTTGCCTGCATTAGCGTTGGGATTTTTTTGGGCTATCGCCTCAGGCGCGACAAAAGCGAGTGCGAAAACGGCGAGGAACATCGCCCAAACGAATTTTTTCATACTTGGTGTTGGTAGGTTGTAAATGTAAAACTCATGGCTTTGACTGCGAAGCAGCCCTGATGGTTTAATCGACTAACTAAAATTCGTGCCTTTTTGCCAAAATTTCCGCTTTTTGTTGTTATTTTGCATTTTTATTTGTCCCGCCCGCATATAAGCACATTGTAAAGCAAGCCTTTTTAATTTTTGGCGTGCCCACCCTCCCCGCCGCTACGCGGCTTAAAAGGTCGGGTGGTCGGGCTATCCGTTGCAGCGCTACGCGCTTCCACTGCTATCCCTCACGCAATAAAACATTAAAGTATTTGATTAACAATGTAATAAGCGCAAGCCCCTTCCATTGCCGAAGGCATCGAAATGGGGCGATGCACGCCCCCCACCGTCTTATTCGGGCATTCCCTCACTTGCGCAACCAACCAAAATGGATAATAACCGCCGCCCCCAGAAGGGCAAACCGCGTTTCGATAACAGCAACCGCAACCAATACAGCAACAACAACGCCCGCCCACCCCGCAAGGAGCGCATCAGCTACGAGTCTGCCGAACCCAAACCGCCTACCGATGCGGATTTTGCCGACTCTGCCACCCTCCCTTTGCCCAATAGAGAGGACGAAAACGGGGAACAACTGTATTTTACGACCCGCGAGGGCGATAATTTTATCTACGGTCGCCGCCCCGTCGTCGAAGCGCTCAAACGCGGCGAGCAGTTTGAGAAAATTTTTCTCTTACAAGGCACACGCGGCGAATTCGAGAAGGAAGTCCGCCACGCCTGCCGCGATGCCAATATCCCCCTGCAAATCGTTCCGAAGGAAAAATTGCAGTCCATGACGGATAAAAACCATCAGGGCGTTATCGGCATCATCTCGCCCATCGCCTACCAAGATTTGGAGGAAATCCTGCAAAAAGCCGAAGCCGCCCAACAATTGCCCCTGCTCGTTTTGCTCGATGGGGTTACGGACGTGCGCAATATCGGGGCTATAGCGCGCAGCGCCGAGATTTCGGGCGCGCAGGCGCTCGTTATCTCCAAAAAGAACGTAGCCGCCATCAATGCCGACGCTATCAAAACCTCTGCGGGCGCGCTGCATCTCTTGCCCGTTTGCCGCGTGAGCAGCCTGCTTACTACCGTCGAATGGCTACAAAAAAGAGGCATACAATGCGTCGCCTCCGAAATGCTTTCGCGCCGACTCCTACGCCAAGTCGATTTTACCCTGCCTACCGCTATAGTCATGGGGGCAGAAGGCACAGGCATCAACCGCGATTTGATGAAACAACTCGATGGCGATTTCCGCATCCCCATGCTCGGAAAAACCTCCTCCTTCAACGTATCCGTAGCGACGGGCATCGTCCTCTATGAGAGCGTCCGCCAACGCGGCGAGTAAGTGAAATTTTTTATGTGCATAAGTAGAGCCGTTGCATGCAACGGCTCCAAGCAGCGCCCGCTTTGCGGGTGCTGCGCGTGAGGGATAGCAGCGAAGGCACGAAGTGCCGCAGCGGATAGCCCGACCCCGCGACCTTTAAGCCGCGTTAGCGGCGGGGAGCGGGGGCACGCCAAAATAGAGTGAACAGTAAAAAACATCGTATCCCCATGCCGCACAATCACCCCGATAGGCTGCAAATTGTTCGCTTGTTGCGCACGGGCGACGAAACGAATAAGGCGCTGGCGATGCAGTTGGCGCTTGCTATCGGCTGGGATATAGCGCAGGAATTGCAGTTGGAGGCATGGGCGGCGCTGCCTGCGGGTTTGATGAATGGTGATTTTTGGGAGGGGCTACACTTACAATGGTTTTATTGGACGCAGGAAGAAATTTTGCTTCGCTTGTTGTATAACGCTGCGCCTTATCTTCATTATTTGCGCAGTTTATCGCTTATTCAGCTCCCTTATTGGTCGGATAGAAAGGGCAAAAGACCCAAAATAGCCGCAGAGGCACTTTTGAAAATGCCTGCGCATAGCCTGCAAAATCTTACCCTTACGGGCTTTTCTTTGAAAAAGGAAATGGGAGAGGCTATCTGGCGGATGCCCGCCTTGCAGCGGCTTTCGTTAAATAAAGTATATATAGATGCTACTTTTTGGCAGCACCTGCGCCCTGAAGCTTCCATTTTGGAAATTTTGCGCATAGAAGACCCCGAATGGGCGGATAAAGACAGCTTGCCCGAAATTTTGGGCGATTTGCCCAATTTGCATCGGATAATTAGCCCCGATTGGCTGCATTGGCAGCGCCTGCCCGCTTGGGCTGGGCGTTTTGCACCCCGCAAAATCGCCGCCCGCTTGCCGCGCATCTACCGCGAGCGCAGCGAACAGATGCTGCCCAAGGGCTTGGAGCATCTTAGCCAGCTCAAAGTGCTGCATTTGTCGGAAATTCCCGCGCCTTTGCGCCGCCGAAAACGCCCCAATGAGCTAACAATGGAGGGGCTGCGCAGCATCGGCAGCCTGAAAAACTTGCATACGCTTGGCTTGCAGCGCCTGCGCTGGCGCGACCTGCCCGCTTGGCTGCTGGGTATGCAGCACTTGCGCTGGCTCAACCTCTCGCAAAACGCCCTGCGCGAGTTCCCACGCGACTTTACGCGCCTGCATACGCTCTTACTCAATGGAAATAAGGGCATAAATTTCGACGAAAATTGCTGCGATAACGCAGAACGCATCGAACATTTGCGCCGTTTGGAGCTTTCGCAGTGCGGATTGGAAAGGCTACCCGAAAATATCGGCAATTTGCGCAATTTGCGCATACTCCGCCTGCGCAGCAACGAGTTACAAAGCCTGCCCGATTCGATGAAAAAGCTCGAAAAGCTCGAAATCCTCGATATTTCGGGGGCTAAAATGCCCTGTTTCGACAATCTCGCGCCGCTCTTCGCGCATTGGAAATGCCTGCGTATGCTCGT
This sequence comes from uncultured Saprospiraceae bacterium, assembly GCA_964467315.1. Taxonomy (GTDB): domain Bacteria; phylum Bacteroidota; class Bacteroidia; order Chitinophagales; family Saprospiraceae; genus JAAFIM01. The sequence goes on along the minus strand of CAYXSA010000011.1, from coordinate 48,994 downwards.
CTTAAACCCCTCTCAATGGGAATGCCTCGATTGGATAATCCCCGTAGAGCGCATGAAATTGCTGGTTTCCAGAAGATAGGCTTTTTTTTGGGCCTGCCCGCCTGCCCCGCCGCTTCGCGGCTTAAAAGGGCAGGCGGTCGCGTGCTTTCGGGGTTTTAGTACGCGGCGGCTGTGCCACCGCGCACCAGCGCTACGCGCTGCCCCTGTCGCCCGCTCACGCAAAAAACGGCGCAGCCCGCGCAAAGGGCGCGTCCTGCTTGATAATTAAATAAACGCGCACATAATCCTCCACAATAGAGCCTTGAAGCAGGGCAATTTTAGACCAAAAGTTCGCATTTATTGCGTATTCTTAATTTGCTTTGTCCGATAATGTAATCTTTTTTTGCGTATAATTTTTTGTTGTAAGCAAATAGATTAGATGCGCATAAAATGCTGATAATCAGTTTTTTATATACGATATAAGCATAAAATTAAAAATTTTTGTAACTCTTATGCGCAGTTTTTTTTAAAAAATTAGCAAAAAAGTTAGTAAAAAATTTGCACAATCTTATACAATGATATATCTTTGTTCCATCAATACTTCGATAGGCAAGCAATAAGCAAAAAAGCTTACTACTTACTACTTACTACTTACTACCCCCCACAACGCACGACAACATAATTTATCCCACCATATATGAAAGCAACGTTATCAAGCAAGGAAGACGTACAAAAAGCCTTCCAGCAGTTACTCGACCAATTCAAGCGCAGCCGCCGCAATATCCTCACACAAGAGGAAAAAGCGCGCGAAGCGCAAAACCAAAGCCTCGTTAGCGAGGTATCTGCACATACGCCCGCGAATATCGTCAAAGGCTTGGCAGATTTGCAACTACAGTTGGGCGGCTCTTTAGAAGGGTTGTCGGAGCGTCTGGATACGGAGCTTAAAAAATTGGAAAACCTTCGCGTCGCTATCAAAGTGCAAGAAGCCAATCACAAAGCTACCGCCGATGCCCGCACCGCCGCCAATGCGCTCTATGTCCTCAAACAAGAACAAGCGCAAAAACTCCAAGCTTTGGAAGAAGAGCAACAAACTGCCCTCCAACGCTTAGACAAAGAGCAAGAAGAACGCCGCATAGAGTGGGCAAAAGAACAAGCCGATTTTGACGCACGCGAAATAGAATACAAAACCAATTTGGAAAAAACGCGCCAAAAAGAACGCGAAGAATACCAATACGCTCAAGAACGCCGCCTAAAAGTCGAGCAAGACAAATTTGAGCAAGACAAAAAGATGCTCCAGCGCAAACTCGCCGAAACCCAAGTCCAAAAGGACGAAAACTGGACAGTGCGCGAAAAAATCCTCGCCGAACAAGCCGCAGACTTCGAGAAATACAAAGCGAAAGTCGATAATCTCAGCGCCGAAACGGAAGAAAAAGCCAAAGAAGCCCGCGAAAAAGCTATCAAACAAACCAGCAAAGAATGCAAAGAGCAACTCGACCAACTCGAGCGCGAAAATGCAGGTAAACAAAAAGTCGCTACCCTCCAAGTAAGCAACGCAGAAAGCGGCATCGAATCGCAAAAAAGCGAAATCGAAAAACTCACAGCCGAATTGCGCGATGCACTCGCACAAGTACAACAGCTCTCGCTCAAAGCGCTGGAAAATAACAAAAAATAGTCGCAATACTGTTTGATGTTTCCCCCTTTGCGTGAGGGATAGAAGCGAAACCAGCAAGCAAGGCGCAGCCTTGCGAAGCTGATGTAGCGGATAGCCCGACCCGAAGGCGCAAAGCGCCGAAGGGGCACGCCCAAAAAAAATCCCATTTTAATCCACTCCCCCCATAATCATACGCAAGAGACCATGGCAAAAATGACCGTCTCCGAAAAAGATACCAAAGACAAGATATTTAAAGCGTATCAGGCGCTTTTTAAGGAAGTTCAGTCTTTGGAAAAACAAAATGCAGCCCTGCAAGAGCAGTTGGAATCGGCTGAAGAAGGCGATGATAGCGACGAAAGCTACTACGAAGGCGGCGACATCGCCACTACGTCGGACGTTATCGACAATATCAAAAACATTCAGTCGGCTATAGCTTCAGCTATCAGCGCGCTTTCGGCAGAGCAGGTAACGGAAGCCGAAAAGCTGCAAAAAATCGCCCAACAAATCGCCACAGAGAAGGCAGAAGCCAAAACCTTGTACGATATCGACCTGAGCGACAACACGCTGGAGGAGCTTTTCAAAAGCTATGAGCAAGAAAAAACTTCTTTCGAGGAGCAATTCAACGCCAAAAAGAAAGCCTACAGCGAAAGCCTCCAAGCCAAACAACTCGCTTGGCAAAAGGAAATCGACGAGCACAACCAAAAAATCAACGAGCGCAATAAAGAAGCGCAAACCAACCGCAAACGCGAGCAAGACGAATACGACTACACAACCAAACAAGCCCGCGCCGCTTACGACGACGAGCAAGCACAGAAAGCCAAAAAACTCTCTGAAGAACTCGCCGAACTCCGCCGCCAAAGCGAAACGGCTTGGGGCGAGCGCGAAAAGGCATTAGCCGAGCGCGAAACGAAATTCAGCGAATATAAGCAAAAATTCGAAGCAGCCGAAGCCGAAATCCAAAAGGAAGTCAAAAAAGCAGAGGCAGAAGGCAAATCTATCATCGAGCGCGACCACAAAGTCAAACTCGCCCTCTACAATGCCGACGTAGATGCCGAAAACCGCGCCGTAGATATCCGCATCCAATCGCTCAATAACACCCTCAAAGTGCAAGACGAGCAAATCAAAAAGCTCAACGCGCAACTTGAGAACACCATCAAACAAGCGCAGTCCCTCGCACTCAAAGCATTAGAAGGTTCCTCAAATGCAGAGTCCTTCGCCGCTATCCGCGAAATCGCCATCGAGCAAGCCAAAAACTCCTCGAAAAACAAATAGGGACATAGTTACGAGTTACGAGTTACGAAATGTACTTTGCTGTATATTTTTGAGTACACAAAATACGCTAAACGCCAAATGTGCAAAATTCGTAACTCGTAACTCGTAACTCGTCATTAAATTTCGTAGCATTTCATATAAAAAAAGCCGACAGCCGTTATCTGGGAAGATAGCGGCTTTTTTTGTATTTTTGCGCCCTGCTTAGACAAGTTGGGGCATTCATTATACTGCGGCTACAGACGGCAGCTATTCACACATAAATTTTAGATACTTGCTACCGATGCCGCCCTAAGGCGGCATTGTACCAGCGCGGCGGCAGCCGCGCAGTACCAGCAAAGCACAACAGCTATTACCCACATGATACACAAAATCCGCGAGCGACTAAAGGAGCCTCTACCAGGCACGAAGGCACAGTTGGAGATGAGCAGCAGACATTTTTCGCCCGATATATTGCAGGCTTTATTGGATAATCTGCCCGAAGGACACCGAAAGGCGGGCGTAGTCTTGATGCTCTTTGAGCAAGCAGGCTACTGGCATACGGCGCTGATGCAGCGCCCGCATAGCGCGCACGCGCATAGCAACGAAGTCAGCCTTCCAGGCGGACGATACGAGGAAACGGACGGCGATTTGCAAGTAACCGCCCTGCGCGAGTTGGGCGAAGAATTTGGCGTAGCGACGGCGGATATAGAGGTATTGGGCGCGCTTAGCCCCTTGTATATACCGCGTAGCAATATCTATGTGCAACCCTTCGTAGCGCATTGGTTGCAGCCTGCAAAAGGTTTTTTGCCCGATCCCAATGAGGTGGTAGAGATTTTGCCCACGCCCATAAGCTGGCTACAAGAAGCGGCGCGCAAAAAAATAACCGACCTTCCCTACACCAAAAAAGACGGCTCACAACATGCTTTGCGCGATGTGCCGTACTTTGATTTGCATGACCGCATCGTCTGGGGCGCTACGGCTATGATGCTCAATGAATTTGCTGCCCTGCTTGCGGACTAATTTTTATCTATCTATATTCTATAACACCATGAAATACCGCATTTATTCCCTATTGCTCCTACTTCTATTCGCTGCTTGTGGCGGAGCGAAGGAAGAACCCCAAAAAACCGCCCTTGCGGGCTTTCCCGAAATTGATGTTTGGACGGAGCGACTCGCCAAATCCCCCAACGATAGCAGCCTGCTTATCGGCAGATTTAATGCCGCCATGCAGATAGACCAGCACGCACAAGCTATAGAAGACGCGAAATCACTGATAAGCGTAGATTCTACCCGCGTAACCTATTATCGTATGCTCGCGGACGCTTATTTCGAGAGCAATGACTCCCGCCAAGCACTCAAAACGCTTGAAAGCGCCGTGCAGCGCTTCCCCAATGACATCTATACCCAGCTCGGACTCGCCGAAATGTATATGATTGTCAGCCAATACGAGCAAGCGCGCATCGCCTTAGACAATATACTCAAAAGCGACCCCTATCACACGGGGGCACTCTATATGCTCGGACAGCTCGCCAAAGAGCAAGCCGATACCGCTACCGCTATGCGCGCCTTTCAAGCCGTCGTAGAAACCGATGCCAACCACCATGACGCATACATACAACTCGGCAAACTCTCCGACAAGCTCAATAATCCCATCGCCCTGCAATACTACCAAAATGCCCTGCGCATCGACTCCACAAGCCGAGCCGCACACATGAATATGGCGCAGTACTACCATCAACGCGGCGAATTTGATAACGCCATAGACTGGTACCAGCGCGCCGTTGTACATCATTCCTTAGATGCCGACCTTCAATACAATATGGGCTTGCTCTATATCGAACGCGGCGATGCAGCAAAAGACAAGGGCAGCCAAACAGAACTTTGGAAAAAAGCCCTCAAACACTTCGATAATGCCAGCAAATTTGATGTGCATTTTGGCGATGCCTATTATTATGTGGGGCTTTGCCACGAAAAAATGGGCGACCTCGCCAATGCTACCCGACAATACGAAAACGCCGTGCGCATAGGCGAAGAATTAGGGCTCGGAAAAGCCGCTTTAGATAGATTGCAAAAAAAATAATTTTTATTCGTAGATAAATTTGCTAATCTCGTTTGGACTGCCTATCTTTGTACTATCATTTAAGGCAGATATTTTAAGGTTCTCTCCCACCCTGTGGATTGCTACGATAAATTGTTCATGTTCTTAAAAACCGCCCCGCAGTCGCCAGATTTTCTGTGAAGATTGATTTTTTTTCTGCGCCGGTAGTTATTTTCTCGTTTTTTTCGTCCTTTTTTTATATTTTTAATTTTTTGTCCAATGAACATTTTCGTAGCAAAACTCAATTTCAAAACCACTTCCGACGACTTGCGTGCTCTGTTCGAGCAATTTGGCGCTGTCAACAACGCTAAAGTTATCATCGACCACGAAACAGGCAAATCACGCGGCTTCGGCTTCGTGGAAATGGCTAATGAAACAGAAGCTAACGCAGCAATCGAGGAGTTAGACGGCGCTGAGTTCCAAACTCGCGTTATCGCCGTTAAAGTAGCTACCCCACAGCAACGCCCACAAGGCGGTAACGGCAACGGTGGTGGTAACTTCTCTCGCGGTGGTGGCAACTTCAACCGCGGCGGTGGCAACAACCGCTATTAGTCCAAAGAACGACCGCTATTGTTAATATATAGCAAATCTACTCTACGCTACACAAAACACCCCAAGTCTCGGATTTTTCCGAACTTGGGGCGTTTTTTTTTGGCGTGCCCCCGCGCATTCCGCCCGCGTAAAGAACGCGGGCGGGAGCCGTAGCATGCTACGGCTCTACATGCGCGGGGTCGGGCTATCCGCTCCATCAGCTTCGCGGCGTGCCGCCGCTCGCTGGTTCCGCTCCTATCCCTCACGCAAATATCCTTCAAACCTTTTTCTTTAAAAAAGGCTGTAGTTCTCCTCTTGCCTCCAATCCTGCGGCTGCCGTATCTCGCAGCCTATCCGCTCCCTAAATAAGCTCACCGCAAAATGCAAGCTCGCAGGCATCGCCACCTCTGTGGGTTGATGCACAAAAAAATGCGCTTCCTCCAAGCCCGCCGCCGCCAACTCCGCCAGCCTATTTGCCCACAAACGCAAACGCCGCTCGTCGCTCTCATGCCCATTATTGCCCACAAAACGCAGCAACAGGCGCGGTAGGGTAAAATAAGCGTGGCAGACATCGCGCCGCCCCGCCACATCGGTAAGCACCAAACCCACCCGCAAGCGCCCCAATTCCTGCAAAAATGCCGCCCGCCCCGCTGACTGATTGGCAGCAAACCAAGCCTCGTGCCGTAGCTCTATATCTATCGGCATTGCTGCCCCTAAGTCCGAAGAGCGCAAGCGCTGCAAAAATTCCAGCAATTCGCCGCTGCGTACAGGCGCAAAAGTAGGCGGCAACTGCATAAATAGCGCCCCCACAAAAACACGCAAGGGCTGCAAAGCCTGTATAAATGCCTGCGCGCCTTCTACGCTTTGCAGCAGATTGCCGCTATGGCTGACGAATTGGGGCATTTTCGGACAAAAGCGAAAATGGGGGTTTATCGACTGCGCCCGATTTAGCCAGTCGGCGACGACCTCCATACGCGGTATCTGATAATGCGTCGTATTGAGTTCTATGGTATCCAATTGCCGCATATACGCCGATAGCATTTCATTGGGGCGGGTGGATTTGGGGTAGAGTGTGCCGAGCCAGCCCTTATTTGACCAGCCCGTACCGCCCAGCCTTAGCTGAAAGCCCTTTGCGCTTGGCTGCCCCCCTAAAGCGGCGCGACTGCTCGCCGATAGAGCAGGCAAGGAAAAATCTAGCCCCTCCAAATTTGCTACTTTGCCGAATTCCATTTTTTAGCACAGAGATTTACGCGGATTTTAAGAGATTCGAGCTTTAAGAAAATCTCCGCTGCCAAGCAGCAGGGGAATCCTCTATTGTGGGGTACATTATCCAAGCGCCAGCGCTGATTGGGGTGTCGCCAGCCGAATATATTTCCCATTTTCCTTCATAATGGCTACCCTTCAAAAAGCCCGTATAATGCACCTCATGCCCTGCTTGCTCTCTATCTACGAACTCCCATCCATCTACGGTTCTGCCATAAGCGTAGGGATAAATTTTTGAGAATTTTAGCAAGCCCCCTTGCATTTCTCCTACAGTCATTAGGCTACCCATAAAATCCCATGTTTCTTCTTCTGTGCAATGCCCAAGAAGCAGCCCGTTTTCGTTACTCCAAGATATTTTGAAATGGCAAAACTCTAAACGAAGCCCAAGCCCATAGTACCAATAAAATCCCTTCCAGTACTGCTGTTTTTGGCTGGCAGTTGCCCTATCTATGGCATTTTTCAGCATTATTGAATCGGCTTTTGCCGAGTTCACTTTTTTTCTACGCGAAAAAAAATGCCAAAGCAGATAGGCGAATAAAAGTAAAATAATTATTAGCGGCATATTTATATGTCGGTTTCGGGCTCTGGTATATTATGGTATGCTCCGAAGCGGTGGATGGCGCTTTTGTTTAGGTTTATCATCTCTTCGGCTGTTTTTGCGCCGACGACGCGTTGTAGGATATAGCCCTCATCGCTCAAGTAGAGTAGGGTCGGATAATCGTTGATTTCGTAGCGTTTGGCGATAATGCGCCCTTGTGGGGTTTCTACATCGACTTTTATCGAAATGAAGTACTTGTTGTAGAGATAGCCTACAGTGGTATCGCCATAGGCTTGCTGATGCAAGGTACGGCAGTCGGGGCAGTCGTTTTTATAGGCTTCGACAAAGACAAATTGGCGTTTCCAAAGCGCAGCATGCAGGGCTCCCTCAAAGGACAAGGAAGTAAAATCAATGGTGCTGGGGACTAAAGGAGCATCTGGCATTTTTTTGCAGGAGCAAAAAGCCGATAGCAGCAGCCATATCACGCTTGCAAAAATAGTTAGGCGTTTCATTGTTTAGAGAGGTAGCTACAAATATCGGAAAATGTTATTCAGCCTTGCCTGAGGAACACGAAGTGAACGCGAAGCGCATAGCAGCGGAACCACACCTTGCGCGGCTTTGCCGCGCAAGGTGTGGTGGAGCGAATAGCCCGACCCTGCGCAACCCCCGCCCGCCATCGGCGGGCTGCCCCCTCAAAAGGGGGCAGGGGGGTGTGCGGGGGCAGGCCCAAATAAAAAAAGGATTTATTTCCATTCAAAGGTATTGAGCATGGTCATAATGTCTTGTTTTACGAACTCGATAACGGGCATCATCGAATCGGGGTTGGGTATGGAGCGGAAGTAGAGGGAGGCGCGCAGGGCGTGGCGCATGCTGTCCGTGATGACGAACTGAAAGGAGGAGGCGACGTGCCCTTCAATGTTGTATAAGATGCCGTACACGCGTCTATCGGGGCGATTGATGAGGAGGTCTTCGTTCATGACGGCTTTACGGTCATGCTCGTCTGCCATTTTATAGGCATCGCGGTAGACGCGATGGACTTTTTCGGCGCGTTCTTCTGCAGTGTTGGCGCTGATGTCGGTATACGTGAAATGTATGTCGCCGTTGAAAGCGGGAGCGGTCATATTAAACCAGCAGGCGTTGGGGGCGATAGGCGCGTTGGTGAAGCGCTGCGTATCGGGCACGAATTGCATATAGTCGGGGTACTGAAAGCTGAATTGGCAGATGCTGGTATCCAGCTTTACCAAACGGCGTTCGGGGTACTCGACTTTGGGGTACATACGCGGTTTGGGGTGATAGATGGGTTCTTCTTTGCAGCCTATCGAGAGCAATAGGGGCAAAAAAATGAGTAGGATGCTAAGACGAATGGGCATTAGGCGGCTTGGTAGTATTTGTCGTTAGTTGGTTTGGGTGAGGTCGACTTGTATGGATTCGATGCGGCGGCGATTGGCGGCGGCGACGGTGAGGCATAAGCCTTCGATTTGCACCATCACACCTTTGACGGGCATAGCGCCGTGTTGAATGAGTACCACGCCCGCGAGGGTGTCGACTTCCTGCTGCCAGCGGGCGAAAAACTCTTGGGGCAGGTGTAGGATTTCCCGTGCATCGTCGAGCGGGCAGCTTGCTTGGAAGAGGTAGCTTTGTTCGCCGATTTTTTGGAAAAGGCTGGTTTCGGGTTCGTCCGATTCGTCTTCGATTTCACCGACCAATTCTTCGAGAATATCCTCTAAGGTGATGATGCCTGCGGTATGCCCAAATTCATCGACAACAGCGGCAAAGTGTAGCCTTTTTTGCTGAAACTCGCTGAGCAATTGGTTGAGTTTTTTGTTTTCGGGCACAAATAAGATGGGGCGCAGGCTGCTGTGCCAGTCCCAACCGTCGCCGATGGTATCTATATGCGCGAGCATATCTTTGATGTAGACTACGCCTTTTATATGGTCGAGGTCGTCTTCATAGACGGGCAGTCGGGAGTAGGCTGTTTCTTTGAAAACGGACATTAAATCCTGAAAGGTGGCTTCTTCATTGATGGCGATAACGTCCGTGCGTGCCCGCATGGCAGCGCGAACGCTAAGGCTCGCAAAATTGATATAACTTTTGAGTATATTAACGTCCTGTTTGGCGTATTTGGCGATGTCTATGGGGTTGGTCGGCTCGCTGGCTATGGCGATATTTTGGGCTGCGTTGCCGTGATTGGCGGGTTCGTTGCTGTTGTTGGGGGGCAAGAGTGCGGGATGTGTGCCTTCTTCGCTGGCGGCGATTTGGCGGCTGCGCATATCAATAACTTGAGAGCCGTAGGCAAGTAAGAAATTGGCGGGTAGGGTAATGACGTGTATTAGCCGTATGGGTACAGCGGCAAATATCGCTACCGTGCGGCGATGCGTGCCTGCGTATATTTTGGGCAGTAGCTCCCCGAAAAAGATAATAAATAGGGCAGAAATACCGCCTTGAGTGAGCAGTAGCGCCCAACCCGCAGGCAAAAACGGCGCGAGCAGTGTGCCGACTATCAACACAATGGATATATTTATTGCCGTATTGCCCAGCACCAGCGTAGCGAGCAAATAGCGCGGTTTATCCAGTAAACGCAAGACCCGACGCGTGCGGCGAATGTTCTGCTCTTTGAGCCAAAGCACATCCTCGTGGTCTAAAGAAAAATAAGCCTTCTCCGCCGCCGAGAGCAAGGAAGACAAAAACAATAACAAAAGTACGATGGCTAAATTTATCCCCCATTCTGCCTGCGGCGTGAGCCAAGCTGTGTTAAGCATGAATTGCCAACAACTGGGATAAGGTTCTGATTCCAAGATATATTTTTTTGGTGAACAATGCTTTGGTAGTAAGTAGTAAGTAAGTATCTCAAGCAATATGCTACTACCTACTACTTACTACTTACTACTTACTACTCAAAAAGGGGCATCATCGTCGCGGGCGAGCAGGTCGCTAAGGCGTTCCAGCGGCATTTCGTCCTTTAGAGCCTCGTCCAAATCGCTGATAGTTGCCTCAAATTGTTGGCGGGCTATCTGCCTGCGCAGGGCGGCTTCCTCTTCGGGAGTCATTTTGAGGAGGGGCGGATAGTAGTCGTCTTCTATGTCGCTGCCGAGTGGGAAGTCGTCTACGGGTCGGCGTGTGGGAGTTATTTGAGAAGGGGGCTGCTGCTTGGTTGGGCGCTGTTTGGCGGGCTGCTGCTGCAAGGGTTGGGGCTGTACGGCGGGCGGCGTTGTTTTTTTGACAGGGGGCTTTTTTTGCCCATTGCCTGTACCGCTGCTGGCGGGCTGTTGATTGAATTTTGGCGGCTGATAAAAGGGCTGTTGCAGGTTGCTGCTGCTGGTCGAAGGCGGGGTATGATTTTGTGTCGTTTGCGGCGTTTGTGTGCTGCTGTTGTTGTTGGGCTGTTGTTGCATTTGGGGCGTATTGCCTACGTCGGGGCGGGCGAGCATACGAACGACGGAGGCGACGATTTCCGTCGTATAGCGCTCTCTTCCGTCGCTTTCACGCCAAGAGCGATAGGTTATTTTGCCCTCCACATAAACGAGCATACCCTTGCGCAGTTGCTGCCCTGCGCGTTGCGCCAGCTCGCGCCAAACTACGATATTATGCCATTCCGTTTGTTCTATCCATTGCCCCGAATTTTTATCTTTATACGACTCCGAAGTAGCCAGCGGAAAACGCCCCACTACTGAGCCGCCCTCCAAGCTCCGCATTTCAGGGTCGCGCCCCAAACGACCTATCAGCACTACTTTGTTAATCATATAAATTTTTATTCAATGTATAAAATGCCTAAGCATTTGCAAAAATGCAATTTTTTTCAGAGTTTTTGCGGTTTTTTAGCCTATTTTTTGGGCGTGCCCGCCTGCCTGAAAAGGGCAGGCGGTCGGGCTATCCATTTCGGGTCAGCCCTGTGCTGCCCCGAAGGGCAGACACAGGGGTCTGCCCCTACATTGCTATCCCTCACGCAAAATAAAAATAAAGCATTTTGCCAAATTTCGCGCTTAGAAGCTCCGATATACGCTAAAATAAACGCCTATAGCGCCCTGCGTGCCGATACCATTGTAGCCGACCACGATATTCTGATTGCTGCTAAAGGGCGCGAGCCAGCGGGCTTCGAGCGTGTAGCGCATCTTCTTCGTAACGAAGGTATGCCCTAAAGCGAAATTGGGAATATAGCGCTCTCGGTTTGTTTGCCCATGCGCGCTTAGATTCCAGAGGTCGAACCAGTTGGCGACGCTAAAATACGCAAAATGTGCCCGCTTCGCACTATACTGCCAATAGGCGTTGATGTCGATTTCGGGGTAGAGGCGGAAGCTTTGCCGAGCCATCAGATGCAAGACGGGCGCTATGCTGACATTGAAACGGCGGGGCGTGGTCTCCAATTCGGGCAAAATGGAGCGCACTACGCCCAATTCCATCTGAAACACCCCTGCCGCCGCCGCCGTCGTATGCACACTGCCAAATGCCGTCAATTCGGGACTGATGCCATAAGCACCCGTAAGCGAGGTAAAGGGTATCGGTATCACCAAACCCGCAAAATCAATCAAGGGGCCTCCAAAGTCGAAGCCCACAGCCACTTCCTTTTCTTTGAGCGGACGCACCAAGCGCGTAGAAGAACAAGCCGCAAAAAAAAGCAGCACGAAGCCGCCTAAGAGAAAAAAACGCATATTGCGAGTTAGGAGTTACGAACGGCGAAGCCATCCACGAAGTGAGTTACGAATTAGGATTGTGCGCGACTGATTTGATTATCAGGCAAGCGCCCGCCCTTTGCGGGCGCGGTGTTTGACAGCGTGAGGGATAGCAATGTAGGGGCGAACCAATGTGTTCCCCCTTTGCGATAATGTTTCGCCCCGAAATGAATAGCCCGACCGCCTGCCCTTTTAAGCCGCGTAGCGGCGGGGCAGGCGGGCACGCCAAAAAAAATCAACGCCGTTGCAAAAGGGTGCGGGTGGCAAGCAGGAAGAAGGCAGCGACAGACAAAAAATATACGACATCGCGCAGGTCGAGCAAGCCCCGACTAAGCCCCGCATAATGGTACTCTAAGCCGATTTTTTCGATAATCGAGTCGTAAGTGCCAAAAAATATCGGCAGTTGTGCTACGAGCGAAAAGCCATAAAAGGCCGTCGCACAAAACGCCAAAGCCGCTATAAATGCCTCCATCTGATTGCGAAAGAGCGCCGAAGCAAATAAGCCGATAGCCACAAAAACGCAACCCAAAAAGTACAAACCCAAATACGAACCATAGACCGCACCTACATCGACGCTGCCCTTCGGCATACCAAGTTCATAGACCGATAAATAGTAAATATAAGTGGGCGCAATGGATAAAAATAGCAAAAATATGCTTGCAAAGTACTTGCCCAGCAAAATTTGCCAGTCCGTAATGGGGCGGGTCGCCAGCAGCTCAAAAGTACCCAATTGCTTTTCTTCGGCGAAGGAGCGCATCGTGATAGCAGGTATCAAAAATAGCAAAATCTGCGGCGCTTGCTCGAAAAATGGCAACATCGTAGCCGCCCCCCAATGCGCAGGGCTATAGCTCGGAAATACCCAAAAGAGCAAACCCGTAGCCAGTAAGAAAAAACCCACAGAGATATAGCCTATAAGCGAGCTTAGGAAGGCGCTGACTTCTTTTCGGAAGATGCTGTACATGTGTTGTGCTTTGTGTCGTAGGTATTTCGTGCTTTGTGTCGTAGGTATTTCGTGCTTTGTGTCGTAGGTATCAAGTATCAAGTATTTTGTGCTGCGCGTGATACTTGATACCTACGACACGCAGCGCATCGTACCTGATACCTACGACACGCAGCGCATCGTACCTGATACCTACGACACGCAGCGCATC
>CAYXSA010000011.1:0-35765 GCA_964467315.1 uncultured Saprospiraceae bacterium | reverse complement strand
GCAGCGCATCGTACCTGATACCTACGACATGCAGCGCATCGTACCTGATACCTACGACATGCAGCGCATAATCATGCAAAACAAGCAAAAAAAAACTACATTTGCCGCTAAAAGGAATTTTTTATGAAGTTTAGCACTGTTCGGATTCCGCTGCAAGGAGTAGCGCATTTATCGGCTTTCGACCGTGCGTATGCGGGTTTGGAAGAGAGATTGGGGGAGTTTTACGCGCATCGCCCAAATGAATGGGTTAGCTACGAGCGTGCTACGGCGGCGAAGGCGGCGAATTTTGGCGAGGCGGCAAGGCGGCGTTTGGTGCATGCCTTGCTGCGGCAGTACGATAGTTTGCCGAGCGATACGCCGCATAAGCTGAGAGCTTTGGCGCAGGTGGAGCGCTTTTTAGATGCGAATTGTTTTAGCGTTTGTACGGCGCATCAGCCCTGCGTAGCGACGGGGGCGCTGTATGTGGTCTATAAAATTTTGGCGGCGGTAGCTTTGAGCCGCGATTTGAACGAGCGCTATACGGATAAGCGTTATATTCCCGTGTATTGGATGGGCAGCGACGACCATGATTTTGAGGAGATAAGCGCTATTGGGGTCTTTGGCAAGCGTTTGAGCTGGTCGGGCGCGGGCGGGGGCGCAGTAGGCAGGTTGAGGGCGGCAGAAGATGCGGAATTGGCGGCGTTTGCGGCGGAGTATGCTGCAGTTTTGGGTACGAATAGCGTGCAGGCGGCAGAAATCGCCGAAATAGTCCGCAGCGCTTACAGCGAATATGCCACATTTGGAGAGGCGACACGCTATCTGATACATCGACTATTTGGGGAATATGGCTTGGTCATCATCGATGGCGACGATGAGCAGCTAAAAGGGGCTTTTGCGCCGCTGATGGAGGACGATTTATTTTTGCATAGTTCGCAGAAGTTGGTATCTGCTACCTGCGATAAAATAGCGGCTGTGGGGCTTCGTCCGCAGTCTTTTGCGCGCCCTATCAATTTGTTTTATCTAAGCGAAGGCAGCCGCGAGCGCATAGAGCGCTCCGAAGATGGGGCGCATTGGCAGGCGCTGAATACGCGTTTTCGCTGGACAGCGGCAGAATTGAGCGCGGCGCTGCTCGAAGAGCCGCAGAATTTTAGCCCCAATGTCATTTTGCGCCCCTTGTATCAGGAGCAAAGCTTGCCGAATGTCGCCTATATCGGCGGGGGGGGGGAAGTAGCCTATTGGCTGGAGCGTAAGGCACAGTTTGCGCACTTTGGTGTTCCCTTTCCTGTCTTAGTGCGTCGTCCTTCCGTCTTGCTGCTCGATGCGGCGCAGGGCGATAAATTGGCAAAAATCGGTGTTTCGGCTAAGGAAATGTTACTACAGCCTTTGGAGCAGTTGGTACAGGCGTATTTGCTGCGCACAGCAGAGATAGAGCTAAGCACAGACAAGGAGCGGGAAGCCTGTTTGCGGGAGCTTGCAAGCTTGGCGGAGCGTGTGCGCGGGCTCGATGGCGGCGAGCTTGCGACCTTCATAGCCACGCAGCAAGCCGCTATGCAGCAGATGTTTCAGAAGATACAAGAGCGCATCACCCGCAGCGCCAAACGCCGACAAGAAACCGAAATCAGCCAAATACAGCGCCTATATGAGCGGCTATTTCCCAGCGGCAGCCTGCAAGAGCGGGCGGAGAATATCGGCAGCCTCTACGCCCAATTTGGGCGAGGGATATTTGAAGCCTTGATAGAGGTTTTTCGGGAGCAGCCGCTGAGTAGTGATTTTCTTATCCTGCAAGCGCTTAGCGTATCATAATCCCGCGCTCCTCCAGTATGGGCAGTCGGGTAAAATTCGACTCGTCTAAGCTGCCCGCTACGAACACGTATTTTTTATCGAATAAAAAGCCATCGTGCGAGAAACTTAGCCAGTATTCGTGCGCCAAGTCGAAAAGCTCCTTCGGGATAAACTCTATCTTTAGAGCCGCCTGTGCGGGCAGTTCCTCATAAAAATAGCGTAAATTGCTGGTGCGTACCTGCTCGCCTTCGCGCTCGCCGTATCCGCGCGAGTTGACCAGAACGCTCTTGATAGGCTCGTCTTTGAGATTTATCAAATATACGTCCCATAAATCGCCCTGCGCATCGGGCACTACGGCTATGGCTATATCGGTAACTTTGCGGATTTCTATGTCTTTTTTCATAATGACGAATGACGAATGACGAATGACGAATGCACATACGAACAAAAAGCAAATAACGCATTTTTTATACATAAAGCACGTCATTCGTCATTCGTCATTCGTCATTCAAGGCGCGGCTTGCCGCGCCACGCGTGAGGGATAGCAGTGGAAGCGCCGAAATGAAATGAAGGCGCTGCAACGGATAGCCCGACCGCCGCCTTCGGCGGCGGGCACGCCCAAAAACAAAACGCAAAACTAACGGAAATGGCTTATATTATAAAATTTTTGCTGCTCTTGGCTTTGTTTGGCGGGCATATACAGGCGCAGCCCGCCGATGCTTCGTCTGCCATACTTTTGAGCAAGGAGCGGGAGCGGGCAGGGGCTTCGCGCACGCATTCTTTGCTGCATCACAACGAGGATTTTTTGTATGTATTGCGCACGGATGCGCGTTTCAGCTATGCGGAATTTGAGATATACGACCGTATGCTCCAATTTATTAGCGCCAGCGACATCGCGCCCAAGCAAGAGCGCAAGTATTCGGGCGCGCTCAATGTGGTGGGCAATATCTATTTGCTGTCTTTGCAATACAAACACGACACCGAAAAAGACATTTACGAGGGCGTGCGCTTCGTTGCCTACCCTGTGGATACGGCGACTATGCTGCTGCGCGAAGATTCGATTTTATTGGTGGAGCCTTTTCGCATGGAGTCCAATTATTATCGGGGCAATTTTGCCATTTCGCCCGACCGCAGCAAAATTTTGCTCTACGACTACGAAGAAAAGGGCGATATCGAGGAGTTGGCGGGTTTGACGAATGTCGTTACGCTCCGCGTTTTCGATAACCAATTTCGCCCCTTGTGGAAACGGCGCGTCGACCTCGCCCCCAATGCGACCGCGCAGCGCATGGTGGTGCTGAAAAAATTCCGCATCAACAATCAGGGCACGGTAGCGATTTTGACGGATGTTTTTCGCCCCGATATGCCGCGCACTTACTTGGGAAAAACCGTAAATGCCGACCCGACCCTATTTTTTGTGGGCAAGGCGGAAGACGAATTTTTGCGTTATACGCCGCAGTTGGGCGACTATTTTTACAGCCAATTGGATTTTGCTTTCGACCGCAGGGGGCATATACATTGGGTTGGCTGCTATTCGACGGAGCGCTACCATTATCAGGGCGGCATCTTTTACATACAGCTCAATGCGGCTTGCTCGCGGGTTTTGGTCAAAAAACGTCATGCTTTTTCGCCCGAATTGATAGCTGCCACGCTCGATAAACGCAAGATTTCCGAGAAACAGCGCCTGCGCGATTTTGTTTTGGCTTCTTGGCGCATTCATCCGCAGACGCATGAACTGACCATAGCTTTAGAACGGCAGCCGCCGACGACCTACAATTTCAAAGCGCATCAATTATTGATTATGCGCCTCGATACGCTGGGCGATTTGCGTTGGGCGCAGCCCCTACAAAAATGGGGCGATGTAGGCGAGGGCTCGGCTACCTTTTTGTCGCATTATCTCTGCGTGCAGGGCAATTACGCCTACGTTTTGTACAACGACGGCATTTACGAAAATAATCGCGCCTTCGTCGCACGCTTCGACTCAATAGGCACGATGCAACGCCGCACGCTTTTCAGATACGATGAGCAGCAAGATTTGCTTTGCCCCCGACTTTCTTACCCTGTCGAGGAACAAATTTTTGTCTGCCTGCAAAGCCGCTTTTTCCGTCAACATCGCTTCGGATTGGTAGATTTGCGAACCCTGTTTGAAAAGTGATTTTTTTGGGCGTGTCGGCGCTCCCCGCCCGCAAAGGCGGGCGGAGCCGTAGCATGCTACGGCTCTACGGGTCGCGCCGTCGGGCTATGCGGGGCAGCCGCAAGAGCTGCCCCTACTATCCCTCACGCGGCTTGCCGCGCCCGCAAAGGGCGGGCGGGCGCAGGCTGTAGTGCGAAAATTATATCTGTATATAAAAAAACATCACTTTTCACTTTTCACTTTTCACTTTTCACTTTTCACTTTTCACTTTTCACTTTAAAACTTAAAATCCCAGCGGATAGACGGTATGATGGGAAAAAGGCTGGCTTGGCGGAAATTGCGCTCGCCTGTGCTAAGGTCGCGGGAGGCGAAGATGAAAAATGGATTTTGGCGATTATAGACATTGTACACGCCGAAAGACCAAGTAGAAGACCATTTTGGGCGATGTTTGCTGATGTCTATGGAATAGTCTAAGCGATGATAGGCGGGCATACGGTAGGCGTTTTTGTCGCTTACTGCCTCGACTTCCTGCGGTACATCGCCATCTACGGGGGGCGAAAGATAGCGCTCTACAGGCAGCGTAACGGCATTACCCGTGCCATAGACCCAAGCGGCAGACATCGAAATCCTTTTCGAGAGCGCAAACACGGCAGCTATAGCCAAATTGTGCCGACGGTCGTACTTGAAAGGGTAGGGGCGACCGCCATTTATATCGGAATCCGCAAACTGCCGCCAATTCCAGCCCAAAGTATAGCTTATCCAGCCCGTTAATCGCCCCTTTTTGCGCTGTACGAAAAATTCCGCGCCATAGGATTGCCCTTTTCCATTGGTTTCGACCTTGCTTTCCCAACTGTTGCTCTCGGTATCCAGAAAAGAAGCCCCAGGTTTGTAGGAAAGCAAGCCCCGCATATCCCGATAATAGCCCTCTAAGCTGATTTCATAAGCGCCGAAATTGCGCGCAAAGCCAATAGCAGCCTGCCAGGAGCGTTCGGGAACGATACTACTCGTCGAAGGCACCCATAAATCTGTCGGCAAGCCAATTCCCTCATTGGTAAGCAGGTGTATATACTGCGTCATGCTCGCAAAAGAGGCTTTTAGGGCGATGTTTTTTGGCAAAACATAGCGCAGGCTAACGCGCGGTTGCACAGAGTAATAAAATTTATCGCTCAGCTGAAAGGCAGAAGCGTGTATGCCCAGATTTGCGCCGAATTTTGTGCCCAAATTTAGGTCATCTTCCGCATAAATGGCGTATTCTCCCGCCAAAACGGGCTGATTAGCTACGTCTATGCTGGCATTACTGCCCGTGCTTACCGATATGTTGGTAGCGCCAGGGTTAAAACGATGCAAAACCGCCGCTGCACCGTAGCGAATTAGATGTTTTGGATTGGGTATATAGTCATAATCTATGCGCGCCGCCCAGTCGTCGATGCCCGAAAAGTAGCGCGCCGCAAAGTTGTTACTTTCGTTCGCCGTTTCCGTCTCGAAACTGGTGGAAATCAAGAAGTTATAGCGGCTGTATGTTAGGGTGGCATTGGAGAAAAGTTTGCCCGTATACTGCCGATTCCAGCGCAAAGCCGCCGTTATATTGCCCCATTGTATGCCTGATTTTAGCTCAAAACGCTCGCCCTGCTCGTTTTCCTCCTTGTAGCGTATGCTAAAGCGGTCATCACCCGCGTAAAAGCTCAAAAAAAGCCTATCTTTTGGCGAAACGATGTAGTTAAACTTCGCATTTAGGTCGTAAAAATAATAACCAGGGGTTACCCTGCCCGACTGCCCCACTTGCGCAAGCGCTATAAGTGGCTGCACGAGTATATCAATATAGGTGCGCCGAGCCGAAAACATCATAGAGGCGCGCTCCTTTACAAGCGGGCCTTCTATCGTAAATTTCGAGGAGATTAGCCCTATCGAGCCTTCTCCGTGCCAAGATTTTAGGTTGCCTTCCTTCATATTTATCTCCAGCACCGAAGCCAAACGCCCGCCATAGCGCGCAGGGTAGCCGCCTTTGGTGAGCTGTACGCCCTTGATAGCGTCGGCATTGAATACGGAGAAAAAGCCAAAAAGATGATAGGCATTATACACGGGCACGCCGTCGAGCAAAATCAGGGTTTGGTCGGGCGAGCCGCCACGCACATACAAGCCGCTATTGCCCTCGCCCGATTGCACGCCTGGCAGCAGTTGTATGATTTTCAGTATATCGACTTCCCCCAAAAAAGCGGGCATCGCCTTGATTTGCTCCATCGGTATGCTGATTTGGCTCATCTGATTGCGCTCCTCGATGCGCTGCACGATGTCTTCCGCCACGACTTCGACCGTAGGCGCTTCGATGCTTTCCGATAGCTCAAAATTGATAGTTGTATCTTTGTCCAAATAAAATTTGCGGTATTGGGGCTGCAAACCGATGTAAGAAACCGCCAAAATAACCGTGTCTGCGGGCAAAGTCAGGCTATAAAAACCGTATAAATTGCTCGCTGCCCCCTGTTTGCTTTGCGCGTCGAGTACATTCGCGCCAATCAGCCGCTCGCCCGCCTCATCGCTCATATAGCCGCTAATGGTATGCTTTTGCTGCGCCTGTAGCAGGCTAAACAAGCCGAAAGCCAGCAAAAAAATCGACAAGGTTTTCATATTTTTTATTTATCGTGTGCCCTATACAACGGCTTTTTCAGGTAAAAAGTGGGTTTTTTATTGGGCGTGCCCGCCGCCCCGCGCCTTTCAGGCGCTTAAAGGGGCGGCGGTCGGGCTATCCGTTGCAGCCCCGCCTACGGCGGCGCTTCCACTGCTATCCCTCACGCGCAGCGCCCGCAAAGCGGGCGCTGTAAAGCCGTTGCATACAACGGCTCTACAAAAGCACATAAAAAATTTCACTTTTCGCTACGCGTTCACTTCGTGTTCACTTTTCACTTTTTGTTAGCTCCCAGCAGAGCACGCCCGCCGCTACGCTGACATTGAGGGAATGTTTTTCGCCTACTTGGGGAATTTCTATGCAGCCCTCTACGCGATTTAGGGCTTCTTGGCTCACGCCTTCGACCTCATTGCCTAAGACGACGGCGATTTTTGAAGAAAATTTTTGCTTTTCTGTCCCCCAATCCGACAATAAAATGCTATCTTTGGTCTGTTCGAGCGCCAAAAGACTGTAGCCCTGCTCCGAATAATGGTTCAAAGCCTGCGTCGTTTGCTCAAAATATCGCCAACTGACGCTATCCGTAGCGCCTAAGGCGGTTTTTAGCACCTCTCTCTGTGGCGGCTGCGCCGTAATGCCGCATAAAGCCAACTCGGTGATGCCAAACACGTCTGCACTGCGGAAGACGCTCCCCACGTTGAGCGCCGAGCGTATATCGTCCAATATCAGCACGAGGGTAGGGATAGAAGCCGCCGCCTGTGCTCTTTGGGCTTTGTGCCGCGCCTCCAGCTCCTCGATACTTAGCTTTTTCATAAGGTTTTTCTGGTCTTTATTAACTTTTCTATCGGTAACAGTTAAGTTCGGAACTGTTTTTGTCTATGCCCCGAATGCTGTATGCCTTGCAAAATTAGCACTTCAATCCATACCCACACGCTATATTTTAATACAAATGAAAACAGTACGACAATTTTTACTTGCTGCCGCTATGCTACTCGCCTACAACACTATGGCGCAAAAAACTGCGCAGAGCATAGAACCCTTCGCCAGCAGCACCATACAATTTGAGATGCCTCGCACGGTTGCGGTCAGTGGCGTGGATAAGGCAGAGAGCAGCGATTTGCGCATCGTTATCGAAGTGCGCGCTGACATCAGCGAGAAGAACTTTCAGCGCATCGCCGCCAATGGTCGCTATACTTTCAGCAGCCTTAGCCAAGCTGATAAAACGCTCAAACTCACCCTGCCCAATCTCAGCAAAGAGGTAAAAGTAGACGGCGCAGTCTGGCGCGAAGAAAGCGTGCAGTTGCGCTTAGTCAGCGGCAGCAATCAGTATGCCTACGATAAGAGCCGCCAGCGCCTAAGCTGCCAAGAGTCAAAAAGCTGCAAAATCGAAAAGGCGATACCTGTAGAAATTCGCTTTATCTCCACCACGCCACCCGCCAGCAGCAATCCGATGATGCGTACCAGCACAGGAAAAGGCGATAAAGAAGGAAAATTGGGCGATATTCTCATCAATGACGTACTAATTCCCGACGAATAGGCGTTTGGCAACACTACTATTTTTACATCCCGCATAAATTTACAGACACATGAAACAATGGCTTTTTTTGCTTGCCGCTTGCTTGTTTGCTCCACTGCTCTCTTTCGCTCAAAACAAAGATAGCGAAAAAACATTGGTCAAGACTTTAGACCCGAAAGATGCCCAATTCGTCAGCTTTGAGATGCCGCCCTTCGTACAGGTGGGCACGATAAAAAAATGGCCCAGCAGCGCTGCAGAAAGCAATACACTGCGCATCGAATTGGAAATACACGCCAATATGGACGAGACGATTCTCGCCCGTTTGATAAAAGCAAACCGCTATGCTTTCGACGGCATATTGAAGGATAACGATTATGTTATCTCTGCGCCCAGTCTTTCGAAGAGCGTAAGCGTCGGCGGAGTGGATTTGCAAGAAACGATTTTTATGAACATCACCGCGCCGAAAAATTACGTTTTCGATACCAAAAGCAACCGCTTTTCTCGTGATGTTTCCGATATGGCGGGTAGAGGCAAATCCGCCGAATATATCCGCAAGATGAGCCGCTTTACTAAAATAGAGGTTACGGTGAAACTCGTGCCTACTGCTACTGCCAATGCCGCCAAAAAGAGCAGCAATAGAAACGCTACGGACGATGTAGCGCCGAGCAACCTCACGAAAGATGCTACCGCAGGCGATGCGCCTAAAAAAGCGCAGATGATTAAGCCGAATAAAGACGGCAAATACGGCGACATCTTGATAGACGATGTGCCTATTCCCTTTGAATAGTAGGATAGGGGCTTAAAGTCCCGCCGCGTGAGGGATAGTAGGGGCGCATCAACATTCGCCCCACAAATGGGGCGATGGTGATGCCCCGAATAGCCCGACCCCGCGCCAGTAGAGCCGTGATTTATCACGGCTCCGCCTGCCGTCCTTTGCGGCAGGCGTGGCGCGGGGGCACGCCCAAAAAAAACGCAGTTCAAAAAAACGAGTAACCTTTTTTTCTTACATCATAGCTTGCATATCTAACACGATTATGAACAAATTATTGCTGCTCCTATTATGCGCGTTTTCTACCCAATGGGCGATGGCGCAAGACGCACCACAAACGGAAAAAAGCCTTGTCAAAACCTTCGAGGTGAAGGAGGCAAATGGCGTGAGTTTCGACTGCAAACAGAAGGAAATCAAAGCCGAAGTTTGGAACGGCGGCACGATGCGCGTGGAGCTGATTATCAAAACGAATATGCCCGATAACGTAACAGAACAGCTCGTGAAAGCGAACCGCTACGAGCTTATCGGCAGCATTAACGGCGATGGCGAATATGTGGTAACCGCTCCTAACGTGAGCAAAGCCGTAACTGTGAAGGGCGTAGACCTCCAAGAGGACATCATCATCAAGGCGCAAACACCCGCTAAATACATCGTATCGAACAACAGCAAAATCGAAAAAGAATCTTTCGTAATGCGCAATGGCAAGGTCGATATGAAGAAAAAGAAAATGACGCAAAAGGTAGAAATGAGCGTCAAATTTGAGAGCACCCTGCGCTCTAAGCCCGAGAATGTGAAGCTCGAAAGAGGCGATATTCTTATCGGTGGCGAGCCTATTGGCATCGAATAAGCTACTATTTTTTTATCTTCCAGCCTAAAAAGGTCGGCGCGCTTGTAAGAAAAGCCGCCGACCTTTTGTATTTTTGTGCGGTTTTGTACATCACCAACATAAGCAAAAAAATATGATTCGTTCTTTCTTATTTGCGGCTTTTGTAGCCGTAGCGGCTGCGAGTTGCAGCCCATCTGCGCAGCAGCCTGCAGCAAATGCTGAGAAAGTCGCTGCTGCGAGCCCTCAAAAAGATGCAAGCCTCTCGGCGGCGGCTACTGCTACAAAGCTGCTCCCAGCCAAAGCTTTTACCGATGAATTGGTGAAGCGCAAGGAGGGCGAGTATTATCTAATTGATGTACGCACGGAGGAAGAATGCGCGCAGGGAATGCTTGTAAGCGCGCAGCAGATAGATTTTAATGCGGCTGATTTTGAGCAAAAATTAGCTCAACTCGACCGCAGTCGGGAAGTTTTTATTTATTGTAAAGCAGGCGGCAGAAGCGCAAAGGCGAGCAAGATAGCCGAAAAATTGGGCTTTCGCGCTGTGTACGAGATGGAAGGCGGCTATGATGCTTGGATGAAAATTTGATGCGCTGCATGGGTACTGCGCGGCTTGTAGCCGCGCTGGTACGATGCCGCCTTGCGGCAGCAATGGTAGCAAGTATTTGATTTTTTTGTGAATAGCTGCCGTCTTTTCAGTTTAGAGGGGGGGCTCTGTGTTGTCTGTGGGTGGGGGACTGTTCTCATCAGTGGGTAGGGGCAGTTGATCGGCATTTTTGCGAGCCTTGCGTTCGGCTTTGCGGGCGGCACGGCGTAGGCGTTGCCCTTTGAGGTCTTTGGAGATGTCGCTCAATAGCTCGCCGAAGGTATTAAATTCTTTGCGGTAGCTTAATCCGATGCCCATGCGGGTAACGCGCCCTAAGACGTTGGTTTCGGTGCGATTGTAGCCGCGTATTTTAAATCTACCGTCTTCCGTGATATTGTATTCGATGATAAAGTCGCCGCCGATGTAGTTGCTGCCTGCGCCGCTGACGCTGCCCATGTTTGTCCCTAAGTCGAGATTTGCGCCCACGCGCACGCGCATACGATTATCAAACCATGTTTGATCGAGTCCGAAGCCGAGATTGGAATTGCGGTCGCTGCTCAAATCGTTGTTGGCTTGATCGCGCATATTGAGATTAACATCAATCTCGAAGCTGGAGATAAATCCGACCTCGTCGGCTACGCCTTTGAGTATGTCGTTGAGGTGGGCAGTGAGTTGACGCGAGACGAGTTCGCTTAGGGTGTTGACACTGGTGGAAACGAGGTCTATATTTTGCCCTCTGCCTGTGTTTTCTAAGGGTAGGAACTGCTGTAAGGCGATAAGGGCGAATACCTGCCGATTGAGTTCGCTGGTATTTTCGCGGACTGCTTTCAGGGCGAGGTCGGTGAAAGAGCGCAGTTGGGGGTCTGTTTCGGGTATATCGATATCGAAGGTGATATCTGGCGAAAATAGCAGCCCGCGCACGTTCATCAGTAGCCCGACGGGGGTGGGTTTATTGGCAAGTCGGCGGGTATTTTCGTCGGCGGTTTCTAAGTAGGTAGAAATCAGGTTGGATATACCCGTTTGCTGCTTGTATTCGGCTTGAATGTCTAACTGTGCGTCGTAGGGGCTGCCTGTCCAGGTGATGGTACCGCCTTTTCGGACGGAGAAAACCTTATTTATCAGATTTTGATAGGTAAAGAGGTAGCTGCCGCGCGTGAGGGTAAAATCGCCGAACATCCCAAACTCCCCTGCGGTATTGAAGGTAAGGCGTAGAAAGCCATCGCCTTGCCCTTCCATGATTTCGCCCGTTCGCTCGTCGAAAATCATTTTTACGGCGGCTGAAGGGGTTATTTGGGTGTTTATTTCGACGCTAAAGCCTGTGTTGTTATTGACTTTTTTCTCTTTTTTCTGCTCTTTTTCGAGCTTGATAGAGTCTAAGCGTCGGGTTTGTTCGACCTTATCGACAAAGCTAAGAAAGCGAACTTCTTCGACCTCGATGGGGTCACCTAAGGGCAGCACCAATAAGGAGCTATCGCGGGTAACGGCATCATCGACAACGAGACGCAGGCGCTGGAAGGGGCCTGTGAAATTGACCAAACCATCGGCATAGATGCGACCGTAGAAGGTGCTATTATCGTTTTTGCTGGTATTGAGGACGAGGTTATTTTCGAGTTTAAAATGCAGGTCGAGCTCGAAGTCGCGCAAATTTTGGTGTTTGATACCGCCCCAGAGGGCTGCGCGTCTGCCGAGAGAGTCCCTAAGCATGGCAGTTTTTATGCTGGTATCTTGGCTCATGGGTGCGAGGGTAAAGCCTTCGTTGTGTATGTTGATGAGTGCCGAATCGAGGGCATAGCCTACATTGGTAAAGAGTAGTTTAGTTTCAAAGCCGTGTAGGTAGCCTGTGCCTGCCATATTGAGCTTTTTGCCTGCCTGCCCGCGTATTTTGCCCCCGCGCACGCTTAGGTTGCCGTGTGTGTTGGTCAGTACGCTTTTTAGGAAGTACTCCAGCATATAGACGCGGGCATTTTTTAGCTCGTAGTCTATGTTTAGCCAATTTTGCTTCGTGCTGTCTTTGGTGGCGAAGGGGGGGAGATACTGCGCCTGCACCCACATCGTGTCGACGAAGGGGCTTCGATGTTGGAAGCTGGCGTTGATGGTATCGCGTAAGCTGTCGGACTGCACGAGCAGTTGGGAGCGTCCCCATCTATCGCCGTTAATATATAGGCTATCGAATCGGAAGGCAGCGGAAAGCCCTTTTTGGTCGAAAACATCGCGCACGCGCAAATCGGCAGAGAAAGCGCCCGTAATGTCCAGCTGCGGAATGCCCACCTGCTTATACAGCCAGCCCAAGTCCATCTTCTCGACACACACGGATATGCCGCGTGTCCCCAAACTGCTGACTTCCAGCAGCTGTCCGCCGTTGGTAAGCCGCAGGTTTTTTATTTCCAGCTTACCTGCTCCGAATTTTACATAATTATCGCCTCGTATATCCCAAGGCTGCCCCAGTATCTCCAAGTGCGCCGTATCTATATTGACCTCCAGCATCCGCGACATAAAGGCTACTTTGCCGTTTATGCTGATATTGGAAGCCATTTTGCCGATTTGGCTTAATTTCGTAGAGAAGCGCAGGCTATCGCCGTGTGCTGTTAGGTCGAAATTGAAAGCGGGCAGACGCGTCGAATCGCCCAGCAGCAAATCCGCAAAATCATTGTGCAAAGCAAAGCTATCGCGCAATGCATTGCCCTCTATAGTGATGGTACCAACCTGTATTTTATCGTATTTTATCGAGCGGACAGTCGTTTTTAGATGTATCGTATCGTCCAAGCTGTTGAAAAACACGAAGGATTTTAAGCCCGCAACGTGCATAAAATTTGTATCTATGAGCTGCGTCAGATTGTCTGTGCTGTCTATCTCCAATTGCAAGCGAAAGCGCTGATGTATCAAAGGGTGCAGGCTATCGACTACAGCCAATTCGGAAAAGCCTTCTATCTTTTCCAAGTTTTTGAACATATTGGGGTAATGCGCCTGGGTATAGCGCGCCAGCGCGCGGGGCAGGTTGCGCATATCGTAAGCGCCTGCAAGCCGAATGTTGCAAATGTCGGTGCGCAGTTTTAGATAATTGCGCTGCTCCAAACCTAAAGTGTCGCGGCGGCTCGTATCGTCTTTGCGTCTGCGTGTGCGCCAGCGCATGCTGTCCTGCGACTCCAAAACGATGCTATCCAGCGAAAAGCGCCGATTGAAACGCATCATGGCTACATCCTCAAAATCTGCTCGCCCGCGCAAACTCGCCAAATCCTTGCCTCGTGCTACTATGTAAAAGGTATCTATTTTTAGGCTGGCGGCTTCTTCTGTGAGGTTTAAGTTCTGAAAATTGACATTGCGCACAGAGCCCCGTAGATTTATCTGCGGCAGCGTATCGCGTAGGTCGGCGATGCCCGAAACGTAGAGATAACAATTGGGGTCGGTAGAAGAAAGGCTGCCATTGAAAAGCCGATTTTGTATGTAGCCCGTCATATCGACATTGCGATAAGTATAACCCTTATACTCAAAGGTGTCGACATGCCCCCTATCGAAGTGAGCCTGTAGGCTTTCCAGCGTTAAGCCCTGACCAATAACCCCCGTGCGCAGCGATACCCGACCAAATTCAGGCTTATTCAGTAGAGTGCCTAAGTCGAAATTCATCAGATTTATCCCGCCACTATACTTCGCTAAGGCTGTGCCTTGCCGTATATCCATTTTTAGGTCAGACTTCAATTCGCCCAAGTCCGTGCGCAGATGCCCAAAAGCAACAAAATCCTTAAAAAAGCCCGTATAATTGCCCGTGAAACGCATCAAGCCCAGCCGCTGCAGCTCCTGCGGCACCCGAACGAAAGGCAATATCGTCGCCAAATCGTTGTAATGCGTCTGAAGATGCTCAAATTGCAAGTCCATAAAGCCCGCATCGGGCACGGTAATATCGTTTAGGCTCAAAAAACCCTTGATATGGGTATGATAACCCGTGCGTAAATTCAAATCTCGCACCCGCAAATTGTTCACCGTGCCTCGCATATTGCCCGTTATCTCTATCGGACGGTCTGCATTGGCTGCGAAAAAGGGTATTTTTTTCAGCGTGAAGGCGAAAGCCATAATATCCCGCAGTGCGATGGTCGAATTTTGCAAGTCCGCACGCATCTCCACCCGATTTACGAAGTCCAAAAAGTCGCTATAATGCTCATATTCAAACTCCAAAAGGTTGCCCAAGTCGCTATAGGGCGTGCGCAGGCGAAAATCTCGAATAGACACCCGCCGATTATTGACAAAAGCGTGCCCTTCTAAGGATAAAACCCTAAATCCGCGCGCCTCCTCTACCGATAGGGTGCGTATATCGCCCTGCATATCGCCCTTATACATGCTGAAATTATCTACCGCAAGGCGTAATCTGTGCATTTTTAGGTCGTTGAAATCTAAATCCCTCTCAGGATTAGACTCAAAAAGCTCATTGCGTATGCTTACCGATAGCTCCCGCGTGCGCAATTTGCCCGCGCGTATGTCCCAACGCGGCATAAGGCTGTCGGGCGTGCTACTACTGCCGTTTTTGGGCTTGTTTTTATTGCTTTCCGCAATGGGAACGGGGCGCATTTTGCGTATGTCTACCCTTGCGCTGTCCAAAAACACCGAATCGGCGCGTATAATTTTTAAGGGGATATGCGTCGAATCGCTGGGCGCATACACATAAGCATGATGCGCCCATATATTTACCTCCGTACCCAGTGCCGCATCCTTAAAATGTACCCGCGTATTGAGGGCGCGCGCCTCCGTTATCGCCAATTTTAGAGGGTTGGGCTTCTTGTTTTTGTTTCCGCCGCTGCCCCCTAAGTAGCGCAGGATAAAATACAGGTTAAAATCCGCCTCGCCCTCCTTTCTTTGGTAGTTGAAATACGCATCGCGTACCTCCGCGCGGTTGATATTTACCTGCCTGTCAAGCACCGAAATCAAATCAATATAAGCGCGCAGCTCACCCGCATATAAAAGCGTATCGCCTGCTTGGTCTTCGATGTATAAGCCGTGCAAAATGACCTTATTGAAGAGCTCAAATTCTACATATTCGACCTCCACGCGGGTATCGAGCTGGCTGGACAAAAAATCAGCCGCCCGCTGCGCAATCCAATTTTGCACAGCGGGTATTTTTAGCAGCAACCAAAGCACAAATAGCAGCTTTAGCAAGCCGACAACAAAGCCGCGAATGCGCCGAATTGTCCAAGCCAGCAGCCGCAGCGTCCAATGCGCGCGGCGGGTAGGCTCTGCGCTTGCACTTTCCACTATCTGTGGTAGTTCTTGATTTTCCAAATGCTTCCTTTTTCCTGTTTCACACACAAAAATACGACCTTTTTTGCGCCTTTTGAAACTTTATTTCCCAAGTCAGGGCTTTATTTTTTGGCGTGCCCGCGCCCCAATAAAGGGGGCGCGGTCGGGCTGTGCCATCCCTCACGCGGCTCGCAAAGCCGCCAAAGGGGCGGCTTGCGCGGGCTGAAGTACAAAAAAATAAGCCTATTGCCCGCCGCAACCTTTTTGCGGCGGGCGCAAAATTTTGCGTGAGGGATGGCACAGCCCGACGGCGCGACCTTTTTAGGAGCGCCGACACGCCCAAAAAAAGTGAAAAGTGAAAAGTGAAAAGTTGTTTTGTACATACTTGATTATCAATGAATTATGCGCAAAACTCGTAACTCACACGATTATTTTCGCAATAAAATCCTCGCCAAAGCGGTAAGGCAGCATAGCGATGTCTGTGAGGGGCTGCGTGAGGATAATTTTGGCTTGCTTGCCGATGCTGATGCTGCCTACTTCGCGCTGCAAATCCATAGCCCAAGCGCCGTTGAGTGTGGCGGCGGCAAGGGCTTCTGCGGGCAGTATGCGCATATACAGGCAGGCGAGCGAGAGCACAAAAGACATGCGCCCGCTGGGCGAGCTGCCAGGATTGTAGTCAGTCGCCAGCGCGAGGGGCAAACCCGCATCTATCATTTCGCGGGCAGGGGGGTAGGGCATACGCAAGAAAAAAGCAGCCGAAGGCAGCAAGGTCGGCATGGTTTGGCTGCCTAAAAGCGCGGCGATTTCCTCCGCACCAGCGTGCTCCAGATGGTCGACAGAGCGGGCTTTATGTTGCACGCCGATTTGCACCCCACCCGAAAAATCGAGCTGATTGGCATGAATTTTTGCCCCTAAGCCATATTTGGCAGCCGCTTGTAGCAGTTTATCCGTATCCTCGACCGTGAAAAATCCGCGCTCGCAAAAAATATCGCAATAGTCCGCCAAACCTTCGCCCGCTACGCGCGGCAACATATCGCGTATAATGTGCTGTAAATAGCCCTCTTGGTCGCCCTTAAATTCTGGTGGCACAGCGTGCGCCGCCAAAAAGGTAGAGCGGACGGGGATTAAATTCAAATCGCGCAGTCGGCGTATCACGCGCAGCATTTTCAGCTCGCTCGCCATATCCAAACCGTAGCCGCTTTTTATCTCGATAGCGCCCGTGCCCTGCGCCATTACTTCTTTGAGGCGACCATAAGCGCGCTCAAATAGCTCTTCCTCGTCCATAAGTCGCAGCCGCAGCGCCGAATTGAGGATGCCGCCGCCTTTGGCTGCGATTTCGGCATAGCTCGCCCCCCGTACCTTATCGACGAACTCGCCCGCCCGCCAGTCGGCAAAAACCAAATGCGTATGCGAGTCGCAGAAAGCAGGCAATACATCGCCGCCTTTTGCGTCTATGTGTTCCTCTGCGCTCGCCCATTTTTCGGGCTGAAAATCGCGCATCTGCCCGTAGGCTTTGATGCGCCCCGCCTCCAGCACCAAATAGGCATCGTCGATATAAGGCAAATTTGCCATCTGTGCACCGCGTAGCGGCTCCTCGCTCGTTTCGGTCGTTAACCAAAGTCGGCGTATATGGCGTATAATGATGCGTTGGGTCATGCTTGGCTTGTGGTTAATTGTTGGCGCTGCTTGCCAAACTGCAAAATGCGGTCGATAAACTCCGCAGGCTGGTAGCCGCTTAGCGCGCATTGGTGAAAAATGCAGGTGGCTGGAGTCATACCTGGTAGGGAATTGACCTCTATAATGATGGTTTCCGCGCGCCCATCGGCGTACACGCGCACGAAGGCATCTATGCGCGCATAGCCTTCCACGCCCAAAATGCGCGCCGCCCGCTCCAAATCCGCCCTTACCTGCGCGCTAATCTGCGTATGCCTGATGCCCAAAGCCGAGAGCGCAGGCGGCACGAAACGCGCAGGGGTGATATTTTGCCCCTCGCCTGCCAAAAATTTCTCTTCCAAAGACAAAACCTCCCCCGAAGATAGGGTTTCCGATGGCTCGAAAATCTCGTATACGACGGCGTTTGTCGCCTCATCGTATATGGTGAGCAGCCCGCCCGTGATTTCCAGAAAATGCGCTGCCTCTTGCCGCGTTATCAAGGTTTCGAGCAGGGCAAGCGGCTTTTGCGGAAATTCCTCGTTTTGCTTCAAATTTAAGACAGCGGCGGCATCTGTTGGTAAATCTTCCGTATTTCTGAACAGCAATTCCAAAAAGGCGCAAAGCTGCTGGCGCGAACGTATGACCTTCACCGCCGAGCTACAGCCATCATCGACGGGTTTGGCTATGAGCGGATAGCCAAAGCGCTCCTCTACCTCCCGCAGACAGTCGGCGGGATTTTGCTCGTAGGCGCTGCGCAGTAACAGCCATTGCTGGGCAGTCGAAAAACCCGCCTCGCGCAAGCGCTGTAAAGTATCGTATTTGTGTATGGTGATAGCCGCCGACTCCGAAGGCGAGCCGTTGAAGGGCAGACCAAGCGCCGTTAGTCGGCTTTGTACCTCTCCGTCTTCGCCAGGTCTACCGTGCAGGGCGATAAATACCGCATCAAGCTGCGTAGGCAGTTCCGCATAAGACAGCTCGCGCGGCGCAAACAAGGGTGCTTTCTGCGCAAAAAGTCTGCTGATACTTGCCGCCTGCTGCTGTATCTTGGCTATAATCGGATGCTGCGAAAAATGCAAAATTTTGTCCCTTATATCGTCGGCATTATCTTTTAAGAGCAAATTTATGGGCAACTCAAACAGGCGATGCCCCAATTTTTCGTCCTGCATCACAAAAATCGGCACAGGGGCATAAGAGGAGGAGGAAGCCAATTTTTCGTATACATTGCGCCCGCTTTCTACCGAAATATGCCTTTCAGATGAATAGCCGCCCAAGAAAACCCCGACCCGCGTTTTTTGCGCGCTGTTTGCTCGCAGGTTTTCGAGCATCGTCTCCAGCCGCTGCCGCAAAGCTGTGTAACGGCTGCCCCGCGTATCTGTCTGCTCTCTGCTTTGCAGGGAGGCATAAACGATATAACTTAAAAACTGCGAGGGATTTAAGCCGATTTCGGCGGCTTGGTGGAAGAAAAAGGAAGAAGGCAGCATACCCGAAGTCGTATTCGGGTCGTTCAAAAAGATAGTGCCCGCCTCGTCGATAAAGCCATCAATGCGCGCATATACATCAAAGCCCAGAAAATCAAACAAGCGCACACACTCCGAGCGGATAGCCTCTATTTGCTTTTCGGGCAGGTCTATAGGGGTGATTTTTCGCGCTAATCCTGGCAGATACTTGGCGCGATAGTCGAAAAATCCGACGCCCTTGCGTATCTCGGTGGGTGGCAGGGCGATGGGGCTGCCGTCGATGTCTTGTACCACCACGCAAGAAAATTCCCGCCCCCGTATAAAATCCTCTACCAGCGCCGTATGCTCGCCGTCTTGAGCTTCTATCAGCGCGCTTTCGCTGCTATTTTCGGCAAAAAATTCCCGCAGTTTATCCAATAGTTCTTGGGGGTTGTATGCCCAATTGGCAGCACCCACACAGCGCGCAGGAAAGCCCAAGCCGCTGCGTACATCGCTCCAAGCCTGCCCCCAATGTAGCATTTTTTCGCTGCTGCTTTGTTCGAGTTGTTGCCATTCCTTACGGCTAATACGCTGCAAAAACAGGGCTTTATCGATGCTTGCAGCTAATTCTTCGCCATCGTGCACGATGCTCACCCCGATAGAAGAGCCTTGCGTAGCGGGGCGAACAACCAAAGGCAGCCGCCCGCCAAATTCCGTTTGCAAATTTTCGATATAAGCCGCCCGTGCCGAGTCCGTTAGCTGCAACCAATCGCGTCGGCGTATGCTGCGTATTTGGGGCGTGGCGAAGCCGCCCGCCTGCATCAGCCGTTTTTGCACGGCTTTATCCATGCCGATAGAGGAGGGGCGAATGCCAGAGCCGCTATAAGGCAGCCCCACCAATTCCAAAAGTCCCTGCACGCGCCCATCTTCCCCATCTGTGCCATGCAGGCAAAGAAAGGCAAACTCCGCTTTTTGGGCGATTTCTTGGGCTGTTGTCGGCTTGCCGATGCTGTTTATGGCTTCCATCCACCAGCTTTCCGCCTGCTGCGCATAGCTTTCGGCGTAGAGTTGCAGCCCTGCGTTTTGGGTGTTGCTGCTGCTTGCGGGTGGATAAAAATCGCGTATCGTGCCCTTATATAGATACTGCCAATCCAGCAAAATCCAGCGCCCCATTGGGTCTACAAATACGGGCAGTGGCTCAAAAAGGTCTTTATTAAGGTTGTCGTACACGGTGCGTCCGCCCGCGAAGGAGATTTCGCGCTCGCGCGAACTGCCGCCCATGAGTATAGCGACGCGTATTTTTTGCTGCATTTTATTCGTTGCGGTATGGTGGTGTTCTATCCCCGCAAAGTTACAGCTATTTTTTAGATTTTCTTTTTTTGGGGGCGTGCCCGCAGCCCCACCACGGCGTGCTTACGCACTTGTGGTAAAGGGGGCTGCGGTCGGGCTATTTGAGCCGTGATGAATCACGGCTCTACATATCCCTCACGCGGCGAAGCCACCGCGCGAAAGGCGCGCGGGGCGCGGGCTTTTATTGCAGGAAATAAACTTTTCTGCGTATATTTGCATTCCTAAACATACCGTACACACAAACTACACGCAAAATTATGTGCCCTATTCTTGAAAATCCATCGTCGGCTTATGTGCAGCAAATTTCTATGCACCATCTGCTTATGCAGCAAAACCCCTACCTTCGTGGGCAGGCTGCACAGGGCGAAGCTT
The DNA here is from genome assembly GCA_964467315.1 of uncultured Saprospiraceae bacterium. GTDB lineage: Bacteria > Bacteroidota > Bacteroidia > Chitinophagales > Saprospiraceae > JAAFIM01. The sequence goes on along the minus strand of CAYXSA010000011.1, from coordinate 15,528 downwards.
TGTTGTCTTATCTCACGGATATTATTCAGGCAAACAATCGACATTTTGCCAAATTGCTGATTGATTTGCAGCTCGAACCGCAGGCGCAAATAGAAACCCTGAAAACACAGATAGCCGCCGAAATTCCGCATTTTTTTGAGGCTTCGGAGCAGCAATTTAGCGACTTGCAGGCTCAAATGCAGACCATAGCCGAAAAAAGCCAACTACCCATCGAAAAGCGTTTTTTTTCGGCATTGCATACGGCTTTAGCTTTCAGCGTAGAACTGTATGCCTTGCTGGTATTGCCTCCTTTAGCCGATTTCGAGGAAGAAATGCAGCAATTTTTGACTGACCATCTGCGCGATAGCATAGAGGCAGAAGGACTGGATTGGAAAATGTAGCCAAATGAAGTATAAATTCGGCTATGCGCGCTCATTCACAAAGGCGCGGCAAAAAATAAAGGGAGAAGATAAACAACTGCTTATAGACGCAGCTATTGCTCGAATAGAAGCCGCCCCATTCCCATTTATTGGCGATAGGATGAAAGGGCAATGGATAGATAGCCATACCTACAATTTCGGCTTTGGAAGAAAGCCAGAATACAGAATTTTATATCAGCTTCGCCCTTGCGCTTGTTGCCAGCAAATACAGCCAAGCGCACTATCGTGTACCGAAATCGATGGCTTAGACGCTTGCGAAGTCTTGTTTATTTTTGGCTTAATTTTGACTCGAGAAGAGTGCAATAACCTTTACAGCACCCGAAAAAAGGATATTCCTATCTTCGATTTACCTGAAGAAGCCTCTACCGTTGAAGATGATTTGTCTCAAGACGATACGCCAGCTATTGTAGAGGAATAGCATACAAAAAAAACGCCCCCACACAAGCTACTGCGCTTACATGGGGGCGTTTTTTTACTTTCTGCTAATTTCCCAAAAAGGGGTGTTTCTTGGCATCGGTGCTGGCGGGCAAGGGGCGGGGGCGATCTGTGGGCTGCAGCGTCGTCTTGCTGCTGTCGGTAGTGGCAAGGGGCGGCGTGGCGCTTGTGCTATCGCGCACTATCTCAAACGACCAACCGCCTTGCTCTACCAGCACGCGGATAATATCCAGCGTAGCGATGCCTTCGGCTTCGGCTTGGCGTAGGAGGGTGTCGACGACGGCGGGCTCGCGCAGGCGCTTTTTGACCACGAAATTGATAGCCGTCAGCTCCTCGCTGCTGAAACCATTGAACAAGCCCTCATGCTTGAAGGGGATTTCTATATCGTGCTCCAAAGCCAAAACTTCCGACTTCGGCAGATTGCTGACGCGGATAATTTTTTTGATAGAGTCCGCCTCGAAAGTCGCTTTTTTGAGGTCGTAGCCTACGAATATCTTTGCTTTCGTGTTGATAATCATCTTCTTGCCGAAGATGCTGATATTCGTCCAAAAATAGTCGTTGTACTCGTTTGTAGCCGTGTACTCGCCCTCGACGGTAACGAGTTTGGCGACCTTCTTTATGCGCTCCAGTAATACATGCTGCTTTTCGTCGGGCATCGGGTTGTAAGTCCCTTTACGCTCCCACCAGCTAATATACACGATGATACCTACAACGGCACCCAGCAAAAAGAACAAAATTCCATCAAAAAAACGCATAGTGAGTTACGAGTTACGAGTTACGAATTAGGATTGTGCTGCATGGTTTCGCATACATAAACGCAGATAAGCCTGAATAACCTATTGGCATAGCGATGCGGAGGGCTGCCGCCGCAGGCGGCAGTACCGAGTAGAGCCGTGATTTATCACGGCTCACGAAGGTATGAGCGAATAGCGAACCCGCAGCGTAGCGCCGCCGCCGCTTTTGGCGGCGGCGGATGCCCCAAAAAAAAGCCCTACTACTAAGGAACTAAGATTTTTTGCTATCTTTGGCGCGCTACAAAAATAACAATTTTCAACACCAAATCATTCCCATAGTATGAGTTTCAAAGGAAAAACCGCCTTTATCACGGGCGCAAGTCGGGGCATCGGCAAGGCTATAGCGCTGCGTTTGGCGCAAGAAGGCGCAAATGTGGTGATTGCTGCCAAGACGGCAGAGCCGCACGCAAAACTGGAAGGCACGATATACACGGCGGCGGAAGAAATCGAGAAAGCGGGCGGCAAAGCCCTGCCTTTGATTGTCGATGTGCAGCGCGAAGATATGGTGGAAGCAGCCGTGCAGCAGGCAGTCGATACCTTTGGCGGCATCGATATTTTGATAAATAACGCCAGCGCTATCAGCTTGACGAACACCGAAAACACCAGCATGAAGCGCTATGACCTGATGAACAGCGTCAATACGCGGGGCACCTATTTGTGCACGCAAAAATGCCTTCCGTTTTTGAAAAAAAGCAGCAATCCCCATGTTTTGACCCTCTCGCCGCCCCTGAATATGGAGGCGCGTTGGTTCGCGGGGCATGTGGCGTATTCTATCGCCAAATTCGGCATGAGCCTCTGCGTTTTGGGCTTTGCGGAGGAGTTCCGCGAGTACGGCGTGGCGGTCAATGCGCTTTGGCCTCGCACGACCATCGCTACGGCAGCCGTACAAAACCTGCTGGGCGGCGACGATATGGTCGAGCGCTCGCGCTTCCCCGCCATCATGGGCGATGCGGCTTATTATATTTTGCGCCGCGATGCGCGCGCTTGCACGGGCAATTTTTTCATCGACGATGAGCTGCTTTTCAGCGAAGGCATCACGGATTTGAGCCACTACGCCGTCAATCCCGCTATGGAGTTGATGCCCGATTTTTTTGTGTAATTTTTTTATTTTTTGGGCGTGCCCGCAGCCCCACCACGGCGTGCTTACGCACTTGTGGTAAAGGGGGCTGCGGTCGGGCTATTTGGGGCAGCCACAAGAGCTGCCCCTACTATCCCTCACGCAAATAAGGTGCGCGCCGCAAAAGTGGCGGCGCGCATAATTTAATAGCTGATTTTACCCTCATGTTCAAGGATAATTTTTTATACGGTTTTTTGTGGGGCGCGCTTCTGCCGACGGTGGGTTTTTTCGCTTTGATGTATCTCAATCAGTTGATAGTAGAAAAATCGCTGATAAGCTCCGAGTTTATCGGCTTTCGGGATAGCACCGTAGGTATCGTAGCGATTTGCCTCAACATACCGCCCACGACCTACGCCAATCGCCGTTTGTTGGATAATTTTATACGCGGCATGATGGTGGCGACTATCTTGGCTGCGGGGGCTTGGTTCTTTATGTACGGCAGAGTGCTTTTGGGTTAAGCAAACTTTTTTGTTGTTGCTATCCTGCAAAATTTTCGCTAATTTTGTGCGATGAAAAAGTTATTCTTACTCGATGCGTATGCGCTGATATATCGGGCGCATTATTCGCTGATTAGCCGCCCGCTCATCAATAGCAAGGGCATGAACACTTCTGCTATTTTTGGCTTTGTGGGCACCCTGCTCGATGTCTTGCAAAAAGAGCAACCGACCCATGTCGGCGTAGCCTTCGATTTGGATACGCCGACCTTTCGGCATGAGATGTTTGCCGACTATAAAGCCAACCGCGAAGAACAGCCGCAGGATATCAGCATTGCCATACCCGCAATCAAAAAGCTGCTGCCCCTTTTGGGTATTCATGGCGTAGAGTTGGCAGGTTATGAGGCAGACGATGTGGTCGGTACGCTTGCTCTGCAAGCCGAGCGCGAAGGCTTCGAGGTCTATATGATGACCCCCGATAAGGACTACGGGCAGTTATTGATTAGCGAGCGCTTGCATCTTTACAAGCCCGCCCGCTTAGGCAATGCCATAGACGTTTTAGATACCAAAGACGTGCTTGCCCGTTGGGATATAGAGCGCATTAGCCAAGTCGTGGATATGCTCGCCTTGCAAGGCGATGCTGTCGACAATATACCAGGCGTGCGCGGTATCGGCGAAAAAACCGCCCAAAGCCTGCTGAAAACCTACGGCAGCGTAGAAGGCATTTACGCCAATTTAGATAAAATAGCCGATAGGCATAAAAAGCTACTCACCGAAGGGCGCGAAAATGCTTTCCTCTCGCATAAATTGGCAACTATCGCTATAGATGCGCCCATACAGTTTGATGCCGAAAAATTTGCGGTGCGTCCCATAGAGCGCGCAGCAGCCATACAGGCGCTCGATGAGCTGGAGTTTCGCTCCCTCACCGACCGCGTGCTAAAATACGGGCGAAAATTTGAAGCCGCCAGCCCCGCAGCCGATAGCCCCGACAGTAGCGGCAGCGCCGCTACCAAAGGCAGCAAAAAAACAAAGTCCCCAAAAAGCGCGGAAGGACAAGTCGACCTATTCGGCGAAACCGTCGAAGAAACGGCAGCAGCAAGCGACCTAAACCCGCATCGCATCGCCAAACAAAACATTGGCAATAGCCCGCACCAATACCACTGCCTACAGACGGATGCAGAAATTGGCAGCCTCGTAGAGCGCTTGCTGGCTGCGCCCCTCTTTTCTTTCGATACCGAAACCACAGGCTTAGACCTCCAGCAGTCCGAATTGGTCGGCATTTCCTTTGCCTTGCAAGCGCAGGAAGCCTACTATATACCCCTACCCGCAGAACGAGCAGAAACGGAGCGCATCCTAAACCTGCTGCGCCCTGCTTTCGAGAAAAAAGGCAGCCAGAAAGTCGCCCAAAACGCTAAATTCGACTTGCAAATGCTCGCCCGCTACGGCGTGCAGGTCGCCCCGCCTTTGCAGGATACCATGCTCCTGCACTACGTCTTGGAGCCAGAGCGCAGGCATGGTATGGATTATCTATCCGAGACCTATCTCGATTATGCCCCCGTCGCCATCGAAACGCTGATAGGCGCGAAAAACAATAAGCGGCAGCTTAGCATGCGCGATGTGCCTTTGGCAAAACTCGCCGACTATGCCGCAGAAGACGCAGATATCACCCTGCGCCTTTATCATGCCTTATATCCCCAACTTACCGAAGAGCGGCTAAGCCTTTACAGCGATATAGAAATACCGCTTATACCCGTGCTCGCCGATATGGAGCAGGCAGGGGTAAAGATAAACGCCGATTTTCTGCAAGAATACAAGCTTATCCTTGCCGCAGACCTAAAAGAACTGGAGCAAAAAATATACAGCACCGCAGGCACAAAATTCAACCTAAATTCCCCTGCCCAAGTCGGCGAAATCCTCTTCGATAGGCTAAAAATCCCCTATCGCTGGCAGCGAACCAGCAAAAACAAACAATACAGCACGGACGAGGAAAAACTAAGCGAACTTTCGGAAGAACATCCCATTATAGCCGATATACTCGAATACAGACAGGTCGCCAAACTGCAATCCACCTATGCCGAAGCTCTCCCTTTGCTTATCAGCCCCGCAACGGGCATGGTGCACAGCTCCTTCAATCAGGCACTCACGGCTACAGGGCGGCTAAGCTCGCAGAACCCCAACCTGCAAAACATACCCATCCGCTCCGAGCGCGGGCGCGAAATCCGTAAGGCATTCGTAGCGCGGAGCGAAGAGCGCTGTATTTTGGCTGCCGACTATTCGCAGATAGAACTGCGCTTGGTGGCTGCTATGAGCCGCGACGAGGCACTACTAAGCGCTTTCCGCGATGGTTTGGATATTCACACGGCTACAGCAGCACGCATCTACGGCGTAGCGCTCGAAGAGGTAACAAAACAGCAACGCTACGCCGCGAAAACCGTCAATTTCTCTATCATCTACGGCGCGGGCGCTACCAACCTCTCCCGCCAGCTCGATATGCCCCGCAAAGAAGCTGCCCAACTCATAGAGCAGTATTTTGCACAGTATCCGACCCTCAAAAAATACATGGAAAACGTGGTAGAAACGGCGCGAAAATCGGGCTACGTTACGACCCTTTGCGGGCGGCGTAGATACTTGCGCGACCTGCACTCCAGCAGCTCGCTCATGCGCACACACGCCGAGCGCAATGCCGTCAATACGCCCATACAGGGCACCGCCGCCGATATGATAAAAATCGCCATGATACGCATACACGAGCAATTACGCTTAAACAACTTGCGTTCACAGCTCGTCCTACAGGTGCATGACGAACTCGTTTTTGATGCCTTTAAGGAAGAAATACCGCAGCTCACCCAAATCATTCGCCACTGTATGCAGACCGCCCTGCCCACACTCGATGTGCCCATAGAGGTCGGTATCGGCATCGGTAGCAACTGGCTGGAGGCGCATTAGGTTGTGCTTTGTGCTGTAGGTTGTGCTGCTTATGCTGTAGGTTGTGCTGCTTATGCTGTAGGTACTATGCCGCCTTGCGGCGGCAGTGGTAGCAAGTATCAAGTATTTTACTCCGACTACATTTCGTCATTCGTCATTCGTCATTCGTCATTCGTCATTCAACTGTGCTTCCCGAAACCACCACTATACGCTTGCCGCTGCGTTCCATTGCGGCTTTTTTGTTGGCTTTATCGCTTGTTTTTTTCTATTTGGGTCTGACCAATCCGATAATGAAGACGGAAATCCTGATGGGTTTCAAAAACAAAGAGGCTTATTTGTTTGGCTCGGTACAGCATTTTTTCGATACGGGGGAAACCTTTATCGGTATGCTGATTTTGCTGTTTTCGATAATTTTCCCCGCGCTAAAATATCTGGTTTTGCTGCTCAAAATCACGAATGTATGGAAGCCGAAAGGGACGATGCTCGCCGTCGCCTTCGAGGTCATCAACAAATGGGCGATGTTGGACGTATTTATCGTGGCGCTGGTTATCACGAATATGAAATTTGACTCCAATCTGATTTACACCCAATCGAGCAGCGGCACGACCTATTTTGCCGTTTCGGTGATACTGATGATGGCTTGCACTTTTATCCTAATGCGTCTGCCCAAAACGGAGGCAGAAGCGCTGAAAGAGGCGCAGTAACTGAATTTGAGCGTTTTTTTTTGGGCGTGCCCCCGCGCCAAAAAGGGCGCGGGGTCGGGCTATGCGGGGCGTATCATCATCGCCCAAATGGGCGAACGCCGAAGGCATCCCCGCAGGGAATGTTGATGCGCTTCGCGGCTGCTTCGCAGTCGCCCCTACTATCCCTCACGCAAAATTTTGCGCCCGCCGCAAAAAGGTTGCGGCGAGCAATCTGATTATTTTTCAGTTTGCAGCCTGCGCAAGCCGCCCCTTTGGCGGCTTTGCAAGCTGCGTGAGGGATAGTAGGGGCGTATAAATATACGCCCTGAATAGCCCGACGCTGCGACCTTTAAGCGCCCGCTTTGCGGGTGCGGGGAGCAGCGGCACGCCAAAAAAAAAGATTTTTAACGCGATTTGTTTCCTTTTTTAATTCTTCTTTATGAAATGTATTCTACTTTTTTGCTGGTTTTTAGCGGGCGCATTACAGCTGCAGTCGCAAAATTTGCCTATGCATGAAGCTGACCGTTTGGCGTTAATGCGTCTTGATACGATGGGCATTTGCGCAAACTTGACAGGAACAATGCCAGGCTCAGGCGTGAGCATATCACAAAATCATTTTATAAATGATGGTATACATCTCGCAGATATAGACGGCAATGGAGTCAGTTGGCGCATCACGCGTTTGCAACGCCCTTCGCAGTACTTAGGCGCTGGCAATCTATCAACAACAAGCTTATACGATGCATTTCGGGGGGAGGGTTTGCGCGAATTGATAGAACTCGACCTGCGCTACAATAGGATAGCGGGGCGCTTAGATAGTTTCTACCGCGATACAATGCCAAACATGAAGTTGCTTTATCTAAGCTATAACGAGTTGACAGATATTGGCGGTATGTTGGCAGCCTGCCAAGGGCGTTTGTTGGAGGCTGCTGCATTTAATAATAACCTAATAAATGCCTTGCCGCAGGAATTGCTCATAAATTTCCATAAGCTCAAAGAAATCAGTTTCAACGATAACCTCTTAGACCATTTTCCCCCTACAGATAGCATTTGCACCTTCAACGCAACGGGCGGCTGGTCTTATTCTTGCCCCTGTTATAGTGGCTTGGATAGCTTGGCAAACATTTTATTGGCCAATAATCAGTTGGGCGGCACTTTTTACCCGGAGCATTTTTTGGGTAGAGCTTGGCACAACAAGCAAATTTCTGGCAGCTCGCCGCTTAAAATACAGACCTTGCTCATCAACAACAACAATTTTGATAAGGTATCGCCTTCTTTGTTGATGGCAGTACTGTCTGCGCCCTTGGCTTCTACGAGTGGTCTTATCGCTTTTTTAACGCAAAATCAGCTCTCTACGGTGGAGATGCAGAATAATTTGCTCATGCTTGACGATTTTCATGCGTTAAATGTCGCTTTGGGAATTCGCACGAACACCCAAACCAATTTGAACACTTATGTTTATGCCCCGCAGGCGCTGGATTCTTTGGGTATTGGTGGGCTGCGTCGGCGTGGGGTTGGTTCTACCCTAAATTTTGATTTCGATATAGAGGATTGGGCTTTCCGCTTTCGGAATAATCCCACTGCCTTGAATGCTTGGGGCATAGAGCGTTACAATTACGTTTGGTATTTGCGCAATCCTGCTATTGGGCAGCGGCTGATAGCAACGAAATCTACTACTTCGGCGGATTCTATTGCGGCGGGCTTGCCTGCGCCTTTTGTGGCGATGTTGACAGACGGCATTACGTTGACGCACTCCGTAGCCAATCCAGCGGAGGAGCGCGTAGGTTTGCGCACGACGGCGCATGAGGCTTTGGATTCGGCGTATATTTATTATAGTTTGTATGCTGACCGCTTTTTGACCTTCGGTTCGCGTACCAGCAAGTACAAGCAAATTATCATTGGCGATTGTTTTGATGCGAGCGGCAACCCGATACAGTGCCAAGAACTCACCATTCAATTCGATAACAACGGGCGCAATGATGAACGCGAAGCGGCTATACGCTATTTGGAGGACACTTTACAGGCGAGAAAAATACGGGACTGTATGTGTGGCGATGTCCAACTTTGGCAGCTTTCGGATAGCACGGAGCTGTATGCCAATGGGGCGGGCACACGCTCGGCAATACCCAGCACCCGCAACAAACCAGGACTGCGCTCTGTAGATGCCAATTATGCCCTGCTGTCGGGCAATTCGGCGGCGACGATGGCGATGCCCAGCGTAACACCCACACAAGGCACAAGCGATGCCGCTCGCACCCTGCTCGCCATTATCGACTCGGGTACAGACCCCGACCACCCTTTGGTATCGCCGCATATCCGCCTCAATGGCAGAGAAACCCATGCCGACAATAGCGACAATGACGGTAACTGTCTGAAAGACGATATATTAGGTTTTAACTTTCTCGATAACAACAATATAGCCTACGACGACCATGGACACGGCACGGCTGTAGGCGGTATCGCTGCGGGTATCGGTACGCCTGCGCTCTCGTCGACAGATGCATCCGTAGCCCTGCTGCCCATCAAGTACACCAATCGCTTTGGGCAAGGCACAACCTTCGAGGCGGCTTGCGCGATTTATTACGCGGTGGATTATCATCGCAATCGCGGCACAGGTACGCGCGACGAGGACAGCGTGCGCGTTATCAATGCGAGCTGGGGCTATAGAGGTGAATTTAGCGAGGTGCTGCATGATGCTATAGATTATGCGGGTCGCCGCTGTGGCGTGCTCTTCGTTTGCGCAGCGGGCAACGATGGCATAGACATGGATGCGGATACGATGGGTAATTATCCTGCTGATTTTGATTTGCCGAATGTGCTTGTAGTAGCTGCTGCAGATGGCGCTACGCTTGCCTCCTATAGCAATTATGGTCGGCAGTCTGCCGATATAGCTGCCTTTGGGACATTCACACAGACGGCAGCGCCGCAGCAGACGGGCAGCCCCGACACCAATCCGAATGCCGTTTCGGGGACTTCCTTCGCTACGCCTTATGTGTCGCGGGCGGCGGCTATACTTTTTAATGAGTACCCGACGGCGAGCGCTGAAGCCGTAAAAGAAGCCCTTCTGGCGACGGCTATGCCGCTCACATCTGCCGATAGCAGCCTTTTGGCTTCTGGCGGCATGGTGGATTTGGCGGCGGCGCTGGCGTATATGGCAAACATGAGCAGCCTAAACTTCTGCACGGCAGCCATCGGAGTAGACGAAACGGCAAACAGCGAAGACGGCAATTTTAGCAATTATATACTCTATCCCAACCCCGCACGCGATATGCTGCAAATCGCCTTTACAGCAGAGTACGAAGAGGCTACAGTGCTGCTCTTCGATGCCAAAGGGGTAGAAATCAGCCGACAGCAGGCAGCAGGCGAAAGCCTATTGACGGTTTTGCTGGCAGACTTGCCCCAAGGCTTGTACTTGGTGCAAATTCGCAGTAAAGGGCAGATACAAACGCATAAAGTACTGAAAATCGATTAGGGTTGCTTTTTTGCGTGAGGAACACGAAGTGAACGCGAAGCGCATAGTAGAGCCGTGATTTATCACGGCTCGGATAGCCCGACCGCCGCCCCCCGCGCCGAGCACAAGTGCGTAAGCACGCCGTGCGGCGTGGGGGCGGCGCGGCGTAGGGCAGCCACAAGGGCTGCCCCTACAGGCGCGGCGGGGGGCAAGCGGCGGGCACGCCCAAAAAAAATAAAAAAATCTACAATGCTGCAATCGCTCGGAGAGCGCTGGGAATGGTGGGCGCAGATGCCTATGCGAGAGCGCGAGCAGCTTTTATCGGCGGCGCGCTTGCCGCTCGATTTGGCGCAAGGGGAAGACCTGCCCGCGCAGGTGCAAAAAATTAGCGAACTGCGTTTTGACCTGCGCACGCTGCCACCAATGGAGGCGCGGCGCATCTTGGGCGCGGGAGCGCTCGGCGAATGGCTGCGCCCCTTGTGCGCGCAAATACGAGGCTTGCAAATACGCAGCCCCCAGCAAAGCCTGCTTGGGCTTGACTTGAGCGCGTTTCCTGCGCTCGAAATACTCGACTGCAAGGGCTGCGGTCTGCGCGACCTATATATCCAAAATTGCCCTTCCTTGCATACGCTTAATTGCGGCTTCAATCGGCTCGCGGTACTTGATGCAAGCGGGCTAAAAAATTTACAAACGCTTGATTGTCAATATAATAAGGAGCTTACCCGCATAGAATTGGCAGGCTGCAAAAGCCTGCAAAAAATAGAATTCGTTGGCTGTAGACTGCTCCTAAATATACATGGTATCAGCTCTACGAGCTTAGGCGATGAGGCGGCGATTGTGCAAAATCTGCGCTCTATGCTACAACGCTTCGATATAAGCGCCGACAAACCGCATATAATTTTTGGTCGCTTGACGGATACAACGCGGCGGCTGCTGGCGCGCAGTATGCTGCTTTTGGGCACGGATAGTATGCAAATGAGCGGCTCTTTTGCTTCAGAAGATAGCCCCTTGGGCAAAACGGTAGCGCCCATAGAGCTGGAAGACCTCCATAAATTGGAGCAAGTGCAGTGGGCAAATTGGAATTTTTCTTTTCGCAATCCATCTGCGACGCAACTCACGGGGCTGCGCTTGCTCGCCTTGTTGGTGCCCAATTTGCGGCGCTTGGCTTTATGCCATCATAAGGAAATCAGGCGCTTGGAGGGTTTGGAGGAATGTCCACTTTTGGAGTGGCTGGACTGTAGTTTTAGCGCGGTGCAGGATATAGGGGCGCTGGGAGGCTGCGAAAAGTTGCAGCATTTTGCCGCCGAATATTGCCCCTTGCGCGATTTGAGCCCCTTGCGCGACTGCCTGCATCTGCAGACCCTGCATCTTTCCAACACACTAATAAGCGACCTTCGCCCGCTTTTGGAGCTAAAAAAGCTGCGCCTGCTGACCTGTACGGATTGCCCCAAGCTAACACAAACAGCACGCGAGCAACTGCGCGAAGCCCTACCGCACTGCGTTTTGATAGAAAACCTATAGCCGCAGCCTATCCCAAATCAAAAAATGTATTTGAGGTCGCCCGATGAAAACGGCAACTTCTGGGCGCTTCAACTGCGCTAAAAACGGTTCTTCCTCATAGGCATAAGCGCCCGTGCATAAATTGACTTCTTTTAGCTTTTTAAGCTGATTGAGCGGGCTTATGTCGGCTATTTCAGTATCGTACAAGTCCAGATATTCCAAACTCTTTAACTTTTCGATGCCCTCCAAATTGGGCAGGGGCGTATCCATAAGACTCAACCATTTGAGCTTTTGCAGCTTTTGCAGTTTTTGGAGGTCGAGGTTGCAATCTTCCCCCTGACAATACATAGAAGAGAGGTCGAGTTTTTCCAAATTGGGCAAATCCTCGAAACAATCAAGCATTTTCAGTCTGACATTATTTTCCAAATCCAGCACTTTAAGCCGATGCAGCCCCGAAAGTTGTATGCTTTCCGCGCTTGAAATTTTCAATTTCTCCAAGTTGGGAAACTGCGCCAAACCCTCTACGCGGCAATCGTCGATATCGAGATAAAGCCTTTTTAGCGTAGGCAAGGCGGGCAGGCTATTGGGGTCTATGATGCCGCCCCTTAGCTCCAAAGCTTCCAATTTTTGCAGTTGCTCGAAGCCTGTAAGTTGAACCTTGCGGCTGTCGAGTATTTGCAGAAAATCCAGTTGGGAGAGTTTATCTAAGGGGAGTTTGCATTTTTTTCGAGTGTCGATGCTGATCGCTAATTTTCGGAGCGAGGACATAGCCATTATCTTTTCAGCCACTGGCAGCGATACACTGTAGAGGTCTAAAATTTCCAAGCGGCTAAATTCGCCGATGCTTTCCATGTCTTTCAGCTCTTCGGAGATGATTAGGCGCTTGAGTTGCCCGCGCAGGGGCAGTATTTTTTGCAGGCTGCCGATGCCTTTTTTCTTGCGCTCGTAGTGGCAGATTTCCATATTGTCTAGTTTGGGGAATTGCGCCCAATGCTCTACGCCTTCGAGGCTGGAACTGACAAATTCTACCGATTTTATGTTTTTGGCAAGCGGCAAAAAGTCGGAAAGTCGCACTTTAGTCTTGCTAAAATACAGGTGCTTTACGCTCCTAAATAGCTCAATGCCTTTCAGCTTTTCTGTTTTGCAGTCCGTCAGCGTTAGGGTTGAAAAATGGGGCGCTATAGCCGCCAATTTTTTCAAGCTATGCGCTTTTTTCTCGCCTACAAACTCGCAGTCTAAGCCTTTTTTTCTCTTTGGGGCGACGCTTTTTAGCTCGCCCTGCTGGATAGTTGTAGCAGCATCTATGATGAAAGCGCCCAGATTTTGAAAAGTATCCAGCGCATCGCTATCCATGCGCTCTATTTGGCAGTCGTATAGGCTCAAGCGGGAGAGGCTACCCGCGAAAGGGCGCAGAAAATCCAAATTTTCGAAGGCGCAATCCGTCAAATCCAGCAGTAGCCAGTCGTTTTTTTTGCCATTTTGCTCTATGTACGCCTGCGTATGCTCGAAAGTCGTATTGTTTAGGTTTAATTGATATAATTTGGGGCAATGCGCCAGCCCATGCAGGTTTTGTATATGGCAATTTTGGATGCGGGCGTACTTCAAATCCATACAATCCCGCAAACAATCCGCATCAAAGCTCATATCGCTCAGGTATATTTCTCTGGGGCTGTGCTTTAGCTTAAAATCGCGCAAAATGCCCGCGTCATAAGCCTGTTTGCAAAGGACATTGCGAAGGCTAAGCTGCCAAGTCTGAAATTTTAGCAGCTCGGATAGGTTGAAAATGCTGCAATTATTAAGTTTCAGCTTACCCAATTTCGGCAAATGCGGCAATAGCGCCTCTACGCTGTCCAAAGAAACGCCCTCCAAGACCAATTCCGTTATATGCCCGCCTCGCAGCACGTAAGCATTGCGGGGTTGGGTCTTATAATGATAGGCTTCGAGTTGTACGCGTAGGATTTTTTCTATGGCTGCTACCGAATCGGTGCTCATGCTGTTCTCTTTTTTTTTATTTTTTTTGGGCGTGCCCGCTGCCCCAAAAAGGGGGCAGCGGTCGGGCTATGCAGGGCAGCCCTGTGCTGCCCTTTAGGGCAGACACATGGGTCTGCCCCTACTATCCCTCACGCAAAATACGGTGCGCCGCCCGCAAAGGGCGGGCGGCGCGCAGTCTACAAAAAAAAAAGCGGCTACCTTGTCGTAACAAGGTAGCCGCTCTAAAAAATGCCTAAGGAGCGCCAAGCGCTCAACCATCTACCCTTGCTTGGTTTCCCACCTGGGGGGTTCGACAGGAGCTGAATGCACTCCCTTCGGCAACACAAAGGTAAGACGAGTTTTTATTTCTGCAAACATTTGCAGCAAAATTTTTACAAAAAATGTAAAAATTTTCGCGCCCCGCCCCCTTATGCCTATCTTTGCGGCATTCGTAACCACCAAACGAACCAATACACAGATGCACACAAAGACCAAAGACAAGGAAAGCAAGCGCTATATTCAGCAAGAAGAGCAGTACGGCGCACACAATTACCACCCTTTGCCTGTGGTCTTATCGCGTGGCGAAGGTATTTATGTCTGGGACGTAGAGGGCAAAAAATACGTCGACTTTCTCTCCGCCTATTCTGCCGTAAATCAAGGGCACGCCAACGAGCGCTTATTGCAGGCGCTGTCGACACAGGCGCAACGCTTGGCGCTGACCTCTCGCGCCTTTCATAACGACCAACTCGGACCTTACGAACAATACATCTGCGAGTACTTCGGCTTTGAAAAGGTGCTACCCATGAACACAGGCGCAGAAGCAGTAGAAACCGCCCTGAAAATCGCCCGCAAATGGGGCTACGAAATCAAAGGCGTGCCCACCAATAAAGGCATTATCGTCGTTTGCGAGCAAAATTTTCATGGGCGTACCACCACCATCATCTCTTTCTCCTCCGATAAAAACGCCCGCGACAATTTCGGACCTTATACGGAAGGTTTTGTTGCCGTTGCTTACAACGACTTGGAGGCGCTTGCCGCTGCCCTCGAAAACCCCAATGTAGTCGGATTTTTGGTAGAACCCATACAGGGCGAGGCGGGCGTAAATGTACCCGATGGCGATTATATAAGCCGCGCCGCTGCCCTCTGCCGCGCTAAAAACGTACTATTCATCGCCGATGAAATACAAACGGGCATCGGACGCACGGGCAGCCTACTCGCCGTTTGCGGCGATTGCAGTTGCGCAGGACATTGCGAACGCCAAGCCGCCACTTACACCCGCCCCGACCTACTCATATTAGGTAAAGCCCTCTCGGGCGGACTCTATCCCGTCTCCGCTGTGCTTGCCGACGATAAAATAATGAAGGTCATACGACCAGGTCAACACGGCAGCACCTACGGCGGCAATCCCCTCGCCTGCGCCATCGCAAGAGAAGCCTTAGAGGTCTTACGCGACGAAAAAATGACCCAAAACGCCCGAAAAATGGGCAAACTCTTCCGCAATACCCTACGGCTCTCGCTCCAAAATAATCCACTCGTGCGCACTATTCGCGGGCGCGGTCTGCTCAATGCCATCATCGTCCACGACGATGAAGACAGCCAAACGGCTTGGAATATCTGCCTCGCCTTAGCCGATGCAGGGCTGCTCGCCAAACCCACTCACGGCAATATCATCCGCTTTGCTCCGCCGCTCATTATCACAGAAGAGCAGCTGCTCGACTGCTGCCGCATTATCACGGAAGTATTCGAAAAAGTGAAAAGTGAAAAGTGAAAAGTGAAAAGTGAAAAGTGAAAAGTGAAAA
>CAYXSA010000010.1:0-64859 GCA_964467315.1 uncultured Saprospiraceae bacterium | reverse complement strand
AAATTTTATTTCCTATTTTTTTGGCTTTTAATCACAGATTGTGAAATATGGCGCACGCCGCGACACCACGAAGCAGCATAGCTGCGAGTAGACGCGACCCAAAGGGAGCGAAAGGGCGCGGCCTGCAGTAAAAAAAATATCAAACACAACATTCGTAACTCGTAACTCGTAACTCGTAACTCTTGCGTAACTTTGCCCTCGAACCAATACGCCAAACATGAACTTAGCGCATATTCGGCAGCAGCATTTGCGAGATAGCCGCCTGATGCGGTTGGTCGATTTGCTCTTGCAAGACCCCACGCAACCGCCTGTATTACAGATACAGGGGCTTTTTACTGCTCAAGAGGCTTTCGTTTGGTATGCGTTGCAGCAGCGCACAAAATTGCCCCTGCTGATAGTCGCCGCCGACAAAGAAGAGGCAGCCCACACCGCCAATAATTTAGAAACTATCTTAGAGCGAAAGGAAGAAATTTTATTTTTCCCCGACTCTTTCGCGCAGCCTATGCGCTGCGATAAAATCAATCGCACACAGATACTACAGCGCACGGAAACGGTTACGCGTTTGGTGGAGGCGATGGAAAAGAAACAACCCGTTTTCGTTGTAACCTATCCTGAAGCTTTAGCCGAAAAGGTCGTTTCGCCCAAAGCCTTAGCGGGGGAGTCGATACAGATAAAAAAAGGCGAGCGCTTAGATGTAAATTTTTTGAAGGAAGTGCTGCTGGAGTACGGCTTTGAGGAATGTACCTTCGTCATGGAGCCAGGACAATTTGCCGTGCGCGGCGGTATCATAGATATTTATTCTTATGCCAACGATTACCCGTATCGGATAGATTTATTTGACGAGGATGTAGATAGTTTGCGAACTTTTGACCCAACGACGCAGCTTTCTGTTTCCAAAATATCGGCGCTTACGATAGTGCCCAATGTCAATACGCGCTTTTCGGCAGCAGATAAGGCTTCTTTGTTGAGTCTGTTCCCTAAAGATAAGTCTGTCATTGTGCTTAAAAATCCGATTTTGGTCTACCAGCGTTTAGACCAAGCGGCGGCAGCAGCAGCAGAGGCGCGCGCAAAATTTACAAGCAGCAGCCAACCCACTGAGGAAGAGCGCAATTTGGTCGATGCCCAAGGTTTTTGGGGCGGCGCAGAGTTGCAAAAAGATATAGTAGGGTATGCGCTCGTGCAAGTATCTACCGAATTGCTGATACCCTCCGCACATAAACCCATACGCTTTAGCTCGCAGCAGCAGCCCAGTTTCAACAAAAATTTTGAATTGCTTATACGCCACCTGCACCAAAATACAGCGAGCGGCATACAAAATTTTCTTTTTGCCGAGAATGCGAAGCAAATAGAGCGATTTCAGCATATATTTGAAGACCTGAAAGTTAAGGTAAATTGGGTCGGCATCAATGCCGCTTTGCATGAGGGTTTTTTGGACGAGACGGCAAAAATTGCCTGTTATACCGACCATCAGATATTTGAGCGCTATCATGCTTTCCGCCTGCGTAAGGGGTTCGACAAGAACAATGCGCTACAGCTTCGCGCCTTGCAGGAGCTGAAAATTGGCGACTTCGTTACGCATATCGACTACGGGCTAAGCAAATACGGGGGCTTGACGCAGGTAACCGTACAAGGGCAGCCGCAGGAGGTCGTGCGTTTGATTTACCGCGATGGCGATTTGCTGTATGTGAGCATACACGCTTTGCACAAAATCAGCAAATACACGGGCAGCGAAAACCCCGTGCCGCATAAATTGGGCTCTGGTACTTGGGCAGCAGCCAAGCAGAAGGCGAAGAAAAAGATAAAAGAACTCGCCTTCGACCTGATAAAGCTCTACGCAGTGCGCAAAGCCGCCAAAGGCTATGCTTATCCCGAAGATACTTATTTGCAAAACGAGTTGGAAGCCTCTTTTATCTACGAAGATACCCCCGACCAAGCTAAAGCAAGCGAGGATGTACGCGTAGATATGCAGCGCCCCTATCCGATGGATAGGCTTGTTTGCGGTGATGTGGGTTTTGGAAAAACAGAAATCGCCATACGGGCGGCGTTTCGGGCTGTAGTGGCGGGCAGGCAGGTCGCCTTGCTCGTGCCAACGACGATTCTCGCCCTACAGCACGCCAATACCTTCGGCGAGCGACTCAAAGAATTTGGCGTGGAGGTCGATTATCTCAACCGCTTCCGCTCGCAAAAGCAGAAAACCGAAATCATCAAACGCTGCACAGAGGGGAAAATTGATGTACTTATCGGCACGCATGCTATTTTGGGCGATAAAATAAAGTTCAAAAACTTGGGTCTATTGATTGTCGATGAGGAGCAAAAATTCGGCGTAGGGGCAAAGGAAAAAATGCGCCACCTCAAAGCCAATGTCGATACGCTGACACTGACAGCTACACCCATACCGCGCACTTTGCAGTTTTCGCTCTTGGGCGCGCGCGATTTGTCGATTATCAATACCCCGCCGCCCAATCGGCAGCCCATACATACGGAAGTTCGCACCTTCGACCATGCACTCATACAACAAGTCATAGAAGCCGAAGTAACGCGGGGCGGGCAGGTGTTTTTCTTGCACAATCGGGTGCAGGATTTGGAAGAGATTGCGCATTTGGTGCGTAGCCTTTTTCCTACGATTAGCGTGGGTATGGCGCATGGGCAGATGGACGCTACGCACTTGGAAGAAACCTTGATGAGTTTTATCAAGGGTTATTACGAGGTTTTGGTCTGTACGAATATCATAGAAACGGGTTTGGATATACCGAATGCGAATACGATAATCATCAACAATGCGCATCATTTCGGTTTGAGCGATTTGCATCAACTGCGGGGTAGGGTAGGGCGGAGCAATAAAAAAGCCTATTGCTACCTACTCGCTCCACCCGAATCGGTGCTTACGAGCGATGCGCGCAAGCGGCTGACGACTATAGAGCAATTTGCAGAATTGGGGGCGGGTTTTCAGATAGCGATGAAGGATTTGGATATACGCGGCGCGGGCGACCTTTTGGGCGGCGAGCAAAGCGGCTTCATCTCCAATATCGGCTACGAAACCTATCAAAAAATCCTCGATGAAGCCGTACAAGAGCTAAAGGAAACCGACTACAAGGAGCTATTTAGCGAAGAGAATGCGCAAAAACGCGAGTACTCGCAAGAGGTAACTATAGAATGCGACGACGAAATGCTATTGCCTGAAACGTATGTACCCAGCTCGGAGGAGCGATTGCATTTGTACCAGCAGATAGCAAAAATCAGCAAGGAGTCGGATATTATGGAATTTCAGGCTAAATTGCGGGATAGATTTGGCGCGCTGCCGAAGGCGGCAGAAAATATATTTGAGGCGCTGCGTTTGCGCTGGGTGGGCAAGGAATTGGGTTTGGAGCGGGTAGGTTTGCAAAAGCGAAAATTGCGCTGCTATTTCATATCGAATCCGCAAGCGCCGTTTTTCTCTTCCCCTGCTTTTCAGTCCCTAATGAAGGCGTTGCAAAGTTCGCGCATGCCTGCCTTTTCGCTCAAACAAACGGGTACGAGCCTACTTTTTGCCTGCGACGAGGTGCGCAATCTGCGACAAGCAAAGGAGATACTGGAGCGGCTGAAAATGGCAATGGGCTAAATGGGTACTGCGCCACTCGCTTTGCTCGTGTCGCTGGTACTGCGCGGCTGTCGCCGCGCTGGTACAATGCCGCCTTGCGGCGGCATCGGTAGCAAGTATGCTAAAAATTTTGTAAATAGCTGCCGACTATCGTACACAAAAAAAAGCTAAAATAGCTGCAATATCGCCCAAATAACCCTGCGTGAGGGATAGCAGTGGAAGCCACGCCGCGAAGCGGTGGGGCTGCAACGGATAGCCCGACCGCCGCCCCCCGCTTTTGCGGGGGCGACCGCGTAGCGGGCGGGGGGCAAGCGGCGGGCACGCCAAAAAAAAGTAAAAATCTTGAACTAATGAACAACAGCTACATATCATGGCGATAAGCAATACGCAACGGTACTTGGGTATCGGTCTGACGCTGGCAGCGCTGGCGGCGGTGGGTTATTTTTTTAGCGATTTGATTACTTGGGTGATACTGGCTTGGATTGTGTCCCTGCTGGGCTCGCCACTGATGCACCTTTTGGGCAAAATACGCTTCGGAAAATGGCGGATACCCGCTTCTGTGCGCGCGTTCACGGTGCTGATGACTTTTATCGGGGGCTTGTTTTTGCTGATTGGTATGATTGTGCCCATCGTCATACAGCAGGGGCGCAATTTGGCAGGCGTGAATTATGCAAAAATCATGGAGGGCTTGGACGAACCGATTTCGCACGCCAGCGATTGGCTCGTAGAGCGCGGCATTATTGAGGGCGACCTCTCGAAATATGCCCTCAAAGACAGCCTGCAAGCCGATAGCATCAAAAAAGCTGCCGACGCGAAAAACCTACCAAAAGAGGACACGAGCGCGCTGAAACCTTATATCCGCCCCTTGTATGTGCCGCCTTTGCCGAAGGTGCATTATACGGCGGCGGATACGATATATGTCGATGTGCATTTGAGCGATACGGCGCATCATTCGACCATCTACACCAATGCCAAAGTGCCGCTGGATTCGCTGCTGCATTATGATTCCGTCATGCAAACCTATGCGGTGCGCAATGTAGAATTTAGCGTACGCGTCAATATGCTGGGGCTGCCCACGAAGGAAGAATTAGACGATATCGCGCACGACTCTACGGCGCTCGTGAAGCCGACCGATAGCGCCATAGAAAAGCTCAAAAAGAAAGCCTTTTCGCTGATAAATCCCTCTGCTTTGATAGCGCAGACGGCAAGTTATACGCTCAATTTTTTCGGTAATTTTATACTTCTGATGACCTCCGTCGCCTTTATCGCCTTTTTCTTCCTCAAAGACGAGGGGCTCTTTGCGCGGGGTATCAAAGGAGCTATTCCCGACGCTTACGCGGCGCGCACGGACGCGGCTATAGGGCAGATACGCCGAATGCTAACGCGTTATTTTGGCGGTATCGTCTTGCAAATTTTTTGCATCGCCTTTTTCGTGTCGCTTAGTTTGTGGTTTTTGGGCATTAAGAACGGGATTTTGATAGGGTTTTTCGCGGCTTTCATCAATATCATACCCTATATCGGTCCGCTCATCGGGGCGCTGTTTGCGGTCTTGGTAACGATAAGCTCCAATTTAGACCTGAATTTTTACGACGAGACCCTGCCCATGATTTACAAGATACTGCTCATATTCTTGGTCATGCAAAAACTGGATAGTTTCGTTTTGCAGCCTGTCATTTTTTCGAGTACCATCATGGCGCACCCGATAGAGATTTTTCTGGTCGTCGTGGCTGGCGCAAAACTGGGAGGGATAACGGGCATGATAGTCGCCCTGCCCATCTATACGATATTCCGCGTTATAGCCGCCTCCTTTTTGAGCGAATTCAAAATCGTACAGCAGCTCACACAACACCTAAAAGAGGAAGCACCCCAACCCGCTGTAAAAGACGGCGTAGAGGTGCTGCCAAACGATATGCAGTAAATGACGAATGACGAATGACGAATGACGAATGACGAATGCGCTTTATGTACAATGGCTTAGCTACAATCGTAATTCGTAATTCGTAATTCGTAATTGATGGCGTGCCCCCGCTCCCCGCGCCTAAACGGCGCTTAAAGGTCGCGGGGTCGGGCTATCCGTTGCAGCGCCTACGGCGCTTCCACTACTATCCCTCACGCAAAAAAACATTAAAGTGTTTAATATTAACAATGTAGTCACGAGTCACGAGTTACGAGTTACGAATTGCACATAATACTTGCTACCACTGCCGCCGCAAGGCGGCATGATACCTAAACATAACGCACAACTCATACACAAAGCACATAATTCGTAACTAATCTTCGTAGCGATTGCTTTCGCGGTTGCGCATTTCTTCTTTTAGTTTGTCGGCTTCGATGAGTACATCGAGGGCGTTATCTTTTTGGTCTTTGATGCGGGCATCTTTGACGTTGCTTTGTTTGGTAATGCTGCTACTGAATTGTCTTTTATCGAAAATGTCCGCCCAAGTGCTGCGGGCTGCATCGTTGCTGGGGTTGAAGGCGGGGAATTTGGCGAGATAGGGGCGCAGTTCGGGGTAATAAACCCAAAAGGCGGGACCTTCATTTAGAAAATTGCCATTGTCGTCAAAACGCTGCACAATGGGCGCTATGCCGATGATGCGGGTTTCCATCGTGGAGGTTGCTTCATTGAAAAACCAGCCTTCTTTGATGCGCAGGCGCGTGCAGTTGCGCAGGTCGAGTTGATTGCGGACAATAAAAGCCGCGTCCCATTCCTCCTGTGTCCAAGAAACTCTGCCTTCGTACCAGCCTATGCCGCAGGTGATGGTATCTTTCGACTCGAAGATATTTTCTATTTCTTCCTTCGTTAGCGCCGTTTTGAAGTTGTCGTCCAACGTGCTATAGGCTTTTATACGCCCGCTTAGCGAAAGCTGGCGCAGTATGCCCATAAAATGGTGTTTTTCGTCGGAGAAAAATTGATTTTGCTTTTCTTTAAACGGCACTTCGCGCCAAACGATTTTGCTATACGATACATCGCGCTCCTCTACGCGGGTATGCGGCAGGGGTGGAGGGGCATCTTTGGGGTCATAGATACCGTCGCGGATGGGTTCTTGAGCCTGTAGCAGGGAGGGAAATAATAAAAAGGCGAATAAAATTTTGCGCATGGCTGTTGATTTGTGTGGGGGAGTGCTTATTTTTCAAGTCTAATGCTTAAATATACGAAAAGCCACAGCGAGGATTTAGTTTTTTGGGCAAAGTGTATATAAAAAAGGGCGAGCAATCCGTATCTCGGTTGCTCGCCCTTTCCTTTTTGGCAATAGCTTTAAGTTTTAAGTAACTGTGCAAAAATACTTTAAACTTCGTAAAGCGCCGTTTCGGGCTTGGAAACCAAGCGCAGCGCGGGTTTTCAAGTTTGAAACAAGCGGGGTATAGTTTAAAGTATTTTTGTTTTCGTACTTAGGCTTTCCGCTCTGCGAGTTTTAGCAATTTTTCGTGTACACGCTGCGCTTGTGCGAGCAAATCGCCGCGCTCTGTCGACTCATTTTTGAGCACAAAATCCGCCAAAGCCTCTTTTTCTTCCTGCGGCATTTGTTTGCTGATGCGCGCCATAACGGCTTGGCGTGCAACCCCATCGCGCTGCATGACGCGTTGGATGCGGGTTTCGAGCGGAGCGGCTACGACGATAATTTTATCCAATAGCAGATGGCTGCCGCTTTCGTACAAAAGTGCCGCTTCTTTGAGCGTATAGGGCGAATTTTTGTACTTTTGTGCACGCTGCCATTCCTCATTGTCGCGCTGCACGGCGGGGTGCACGATGCTGTTGAGCTGCTGGAGTTTTTCTGCATCTGCAAAAACCATCTCCGCCAGCAAAACCCGATTCAGCAAGCCCGAACCCGTGTAAATCTCTCTTCCGAAGGCTGTACGCAACTCCTCCATCATCTCCGCATCGTTTTGCATAAGCCACTTCGCGCGGTCATCAGCATAATAAACGGGGATGCCCCATTGCTCTTCAAAAATGCGGCAAACCGTCGTTTTTCCGCTGCCGATGCCGCCCGTGATTCCTATTTTCAACATATTGTATTCTTTATCTGTTTTCAGGTAGCAAGATAGCTTTTTTCCCTTTTAGCCTCCGCGCAAAATGACAAAATTCGTCGTAATAAACTTCTTCGACCCCAAACGCCAAGCCATAGCGGCGGGCGTGGTGGCTATTTTTTTTATGCTCGTAGGGCGTTTCGTTTTTGCTGCGCCCATTTTTCCTTGGCTGGCTTCGTCGGCTTTTTTGCTGCTTTTTACCGTTTTCAACAATGGTATGTCCATCTTTGCGGGCAATTATGCCGCTTACGCGCGCCAATCGCTTTGGTCGTTTATTGCGCTACTGCTGGGCTTGGGCGGCTTTTCGTACCTGCTTTCGGGGCAAAGTATCTACGATGTCCCCACCTTCAAAATTATTTATACCGTTTTCGTCATTGCACATTTTACCCTCATGGCGCTCTGTGTAACGATACGCCGCGCGGTCGCTTTTTTTATCAGTCGGGATAGGAAATAAGTTTTTTTTGGGGGGCATCCGCCGCTCCCCGCTGCGGGCAAAGCCCTTGCTTAAAGGTCGCGGCGGCGCTACGCTACGGGTTCGCTATTCGCTCATACCTTCGCGCCTACGGCGCTTGGTACTGCGCTGCGCGCAGCCCTCCGCATCGCTATGCCAATAGCTTAGTCTATCTTTATCTATATCTGAAGCTATTTTTTTGTTATTCGCTCGGCGGCTATTTCAAAAAATTTAGATACTTGATGCCATTGCCGCCTTTAGCCGGCAAAGTACCAGCGCCGCGAGCATAGCGAGCAGCGCCGTACCTTTACAGCACTATTTATGCAGCAGTTGCAAGCGTTGCACCGCCTGCCAGCGCGCTGTCTGTATACGCAAAAAGTATACGCCGCTTGCCAAATGCCGCAAATCCAATTCCGCAGACTGTATCTGCGACCATTCCGCATATTGTGCCCCATATACCCGCCGACCCAAAGCATCAACTACCTCCAAATTATAGCTGGAAGCCTGCATTTCTGCGCCCAACTCGCCCGCAGCGAGCCGCGTCATGCCTGTTGTCGAGGGATTGGGCGCTATCGACCAGTCTAAAGCTACATTATGCTCGTATCTGTCGACGTTTACGCTGCCGCCGCTGCAATATCCACCGCTAAGCGTCGTAGCTCCCGTCGCATTCGCATCTAACCAATCGCTCAAACGGCGCGAAGCAATTGCCCCGTTGCTACCCCAGTGGTAAGACATCTTGCCGTATACGTCCCCATCTTCGGGGCTTGCGCAGGAAGAAGCCCCCCCCGTGAGCGTACCCACCACCAAACCCGAATTATTGAATATCGGCGAGCCCGAAGAACCGCCTTCAGTGATGCCGCCGCCATTGGCGGTAGTTATCCATTCTACGTTCCAATGCGAGCCTATCGCCGTGCCCCAAGCGCCGCTGCTGGTATTGGTATCGTAAGTAGATATTTTTTTGATGTCGCCTGCGGGGTGATGTATGCCGTAGCCGCCTGCGGGGGCGGTATTGTTGCGATTCCAGCCCGCATAATAAACGTTATAAATCGTCGGCGGGGTGCTGCTTAGCTCCAGCAGCAAAAAATCCGAACCCGTATCGCCGCCGCCATCGTTGCTATGCGCCGACACGGTAGCGCCCGTGATGGTATTGCCTACAGGCTCCAAAAAAGGATCGCTACAGCCCGAACTCTGATAGTTGAAATAAAATACCCAGTCGTCAATATCCGCCGCCGTCGTAAGCGCGCCCGTACCCGTGGTGCCGCAGTGTAGCGCCGTCAAAAAGTATGGTGTACAGTCCTGTGCGGTGTTGTTGACGACTGCGCCGCTACACCAACCCAAGTCTGCGCCCACTTTGATCAAGATACGCGCTACAGCATCGCGCTGCCCTGTGCGTCCTGTGCCTTCGGAGCAATTTACATTGACTTCGCAGCTTAGTGCATCGCCGAAATCGCGCCCGCCGCTGTTTTGCGCTGGCGCATCTTGGGCGAAGGCGGGGCGTGTCCCCTCGAAAATATGCCCCAAACCCTCTATAGTAAATGTCCCAGAGAAGGCGGCATTGTTGGGCTCGAAGTATTCCACGATAATTTCTTCCGCATAGACGATTTCGGTAGCGAAGGAGCGATTAGCTTGGTTGTTGTGCGCTCCAAACCCACCGATGCGATGCCGTCCGTTGGCGCTGTATACGTGCAGTGTCGCCCCTTCGGGCAAATGGAAATCCGAAAAATATAAGGACAAGCCCACAGCGCCTGCAGAGCGTAGGCGCGTGCGCCATAGTTGCCCCCCTTGCGTTTGCTGGGAAAATCCAGCGCTTGCATCTTGGTTGCTGATGCGTAGGGGCAAAACCTGCCCGACCTTGTATAAGCCATGCTTGCTGCTATTGCGCTCGCCGCGTATGCGCACCCAATCTTGAGCGGAAGCCTCATGCAAGGGTAGGGGGGAAGCGGGCGCACAGTCGCAAGCCGCCTCAAAACTCTGCGGCAAGCTGCCGCCATCGTTGATTTGTGCCTGTATGCTCGCTGCGAATAGCAAAAATGCGCAGAGCGAAGAAGTCCATTTCATAGAGGGAGATTTTTTGAGAGATTAAAAAACTTTGCCTTGGTAAAATTCGACAATTTTCAGCCGAAAGAGATAATCGTATTGCGCTTGTAGGAGCGAGGAGCGCGCCGCTGTGAGCGTAGTGAGCGTGCTGGTATACTCGAAGGCATTGACCAAGCCGTTTTCAAATCGTTTTTGGGTGTTGCCAACGGCGGTTTGGGTAGCTTTTAGCGAGCGTTCGGCGGCGGCAAGCCTTTTTTCGCTGCCGCGCAGGTCGAGCACCGCGCGCTGAATGTCCGATTGTAGCTGTATTTGTATCTGCTTTGTCGTCATTTCGTTGAGGCGCACGCTAAGGCGTGCTTGCTCTATGCGCAATCGGGTCTGAAAGCCGTTAAAAATGGGGATTTGTGCGCTAATGCCCATTGAAGCGCGGTTGTTATCGCGTATTTGGCGGAAAAAGCCGCTGCTTTCTCGCTCTGGTACTGCCTGCGGTATGTTCAGCTCGAAGGGCGCGCCGTTTAGCTCGCCTGTAAGGGTCTGCATGACCATGAGCGTATCGCCTGTGAAGTAATTTCCCGTGCTGGAGTAGTTGCTGCCCCAGTTGAGATATGCGCCGATGGTAGGCTGCAAAGCACCTTCGGCGATGCGTACGGCGAGCATGGCGGAGGATTGGCGTAGGCGGGCAGCCTGTAAATTGGGCTGGCGCTGTAGGGCTTCTTGGTAGATGCTTTCGGCGTTGAGGCTGGAGGCGGCAGCAGCGGAGGCAGTAGCCGCAGTGAAAGCAGCACTATCTATGGACTGAATGCGTAGGGGCTCTTGCAGGGGATAATTGAGGGCTATTTTTAGATTGAGGTAGGCGAGTTCTACGCTATTTTCGGCTGTGGCGATGCTTTGTTCGTCGCGGGCTATCTGTGCATCGAGGTCGAAGCGGGCATTTTCTGCGAGGCTGCCCGAATTGATAAGTTTTAGGGTGCGCTGGAGTTGGTCTTCTGTGAGTTTTACCTGTTCTTTGAGTAGGAGTAGGCTTTCTTCGGCGAGGAGAACGGAGAGGTAAGCCTGTGTAACAGTGAGCGCGAGGTCGAGTTTTGCTTGGGCGATGTCTTGTTGGCTGGCTTGAGTTTCGAGTCGGCTGCGCTGGAGGGAGTTGCGAAGCTGTCCGCCGCTGTAGATGGGTATATTTGCGCCGATGCTAAGGCTGGTCGCCTGCATGAGTTGGTTGACGAATTGGTAGGTGGTCAAATCCACCGAGCGCCCTAAGTTGAAGCCATGTTGTACGTTGGCACTCAAGGAAGGGTATCGCGCCCAATAGGCTTGCCTTTCGGCGATTTCGTTTTGCTGGAGGCTGATGCTCGCTTGCTGAATGCGCAGGCTATTTTTTTGCGCGTAGCTGACGCATTCTTGGAGCGTGAGCGGGGCGGTATCTTGGGCATGAGCGGCGGTGGCAGCGCATAACAGCAGGAAGGCGATGGATATATATTTTAGCATGAATGGGGCAATACTTCAGTAAGTTTTGGATAATTAAAGTACAAATAAATCAAACTTATTTTTGTGCTTTCGCCGAGCCCACCCCCAGCCCCTCCCTTTTCGCTTCGCGTTCACTTTGTGTTCCGAATGGAGGGGTGGCGCGCATAGCCGTCAACTTAGCGATTTTTGTACTTCGTGCTAAACCCACCCCTAACCCCTCCCTTTTGCAAAGGGAGGGGAAGCGGCACGTATAAAAAATTGATTATCAATTATTTACGACCATCAAGCCTCCCCTCCATTCGTAGCAGGGAGGGGCTGGGGGTGGGTTTAGAAACTACTAAGCTGACGGCTATCGGGGTGGCGCGCATAGCATTTTGTACGGTTTGAAAAACGAGAATTTGCTTGAAAATGGGGATTTGCGTGAGGGATAGGAGCGGAAGCAGCGCCTGCGCTGCTGGAGCGGATAGCCCGACCCCGCAACCCCCGCCCGCCTTTGGCGGGCTGCCCCCTTGAAAGGGGGCAGGGGAGCGGGGGCACGCCCAAAGAAAAAAAAGCCCCAAGCTGCGGCAATCAGTCTAAGGGAGCGGCGGGTTTTTGGTCTTGCTCGTCCTCTTGGTCGCCGCGCCGCATTGCCCAAATGGTTATGAGGAGTTGCACCGCGCCGAAGGCGAAGGCGAGGTAGGCAAATTCTTGTTTGCTGATGCGCCCCGCGCTATCGACGGCGATGAAGGTAAAAACGGCGAAAAGAAGGGCGGCGCAGCCCCCAAAAATGCCTAAAATGAGTCTTAAACGCATTATATTTGCCCGATTTTAGAGGTCGTCGAGTACGTCGGCGCGCTGGCGGCGCGGGCGAGTTTTGCCCCAGATGAGGCGAAAGGAAAAAACGGCGATGGCGAAGCAGTACGCCATGACCATCGCGGCGTAGTTGTAGGAGAGCGCGTAGTCGGGGCGCGCCATCGGGTTGGCGCGGGAGAACTGCCAAGTTTGCACCTCGTCGTCGATGAAGAGCGCCCAGATGCTGACGAGCAGAAAAAACAGGGTCGCCATGAATGCAAGTAGTCCCCAAGTGCGCATGGTGTGGGTGGGAGTGGGTAGGTACGGCGCTGCTCGCTGTCGCTCGCATCGCTGGTATAATGCCGCCTTGCGGCGGCAGTGGTATCAAGTATCTGGGTGCTGCCGATTTTTTGGGCAAAAGCCCTTCATAAAATACAAAGTTAAGCGAAAAAGTTGAGACAAAAAACAATCTACTGCCTCGTTACCAACGATTTGACGTATGATCAGCGAATGCAGCGCATTTGTGCGAGTTTGGCGGAGCGGGGCGGCTATCGGGTGGTATTGGTGGGCAGGGAGTTGCGGGAATCGAAGCCGCTGATAGAGCAGCCCTTTGAGCAGCGGCGTTTGCGTTGTTGGGCGCGGCGGGGGAAATTGTTTTATTTGGAGTTTAATCTGCGCTTGCTGATTTTTCTGCTTTTTCGCAGGATGGATGCGATTTGTGCGGTGGATTTGGATACGATTATGCCTGCTTGGTTGGGGGCGCGGCTGGGGCGGCGGCGTTTTTTGTACGATGCGCACGAATTATTTACGGAAGTTCCCGAAGTGGTGGAGCGCCCTAAGACGCAGCGCATTTGGCAGCGGGTGGAGCGTTTTGCGGTGCCGCGCGTAGATGCGGCGTATACGGTCTGCGAAAGCCTGAAAAATTATTTTGAGGAAAAGTATAAAATTCCCTTTGGGGTAGTGCGTAATCTGCCTTTTGCGCAGGTAGAAAGCGCCGAAATGCGGCGAACTTGGTCGGCACAAAATTATGATAATCAGCCTTTTATACTACTCTATCAGGGCGCTCTGAATATGGGGCGGGGCTTGGAAGAAATCTTGGAAGCGCTGCCTTTGTTGCCTGATTTTGTGCATCTGTGGTTGGCGGGCGAGGGCGACGAAAGCGCAAATCTGCGCGCAAAAGCAGCAAAATTAGCCTTAGGCGAGCGGGTGAAATTTTGGGGCTATGTACAGCCGAGGGACTTGCGCGGGCTGACTTTGCAATGCCATGCGGGTTTGAATTTGCTGCAAAACAAGGGTTTGAATTATTATTATTCGCTTGCCAATAAATTTTTCGACTATGCACAGGCTTTGCGCCCTTCGCTGAATATGGCTTTTCCTGAATATATAAAGCTCACTCAAGAATACGGGGTGGGGCTGCTGCTGCCTGATTTGCAGCCCACAACGATAGTGAAGGCGGTAGGCGAACTTTTGGAGGCATCGACCTATGCGCGTTTGCAGTCGGCTTGCGAAAAAGCGCGTGCAGACTGGACTTGGGAGCGGGAGGAGGAGCGTTTATTGGAGATTTATGCGCGGGTTTTTGGGGCTGGGTAGCATAAAAAAAAGCCGCTTACTAGGTCTAGTAAGTCGGCTCACAATTTATAATTCAAACGTTATGCAGAAAAAATATGGCTTAGGAGATTAGCCTTTATCGTCGGCGCTATCGGAGGCATCAACAGATTTTTTGCCTGTTTTGCTGCCTATTTTTTTGACCGTAGCGGGAGTGGTGGTGCTGGTGTTGCTGCTGGTTTTGTCGTCGCCTTTCTTTTTCTGGGCTTCGAGTTCTTTGGTGAGCAAGCCGAGTTTGACCTCTAAGGATTTGATACGCTTTTCGAGTTTATCGTGCGTATCGCCCTGTGGCAGGTTGAGTTTGGAAAGGGCGGTGTCGATAAGACGACGGAAGCGACCTTCGTACTCTTCTTTTTTATTTTCGGTGTTTTTCACCACGTCTTCGACGACTTTCATGCCTTCTTCTTCCGAGAGGCGACCGCGTTGAACGAGGTCGTCGATGGCTTTTTGAAGTTTTTCGGTAGTCGAAGCGAAGATACCGATGCCTGTGTAGAGGACTTTTTTGAACAATTTATCCATGACTGGGGAGGAGAGAGAGCGTAAAAACAGAGATAAAAAAATGAGCACGTAAAGCGTTGAGCAGAAAAAATGTGGTGGTGTGTAGAAAAAAGAAGCGGAGCTTATGGGTGGTGATTAAAAGGCGCTGCGTTTATACGCGCTCTTCTGCTTGCTCGGAAACGAGTTTAGCGATGTAGCTCAATTTTTCTTCGAGCAGGCTAATGCGTTCTTCCATGCGTTGGTGGTCGTCGCCGCGAATAAAGTTGAATTTAGAAATGGCGGCTTCTACCAAGCGGCGGAGTTTGTGCTCGTACTCTTCCCAGCGAGAGGCTTTGGGAGCTTCCGTGCTGGTATCGGCTTCATCTTTAGAGGCTTCGCCAGTGGTTTCTACCTTTTCCTCTTCTTGCTTTTCTTCTACTTCGGGCGCATAGCGCTCTTGCATAGTTTTGCTTTTTTCGAGGACAGTAACTAAAGCTGTTTGCAATTTTTCGCCTGCAAAAACCGCGAGGCTCAAACCTGTAGAAAAGGCTTTTTTAAACAAATCGTTGGAGAGGGACATACAGTGTGCGTATCGTTGGAATGGTGTTGTACTGAATTTTTGACACTGCAAAGATACGGCGACTTTGGTTATATACGCAAGGTGTAGCGGTAGTTTTAGATAAAATTTATTTTTAAAGGGTTTTATTTGTGTTTTTATGATTTTTGATGCGATTAAATAGCATAAAACTATGATAAAAGTCCTTTTTATTAAATTTTTGTATTTTGTCGGGTTTGTGGGTTGATGTTTTTGGGCGTGCCCCGCGCCCTACGAAAGGGGCGCGGGTCGGGCTGTTCATTTTGAGCCGTAGCATGCTACGGCTCTACATTGCCATCCCTCACGCGCTGGCAGCGCCGCAAAGGACGGCGCTGCGCGGCGGTATTACAAAATAAAAACGGCGGCGGGAGAAAAAAGATTTTTTAATCTCAAGCCTATTTCCTATACTTGTAAAGAAGCATTTTTTACCCAAGACCCGATTTTATGCCTAAAGAAAGTACCTTAGCAAATATCAACGAACTCTATGAACTCGGCAAGCGCTTAGGATTTATCTGTGAGAAAGAATATAGCCCAGCATCTAAAGGGGGATTTTCGCCGATTTTCGACTTAGTTTGGTTTATGGAGCTAAAAAGCGCCCAAATCAGCAGTCTACAGAAGTATTTAGGGGCGCAATACGGGCGCTTTTTCCCTGAAAATCGGCTGCCTATCGCGCTTTTTGAGCTAGAGGGCGGCGACCCTACGAGCAAAAACCAAATGGGCAATCTTGTCAATATGTCCGCGCAGCCCGCTTTGTTTCGTTTTCTAATCACAAGCAAAGAGATAACAGCAGATATGCAGCGCCGAGCCTTGCGCATAGGGCAAAGCTATTCCTTGCTTGCGGGGCAGCATAATTGTATTGTAGTAGATATTTCGGAAATTCCTTTTGATTTTAAGCCTTTGTCCTTTGCCAAACCTTCGCAAAATGCCGAAAGCTCTAAAAATCGCGGCGCAGGCGGCGAAAAAAAAGAAACACAAACCGCACGGCAGCAAATTTTCAGCGAGCTAAGCGGCAGCGGCTGGGATTTGCGCGAAGATTGGGAGTCTGAATTGATGAAAAACTTTGGCAAAAAACAGTTTTATGTGCCCAAAGTCGACCTTTGTGCGGGCTTTTCTTTGCCTAATTCGCTTTGTAGTTTTTTGTATGCTTTGAGCCAAACAGTCGATGTGGCTACTCTTGACTCCTGCGCCTTTTTGAAAATGCTGCATAAGGCAGCGCCTGCACAGCCGCTATGGCAGCCTATTTTAGCGGTAGAAATCGAAAGCAGTGACAACAAACACACCGAAGGTGGTATATTCAATATGTCTCATCTTGCCTATTGCGGCTTACTCATTGACCTAAGCCCCCAGCGCAGCGCCCACAATCGCCTAAACTTTCTCCAAAACGCAGGCAATTTTCTAAACGTTTTCCTTCACCAACCATAAAAACTATCTTATGAAAATTTTCTTTGTTGTGCCGCTCTATTTCACTGAATGGCAAATGCCTTATGAACACGAAGGCGAAATAGTAAATAAGCTTTTTTATTTTAGGCGTGCATTAGAAATAGCAAAAAAAATAAAAACGGACTTGGTTGTATTTCCTGAAGGCTTTTTTTTTGAAATTTGGGGAAAAACAATAGCTGCTGCTCTCGAGCAAACATATGCGCACACTAAATCCACTATTCCAATTCTAACAGGCGTGCGAAAATCAGACGGCAGCCAATGGTATCACTACCATAATCCACAATCCATCGAAGGTGATACAGCAGAGAAATGGTACTGCAAACATAGTATGGCGGACAAAATAGCCTTTGAGTTCAAAAATGAACTTCCTGCTGACCTTTTCGAGCCTATCATTTTGCAGGGCAAGCGCATACAATGCAATATCTGCCACGATATGTTTTTTCCGCTTATCACCGAAAAAATGACCCAACAGCCAATCGACTTACTGATAAACCTGACGGGGCAAAATGTTGTCGCTTCAAAATGGTATAATGTTTTCGCAGGGCGAAGCATCGAAACTCAAACACCCGTATTTTGTACGATGAGTTGGGAAGAGATGAAAAAAGGGGAGAAAGGAAAAAATGGAAAAGGGGAGGCTTTTGGTTTTTTCCAAGGTAGCAAAATTACTCCTATGATAGCAAAGACAGAAGACTGGGAGTTATTTGATTATGCTATATTTGATACGAACAATATCAAAACAGCGCCACTACCCACTAATCCGTCATTGCCTCAGAACAAGTACAAAGACCTATTTTTAGGTTTTGGCAGCAGCGATAGCAAAACGCAAATCAATCTAAATGTAAGCGCGTCCGCGCTGATCGCATCAAATACAAAGGCAGAGCGCAACGGCTGGCATAGCAGCAAAAAGCCGAATGCAAAATTGCTTATTTTGCCTTACAGCGATTTGCTAAACCGCCGAAAGCTACACGACGATAAAATTGGCTTTTCAAAAGATGAAAATGCCGCGCATATTGTCGTTTATCATAGCACAAAACCCGTAGACGCACACGAAGCACAAGCGCTATTAAAATTACGCGCGATAGAAACGCGCATTATTGCCGTCTGTCATGCGCCCAATTATAAAGCCATTGCCAAAACGAATAGCTATAAAAACATACAGTTTTATGGCGACATAAAAGATGGCGATTGCGTCGGCTTAGACCTTCGCTATGCAGGCGGATTGTATGGTACAGTGTTTAGCAAAGACGAAAAAGGAAAACGCAACGGCATACCCAAGCAGTTTGCTAAAAATTATCTCGCACTGCTGGATTAAATTAACCCTTCGCATTTCGCATAAGGGGCGAATAATTATTCCTTACGGGGATGCCTTCGGCGTTCGCCCTTACAGCGTGCGGGTTAGTAGAGCCGTTGCATGCAACGGCTTTACTAGCGCCGCTTTTGGCGGCATGCCAGAGAATGACGAATGACGAATGACGATTGTTATTTGTGTATAATATTGATTATCAATGGCTTATGCGCAAAATTCGTAATTCGTAATTCGTAATTCGTAATTCGTCATTAGCTTTGTTGCCAATTTTTGAATTCTTTGGCAACGAAATCCTGCACGGCTTCGAGGGAACCGAGCCGACGGAAGAGGCTGTGTAGGCTCTCGCTGGCGGTGCGCATGGTGGGCGCGACGTAGGCTGTTACGTCGTCGGCGGTGATGATTTGCTCGCTAAGTATCAAAAGGCGCTCTACGACGTTGCGCAACTCGCGTATATTGCCCGTCCAATCCATTTTTTGCAGGAGTTCGAGCGCTTGGGGGCTGATTTTTTTGACAGGGCGACCCGATTCGGTGCAGACATTTTGTATAAAATGCTCTACCAGCATTGGAATATCCTCTTTGCGGTCGTTGAGCGCGGGGACTTGTATGATGATGACGGCGAGGCGATGGTATAAATCTTCCCGAAAACGCCCCTCTTCTATCTCTTTTCGCAGGTCTTTGTTGGTAGCGGCGATGACGCGCACGTCTACGGTGATGTCTTTTTCGCCGCCGACGCGGGTTATCTTGTGTTCTTGCAGGGCGCGCAGGACTTTAGCCTGTGCAGATAGGCTCATATCGCCGATTTCGTCCAAAAACAGCGTGCCCGTATGCGCTTGTTCAAATTTGCCGACATGCTGTTTCATAGCAGAGGTGAAAGCGCCTTTTTCGTGCCCAAATAGTTCGCTATCAATGAGTTCGGTGGGTATAGCAGCGCAGTTGACTTCTATGAGTTGTTTGTCGGCGCGCTCGCTTTTTTCGTGCAACCAGCGGGCGACGAGCTCTTTGCCTGTGCCATTGGGGCCTGTTACGAGTACGCGGGCATCTGTGGCGGCTACGCGCTCGATGGTTTGCTTGATTTTGGCGATGCTGGCGCTTTCGCCGATGATTTCCTGCGTTTGGCTTTTGCGTATTTTTTTCTTCAAAACCTTCGTTTCTGCCACCAAAGAGGAGCGGTCGAGGGCGTTGCGAATGGTTATGAGGATGCGGTTCATGTCCAGGGGCTTAGAAATATAGTCGAAAGCGCCTTTTTTGACGGCTTCGACGGCGGTTTCTATATTGCCATGTCCTGAAATCATGATAACGGGCACATCGGGGGAGAGGACTTGGATGCGTTCCAGCACGTCCATACCGTCCATCTTGGGCATTTTGATGTCGGAGACGACCACATCAAATTTATTTTGTCGGATTTTTGCGAGTGCTTCGATGCCGTCTTTGGCTTCGTCTACTTCGTAGTCTTCGAGTTCGAGGATGTCGCGCAATACGTTGCGGATGCTGGCTTCATCGTCGATGATGAGTATGTTGGGCATGGGGGAAGTTTTTTTATCTGAGGACTGCGCCCTGCGCCCCCTTTGGGCGCGGGGATTTTTTGCGTGAGGGATATGTAGAGCCGTAGCATGCTACGGCTCAAATAGCCCGACCCTGCGACCTTTAAGCGCGTTAGCGCGGGGAGCAGGGGCACGCCCAAAAAAAACGTAAAAATTAGGCAGTGAAGAAAGAAAAGCGGGATTTGCCGTAGTGGCGTGTTTCCACAAACTGCGGGATTTTGTCGGCGTTGAAGCTGTATCTATCGTCGTGCTCCAAAATTAAAATGCCCGATTGGGGGCGCAAAATGGAGAGCGAAAGAACGAGCGCGGGCAGCTCCGAAAGACGGGGCAGGGCGTAAGGCGGGTCGATGAAAATGTAGTCGTATTGCGTGCTGGCGGCGGATTGAGCGCGCAAAAAAGCGAGCGCATCGCTGCGAAAAAAGCCGCATTGTGCTTCTATCTCAAACAGTTGCGCATGGCGGCGAATGCTCTGCACGCAAACGGCGGAGGCATCGACGAAATCGACCCAGCCCGCTCCGCGCGATAGGAACTCCAGCCCTACAGCGCCTGTGCCCGCAAATAGGTCTAAAACTCGCTGTGCGCCTTCTTCTTCGATGGGCAGCCAGTTTTGCAGCATATTGAAGAGGCTTTCGCGCGCCATATCGGTCGTGGGGCGTGTGAGGGCTTCGGCGTTTTTGAGGGGCGGAAACTCGATGCGGCGGGAGCGAAATTTACCGCTGATGATTCTCATTTGTTTGGCTTTATGTACAGGTACGGCGCTGCTCACTTCGTTCGCAGCGCTGGTATCATGCCGCCTTGCGGCGGCAATGGTATTTAGGTATTAAATTTTTTGTGTTTTAGCGAATGTTTGCCCATAATTCGGCGTAAAGGTGCTTCTCTACCCCGTCGAAAGCCGCGCTAAATTGTAAGGCAGCGGGAGGGGACAAAAATTGAATATGGCGTATGTACTTGAGTAGCAATTTATGCACCTCCGAATCAGGGAGCAGGCTGCCTGAGAGTTGCAAAATCTGTGTCTGTACGTCCAGCTGCAGCTGCTGAAACACCAGCATCGCAAAATACAGAAAATCCGTAGCCGCTTGAAACTCAAAGCCATTGAGATAGAGCAGTTGCCCCGCTTTATCGAAGGCTACCAATAGGGCGCGATGCTCTTGCACATGGGCGTAGAGGCGCATATTGTCGCCATCGGCAGGCAAGAGGGCGAGGTATTGGAATAGGGTAGCGGGGGCGGACTGCTGCCGCGCCTGCGGAAAAGCCTCCCCCAATACCTGCCGCCAATGATTATCGGCAGCGAAAACGGCGACGGTATCGGCGTTTATTTGCTCGTAGCCGCTGTATAAATTGGCGGGCAAGGCATGAAAACCGCTTTGCAGGTACAAATCTACTTGCTCTGGCTGAAATAGTGCCGCAGGCAGCGCCAAGAGATGCGGCGTATCGAAGAGCAAATTTACCCGCCCGAAGGTCATACCCAACCAAGCATCTTCCGCCCGCAACTGCTGAAAAGCTGCGGCGGCATTTTGGGGGGCGGCTATCTGATAGTCGCGCAGTGTGAGCAGCTGCCTACGCTGGTCGCTGATGCAGTAGACAAAACTATGCACACCTACCAAAATGTTCATTTGATAGGTGTGCGTAAGGGCAGGCTGCCAAAAATGGTCTTGTATATTCTGTCGGAGTGTGAGCACGAGGGCGAAATTTTTTTTCGTTGACTTGCTTACCAGTTGCCAGCTACGGAGGGTTTCGACAGATCGCCGACCTTGCGCAGGGAAGCGGGGTCATAGCGTTTGTCGTACATCATGTAAGAGGAATCGTACTCCGCCAAAAATCCTTTCAGGCGGGTGCGCACTTCAAAGGTTGGCGTTTGTATCTCGACACCAGAGCCTGAAGAAAGTGCGATACTATCGGCGATTATCTCGAACTCTTTTTCTCCTTTGGCGGTGGCGGGCGTAGTCGGCTCTCCCTTGCGAGAGTAGGGAATTAGGCGGATTTCTGCAAAATAGGCATTCAAATCGCTCGTATTTGATACGGTCGAGGCATATTTTTTCAAGAAACCAGCCAGCGAGTCGCGTGCAGCAAGCCGCACCGTCGTAACGGTAGAAACCTTAGTAGAATCGTTGGGGTCGCCTAAACGCTTTTCTATAGTAAAAGAATCCGTTAGAAATACCTGCGCCAGCGTATCGAAATCGCCCGCATAGTCGCCGCGCAAGTCCTTGTACATTTTTTGCAGCTCAACGATTTCTTTCAGGCGTGCGCGTACAGCGACCTCGCGCATTTCGCGGGTATTTTTAAACTCAATCGGCACGCGGATACTCTCCACGAGCGCATAAATCAATACGCCCGCCAAAGCGAGCAAGACAACGTTGATAGCGATTTTCATTGACTCTAACTATATTTTAGTGGTGGCATAGCTTTTCAGGCGCGGCAATAATAGCGCTTTTTTGTGGAATGCGGTTTATTTCTCCCGCTTTTTCATTTCCATATCGCGCAACTCGCGGTGTAGGATTTTGCCGACATTGGTTTTCGGCAGTTCGGCGATGAACTCTATGTAACGCGGTTTTTTGTAGCCCGTGAGCTGCTCTTCGCAAAATTTTTGCACTTCATCTTCTGTGAGCGACTCGTCTTTTTTGACTACAAAAATTTTGATAGCCTCGCCCGATTTTGCATCGGGTACACCGATAGCGGCGGCTTCCATAATTTTCGGGTGTGCGGCAAGAACATCCTCCAGTTCATTGGGGTAGACGTTGAAGCCCGATACCAAAATCATATTTTTGAGCCTGTCGACAATGCTAACGAAGCCTTCAGAGTCCATGATGCCAATGTCGCCCGTGCGTAGCCAGCCGTCTGCGGTGATGGTTTTGGCGGTTTCGTCGGGGCGCTTATAATAGCCCTTCATGACTTGTGGACCCTTGATTTGTATTTCTCCGCGCTCGCCTATGGGTTGATTTTCGCCCGTATCGACATGAGAAATGCGCACATAAGTCGAGGGCACAGGCACACCGATAGAGCCCAAGCGCTGCGCGTGCAGCAGATTAACGCAGGCAACGGGGGCGCATTCCGTCATGCCAAAACCCTCCGTAAGCGGTATGCCTACTATCTTTTGCCATTTTTCGGCTACAGGGCGTTGCACCGCCATCGCGCCGCCTACGGCGAGCTTCATGCCGATTTCCTTAAAATTCAAAGCGCAAAACTCTGCATTATTGAGCAGCGCGTTAAACAGCGTATTTACGCCCGTCATTAGCGTCGGACGCGTAGAGCGTATAGTGCCTACGAGTTTGGGCAAATCGCGCGGATTCACCACCAAGATACTCATAGCGCCCAAACTCGCCATACACAGACAATTCACCGTGAAGGAAAAAATATGATACATCGGCAAGGGGGTAAGCATACGCTCCTGCCCAATTTTCAGGTCGGCAGCCCCTATCCAAGCCCGCACCTGTAGCATGTTGGCGATAAGGTTGCGGTTCGTCAATTCCGCCCCTTTGGCTACGCCCGTCGTACCGCCCGTATATTGTATACAAATCGTATCGTCCAACTGCCCGCCCGTAGCCATTTTGAGCTGTGCGCCCGCGCCTTGAGAAAGCGCAGATTTGAAGCTAATGGCGTTTGTTAGTCCGTGTTTGGGAACAAGTTTTTTCACATTCCGCACCACAAAATTCGTGATGAACCCCTTAAAAAAGCCCAACATCTCGCCGATGCTCGTTATCATCACCATCTCAACGGGCGTTTCTTTGATAACTTTTTCCAGCTCGCTCGCAAAATTTTCCAGCACCAATACGGCTTTCACGCCCGCATCGTTGAACTGATGCTTGATTTCGCGCGCCGTATAGAGGGGGTTCGTATTCACGATAATCAAACCTGCGCGTAGCGCGCCAAACAAGGCAATTGGATATTGCAGCAAATTCAGCATCATAAAGGCGATACGGTCGCCCGCTTTCAGCCCCTTTGCCTGCAAAAAAGCCGCAAAAGCCTTCGATTTTTCGTCGATTTCGCGGTACGTCATCACCTTGCCCATGCTCTCGTAAGCGGGTCGGTCGGCAAATTCTTTCAGCAAATCATTGACATAATCGATAAGCGAGGTATATTTTCCCAAATCAATATCGTGCGGCGTATTTGCGGGGTATTGCTTTAGCCAGATGCGTTCTTGTTCCATATTTGGTGTGGTGCTTTGTTTGTTTTCGCCGCTAAAATAGACAAAAAAGCAAAAAATTGTACACGGATACTTTTTTTCTTTTTGGGCGTGCCCGCCGCTCTGCCCCCCGCCGCGCCGCAAGCGGCGCGTCGCCCCCATGCGCGCTACGCGCACACGGGGGGCGGCGGTCGGGCTATCCGTTGCAGCGCCTTCATTTCATTTCGGCGCTTCCACTGCTATCCCTCACGCTTTTTTTAAGTGAAAAGTGAAAAGTGAAAAGTGAAAAGTGAAAAGTGAAAAGTGAAAAGTGAAAAGTAGTTTTTTACTGTGCAAATATAGCCCCAAAGGGGCTTACTTTTCATAACCGCAGGCGAGCGCGTAGCGCGTTGCCTGCGGGAAACGCGCACGACGCATTAGCCCCGTCGTCCCTCCCAGAAGAGTAGCCGCAAAAAAAGCAGCCCTATCGCCGCATTAAATCCCGCCACCGCCGTATATCTCCCCCATTCGGGCAGAACCAAATACAACCCAATACAACCCAAATATGTTAACAGCGGGTGCGTCCACAAAACCCCACGCCCATACCAGCGCCCGCCTCCCTGCCGCCAAACCACCCAGCCCCAAAGCAAGGACAAAAGCACAAAACCGACCACCAAAGCCCCCGCCAGCGGCTCAATCAGCGCCGAAACCTCCCCCAAAGCATGCCCCGCCCGCAGCCAAGCACCCAGCCAAGCCACCGAAGCATGATATACCACCCCCAACAACAAAATCCAAGCAACCAACCAAATAAGCAGCGTCTTTAGCCGCTCTTTGCCCTCCCAAAGCCCGTCTATCAGATACCACAATCCCAAACCCTCCAACGGTATCGCCAATACCCCCAAATAATGACCAATAGCCAAATCCTGCGGAGCTATACGCGCCAAAAACGCATAATCCCCCGACTCGTATACCGCCGCAGGCTCGTACAACAAAAATACGTCCGCCACACAGCCCAAGACCGCCCCCAAAATCGCAGGATATAATAAATACAATGGTTTCATCGAAAAAATCCGTTTCTTTGCGCCAAATTTAAGCCTTATCGGCTCATTTTCTACACTTATCTTTATGAAAAGCTTTGTATTTTTGTCGCTGCTCGCCGCCGCAGCGCTGTTTTCTATGGGCTGCTTCGGCATACAAACAGGCAAGCCCTTCGAGCATATAGCGCCTGGCGACTGGCGAGGGACTTTCGTCGTCGATGCAGCAGGAAAAGAGCGCATTCCCGCTATGTTTCATGTACATAGCGACGCAAAAGGCAGCCCCCAAAAAATAGAATTCCGCGACGGCGAACACAAAATTACAAGCGATAGCCTACGCTTCGTCGGTGATACCATCTGGATATACTTCCACAGCCAAAAAACACATCTGCGCCTCATCTACGAAGTCAACATCATGGAAGGCTTCCTATATGACGAGACCGAAAAGCAGTACCCCGTCAAATTCCAATCCCAAAGCGGCGCTTTCCCGCGTTTTCCCGACGTGCGCCGCCCACCCGTAGCCGACGTATCAGGCAAATGGAATGCCCTTGTCGCCTCCGCCAACGATTCCACCACCTTCGAAACCAGCCTACAATTCAGCGCCAAAGGCAACGAAATCAGCCTACTCCTCCCCCTTGCCGATAAAGACAGCAGCCTCAACGCCTCCACCCGCGCAGGCGGCGCTTTCGCCCTCGCAGGCGCTATACAAGAAAATAAAATACATGCCTCTGGCTTCGATGGTAGATACGTCTGCTACTTCTCCGCCGAAATCAGCGCCGACGGTAAAAGCCTCCAAAAAGCCAAACTCCGCATCGGCGAACAGGAGTATACGGTAGTAGGTAGTAGGTAGTTGTGCTTGCGCTGTAATTGTGCTTGTGCCGTAGGTACTGCGCCGCTCGCTACGCTCGCGTCGCTGGTACTATGCCGCCTTGCGGCGGCAGTGGTAGCAAGTACAAATAAAGTGAAAAGTGTTTTTTTTTGCCTTTTCATTTGTCATTCACTGCGCCTTAACTTCGTGTTCGTCATTTGCCACGCGTTCACTTCGTCATTCGTCATTCGTCATTCGTAACTCGTCATTCTTGAAAACTCTGCTTCGTTTGCCCTTCATTGGGCGCTTTATACTGTTTTTTTATCGCTGGAAAATTTTGTTGTCTTTGCGTATGTCTTCGCATTGGCAGGCACTGCGCTGGCTTTTCGTGTCGAAAGAAACGACGAATTTTACCTATCCGCTCGATAATCTTAGTCGGGCTTATCTGACGGATTTTATCGCACAGGCAACGAATACGGAAGTGGAAAAAGTCGAAGGCTATTTGCAAGAAATAGAGCAAGACAAGGAGCTAAGCGCGCATATACTTGCGCATCTACAACAGCACCCCGACCGCTACAAATCCGATAACACCGTCTACTATGCCCGCCGCATAGGCTGGTATGCGCTGGTGCGTATCTTGCGCCCGCGTGTGCTGATAGAAACAGGCATCGACAAGGGTTTGGGCAGTTGCGTGCTCTGTGCGGCGCTGCGGCGCAACGCTGCGGAAGGCGATTTGGGGCACTATTACGGCACGGATATCAACCCTGCGGCGGGCTATCTGCTCCAAAGTCCCTACAAAGAATTTGGCACTATACTCTATGGCGATAGCATCGAGTCTTTGAATAAGTTTGATAAGGCTGTTGATTTATTTATCAACGATAGCGACCATTCGGCGACTTACGAGGCGCGGGAATACGAGGCAATTTTGCCGAAAATGAGCGAAAACGGCA
Organism: uncultured Saprospiraceae bacterium; assembly: GCA_964467315.1. GTDB lineage: Bacteria > Bacteroidota > Bacteroidia > Chitinophagales > Saprospiraceae > JAAFIM01. The sequence goes on along the minus strand of CAYXSA010000010.1, from coordinate 38,678 downwards.
TTATTGTCAGCGATAATGCCGAACTTGCCGATAGCCTGCATCAGTTCTCGCGCCGACATCGCCGCGCCTTCCTCTTTTGGCGCGAAACACCCGCCCAACATTGGTTTTCGGGTACCAGCATCGGCATCTCTTTGCCTACCAAAAGCGCCGCCAAAGGCGGCGCGCAGCGTGAGGGATAGTAGAGCCGTAGCACATGCTACGGCTCGGATAGCCCGACCCCGCGCCGCGCCCTTTGCGCGGCATTTGCGGGGGCACGCCCAAACAAAAAAAAGCTTCACAACAGATTCATTTTCAATTTACTATATACGCCCCTCGCGCCATGTTCCCACATAAAAGAAACGCTATAAATTGGGCGGGACAGCTCAAAAATAACGCCGACATCAACGAATTTATGGATAGGTCGGAAGAGCGCCCTGTCGGACTTTTCAAACATCATTCGTCGCACGCGATAAGTATGCTCACGATGGGCAACCTGCATACGCTTTGGACGATTGACGAGCGGCAAATAGAGATGTACGTGCTCGATGCGGGCTTGTACCGCTCCGCAAGCAACTCTTTTGCGGTGCAGATGGGGCTGCGCGACGAGGTGGCGCAACTGCTCATTTTGTACAAAAATCAGCTCCTCTACCACGCCGTGCAAAGCAACATTTCCGTCCCCGAAATTCAGGCAGTTTTGGACAAACATTATCCGCTGCCTGCCGATGGCGACGATAATACGCATGAGGCGTAGGCGCGCCATTATCGTGGGTTTGTTTCTGCTTTTTCAGGCTTATTTTTTTCATAAGCAGGTGGAAACGGTTCCCTTTTTTTTGTACGGTATGTACTCTGGTTTTGCTGCCGATAGGCACGCGCAGCCGCAACAGCGGGTGTATGGCGTGTTTTGGGAAAATGAAAAAGGCGAGCGGCAGAAATTAGATTTATTGCGTTTACCGCAGGTAAAAAGGGATTTTTTGCTACAAAGTATCCACGTCTGGGAAGGTATAAAATATCTTGGCTGGCAGGCGATGCGCGCAGATTTGCGCCAGACCATACATAGCCGTTTCGCTTCGTTTTTGAGTGCGGGGGGCTTGGCTTATTGTGAAGGCGCGCTGCTCGGCGCGGAGCTAACAGAAGAAAATATGCAGGCTTGGCTACAGCGTTTTTTGGCGACTACGCGCCCCAGAGCAGGCGAAAATTGGCGCATTCGCCTCATCGCTTACGATTTTTGGACTCAAGAGGCGCGGGCGGCGGAGGTCGCCGTTTTGCTTTGATTTTCACTACTTCGGTAGAAAGTAGCTTACTACTTGATACCTGATACCTGATACTTTACTATGAACTTCTGGCGGCAAACTTGGCAGCTACTACGCAAAGATATACGCTTAGAATGGCGGCAACGCTCGGCGATTAGCGGGATTTTGTTGTACGTCGTTTCTACGGTTTTTGTCGTATATTCTACGCTGGGGCAGGAGGTGGGCGGCGCGGTCTGGACGGCGCTTTTCTGGGTGATAGTGCTTTTTGCCTCCGTCAATGCTGTTGCCAAAAGCTTCGTGCAAGAGCCACAAGAGCGGCAGTTGTACTACTATTTTATGGCTTCCCCTTCGGCGGTCATTCTCGCCAAAATGCTCTACAATAGCCTATTGCTCTTGGTCGTGTCGGTGCTGGCGCTGGGGGCTTTTGCCTTAGTTTTGGGGTATCCTGTGGTGCATCAGGGTTTATTTTTTGCGACGGTGGGGCTGGGGGCTTTGGGTTTTGCGGTGGCTTTTACCTTCATTTCGGCTATCGCTGCCAAAGCGCAGCAGAGTGCCACGCTGATGGCGATTTTGAGCTTTCCCGTCATCATTCCTATCCTGCTCATGCTCTTGCGCCTCAGCAAAATTGCGCTCAATCTTATGACGGATAGTGCCTATTACCGCGATTTTCTGATACTTTTGAGCGTCGACGTACTGCTGGCGAGTCTGGTTTTTTTGCTTTTTCCTTATCTGTGGCGCAACTAATCGCGTAGCATCAGCATCTTTTTTGTTTGGGCGTGCCCCCGCTCCCCGCGCCGCGAAAATCGCGGCGCTTAAAGGTCGCAGGGTCGGGCTATTCAGGGCAGCCACAAGGGCTGCCCCTACTATCCCTCACGCAAAAAAGCTACGATTAAAGCATGACAGGTATATTTTTGATTTTCAGTTGTTTATGTGCTGCTTTTTCGCTGCGGGCGCAGGCAGATAGCGCGCTAATTAGCTTTGAGGCTTGGCATACGGATTCCTATTGTGGGGGTGCTACGCCCGACCCTGCTTTGCTAAAAAAATTGCAAACTCCGCAGCCTATAGGGCTAAATTTGTATCTCTATTCGGTAGATAAGCCACAAGAGCCGCCTATAATTTTGCACTCTACCGCGCAAAGTCTGCTGCCTATGGGCGTATATCTTTTGCATCATAAGCCACAGCCCTCGTTTAGTATCTCATGGCTGAGCGTTCTACGGCAGAAGTACAGCACTGAAGAAATTTTTGCCGCTTATCCGAAGCTTATTACGGCGCAGCACTCGGAGATGCTCGCCTATCTCAACGAGCAAAGCGCAGGTCATTTGGATGCGCGTCCTTGGGGCTCGCCTTTAGATAGGCACTATGAGCCTTGCCGCATTATTCGGGTGCGGGCAGATACAGCGCTGCAAAAATTCGAGTACCATACACATACGCTTTGCGCTTGGCAGCTCGATGGTTCGCCGCCACCGCCTTCTATGCGCCGCTAAGCCTTTTTGCCGCTTTCCGCCTGCGTCGATACCACCACAGTCCCCCGCCCAAAGCTGCTATAGCCCCCAAACCAATTCCTCCCGCCCAATAATAGATTTTTCGTTGTGGATGGTCTTTGTCGTAGATTTTGATAGGCGTATCCGTGTAGCCCACGCTAAAAAACGCCGCCCAAAAAAACGGGTGCTGTGCTACGCCTTTCGCGTGCTGTAGGTAGGTAAGTTGCGCCTGCCGCAGAGCTTCCGATGCGGGTAAGCCTTTATGGAGGTTTTCGTATAAAGCTTGTACGATGAGCGCCGTCGTTTGGTCATTGACCTGCCAGCGCGTGGCCACTACTGCAGGCGTGCCCGCATACAAAAAGTAGCGCGCCAAACTCATCGCACCCTCGCCCGCTTGCTCTTGTCCCACGCCCGTTTCGCAGGCAGAAAGCACGACCAACTGCGCCGACAAGTTCAAAAGCGCGATTTCCGAGCTATATAAAAAATTATCCTCCGTAGAATCTGCATATTCAGAAAAAGCAAGCGCAGAGGCTTCAGGCGTTTCGTGGTCTAATAAACCGTGCATCGCTAAGTGCACTACAGCGTAAGGCTGCCGCATAGCCCGCTTAAAGTTTGCCTCATGTGCGCTGTCTTGCTGTATGAAGTCGCCCCAGTATAATTTTGCTAAGTTTAGCACCTCTTCGCCTGCCCCTTTGAGCGGACTAAGCGAGCGGCGTAAAATCTGCTGCGCATTGCTGCGATAGGGTAGAGGGCTATTTTCGGGCTGATAGAGCGCCGAAAAAGCCAAAATTTTGCCGTTTGTCTGCTGTCCTTTTGCTTGTTCCTGTGCTTCGAGCCAAAGCGATACGGAGGGAATATACTGCACTTGATAATGTTTCAGCAAAAAATCGAAGTCCTGATACGGCGCAAGCGTATCGGCAGCCTGCCGAAGCATCAATTCATAAATACCAATGCCCGTGCGGTAATTGTTGCTTATCAGTAGCTTATGTACTTTCTGCTGCTCCAGTACTGCAAGCAAAGGGCGTATGCGCTCCTGCTGATAAACAGCAAGCTCTATAAACTGTTTTTTCTCTTGCGCCAATTTAGCTGCGTCCTCAAAACTTGGCTGCTGTAGTAGCTTCGCAAAGGCTTGCATCTTTTCGTGGTCGCCCCAAACCCAAATATCATTTATGACGAAAGCCGTATCTTTACAGATGACTAAGGCGCTCAATTCGTTGAAAAAATTGATGAAAGCCCCATCAGTAGGCATTTGTTGCTGAATGCTGGCGATGCTGGCGCTGGGCATATCGAAGCCTGTGCGCGCATAACGCGGGTATTTTTTCGCTAATTCTTCGTCAAGTAGTTTTAGCTGCTGTTGGGCGCGGAGAATTTCGGCATTTAGGCGCTGGGCATCGCTTTGGCGATTTTCTCGCATAGCGGCAGCCTGCTGATTGCTCAAAATCTGCAAATCGCGCCGCTTTTGTAGATAGCGCTCCGTTTCTGCCTTCGATACACCCGCATACGCAAACAGCGCCTCCCGATTGCGATGCCTACGCACCAATGCCGCGCTGCTTTGCTCAATGGTATGATAGATAGAATCCAAGTACTTTGCCTCTTTTTCAACCTTGTAAAAAGCCAAATAACAGTATAAAGTACCGTGGTGCCCCCAATTTAAGGTTTGCTGCATGGTTGCCGCGTCGGCTTCATTGGTCGAGGCGAGCCGTATACGCTGGATAAGCTGCTCGCTGGCGCGTATACATCTTTGCAAATAAGGCTTGCGCCAATGCTCGCCCGCTTCGTACTGCTTTAGATACACCCTTTGCAGCGAAAAAAGCGAATACAAACTCTGCGATAAATTATAACTCTGTATGCTTGGCGAGCTAAAATCGGGGAATTGCTCCTGCGTAAATTGTTGCGACTGCGTCAGCAGCGAATAACGGAAAGCCTCAAACCCATACAGCGCCAGCGTATCAAAAGGCACAGGCTTTTCGAGCTTCGTTTCCGAAAGTAAAAAGGTTAAATTTCTGTATACTATCGATGTTACCGTTTCTCGCGTTTTGCTGGGGGGCGCAAATTTATAATAGTGTAGCGCCTGCCAAAAACAAAGCCGCGCCCGCTCCACCGCCTCCAAATGCGCAGGCGTGCCCAAGCCCACTATATTAGCCCAAGCGTCCTTGTACATCGAACCCGTATGGCTGTAGGTCTCTCCTAACAGTGTCCAGTTTTCGGGGAAATTTTTTAGCACAAATTGCTGCCACTGTTCAAATTTTGCCTTAATCAAACCCGTATCCCCGCTTGCAGTAGATAGATGCGCCTCAAAGGCATAGGCGCGCTCGCGCACCCTATTGCCTTCCTCGCCCATAGCTTCCGCCAAGCGTTTTTGCTCGCGCATATAAAGCGCCTTATCCCCTTCAGGATATAAGCCAAGCAGGGTTATCAGCGTGCCGTAAGCGTAAAGATGTGCCTGTATATACTTGTTTGTAGCCTTCCCATTTTGCAGCAGCGCCAAGGCTGCAAAAAAGTGCTGCTTCGTTAAAGGGGCTATGCCTTTTTGTTGAGCCTCCACACTCAAGGCAAAATGGCAGTGCAGGCGCAAATCCGCAGGACAGTCTTCTGATGCCGTTGCTAAAATTTTTTCTAATTCTTTCGCCAATGCCTCCGCTTTCTCGCTTTCCTGCCGCGCCGAATAAGCCCGATAGCGCGGATAAAGTGCAAAAAAACGATAAAAATCCTTTCCCTGTTTTTGGACTTCTATTTCTATTTTATCCGCCCATTGTAGGGCTTCGTTGACTTTTTGCGATTTTATAAGCAGCTTCGTTATATCTTCGCCTGCCAAAAATAAATTTAAATCCTTCGTTGCTGCCATCAAATCGTAAGCCGCCGTGTAGCAACGCATAGCCTCTTCCGTTTGGGCTTTTTCTTCCGCAATATGCCCCCTGCGCTGCCATTCTTGAGCCGTCTGCGCCCATAAATTAAAACTCCATAAAAAACTGATAATCAATAAAATACGTGCAAGCATAAAGATAAAATTTTATATAAAAATAATAGTTTTTTTGTTTTGGGCGTGCCCGCAGCCCCAAAAAGGGGGCTGCGGTCGGGCTATCCGCTTCGTCGCCGCTATCGCGGCGGCTTCGCTACTATCCCTCACGCGTGCTTGCCCGCCCGCGAAAGACGCGGGCGAGCGCAGGCTGTATACTAAAGCCCGCCGCCGCCTTTCGGCGGCGGGAAAAATGCGTGAGGGATATGTAGAGCCGTAGCATGCTACGGCTCAAATAGCCCGACCGCCGCGCCTTTTTGCGCGGCGGGCACGCCCCAAAAAAAAATAGCTACAAACCCGCCCAAAAACCCCGAATACGCGCCCAAAGGCTTGTTTTCATTTCGCCCAACTGCTCAAAATCGCTGCCCACAGGCTGCCCCATGCGCAAGGCATACCGATAAAAATGGCTAATCGTGCAGCCCCATTTGCGCGCAAAACTGCGGCGCGCATTATTAGGCTGGACTTTCTTGGTCGTTTTTGACTGAAAATGATAGACCCGACTCGCGCCCAAACCCCGAAAATCGCGCACGCCTGCCGCCCACAAACGGCGGCTAAAGTCAGGGTCGGAGCCAAAACCTGGCGAATAATCGACATCATAACCGCCTACTTGCTCCCACAAACGGCGGCTGACCACGCTCGGAGGCCAAGACGCACCCCACCAATCAGCCCGCGCAGGCAATTTTTGGTATGTGCAAAGCAGCTTTTCGCGCTGAAAATCCTCCGCGCTGCGCCCAAAATCGTAGGGCGCAAGCACGCAAGGGTTGCCCGTTTCCGTCGGCTCTATCATGGTGGCGGAATAATAAAAAAGCTCGTCGGCGCGCGCTTGTATCGCCTGCCATAGGGGCAAATCCCAGTGCGGCAGCGCATACATATCGTCGTTGAAATAGCAGATATAATCGGCTTTGGCGAGCCTTGCGGCAGCATTGATAGCATAGCAAACACCGACGTTTTGCGCGCTGTAACTATAGGCTATGTTTTCTCCCTCCGCCCATCGACGCGTTTGCGCTTCTTTATCCTCGTTGATGTGTAGGATTATTTCGTGCTGTAGGGCGGAGTGTTGTCGCAGGCTTTCGACGCAAAGGCGGAGCAGGGGGAGATTGTCCCAAGTCGGGATTAAGATGCTAAAGGCGGGCTTTTCTGCGCTTTTTGCGCTTGCATCGTGCCAACTAATGGGGTGGAGGTAGTCCATGCTTTGCGTTTTCAAACAGTTTCTAAGGTCTTTGGAAGGGGAGGCTATACTGCGAGCCATCGTTGAAGCGCAGTTGCAACCAATATAAACCGCTGTTTAACTTGCTGGTTTGCAAAATAGGGCTGCTGGCATCGGCTTGGGGGCTTTCGCTTAGTTGTTTGCCTGTGCTATCAAACAAGCGCCAAGCGAAGCCGAGGGATTGCAAGGAGGCGGGCAGGCGTACATATAAATTGTCGCTGCTGGGGTTGGGAAAAAGCTGAATTTGCGCGCTCGTTTCGATAGCGCCGATAGCGCGAATGGGGCTAATTTGCTCGCCTTCGCCCTCAAAATCGACTTGTCGGAGGCGGTAGTAACAGATATTTGCGCCCGCTTGCTCGTCCGTAAAATGATAGTCGCCCGCCTGATTTAGACCATCTACCCAAGCGAGGGCTGTAAATTGGGTTTCGTTGGCGCGCATACGCTCTATCCAAAATCCTTTGTTGTTGTATTCGCTGCCTGTACTCCATTGCAGTTGGGCGCGGGCGGGGTCGAGGCGGGTAGCTTCAAAATGCAAAAGTTCTATGGGTAGGCTGTTGGTGCTGGCATTGGCGGCGATGACGAATTGGCTAAATCCGACCGTCAGCGGGCTGCCCGTGAAGCGGGCAGAATTTACCCCCGTGCCGCCAATATTTGTAGCTGTAGCGATGGCGCTGCCCCAAGTATTGCCGTATTGGCGGCTGCCGCGTTTGTATAGAGCGAGGTCGGCGGGCGTATTTGCGCCGTCGAGATGCGTCAGGCGCAAAAATTCCATCGCGCTGACGGCTGGCGTTTGGTTGTTGCCGTAGTTCCAGACTACAAAATACTCATCGTCGGCATCGGTAGCAGGAATGGAAGAAACGCCATGTGGCTGCTCGGTTTGCAGGCGAGAAACGACAATTTCGCCGTCAGGATTGTCGGCGAAAGTGATATTTAGTCCCGTATTGGGAAAGGCAAAAGTACCCGCAGCGGAAACCGTGAGCCTATCGGCTACGCCGCCTGCTACGGCGACTTCTGCTGTGCGGGCATGGGCATTGGTCATATTGAGGCAATTTCCATGATTGGTGCCGACTGCATCGCGCACGCTGTTGGGGCTGCCTACAGTTTGGTCATTGTTGAATTGATAATAAGAGAGCAAGCCCGTTTCTGTACCTTTTAGGGTGAGGTGCATATTTTCGCGTATCTCGTTTTGGCTGCGTGCAAGCCGCCAGAAGCGAATTTCGTCTAAAGCGCCGTTGAAATCTCTGTCTGCGGTTTGCTCAAAACCGTACCCGAAAACGGTAGCAGGGAAGCTATTAGGCCAAGACGTATGCGCTGCATCGACGACTAAAGTGCCATTGAGGTAAGCGCGTATGCGGTTGTTGGCTCTATCGGCAACAATAGCAAGGTGATACCATTCTCCTGCATTGAAATTGCCGCCTAAAGGCACTATGGTATGTGGGCGGAAGGTATTATCGTCGGATACAGAAAGGTACAAATGCCCAGCCGCAAAATTATCGCTTATTTCTATGCGCAAGCCTAAATCTTGATTGGGGAAATCCGTGTGCAGTAAATTTTGGTAGTTTTCGATGGCATTGGGCTTGAACCATAGCTCTGTAGTCCAATCGCCGCTAAAGTCGCCTGCCATATTGGTCATTTGGATATAGTCATCTTCGTCGTCGAAACTATACATACCACCACGCACATCGCTAACGTTGGCTTCGGAGTTGCGTACTATCATGTATTGCCCAATTTGGCGAATGTTGGTAAAGCGAATAGTATTGCCGCTGATGCTATTGGCTGTGCCGTCTATCATTGTCCAATCGCCATCGCTGTACATAGGTCGCCAGTACAAGCGGTATTTGCTATGGTCGCTGCTTGTGAGGCTGCCAGCAGGCAGGGTAAAGCGGATATTCATTTGTTGGCTACCGTTTTGTGCGGAGCTATTGAGTGTCCATACGGGGTTGGCGAAGATGGTAGCGCCGCTTGCGCCGTTGATATTGTTGGGGGCGTAGAGTTGATAGGTAGCCGTGTAGTTTTGCGGGGCATTTACTTGTATAAATTCTACTTCGATATTGGCGGCGGCGAAATGGTGCAGGGTTTGGTTTATTACGCCTACTCGGCTTTGGCTATTGGAGAGGCGGGCGGGGTCTTGTCCGACGTTTACACCCATATTTTGCCAAGAGGTAACGACGTTCATACCCGATAAATTACCTGAAAAGGTGCTTGTTGCGTCTACTGCCATCGTGCTGCCTGGTGCGCTATTAAATTGGTAATAGGCTAATAGGTTGCTTTCGCAGCTATTGAGGGAGAGGTGCATATTTTCCCGTATTTCTTGCTCCGAGCGTGCGCGCGACCAAATGCGTAGTTCGTCGATATGCCCACCGAAGGCAGCGAGATTGAAGGGGGCACCGAGTTTATGCCCGATAGTGCGGGCATTAGTATTTGTGCCTGTGGCGTTGTTGGAGCCTGTAGCATCTAAAACGCCGTTGATGTATATGCGCACCTGCCCCGCTGCATTGCGGGTGGCGGCTATATGTGTCCATTGATTGTAGGGTATATTGGTTGTGGATTCTGTGGCTGCGCCCCAGCTTGTGCCGTTGCCGAAATTTACGTGCAGCTTGCCTGTGGTTCGGTTGATGGCGAGGGAATTTATGCGCTCTTTGGAGCAAATTTCCTCAAATACCGTGCTTATCGTGATGTTATTGGGGCGTATCCAAGCCTCGAAGGTCATTTCGGGTAGGCTTTGTATGTTGTTGCCGATATCGACGTAGTCGTTTGTGCCGTCGAAAAATAGTGCTCGCCCGCGTGTGAGGTCAAATAAACCCGCTGCGCTGCCGTCGGTAGATATATTGAATTTGAAATTGCCATCAAGCAGCCCACAGTCGTCGCTGCCGATAGTAACCGTAGCCGTGTGTGTACCGCCTACGGCGGCGGCGGCTTGTATGCTGAAAGTGGTGCTTTCGCCTGGCGCGAGTGCGCTTTGAGCGGGCTGCGAAACAACATTAAAATAGGGACTTCCCGTGAGGCTAATCGGTAGCGACAAATTTAGGTCGCTACTGCCCATATTCGTTATCGTAAATTGCCGCGTAAGCGCTGCGCAAGGGCTTGTAACGCCGAAATTTGTGCCATTGGATACAGCGGGCGAGATGCTGCCCGCTGTGATGCTGGCGCTGGGGCTGCCGCCCTCTACATATACGACAGGCGTTTGCTCGCCTACGATGCGCGTAATGCCGTTGCGCCCTACGCCGCCGTAGGCATGGAAACGCCCGCCCAATAATACCCGCCCATTGCTTTGTATAAAAAGGCTGTATATGACCCTGTTTGACGAGGTAACCGTTAAGCCGCCGCCTGTATTAAATCCTGCATCTGTGCTGCCGTCTGCATTTAGGCGGGTAAAGCAGTTGACGGTGCTGCCGTTGTAAGTTAGAAATTCGCCGCCTATGTAGATTTTGCCGTCCGACTGCTGGGCGATAGCCCAAACGGTACTGCTTGCGCCTGTGCCGATATTGGTCGTAGCGTCAAGGCTGCCGTTGGCATTGAGGCGGGCGATGCGATTGCGCGCCGTGCCGCTGTAGGTCGTAAAACTGCCGCCTATCCAGATTTTGCCATCTGCACGCAGGGTTATGTAGCGCACCAAAGCGTTTGCGCCTATGCCTGCACCGCTTGTGAAGGCTGCATCGCGGCTTCCGTTGGTATTGAGGCGGGCAATGCGTTCGCAAGCCACGCCGCCATAGCTCGTAAAGCTGCCACCAATGACATATTTGCCATCCGTTTGGCGGGCGATGCAGACAGGGAAGCCCCCCGCAAAGGCAGCCGCTGCAAAACTCGCATCGCGGCTACCATCGCTATTGAGGCGCAGCATACGGTTGACAGCTACACCATCGTAAAGCGTCATTTGTCCGACAAGGACTATCTTGCCGTCGGGCTCTAAGATGGCGCTTTCTACTAAATTATTGGGACCCGTGCCTGTCGCAAAACTCGCATCTACGCTGCCATCGGGCATCAGCCTGATGAGATTGCTGTATGCGCCCGCAGTAAAAGTTCCCCAAGTTATGATTTTACCATCTGCCTGCACCAGCGCACCGTACAAACCTCCCGTAAAAGCGGGCGGATTGAAGCTCGCATCGAGCGCGCCGTTGGGCATGAGCCGTATGAGCCGCGAAACGGGCGTATTGTTGTAGCTCGTAAAATTGCCTGCTACCAGCGTTTTGCCATCGGGCTGCTGATTGATGCCGTATACTTCGGCGACACCGCCTCTAATGCCAGGCGCGGGGGGGAATAAATCCTCTCGATTAAAACAATAGTCCAAACGCGCATTGGGCGTTTGTTGCGCAAAGGTTGAAAAACTAAAAAATGCGCACAATAAAAGGTAGAAATATCGCATAAGAAACGCTTAAAAGTCAAAAATACCGCAAATATAGGCTATTTTTTCGACGGATAAGCGTGTTTTTTTTTGGGGCATCCGCCGCGCTTGCCCCCCGCCCGCTTTAGCGGGCTGCCCCCTTGCGCAGCAAGGGGGGCGCGGCGGCGCGCTGCTACGGGTTCGCCTCTCGGCTCATACCCGCGCCTATGGCGCGGGTACGCGCGTTGCGCGCCCTTTGCATCGCTATGCCAGTCGGTTCATTCGGGCTTTTTCTGCAAATCTTGGCGCATCAGTTCGCCAATTTTTTGGGCGGGGCTATCGCTGCTTGTTTCGAGTGCCTGCGCTATGCGTTGCCGCTCGTTTTCGGTTTTGTTTTGGCTAAGTTTGCGGCTTGCCTGCAAATCTGTAACCCGCAATTCAAACGCCATAATGCCCTTCGCCAAGCCGTCTTTGTAGTCCTGCGGTAGCATCGACCATTGCTTTTGATAATTGGCTTCGTACTGCTGTATCATCTTTTCTAAAACGGCGAAAACTTCGCCCTCTTCCCTGATAAGTCGGGCGCTGGTGTAGGCGTGTACGGCTACATAATTCCAAGTCGGTACGTTGAGCGTCTTTTCGTAGTGCTGGGGCGATATATAGGCGTGTGGCTCGGCAAAAACCACCAAGACCTCACCCGTCTCCAGACTGCACCACTGCGCATTTGCCCGCGCAAAATGCGAGGTAAGCAGAATTTCGCCCGCTGCGGTTTCCTCTACCACAAAGGGCAGATGCGAAGCCACGACGCGCCCGCCTTCGCCGACTGTGATAATCGTCGCAAAACTATAAGCCCGCATGAAAGCCACTAACTCTGCCCGCTCCGAAAACTGAAACCTTTGAGGAATATACATGAGAATTACGAATTACGAATGAGGAATGATTGGGCTTGATATTTTTTTATTGCGCGCCGCGCCCGTAGGCAACGCTTCGCTCGCCTACGGTTACGAAAGGGAAGCCCCTTTGGGGCTGTTTGCGAAACTCAAAATAAGCGCTCACTTAATTGCTGCGCGCCGCGCCCTTTCGCTCCCTTCGGGTCGCGTCTACTCGCAGCTACGCTGCTTCGTGGTGTCGCGGCGTGCGCCATATGTTGCGTGAGGGATAGTAGCGCCGCAATTTATTGCGGCGCGGATAGCCCGACCGCGCCCGTGTAGAGACGCGATTTATCGCGTCTCCGCCCGCCTTTGCGGGCGGCGGGCGCGGGCACGCCCAAAAAAAAAGCTAAAAAATTACATAAACTACTGATTATCAGGTGTTTTTTGTTGAAGTTTTGCGCGTAAAAAGGGGGCGGTATAAGACTCTTCGCAGTCCAACAGACCTTCGGGCACGCCTTGATAGAGGAGATGTCCGCCCTTTTCGCCGCCGTCTTTGCCGAGTTCGATGAGGTAATCGGCGCATTTTATCACGTCGAGATTATGCTCGATGATGAGGACGCTGTGCCCCGAATTGACGAGGGCATTGAGGGCATCGAGCAGTCGGCGCACGTCGTGGAAGTGTAGCCCTGTGGTGGGTTCGTCGAAGACAAAAAATATGTGTTCGCGGTGATGCTGGCGATTGAGGAAGGAGGCGAGTTTGATGCGTTGCGCCTCGCCGCCCGAGAGGGTGGAGGAGGATTGTCCGAGCCGCACGTAGCCTAAGCCTACGTCTTGGAGTGGGCGCAAAAGGCTGGTGATGTCGGTTTGGGCGGCGAAAAAAATGAGGGCTTCATCGACGGTCATATTGAGTACCTCGAAGATATTTTTGCCGTTGTAGCGCACGTCGAGTATATGGGGCTGGAAGCGTTTGCCGTTGCAGTCTTCGCAAGTGAGGCGCACATCGGCGAGAAACTGCATGCTGACTAAGGTTTCGCCTTCGCCTTTACAGGTTTCGCATCTACCGCCTTCGACATTAAAGGAAAAATGTTTGGGGCGTAGGGCGTTCATTTTGGATAGTGCCTGCTCGGAGAATAGTCGGCGGATAGCGTCATAGGCTTTGACGTAAGTTACGGGATTGGAGCGGGAGGATTTGCCGATGGGTTGTTGGTTGACGAATTCTATGTGGGTAATTTTTGCCCAATCGCCTTCCAAACCAGCCATGCCGCCGATGCGTAGATGTTGGTTGCTTTTTTGCTCCAGAGCGGCGCGCAGGGCGGGCACGAGCAGGGAGCGGATCAGGGTGGTTTTGCCGCTGCCCGATACGCCCGTGATGACGCTCATGATGCCTAAAGGTATGCGTACGTCGATATTTTTGAGATTGTGGCGGCGTGCGCCGAGTAGTTCGACGAAGGCGGTAGCTTGTCGGCGTGTGCGGGGTATGGGAATGCTCATACGTCCGCTCATGTATTGGGCGGTAAGGCTTTGGGCGGCTTGGTCGTAGATGCCTTCGTAGGGGCCTGCGAAGACGATTTCGCCGCCGTGAATGCCTGCGGCGGGACCTACATCGACGAGGTAATCGCTTTGGGCTATGAGTTCTTCATCGTGTTCAACGACGACGACAGTATTGCCCATATCGCGCAGCCTTTGCAAGATGGCTACGAGTCTATTGGTGTCTTTGGGGTGCAGCCCTATGCTGGGTTCGTCGAGAATGTAGAGCGAGGAGGTGAGGTTGCTGCCCAGCGTGCGGGTGAGGTGTATGCGCTGTACTTCGCCGCCTGAGAGGGTAGAAGATAGTCGGTCTAAGGTGAGGTAGCCCAAACCTATTTGGAGCATAAAACGCAGGCGCAGGCGTATTTCGGTGAGTAGTCTTTTGGCGATGGTGGTTTCTGCTGCTGAGAGTTGCCCGACGAGTTCGCGGAAGAACTTGTAGAGTTTTTTGATGGAGCAGCGGTGCAGTTGTGCGATGGTACGTCCGCCGATGCGCACATACAAGGCTTCTTTGCGCAGGCGAGAGCCTTTGCAGGTATGGCAGGTGGTTTTGCCTCTGTAGCGGGCGAGTAGGACGCGGTTTTGTATCTTATAGCTTTGGGTTTCGAGGTCTTTGAAAAAGCCGTGTATGCCTGTGAAGCTGCCGTCGCCATACCAGAGGAATTCGCGTTGGCGTTCGTTGAGTTGTTCGTAGGGGCGATGTATGGGGAATTCGGCTTTTTTGGATAGGGAGATGAGCCATTCTTTCCATTTGCCGACCTTTTCGCCTCTCCAGCAGACGACGGCATCGTCGAAGACGGATTTAGATTTGTCGGGGATTACCTTTTCTTCGTCTACGCCCATTGTTTTTCCGTAGCCTTCGCAGGCGGGGCAGGCTCCGAGCGAGGAATTGAAGTTGAAGAACTGGGGCTGCAGTTCCTCGAAGACGATACCGTCCAGCTCAAAACGATTACTAAAGGCTTGCTCCTTGCCGTCGGCGACGATATAGCAAGCGCCGCCGCCTTCTTGGAAGGCTTGTTCTACGGAATCGGCAGCGCGTTTGCGTACGTCTTCGATTTCTTCGCTATCGGCGGCAGGAAGTACGAGCCTATCGAGCAAAATGCGCACTCGCTGTTCTGGGTCTTGTATGCTTTCTGCGCCCGCTTCCAATAGCTTGTCTATGCGCTGCTGCTCGGCATCTACCAAAACCCGCGCATAGCCCTTTTGCTGCAAATAATCCAGCATTTGGCTAAGAGTCTGTTCTTTGCGCAAACGCAAAGGCGCAGTTATAAATATGCGAGTTGCCTCTTTTTGCGAAAAAATATATCGTACAACATCGCTTGCGGCATACTTTTTGACTTCTTGCCCCGATATAGGCGAAAAGGTGCGACCAATGCGCGCAAACAATAAGCGCAAATAGTCGTATATCTCCGTAAGCGTGCCCACTGTAGAACGCGCATTTTTGTTGCCTACGCGCTGTTCTATCGCAATGGCTGGACACAAACCGCGAATATAATCTACCTCAGGCTTGCGCATACGCATCAAAAACTGCCGCGCATACGCCGACAAGCTCTCCACGTAGCGCCGCTGCCCCTCTGCATAAAGCGTATCCATCGTCAAAGAGGATTTGCCGCTGCCAGATACGCCCGTGATAACGATAAACTCCCCTTGTGGTAGCTCTACGCTAACGTTCTTTAGGTTGTTGGAACGCGCCCCCTTGATAAAAATTGATTTTTTTTTCGGCATTTATGCAACCTTTAAACAATATATGCGTAAATAGTTTCGTGAGCAGGCAATAAACGACCCGCCACAAAAAAATAAACAGTAAATAATAAAAAAAACAGCAGAATTTGAGAACTTCGCGCAAAAGTACACAAAAACAACAAGCGAAAGCGCTCAAGTCAGACTAAGCGACCATGAAAAAAAAATATTCCTGCTCAACAAAAAATAACCACAGCTTATCGGTAGCATAATTCTACATCGTTTTTCTCTTTCCCAATTCCCCCAACTACTTCGCCGTCGTTTCTAAAAACGCAGTGCTTGCAAGCGCGCTCCATTCTGTATGCGCGTATTTTGCGAAGTGGGGATTGTTTTGATTGGTTGTCAGTAAAAAATCCTTGTAAGAATTATGCAAAATACCAGCAGCGACCGCGACTTAATCCGCCTTTATCTCGGCGGCAACGAATATGCCTTTGAAACGCTCCTCAATCGGCATAAAAGCAAAATTTATGCTTCGATTTATATGTTTGTGCGCGACCACGATTTGGCGAATGACATCTTCCAAGAAACATTCATCAAAATCATCGACACCCTGCGCACGGGCAAATACAACGAAGAAGGCAAATTCCTTCAATGGGCGCTCCGTATCGCCTACAATCTTTGCGTCGATTATTTCCGCAAAAGCAAGCGCCGCCCCACAGCCTGCGCTACGACGGACGATTTCGATATTTTCAGCGTGCTCAAAGACGGCGAAGCCAGCAGCGAGGACAATATGATACGCAGCCAGACGCATCAGAAAATTCGCCAACTCATCGACGCGCTCCCCACAGAGCAACGCGAAGTGATAGTCCTGCGCCATTACGTCGACCTTTCCTTCAAAGAAATCGCCGAACTCACCAACGTCAGCATCAACACAGCGCTTGGTCGTATGCGTTACGCGCTCATCAATATACGCCGCCTCATCGGGCAGTATCAGATTTCGCTGCACTAAGTTTTAATTGCATAATTTTTCGCTGCTATACCATATATATAGCGGGCAGGGGCGCAGGGAAAGCGTCGCTGCCCGATTTTTTATTTTTTTTGGCGTGCCCGCTGCCCCAAAAAGGGGGCAGCGGTCGGGCTATTTGGGGCGTATCACCATCGCCCAAATGGGCGAATGTTGATTCGCCCCTACTATCCCTCACGCAGGCTCGCTGCCGCCGCAAAGGGCGGCGGCGCGCGGGCGCTAAAGCCAATTTCGTAGCGTAGCAGTATCTTAGCCTTCTGATGCTGTGTGCTTAAGCCATAAACAACACTGCCCCTCTTTCGAGTCTATCTGCCCTGCTTGAAACTCGTATTTTTTGCTTGAGGCAGTGCTGTATAAGCTCCATTTTCGATTGTGGCGGGTTTGCTCCCACCAATGTTCTGCTGCCCCAAATGCGCCTTCATTTGCGGTGTTGAAGTAATTGGAAACGGCTGCCGAAAACGTTTCCCAATGGATAAGGCTTTTGATATTGTACTTTGCTGTGATTATTGTCTGCGGCTTGTGCGCTGGCGTAAGCTGAAATAATTTGCTTTTTGAAACAGAAAGCGTAGCAATAATCAGCCGATTACTGAGCAACAACAGGAGGTCGTTTGGAAAGATAAGCGCGCTCATGATATATTTTGTTTGTAGGTACAAGTAAACGTAGCGCAGAACGGTTTTAATTTATCATTATACGGACTTTTTGCTATTTTTACCGCAATCAATTTCCTTTAATTGCCGCTATGACAAAACAATTTATTATTTTCGTGTTGGGGCTGTTTGTTGCTGCTCTTGCTGTGCAGGCGCAGCCCCTGCTGCCGCGTCCGCTCTTTGTTTCCGCCGAGCGCAATGCGCAAAATCTGCCCCTTTATCGTTACAACGATAGCATCGTGTGTATCGTCAACAAGGGGCAGACACCCGAAAAATACAGCCAATACCAGCAACAACACTTTCGGCTCTGTACCCGAAAATATACCCGCATCGTCCTGCTGCCCGCAGCCAACGCGCGCAAAGGCTACCAAGCCCCCGACGAATGGTGTGGAATAGAAAATTATACGCCCAGCAAAGCAGAGGCAGATACTTTGGAGCTACGAACAAAGGATTTTGCGCTGCGCCTATCAAGAGTGGAGCAAAAAATGCTTTGCGCTCGCCCGCCGCGCATCGTCGCAGGCAAAGGCACTAACGACAACACCATCAGCGTACCGCAGTTGCAAGAAAACCTGCGCGCCCTGCGCCGCGATTGCCAACGGAGCAAAGAGGCAGAAGCCCAAGCCGAAAGCGCCTTCCTACAAACCCTCGCCAATCAACCGAAAGCCGATTTGTGGCGCGAACTACAGACCCTCGACAATACCATAGCCAGCAATTTGGCTACCTACCAGCAGACGAAAGACAAAAAATACATACAAGCAGTTACCGACGCAACAGGGCAAAAAACGCAAATCCTGCAAAAAATCGGTAAACCCGAGCCCCAAATAGAAAAAGCCTACCAAACCCTCTCCAGCGCCCTCACCAATGCCCGCCAAACCTGCGCCGAAGCCGAAAAGTTGGAAAAAGACCTACAACGCAGAGGCGTAAAAACGGATTAGTGGGCAGACGTTTTTTGCGGGCAGCCCCATAGCCGTCAGCTTAAGGGCTTTTTGTGCTTTCGTAGCGTTGGGGCAGCGCCCCCAACGCTATGAAACTCGCTTAAGTTGACGGCTATGGGCAGCCCCTGTGGCTGCCCGACCGCGCCAACGCGTGAGGGATAGAAGCGGAACCAGCCGCCGACTTGTTCGGCGGCTGATGCAGCGGATAGCCCGACCGCCGCGAATGTAGAGCCGTAGCATGGCACAAGTGCCGAAGGCACGCCGTGCTACGGCTCCGCCTGCGCCCCTTTGGCGCAGGCGATGCGCGGCGGGCACGCCCAAAAAAACAATTTATAAACGAACATAAATACTTGATAATGAGATATTTATACATTGTTTTATTGGGCGTACTTCTGCTACCTTCGAGGGGCAAAGCGCAAGGGGCGGACAGCCTACAGTTGGCAAATATACGCGGTAAAATTGTCGATAAAAACGCAGGCATCGCGGTAGCGGGTGCGCAGGTGGAGCTGCTTAATTTTTCGCCCCGAAAAACGGCGCAGGCGGACGAAAACGGACAATTTGTAATAGCGGGCGTGCCTGTCGGAAGGCAGCGGCTGCGCGTTTTTGCGCCCAATTATATAGAGCGCATCGAGGGCAATATCTTAGTAACGACGGGCAAGGACGTGGATTTGGAGATAAGCCTCGACGAAAATGTAGCCCTTGCCAACGACCCCGAAAGGGTAGAAAATCCTGCGCCCATCGAAGATGTATTGCAGCCCGAAAAGCTGATAAGCAACAATATAAAAATTCATAATCCCTTTGTTTTGCAGGGCGGGCGGCAGTTCGACATAGAGGAAGTGAGCCGTTATGCGGGTTCTTTTTACGACCCTGCGCGCTTGGCGGCGAATTTTGGGGGCGTGTACAACACGAACGACAACCAAAATTATATCATTGCGCGCGGAGGTACGCCGATGGGCGTGGGCTATCGCATCGAGGGCATACCGATAGAAAACCCCAATCACTTCGCTACGCTGGGCAATACAGGCGCGCCTTTCCCGATTTTGAATACCAATTCGCTGGCAAATTCCGACTTTTTTTTAAGCAATTTTTCGGCAGAGTACGGCAATGCGACCTCTGCGATTTTCGACCTCAACATACGCAAAGGCAATACGGAAAGGCTGGAAATGACGGGGCAGTTGAGCTTTTTGGGCGCGGAAATGCTGGTGGAAGGTCCGATAAAAAAGGGAAAAAGTTCCTTTTTGGTGGGCGCTCGTTACGGGGTTATACGCTTGATGCAGCTCTTGCGGCTGCCGATAGGCACGAACTCTTCGCCGCAGTATCAGGATATTACTTTTAAGCTGAATTTTCCCTCCTTAAAGCGGGGAGATATTAGCATTTTCGGCATCGGCGGCATCGCCAACGTGTCTTTGCTCAACTCAAATATAGACAGCAACGACGTATATGCAGAGCGCGGGCGGGATTTGTATATACGCACCCAACTCGGCGTTTTGGGCATCAATCACCGCATCAGCACGGGCAACCGCTCCTATTTGTCGACGACGATTTCGCAAAGCGTACAAAACTATTATTCTTGGCGCGACTCGGTGGCGGCAAATAATTCGATACTCATGGAGGATATTTATTTCGTCAAGGAGTTTCGCGCCATTACGAGTTTATCGAGTTATTTCAATACGAAAACCCTCTTAAAAGGCTCCAAACGCAATACGCTGCTGACTTTTCGCACGGGGGCGAGGCTGCACGCTTATCTGGTGAATGTAGCCGATTATGCTACCGCGCCGACTTTGCGTTACGATTATTTGGCGGATAAGCAATTGCTTTTTCATACGGAAGCCTACGCGCAGACGCTTTGGAAGTTCTCCGAAAAATTTAGCCTTTATGCGGGCTTGTACGCCAATCATTTCAGCATCAACGACCATTCGTATAGCGTAGAGCCGCGTCTAAATCTGCATTGGTCGCCCAGCGGGCGGCATCTGTTTTCGCTTGGTTATAGCTGGCATAGCCGCTTAGTCCCTTTTATCATCAGCTATAACGTTATACAATTGCCTGACGGTAGTTATGATACGGGCAACAAAAATTTGGGCTTATTCAAATCGCAGCATCTCGCTTTAGATTATCGTTGGCAGGTATCGCCCAGCTGGCAATGGCAGACCAATCTATATGCGCAGTATATGTACGATATGCCCATTTCGGCAGATACGCGCGATGCTTTTTCGCATATCAATTACGGCGAATTTCCCGTATTCCCCTTGCGCACCAATCTCGTCAGCGAGGGCGTAGGCTACAATGCTGGGGTAGAAATAGCGCTAATACGCAAGTTCGACAAGGGTTTTTACATGAATCTGGGCGGCTCCTACAGCGTTTCGCGCTACAAAGGCAGCGACGGCATTTGGCGCAGCACTGCCTACGATATCCGCTATCTGGGGCAGGCGGTCTTGGGCAAAGAATGGGCGATTGGCAAGATGCGCCGCAACTTTTTTACCGTCGATTTGCGTTTCAATTACCATCACGGCAAGCCCATCACGCCTATAGATACGCTTGCCTCCATCGCTGCGGGCAGGGAAATTGTCGATGAGGAGCATAGTTACGAGCTGCGTATGCGCGACTATTATCGCTTAGACTTCAAAACAGGCATCCGCTTCAATAGCCGCCGCCGCCGCATCTCGCATAATATACTCATCGATATCATCAATCTAACGGGACGCAACAACACCGCCCAAATTCGCTACAATCCCGTGCTGCAGCGCGTCGTCGAGCAGTCCCAATTTGGCATGGTGCCCAATCTTATGTATCAGCTACAGTTCTGATTTTTGCTAATTCCAAGCAGGCGGCAGTTGTTCCAATAAATTCGTAGATACTTGCTACCACTGCCGCCGCAAGGCGGCATTGTACCAGCGCTGCGAGCGTAGCGAGCAGCGCAGTACCTATACACCAAGCGCAACCTATACACCAAGTACAATCCTAAGGCTTCGCCGTTTTTCGCATCTGCTTGCCGTCCCATTTCAGCCAAAAGTCTTCGCGCTCGTTGATGACCTCTTCGCCTTCCTCGTTCATCTCGCCCGATTCGCGCTTGATGTGCAGGCAGTTCGGTTTGCCGCCCTCGTCCTCTGGGAAGGTCTGCGTTTCGCTGGCGAAAACGGGCGCATCTGCCCCTTCGGAAGTCGTATGCACGTGCACAAGCTTATTTTCGGCTGTCCAAAAAACGTATTCCGCATACGCTGCGCCGCCGCAGTAATCCTCCGAATAGTTGAGCGTAAAGATATTTTGCAGCCCCGTGAAGCCTTTTTTGCCGACGGGCACTAATTCGGGGCTATTGCTAATCCAATTTATCGGACTGTCAAAATTGACGGAAGCGATTTCTTTGCCTTTCAAACTCAAACGCAGTTGCCCCTCTTTGCTGCTGTTTTTGGCGGCGGTATTATAGCCAAAAGTTGCCGTCAAATCTGCTTCTTGGTAGGAAGTCAAGGCGATAAGCCCGCTCCAGATATAGCCGCTTTTCGTTTTTCCGTCCTTTTGGTAGCTGATTTTTACCCAGCGTGCCGTTACTTCTCCCATTTTGAAACTTTTTTCCAGCAATTCCTCCACAGAAATCGCGCTCGCCATGGGCAAATTATCGACTACTTTGCCCTCGCTGCTCGGCGTAGCGCGCACATTCACGCGGTCGGCGTGTAGCACATAAGTTTCCCCCTCCTTAAACGGAAATCCGCCGTTGCTCTCCTGCGCACATAGGCTCGTAGCCGCCGCGAAAGCCAATAAAAATCCCAAAATTGCTGCTTTCATAGTGTGTATGTAGTGGTGAATTAGCTTTTTTTGGCGTGCCCGCCCTCCTTAAAAGGTCGGGCGGTCGGGCTATCCACGCCGCGATAAATCGCGGCGCTACTATCCCTCACGCGACCTGCGCCGCGCCGCACCACGAAGCAGCGTAGCTGCGAGTAGACGCGACCGAAAGGGAGCGAACGGGCGCGGCGCGCGAGACTGCCTGACAAAAAGACAGCCAAACCCGACAATTTAGCACAATATAAGTTTTCGGAACGAATATAGCGACAAAAAAAATCTTTATCTTTGCGCGGTTTACAAAAATTATACCTATATCCAAGATGTTCGGTTTCTTAAAAAGACTATTTGGCGGCAGCAAACAAGACCGCGATATAAAGGCGCTACGCCCTACAGTAGCGAAAATTAACGAAGAATTTGCCAAGCTCTCCGCTTTGAGCAATGACCAACTACGCGGCAAAACCATAGAGTTCCGCGCCCGCATCGCCGAAGGGCTGCGACCCATCGACGAAGAAATAGCCAAACTCCGCGAGCAAGCAAAAGCAACGGAAAACGTCGATAAAAAACAAGGCATCTACGACAACGTAGACCGCGTCAAAAAAGACCGCGATAAAGCTCTCGAAGAAATTCTCTTGGGCATCCTACCCCAAGCCTTCGCCGTCGTCAAAGAAACCGCCCGACGCTTTACCCAAAACGAAACGCTCACCACCACCGCTACCGATTTTGACCGCAATCTCGCAGCCAAATTAGGCGAACGCAATACCTTCCTTTCCTTCGAGGGGACCAACGCCATCTGGCAAAAAACTTGGCTCGCCGCTGGCGGACAGGTTACTTGGGATATGGTGCACTACGACGTGCAACTCATGGGCGGTATCGTCCTACATCAAGGCAAAATCGCCGAAATGGCTACAGGCGAGGGCAAAACCCTCGTAGCCACCCTGCCCACCTACCTCAATGGTCTATCTGGAGAAGGCATTCATGTCGTTACCGTCAATGATTACCTCGCTCGACGCGACTCCGAATGGATGGCTCCACTCCTCAACTTCCTCTTCCTCACCGTCGACTGTATCGACAAATACCAACCCAACTCGCCCGAACGCCGCGAAGCCTATCGCGCCGACGTTATCTACGGCACCAACAACGAATTTGGCTTCGACTACCTGCGCGACAATATGGCGCACTCCGTCGATGACATCGTTCAACGCAAATTTCATTACGCTATGGTCGATGAGGTCGACTCCGTACTCATAGACGATGCGCGTACACCCCTCATCATCTCAGGACCCACCACCCGCGACAACCGCGACGAACTCTACATGGCGCTCAAACGCCCCGTAGAAGCCCTCGTCGAAGAGCAAAAAAAGCTTATGAACGAACTGTTGCGCGATGCCAAAACCAAAATCGCCGCAGGCAATACCAGCTACGAAGAAGGCGGCGGCGGTCTTTCCCTCTTCCGCGCACATCGCGCCCTGCCCAAAAATCGCGCACTTATCAAGTATCTAAGCGAGCAAGGCATTGGCACCGTCCTACGCAATACCGAAAACTACTACTTAGGCGAGCAAGGCAAAAATATGCGCATCGCCGATGCACCCCTATACTTCGTTATCGACGAAAAACAACGCGGCGTAGAACTCACCGATAAAGGCGCTATGTTCTTAGGACGCGGGAGCAATGACCCCGACCTCTTCGTATTGGAAAATATCACCGCCATTCTCAACGAATACGACCGCCAAACCAAACTCGAACCCCAAGAGCGCCAGCAGCAAAAAACCGCCGCCCTACAGCGCTATGCCGCCAAAACCGAACGACTACACGCCCTCCAACAACTCGTAAAAGCCTACACCCTTTTCGAGAAAGAAGACGAATACATCGTCGTAGACGGCAAAGTGAAAATCGTCGACGAGCAAACTGGTCGCGTGCTCGAAGGCAGACGCTACTCCGATGGGCTACACCAAGCCATCGAAGCCAAAGAAAACGTACAAATTGAGCAATCCACCCAAACATACGCTACCGTTACCCTGCAAAACTTCTTCCGTATGTACCACAAACTCGCAGGTATGACGGGCACAGCAGAAACGGAAGCAGCTGAGTTTTGGGACATCTATAAGCTCGATGTGGTCGTTGTGCCCACCAACCGCAATATCGCACGCAAAGACCAAAATGACTTAGTCTACAAAACGGAACGCGAAAAATTTAATGCCGTCGTAGAAGAAATCGCCCGCCTCGTAGAGCTTGGTCGCCCTATCCTCGTCGGTACTACCTCCGTACAAAACTCCGAAAAATTAAGCCGCTTTTTGCAGCTTCGTGGCATCAAACACAATGTACTCAATGCCAAGCAACACGCCCGCGAAGCCGAAATTGTCGCCCAAGCAGGGCAGACAGGGCAGGTAACCATCGCCACCAATATGGCAGGTCGCGGTACCGACATCAAAATATCCGATGCCGTCCGTCAGGCAGGTGGTCTGGCTATCATCGGCACAGAGCGGCATGACTCCCGCCGCGTCGATAGACAGCTACGCGGTCGCGCAGGTCGTCAAGGCGATGTGGGTTCTTCCCAGTTTTTCGTATCGCTCGAAGATAAACTCATGCGCCTATTCGGCTCTGACCGTATCGCCTCGCTCATGGATAGACTCGGACACAAGGAAGGCGACGTATTGCAGCACGGTATGATAACCAAATCCATAGAGCGCGCACAAAAGAAAGTCGAAGAAAATAACTTCGGTATGCGCAAGCGCTTGCTGGAATACGACGACGTTATGAACATACAGCGCGGCGCTATCTACAAACGCCGCAATAATGCCCTATACGGCGAGCGCCTCAGCATCGACATCAGCGATATGTGCTACAATGTGGGCACGGAAGTCGTCGAAAACTTCAAAAAGTCCAACGACTTCGCAAAATTCCAGCAAGAATGTATCAACTACTTGGGTATGGAATCGCAGCTACAAGAAAATGCCCTGCGCTCCAAACCCCTCCAAGCCCTCGCCGATGAACTGCATCAGGAGGCTATGGATAACTACGAACACAAGTTCAAAAACATTCGCGGCTTCCTCATCGAAGTCGTACAGCAACTTTTGGACGACCCCAACAACAACTATCAGCGCATCGCCCTGCCATTTACGGACGGTATACGCGGCTTGCAAGTCGGCGTAGATATGAAGGAAATGATAGCCACCGAAGGCATGAGCTTAGTCAAAGAGATAGAGCGCAGCGTATCGCTTGCCCTTGTCGATAACGCTTGGAAGGAGCATTTGCGCGATATGGAGGAGCTAAGAGAGCAGGTAACTTCAGCCCAATTCGAGCAAAAAGACCCCCTCGTTATCTACAAGCAAAAGGCTTTCGGCATCTTCCAAACCTTCGTAGAGCGCATCAATCGGGAAATTATCTCTTATCTCATGCGCGGTTCTGTGCCCGTGCGCAGAGAGGAAGATGCGCAAACGGTAACCGTTTCCGATGAAGAGCGCCGACAAATGGAGGAAGCCCGCCAGCAGCAAGAAATGCAACGCCGCGTTGCCCAGCAGCGCGCGGAAGCAGAAGCCGAAGAGCGCCGCCAACAGCCGCCACAGCAGCAACTACCGCCCAAAAATCAGCCCTTTGTCAGCGCGCCAAAAGTAGACCGCAATGATACTTGCCCCTGTGGTAGTGGCAAAAAATTCAAAAATTGTCATGGGCGCTAAGCTCCCAGATTAGATAACTGCATGAAGGATACGCACGGATTTTATAGGTCTGTGCGTATTTTTGTGTTTTAATTATATCGTATTTAAGTATATATGAATGCCAAATTTCTTTTTTTCGCGGCGCTAATTTTGAGTTTTAGCGCTTGTACGACGAAGGTATATTTTACTGAAACGCTGCGCCATGCTTTGGAGCAAAAGAAGGTAGAGCTTACGCGCTTGCAGTTTTATATAGACCGAGATGTGGAGCTTATTCGGGTGGTACATTCGAGCCAAGCGGCTACCAATGCGGGCAAGGTGCAGCTGGAAAATGGCAAATACATCAATATCATCGACCTGCCCAAAGGTACTTCGGGTGTCTGCACAAAAGCCGATAGCGGCAGGGTAGAGGTCTCCTTTGAGTCGGGCGAGGGGCGCTTTTTGCCTTTTGGGCTCGAAAAGAAAACAGCAAGCGCAGAGGGCGAGCGTTATTATGTATTGCAGACGCAGGGCGATAGCATCAAGGTCGATTATGCAGGCAATCGCTACACGGCGCGCACCTATTCGGGCTACGAGCAGAGCGTAGGGCGCGGCACGCAGGCGCGTTTGATGCTCAAAAAATCGCAGGTCAATAAAATGACCGTAGAGCGGCGCAAAATGTCGGGGCGGCGGGTAGAATAGCCTTTTTTGTTGGGCATGCCCGCAGCCCAAAAAGGGGCTGCGGTCGGGCTATTCATTTCGGGGCGAGGGCAGACACATGGGTCTGCCCCTACACGCGCCCCTACATTGCTATCCCTCATGCAATTATCCCCCGCTACAAAGGGTAGCGGGGGCTTTTTCGTAACATCATAAAATGCAGGCTGCGCCCTTTGCGCAGCCTGCGCCATCTTTGCGTGAGGGATAGTAGGGGCGGCTGCTTCGCAGTCGCCCCAAATAGCCCGACCGCCTGCCCTTTTTAGGCAGGCGGGCACGCCCAAAAAAAACTTAAGACGCTATCGCAGTTTTTTTTTAAGTTTGTGCCAAGATGCAACCGAAAATAAAGAGCATGAAGATATTTAGACAAAACTGCTGGCGCTATGTGCTTGCTGCCTATTTGCTACTTTGGGCTATGCCTGCAGAAGCGCAAAAACGCCCCAAAGACGCGCCCCCAATCGGTCCGCCTACCGATTGGGCAAAGGAAAACCTGAAAGGGCGGGTGCGCAGTATGTCCGTCTATACTCAAGATATGGACAATCCGAGCACGGATTTGGGCTTTGCGGAAAAAATCCACATCTATAGCCCCAAAGGTTATGTATTGGCGCGGCATAGTTTGGACTTTCGGGGGACTTTGCTCACGGACGAGGTCTATAAATACGACCTACAAAATCGGCTTTGCACCCTGCAAAGGCAGAGCTTGCGCAATCTGAAATTTCCAAATCAAAACGTCTATAATACCTATAACGCAGAGGGCTTGTGCACGCATACGCGCTACGACTATCCCGATAGCAGCCTTTGGTACAATCAGGCAAATGAGTACGGAAAAAACAAAAAAATCGTTAGGCAGCTCAATATCAGCCCCAAGCTCGACACCTTCGAGCGGCGGCAGTGGCTCTACGACGAGGACGGGCAGCCAAGCGAAGAGCTGCATTATCTGCGGCAACAGCTTATAGGCAAGTGGCTTTACTCCTACGATGCGCAGCGCAGGCTCACAGAAAAGCATCATTACGAGAGCGATGGTACGCTTAGCAGCGTGGAGCGCTATCAATATGATAGCCTAAATTTGCGCAATATCACCGAAATCCGAGATGCGCGGGGCGGCATCATTCAGCGCGATAGCCACAGTTACGACGAGCGGCAGCGTCCGCTAAGAGTTTGGCATTACGAACCCGATTTTGTGCCCCCCTTCGAGCTGAAGCTAAAAACAACGACGCATTACCAGCACGACGACGTGCGCCGTACTATCGTCAAAACCCGACACGATGCCGATAGCGCGCTTATCGATAAGGTGATTAGCTATTTTAATCCGCAGCAAAAAGTTTTTTTGCGCGAATCCGTATCGCCCACAGGCGAAATACTTTGGCACAATACGTACACCTACGACAGCACAGGCACAAACCAACTCACCGCACACCGACATAGCAGCAATATCGTAGAAACGGAAGAACTAACCATCTACGGGCAGCGCGATGCGATACTGGAGGTCTGGCGCTTTTGTCGCAATCCGATGCAAGAACCCAGCAGCGTAGATAAGTACTTGTATAGCGATGGGGGGATATTTATACAGCAGTCCACGTATCAGCTACAGCAGCCTTTCACGCTTGCCGACTACAAAAAGGCGGGCACGAAATTGATGCAAGAAATCACCCTGCGCCGCAATGACAATACCAATTGCCCTATCAAAAAAACGATACAGACCATACAGCAGCCACCGCCCTTTGCCCCTGATGCAGCGCCCGATACGACGAATATAGTTTTTAAGTACGAATGCGACCCCAAAACGACACTGGTCATACGCTCTACACTCTACAACAAAGCCGAGCAGCCCGCAGAAATTATCAGCTTTAAGTACAACAAAAAGCGGCTTTTATTGTCTGATGAGCGGCAGGGCTTCGATGAAAGCGGCAAAGCCTTGCCGTATACGACCCTGTTTGAATACGATAAATTTGGCAATAACATATACGTCTACCAAAAAAACGAAAAAGGTAAAAGCCTGCGCCGAAAAAACCTGTTTGATAAGTCGGGCAAGCTGCCCTTGCAGCAAATCACCTACGGCGAAGACGGCAAAACGGTAGTAGAAAAAAATATATACGAATACACCTTCGATAAGCAAGGCAACTGGACACGGCGCATCTATACGCGCAACGGACGCGTAACGGAAATCGTTAGCCGCATTTTCCTGTATCACCCTTAATAAAGCTATGTTTTTTCGCTTACCTTTGCGACGCAATCCACGTTTTCAGTCTATCTAAATCGCACAAAAACAACAAGATAACAATGATTAAACAATTCCTTTCTTCAGCGCTGCTGCTTGGGGCGCTTGCTACTACAGCCCAAGCGCAGGGCGGCTTCAAGTTTGGCGTGCACATCGACCCCTCTATATCCTTCATGGGTAGCAACGAAAAAGCCGTAACGGGCGCGGGGGCTAATGTGGCTTTCCGCTTCGGTGTGCAAGGCGATATTTATCTCAACGAGGGGAAAAACTACGCCATCACCTTCGGCACGGGCTTTTTGGCAGGCGCGGGCGGCACGCTCAAATACCGCGACGGCGGCAGACTTTTGCCCAATAGCGACTTGGATAAAGCCGCTTTCGCCAGCAGCAACAGCGCCAGTTTGCCCGAATCGGTGCGCAATCAGCGCCCTATCAGCGGCGAAAATCTAAGCTTCACACAGGGCACGACCATCAAGTATTCGGTCAATTATGTGCCTATCTCGGCGGGCTTCAAACTCGTAACGGAGGAATTTGGCGAGTCTTACTTGCGCGCATTTTTCCACCTGCCGACCATCGACATACTGATTCCCGTCTCCGCGCGCGGCAACATCACAGCCCCAACGGCTGAAGC
The DNA here is from genome assembly GCA_964467315.1 of uncultured Saprospiraceae bacterium. GTDB lineage: Bacteria > Bacteroidota > Bacteroidia > Chitinophagales > Saprospiraceae > JAAFIM01. Next base: position 9,778 of record CAYXSA010000010.1, on the reverse strand, counting down.
GGACTTCTTGCACGCCAGCGCCGACACCAGCAGCGGCACGGCTGTATACATGGGCATGTACGGCGGCGAGTCTACGAAAGAAAATTTATACAGCGAAATTATCCCCATTCAAATCGCTGCGGGCGTAGGCGCAGGCGTAGAATGGGCACCCACAGGGCCCGACGGCATACGGCTCATCGGCGGCATTTATTACAGCGCGGGCGTACTCGATATCACCAAAAAGATAGAGTTGTACGACCCACTCGATACTGCCAACCCTGTCGGCGAGCGCTACGTGGAGAAAAATCCGCGCACTGCCTTCCAAAATATCGCCCTGCGCATCGGGGTAGTTTTCTAAAACGCCAAAAGCAGCAGTTCCGAAAAAATGGGGCTGCTGTTTTTTTGGGCGTGCCCCTGCGCCCCCGCCGCAAAGGCGGCGGAGCCGTAGCATGCTACGGCTCTACGGGGCGCGGGTCGGGCTATTTGGGGCGTATCATCATCGCCCTAAAAGGGCGAATGTTGATTCGCCCCTACTATCCCTCACGCGAATTTTGCGCCCGCCGCAAAAAGTTGCGGCGGGCAATTTTTTTAGTTTGTTTTTTGGGGACTGCGCCAGCGCAGACCGCCCCTTTGGCGGTCTTGCAAGTTGCGTGAGGGATAGTAGCGTAGGGGCTTTGCCCCGCAGCGAATAGCCCGACGCTGCGCCCTTTTTGGCGCAGCGGCACGCCCAAAAAAGTGAAAAGTGACCACGAAGTGAACGCGTAGCGAAAAGTGAACACGAACGGCGCAGACCTGTCGCGCAGCGAAGTGAACACGCAGCGAAAAATACCCAAAGCAAATAATCGCAATTCGCTTCGCGTTAACTTCGTTTTCGTAACTTGTAACTCGTAACTATCGCTATATTTGTGCAAAAGCGAACATTACGACTATGGGAGAGGAAAAAGTACATTTGGCGACGCAGGGGCAGGACATGCAGCATTTTGTGCGGCATCTTTTGCGCGACGTGCAGGCATTGGAATATATGCTGCAAAATGATTGGTTTGAAGACGGCATCACGCGCATCGGTGCGGAACAGGAAATGTGCCTGATCAACAAGGCGTATAAGCCTGCGTATACGGCGATGCAGATTTTGGAGGAGTTTCACCCCGAATGGCTGACGACAGAATTGGCGCAGTTTAATTTGGAGGCAAATCTTTCGCCGCGTACCTTTGCGGGTGATGCCTTAGGCGATATGGAGCAGGAGCTGCGGCAGCGACTGCGGGAAATCCAAGCTGTAGCGCTCAAACACGATAGCCGCATTTTGCTGACGGGGATACTGCCTTCTTTGCGGAAGTTTGACCTAAATCTGGACAAGCTCACCCCCAAAGAGCGCTATTTAGCGCTGATGGTCGCGCTAAAAAAACTGCGTGGTTCGGACTACGAATTGCACATCGACGGCATTGACGAGCTAAAAATTCGGCACGATTCGCCCCTCTTGGAAGCCTGCAATACGAGTTTTCAGATACATTTGCAGGTGCATCCGCGAGATTTTACGCAATATTACAATATCGCGCTGGCGGCGGCGGGGCCTGTGCTGGCGATGTGTGCCAATTCGCCCGTGCTCTTTGGCAAGCGCTTATGGCATGAAACGCGTATCGCTTTGTTTCAGCAGTCGATAGATTCGCGCTCCAATAGCGACAATTTGCGCGAGCGCTCGCCGCGTGTTACCTTCGGCAAAGGCTGGCTGCGCAAATCGATTTTGGAAATCTACAGAGAGGATATTATGCGTTTTCGCATCTTGCTGGGCACAGACATAGAGCAAGACTCCCTAAGCGCCGTTTATGACGGTATCACACCCAAACTGCGAGCGCTGCAAGTGCACAACGGTACGGTGTATCGCTGGAATAGACCCTGCTATGGTATCAGCCCCAACGGCAAGCCGCATTTGCGCATAGAGAACAGAATTTTGGGCGCGGGACCGACTGTACTCGACGAGATGGCAAATACAGCTTTTTGGCTCGGCGTGATGGAAGGTATGGCTACAGAATACAAAGACATCACCAAGCATATGGGCTTTGAAGATGCGTCGGACAACTTCACAAAAGGCGCACGCACGGGCATTGATAGCAAGTTTACCTGGATAGGCAATCAGAAATTAGCCGCCCGCGACCTCACACTCGAAGTCCTACTGCCCCTCGCTCGGCAAGGTTTGGATAAGCGCCAAATCAACCCCGAACACCGCGACCAATACTTAGGCATCATCGAAGAGCGCGCCCGCAGACACATGAACGGAGCGCGCTGGATTCTGATGACGTATACCAAATTTATGAAAGAAACCAATCACGACGAAAGCGCCACTTCCCTCACCGCTGCCATCTGGCACAATCAAGCCAAAACCAAGCCCGCGCACACTTGGGAGATACCCGAATTGCACGAATTCGACCAATACGACCCTTCGGGTCTGCTCGTCGAGGAGTTTATGAGCAATGATATACTCACCGTCAGAAAAGAAGACATCGTAGAGTTTGCCGCCGCGCTCATGGCTTGGAGCGGCAGCGAATACCTGCCCGTAGAGGACGAAGCGGGCAAGCTCGTCGGCTTGATTACCAATAAAATCATACTCGAGTGCTTTACGAAGCGCACGGAATTGATGCCGATTTTGCATAACGACGGCAGCACGGACGAAGAAAAACTCCAGCAACTCGTGCAGCAACTCAATCCTGAGAGCGATGCTGCCGCCAACGACAGCGAAGAGCCCATGCGCGAACATTTCGTGCACGCCTCCTGTGCCTTCGTGCCTATGCGCACGGTAGGCGATATTATGTTGCGCAGCCCCATCACGATAGAGCCGCAAACGACGATTTTGGAAGTCATATCCCTGATGAACCAGCACCAAATTCGCGTTTTGCCCGTCGTCAAAAATCAGGAACTCGTCGGCGTTATCTCCGAAAAAGATTTTATGGTCATCTGCAAACGACTCATACAAAGGCTGCACGGCGAGAAAGAAAAACGCGGGTGAATGACGAATGACGAATGACGAATGACGAATGACGAATTGTGCGTAATACTTGCCACCACTGCCGCCGCAAGGCGGCATAGTACCAGCGCTGCGAGCGATAGCGAGCGGCGCAGTACCTAAAACACAACACCAACCAATCATGTCAGATATACACTATTTCACCTTCAGCGCCTTTTACGAGAACACGTATATTTTGTTTGATGAGACGAAAGAGTGCGTCATTATCGACCCAGGCTGTTATGAGAATTTTGAGCGGCAGCGGCTACAAAATTGGATAAAGCAAGCGGGCTTGCGTCCCGTGCGTTTACTCAACACGCATTGTCATTTAGACCATGTTTTTGGCAATGCCTTCGTAGCGGAGACTTACGGCATAGGCTTGGAGATACACGAGGGCGAATTGCCCGTATTGGCGCGTTACGAGTTGTCGGCGCAAAATTTTGGTATTCCTGTCCATGAACGGCAGCCACCCGTTAGCCAGTTTATCGAGGTCGGCAAGCCGATAAAATTTGGCAATACGAGTTTGGAGGTGCGTTTTGTGCCAGGGCACTCGCCCGCAAGCGTCTGCTTTTACAATGCGGCGGCGGGCTATGTGATTGCGGGGGATACGCTTTTTGAACGCAGTATCGGGCGCACCGACCTACCAGGCGGCAATCATAAGACCCTGATAGATAGCATCCAACGCGAATTGCTGACCCTGCCCGACGAAACCCGCGTATACGCAGGACACGGCGAACCGACCACCATCGGCAAAGAGCGCAAACATAATCCCTTCCTAAAGTAGAGGCTTTAAAGTGGCAGGCGAAAATTGAAAATTCATCAAACAACTCCACAAAAAATTTAAGTACTTGCTACCGCTGCCGCCGCAAGGCGGCATAATACCAGCGACGCGAGCGACAGCGAGCGGCGCAGTACCTATACATCAAGCCAATCAAAACACCATGCAAGCATATTTTGAGCTAAAGAGTTTCGAGGAGATAGATACGCGGCTGCTGTACGAGATGGGGCGGCTACGGCAGGAGGTTTTTGTAGTAGAGCAGGAGTGTTGGTATCTCGATTTTGATGGGCGCGACTACGAGGCGCATCATCTTTTTGCCTACGAGCAGGGCGATGCTACGCGTCGGCTTATCGGTTACTGTAGGTTGCTGCCGCCTGGTATGAATTACGAAAACGCCGCCTGCATCGGGCGCGTAGTCAATCGGCTCGACCTGCGCGGGCGGGGGCTAGGGCAGCAAATCACAAAGGAGGCACTGCGGCAAATCCGCCAGCTTTACCCCGAACACGAGGTGCGCATTTCCGCCCAAAGCCGCCTGCGGAAGTTTTACGAAAATTTGGGATTTACGGCTACAGATATCGAATATATGGAGGATAATATACCGCATACGGAGATGTTTTATCCCCTTGAGCGTGCGCTGGTCTAATCCGCAGGCTGTCTATTAGCTGGGCGAATATTTATTCGCCCCTACTGGCGCGCCCGCACTTTTGCGGGTGCGCGCCATATTTGCGTGAGGGATAGTAGGGGCAGCTCTTGTGGCTGCCCTGAATAGCCCGACCGCGCCCCCTTTTTTGGGGCGCGGGCACGCCCAAGGGCGCAGCGAAAAAAATAAACCCTCTAAGCGTAAATTTTACTTATTTTTGCGCCGCATCCCGCATTGATAACCTGCAAATAAAGACCGTTTTATGTCAAATAATAGCCCCGAACAATCTACGCCCCCCCCATATAGCGAGCACACACAAGTGCACGATGTTATGCCTGCGGCAGCCGACTTTGAGCCGACTCCTTGGGAGCGTATAAAAGACCTTTTTAGCCTGCATTTGGATACGGACGAAGCGGGTACTATCGACAATATCCGAAAAGGGGTCATTTTTCGCGGCGGCAACTTGTGGGCGCTGATTTTTGCGGCGCTGATAGCCTCCATTGGCTTGAATGTCAATAGCGTAGCGGTGATTATTGGCGCGATGTTGATTTCTCCGCTCATGGGCCCCATCGTGGGCATCGGCTACGCGGCGGGCTCCAACGATTTTGAGTTTATGAAAACGGCAGGGCGCAATCTGGCGCTGATGGTCGTGCTGGCGCTGGGGGCGAGTATTATTTATTTTTTCCTCTCGCCCTTAGGGCAAGAAACGCAGGAGCTCCTAAATCGCACTCGCCCAAATATCTACGATGTGCTGATAGCTACTTTTGGCGGTGGGGTAGGCATCGTAGCCGCCTCGCGCAAGGATAGAGGCAATGCGATACCAGGAGTAGCCATCGCCACCGCGCTGATGCCGCCCCTCTGCACGGCAGGCTACTATATCGCCAATGGTAATTTTACCAATGCCTTCGGGGCTTTTTACCTGTTCTTTATCAACTCCGTATTTATCGCGCTTAGCGCCATGTTTTTTGTCCGCTTTTTAAATTTTCCGCAAAAGGAGTTTTTGGACAAAGAATTGGAAAAGCGCGTGCGGCTTATCATCAGTTCCTTGGTGGTCATCACGATAATTCCGAGCGTATTTACTGCCTATCATGCCATTAAAGAAGCGATTTTCAAAAGCCGTGCGGCAGTTTTTGTAGAGGAAAACATCAAATTTAAAAACACAACAGTACTCAATCCTAAATTTGAGTATGGCTCCGATACGGCAAAAATCGACCTTGTACTCATAGGCGAGCCGCTCGCTGAACAGGTCGTAAACAGCATTCAAGAAAAATTGCAAGACCCCAAATACGGTCTATCGGGTACCAAACTCGTCTTGCACCAAAGCAACAACGTACAAAGCTACTACGGCGGCGCTATCAACTCTTCGATGGTCGAGAGCATCATGCGCGAAAAGGATAAAACCATCGAAGAACTGCGCAAACGCATAGAAGCCTTTGAGTCGGGGAAAGTCGGCAGTTTAGCCAGCAAAGGCGGCGTTATCGGAGGGGGAAGTTCTATGTCTACGGGGCAACTCACGCAATTAAGCAAAAAATTGACGGCGCTCTATCCCGAAATCACCCGACTTGCCTATAGCGAGGCGGTGGAAATCGCTACTTCTGGCGAAAATACCAACGCCGAAATCGTGCCCACTATCTTCCTCCAAGCCAGCAAAGAGATTGACGAAGCCTCCAAAGGGCGCATCGCCAATTTTCTCATCGTAGAGCTGGGCATCGAAAATCTGCGCCTCGTTGTGCAGTAAACGCTCCATCGGGCAGTTTTTTTTGGGCGTGCCCGCCGCGCCACGCCTGCCGCAAAGGGCGGCAGGCGGAGCCGTAGCATGCTACGGCTCTACTGGCGCGGGGTCGGGCTATTCGGGGCGTATATTTATACGCCCCTACTATCCCTCACGCAAACCCAAATTCAAGCTTTGTTGCTATTTCCCGAAGTACTGATTTATCGAAGTATACAGTACACTCAAAGCCAAAGGGCGGGCATCGAGGCTAATAAAGCCCTGCCGCAAAAAATGCTCTTCAGTCTGTATGAGTGCCTCGTGAAAAGAGAAATATAGCATTTTGTAGGTGTTTTTTTGCAGGGGCGTGCCTGTTTCCTGTCCCTTTAGATTGACCCAAAAATCCGTGTACCACTGCTCCAAGCGTTTGCCTTCTTCGCCATTTAGGCGCGTGGGCAGGACGTACAAGCGCTGCAAGGCGTTGAAATCTGTAGCGGCAAGGGCTTTATCGGGCTGCTCCGAAAAATCGCGGCTCACGGCTATCAACAATTTCAATTCGGGCAGCAGCAAAAAGCTACCGCAGTCGGTAGATATCGCAAATTCATCGCGCTCATTGCCCCAATGCGGAGCGAAAGCCTCCGCAGAGGCATCTGGGTGGCGGCGGAAAAGCCAGCAAGGCACTTGGGGCTCGTCTACGACGGCTTCGTGTAGCTCTCGCAGGTGCATTAGCAACTGTCCAATCGTGCGATAGCTGTAATCCATGCGAAAATCTGAGCGCGTTGATAGGCGATAATTGCCGAAAACCTGCTCGCAGGCTTCATTCATCAGCGTATTGACGGTGTTGGCATAGTCGGGGATTTTTACATCGCCATGCAGGTACATATACGCCCGATAGACCTTTGCAAGTGGGTGTTTGAACTGGCGCAAAGCCTCTTCGGCTACCTGCGGTTTGTCGCCGATGAGGTTGAGGTAGTACTGCAAGGAGTATTCCTCTATTTGGGGCGGGCTGATGCGTTGGGAGAGCAGTTGGTAGTTTTCGTAGCGGCTATTGACTTGCCGATACTGTGAGGTGGCGGCTTCGGTAGCTTTGCCCCAAGCGCCATCGATATTGGAGCGGTATATATTTTCTTGCTGCAAAAACTGCTGCAAAGCCTTGATAGAGCTGCGTGCGCCGCCTGTGTTAGCAGTTGAGCGAGAGGAAGCAGAGCGTCCCATCTCGAAGGCGCTGACCTTGTGCAGCGCCTTAGCGCTGACGCGCTTTATGAACATATCCTTAGAGCCGCGCGATTGGAGGCGGCGTAGGGCTTTTTCGGCTTCGTCTTCCGTTTTGTATAGACCTGCGTGGAGGCGGATTTTTTCGTCGCTCATCTGCCCATAGAGTGGAGAGGCGAGATTTTGCCAGTCTGCCCAATGTATCTCTTCCGTAAATTTGAAGGTAGCGAGTTGCACGACGTATACGCCGTCTGCCTCGTCTATGTCGACCTTATGTACGAAGGCATCTTTATAGCCTTGCGCTTTTACTTTTGCTAAAACTTGGGTCGCGGTGCTTTGGCTGCTAAAAGTACCCAGCATAATGCGCGGCGTACCATTGGGCGCGGGCTGCTCGAAGAGATAGCCCAGATTATGAATTTTTTTGAAGTCGCTGTATTTGGGATTGGCATAAGAGGCGACTTGTATAAAATAGGCGCTTTCGCCTGCTGTGCCTTGAGCAAAGAGCAAAAAGGGAGCGAGGGCAAGCAGGGCTGCAAAAAATAATGGATACATAAAATTATAGAACGCTTGGGGTGTGGGAAAAACTAAGAAAAAAGCTAAAATGATGGCATTGCGAGAGGGATAGAAGGGGCGCGCGTAGGGGCAGCTCTTGTGGCTGCCCTGTCGCGCGGTGCGCGGGCTTTGCACGCGCACTAAAACCCCGCATAGCCCGACGCGAGCGCGTGTAGGGGCAGCCCTTGTGGCTGCCCACGCGCGAAGCGGCTCGCCAAAAAAAACAAAAGATGTAAATAATTGATAACCAATCATTTACATCTATCGTTTATAGCTGGAAGGCGCAAATTAAATGGCGATAATCACCCAAGAAGTACCCGACTTGCGAATGATGAAGCGCGCGGCATCGCTGGCACGAAAAACGGAAGTTGAAGTGCTGCTTTTGCGCTGCGAGCCGTCGAAAAAGTAATCGCCCGTTTGCATTTGCAGTTGCTGATAGGCTTGAGGCGACTGGGCGAGCATCTCGGCGGAAGACATCACGGTTTGATTATAATTTTCCGTATAAAGTGCGAGATTTACGCGTATATCGGTGCGCAAGGGGTTCTCGTTGCAAAATTCCGTTTTGAGGTCGGGGGTAACGTTGAAAATCTGCCCGCTCTCGAAGCTCATGACCGTTGTGCCGAATTTGCTCCAAACGTAGTCGCAATCGCGGCGGAAGTAAGCCTCAATGACGCTCATACCGAAGGCGAGGGCATCTTTTTTGGCTCTATCAGGGGCGGGGGCTTCTGTTTTTGTAGTGCTTTTGTTGCTAATGTCGGTTTTGCTGCGTTGCGCTGAGAGGGTGGAGAGGGCGCAAAAAACGCAAAGCAGGAGGAAGAAATTGCGAAGCATAGACGTAAATGTAAGTTGGTATGTGTATGTGAGTGGAAGGAAGGGGCGAGAAGCCGCGCCGAGCTTGGGGCAAATATAATTCCAAGCTGGCAAAAAAACGCGTTTTCGCCGATAAAAAAGCCAAAAACCGCAAATTCTCGAAAGAACTTGCGGCTTTTGCGAATTTTTGCCTTAGCGGCTTACATATTGACGTTGTTGCCGATTTCGGCGCGTTGCACCATCTCGGCTTGGTTGCTGTTGTCGCTGATTTTGATGAGATACACGCCATCGGGGAAGTCTTTGACGTTGATGGCTTTGTAATTTGCGCCCTTGTGGAGGCTCATCGTGTTGGAGGCGACGAGTTCAAAATCCGACTCGCGGAACATCTGAAAAGTGAGCGTGCGTTCCGTTTCGGCATTGATAGCGAATATCACGAAACCGCCTTCGATGGGTTCGGGGGTCATCGAAAACTGGATATCCAGCGCGCTGGCTTTGTTTTCGGCAGCCATAAACGCTGTGAAAATGCTGGCTATTAGGCGGGCATCGTCTTTGGCATCGGCGGCGGATTGGTCTTTTTTGAAGAGGGTTTCGAGCTGCGCGAGCGATTTGCCGCCGAGCATGGAGGCATCGTATTTGAGTTTGGCAACGCTGGCGACGTTGCTCATTTTAGACTTCAGCTCCAGCGCGATTTGTTTTTTGAACTCTATTTGTGCGCCGCGATTCGGGGCATTCGGGTCGACGGTGATAGGTTTATTGGGGTCGACGAGCGAGCTGCCCGTTTTTTTGCTGCAATCGCAGTCGCAGGAAGCGAAAATGAGGGCAAAAGAGCAGAGCAGGAGCGATATTTTGGCAAGTGATTTCATTGTGCGAGGCTTGTAGATGGTAGAAATTTCGAGTAAAAACGGAAAAATCATAGATATAGATGCAAAATACGCGCCAATAGTTACCGCTAAGGGGGATTTTTTTTGGCGTGCCGCTGCGCCAAAAAGGGCGCAGCGTCGGGCTGTTCAGGGCAGCCCTGTGCTGCCCCAAAGGGCAGACACATGGGTCTGCCCCCAGGTGCGCCGCATGTAGAATTAAAATGTCGTATTATTCCAAAAGTCT
>CAYXSA010000009.1:0-66665 GCA_964467315.1 uncultured Saprospiraceae bacterium | reverse complement strand
CCAAAGGCGTGGGGGCGACCGCGTAGCGGGCGGGGGGCAAGCGGCGGGCACGCCAAAAAAAAATAAAAACACGAATAACGGATACCATACAAGAACAGCGATTATGGCGATAATGATTACGGAGGAGTGCATCAACTGTGGTGCTTGCGAGGTGGAATGCCCAAATAATGCGATATATGAGGGCGGCGTGGAGTGGCGATATGCGGACGGTACATCTTTGAAAGGGCGTATTTTGTTGTCAGATGGACGCGATGTAGATGCGGAGCAAGTGTATGCACCCGTGTCGAATGAGCTGTATTATATTGTGGCGGATAAGTGCACGGAATGTGTGGGATTTCATGAGGAGCCGCAGTGCGCGGCGGTTTGTCCTGTGGATTGTTGTGTGCCCGACCCTGCGCATGAGGAGACGCGGGAGGCTTTATTGGCGAAGAAAGATGCCTTACATTTGTGATTTTTTTGAAAAAAGGTCGGATTTTTCTTGCAAATAAAAAAAGTCGACGTATATTTGCACTCGCAACGAACGAATAAGTGATTATTATAGTTGTTAAACACGGCGATATTAGCTCAGCTGGTTAGAGCACCAGATTGTGATTCTGGGGGTCGTGGGTTCGAGCCCCATATGTCGCCCATCTTATTTTAAGATAAGTGTGAAATTAGAAAACCAACTCTTGCAATTTGCGGGAGTTGGTTTTTTATTTGGGGAAAAGGGGAAAAGATAGTTTTATATTTCGTAATTTTGCACAACAAAGCGGCGGCGCGCCGCGAATGGTTTTATCTTCTATTTTACTCAATTCAACTATTTATGGGGACGATATTTACATTTTTTCGGCGTGCGAGCGCGGTGTTGGCGGCTGCTTTGCTGCTAACGCAGGCAGCGACGGCGCAGGTTTCTGCTTATAGTTTTTCGCAGCTTTCGGGCACCTATACGCCCATCACGGGCGGTACGGTCTTGGGCACTACGACTTCGGACGACCAGCGTTTTGTTGACCCAGCCGTTCCTGCGGGTGGCACGGGTACTACGGGGGTTGGTTTGCCGATAGGTTTTAATTTTACGTTCAATGGGCAGGTTTTCGACCGTTTTGGTATCAATAACAATGGTTGGATAGGTTTGGGGCAGTCGGCGCTTACGCCAGCAGTAAATATTGCCAGCTCGGATAGTTATGCTTGTATTAGCAATACCACCAATACCACGCCTGCGCAGTTGGGCAATAGAATTGCGGGTTTGTCGCTGGATTTGCAAGGGCAGACAGGCAGTGTATTGCGCTACGAAACGGTAGGCGTAGCGCCAAATCGCGTTTTGGTAGTACAGTGGTTGGGTTATTGCCGTTTTGGGCAAACGGGTATGAATTTAAATTTTCAAATCCGTTTGAATGAAACAAGCAATATCGTAGAGGTAGTTTATGGAGCCTTTACGCCAATCGCTACAAATTATTTGCCGCAGGTCGGTATGCGCGGGCAAACGAATGCCGATTTTAACAATCGCTCCGTTGTCAATGGTACGAATACTTGGGCAACTTCTACTGCAGGCGCAACAAATAATGCTTCTTGCGCTTTTGTCAATGGATTTGTGCCTGCGAGCGGGCAGATTTACCGTTGGACTCCGCCGAGCTGCTTTGCGCCTGCTGGTTTGGCAGTAGCCAACATACAGCCTACGACAGTAGATGTCAATTGGGCGACGAATATACCGAGCGGTCAGATAGTAATTGTGCCCCAAGGCAACGCGCCGACTACGGGTACGCCTATTGCGGTTTCGGGTACGACTTTCAATGCTACAGGCTTAACTTCGGGTACAGCGTATAGCGTTTATATCCGCCGCATCTGCGGTGTAGGCGATACCAGCGTTTGGACTACAGCGGTAAATTTTACCCCTATATGCACAGTGCCTACGGGTTTGGCAAACAGCAATCTACAGCCTACAACGGCAGATTTCGCTTGGACTACGAATATGGCGGCAGGGCAAATGGTCATCGTACCTCAAGGCAGCGCGGCGGCTACAGGTACCCCCTTCCCCATCACGGGCACTACCCACACAGCTACGGGCTTAACGCCTGCCACCAACTATAGCGCCTATATCCGCCGTATTTGCGGTGTGGGTGATACGAGTGCTTGGACAGCAGCCAATAACTTTACTACAGCTTGCTTGCCTATCGTGCCGCCTTGGACGGAGAGCTTCGAGGGCGTAACTGTAGCAGCTACGGGTGGCCCCTTGCCCGTTTGCTGGGCACGCAATACAGCAGACTTCGCTACAGGCAACGGAGCACAGTCGCAAAACCGCTCCGCACGCACAGGCACAAAATACCTTTATACGGCTTGGTCTTCTGTGGCAGTAACAGGCGACTGGGCATATACGCCAGCCTTCACCCTTACCGCAGGCACAAGCTACGATTTTTCTTTCTGGTACAAAAACGACGGTCTCACAGGCTGGGATAGTATGAAAGTCGCCATCGGCACAGCACAACTGCCAGGCAGCATGATTTATATAGGCTCTACTATCTACAATATCAATAACACGGCTTTCCAAGAGTACCGCGTTACCGTGCCTGTAGGGGTAACAGGTTCCTACTACTTCGGGGTGAATGTTTATGTAAATGGCACGCCTTGGTATATTACCTTCGACGATTTCAATGTCGAAGTTGCTCCTTCTTGCCCACAACCGAGTGCTGTAACTTTCTCTACCATCACCAACAATTCAGCTACCGTCAACTGGACAGGCTTGGGCGCAGGAAATAACTTCCTCTACCATTTTGGCAACTCTCCCACTGCCCCCAATGGCGCTGTAGGTACGCCACACACAGGCACTACCCTCAATCTCACAGGCTTAACAGGCAATACCGCATATCAGTACTATGTGCGCCAAATCTGTGCCGTAGGCGATACGAGCCAATGGGCAGGCCCCTTCACTTTTACCACAGCTTGCGACCCTATCACACCAGGCGATACCCGCGCTGCAGCGATACCAGTAACAACGACCACCTACAACACCACAGGCAATACCAACTCGCCTTGCTATACCAATACCATAGGAAGCGCATCCAAAGATGTTTGGTATATGGTCGTGCTCAATCCTTGCGTTAGCACCATAACGGCTTCGCTTTGCACGGGCACTTCTTACGACTCTTATCTGCGTGTATATGCCGACGATGGTACTACGCAATTAGCTTTCAATGACGACGGCTGCGGCGCTCAATCCGTTATCAACAGCCTCAATGTATCTGGGCGCGATACGGTTTACGTTTTGGTCGAGGGCTTTGGCTCTTCCGTAGGCGCTTATACCCTACAAATCACCCAAACCGTACCTGTTACCCTTACTGCCGATGTTAGCTATGCAGGCACGACCCAATGCGTTAGCCCTAATTCAGCCAACTTGCTGCCCACCAACAACGGCAGCACAGGCGGCACATTCAGCGCGGGCGCAGGCCTAAGCATAGATTCTCTATCTGGCGAAATCAACCTTACGAACTCCACGCCCAACAGCTATAATATCGTGTATACTGTTAGCGACCTTACGACATCTCCTAACTGCATCGCCCGCGATACCTTCGCTATGAATATCTTCCCGCAAGACAATGCTACCTTTAGCTATACCGCGCCAACATATTGCTATACGCCAGGTCTGGCTGTGGTTAACGCTCCAGCAACTGCAGGAGGCTCATTTACCTCCACACCAGCCTTTCCTACGCTGGTGCTTAATCCCACCAATGGTAACGTCGATATACTTGCTTCCTCACCAGGCACTTACGATGTAACTTATGCCACCACAGGCACCTGCCCCGCTTCGCACACAACGCAGATAAATATCGTTACGGCGCAAAATCCTGCTTTCAACTACAGCGCGCCTACCTACTGCCAAAACGTAGCCAACCCTGCCGCCACCATCACAGGCACAACAGGCGGCTCCTTTAGCGCGCCCGCAGGCTTGTCTATCAACGCCAATACGGGTCTTATCAACCTCAACCAATCTACAGTAGGCGCATATATGGTAACGTATACCACCGCCAACGTTTGCGCCGCTGCCCAATCGCAGTCGGTAGAAATTGTCGCCGCCGATGATGCTTCCTTCACGCTCAACGGTACCAGCTTCTGCCAAAATCTGCCCACCATGCAGGCTACCGTTACGGGCGCACCCAACGGCACCTTCTCCTCTGGTACAGGTATGTCCGTAGATATACAATTCGGACTTTTTAACGTCAATAACGTACCCGTCGGCACGCATAACATCATCTACGCGACCAACGGCACTTGCCCCAATTTCTCCGTGCAATCCTTCACCGTTTTGCCCGCCGACAATGCCGATATTTCTTATACCGACAACTCCTTCTGCCTCACGCTCCTTACCGACAACCAAACGCCAACCATCACAGGCAATAGCACGGGCGGCACGTTTAGCGCTACAGGCGGTCTGACCCTCAACGCCACAACAGGCGTAGTTAATACAGCCGTTTCCGCCAATCAAGCAGGCACTTACACGATAACGTACATCAGCAACGGACCGACTACCTGCCCCGATACTTCCACTTTCACGCTCACGCTCGAGGACTGTACGACGGTTGGCGTAGTAGATTTCGAAAGCCAAACGGTACGCCAAAACGCCTACAATCTCTACCCCAATCCCGCTATCACGCAGGCATTTTTGCACAATAAAGGCGCTGCCCGCATCGCCAATATAGAGCTGGTCGATATGCTCGGTCGTAGCCTCCACACTTGGACACAGGTCGCCCTGCAAGAAGACGCAGCCACTTCGCTCGAGTTGCCTTCCTTGCCCAGCGCCACCTATTACCTGCGCGTCGTCGCACCCAATGAAGCGCCCGCCGTATTGCCACTCCGCATTCAGCAACCTTAGTTTTATCCTTTTTATTTGGGCGTGCCCGCCACCCCGCCCGCGCTAAAAAGCGCGCGGGCGCACGCCAAAGGCGTGCAAAAGGGGTGGCGGTCGGGCTATTCGGGGCGTATCCCCATCGCCCTTTTAGGGCGAATGTTGATTCGCCCCTACTATCCCTCACGCAAGCATACACGAACGCTACTGCCTCTATTTGGAGGGAGTAGCGTTTTTTTAGCGGCTAAAATTTGGGGTGTGCCCCAAAACGCTCGCGGAAAAATACACCATCCGCTGCCGAATTAAACATACCGTTGCGATGCCAGTTTTGCAGCCTATCCAATAAAATCTGTACGGTTCCCATCTCGTAGCGCTGCACAAAATTGCTCTGCATATTCAGCACCCGCAATTTCGGCAGTCGCGCCAATACATCGGGTATACTCTTGAAATTACATTTTTCGATATCTATCTCCTCCAATTCTCTAAGCTCCTCCAGCCAATCGGGCAATCTATCCCAAAGACCATCGCCGAGCGCAAGCCGACGCAGGCGCTTGCTTTTGCGCAGGCTATCGGGCAACTCCGTAAACTTCGCCCCCCGCAGTTCCAGCACCTCCAAAGCGGGCAGATGTAGGGCAGCAGGAGGAAATTTATGCAAATTCATCTGATTGAGCCGCAGGGTATGCAGATTGCGCAGATCCCAAATCCACATGGGCAGTCGACGCAGCTGCGTGCGCGAAAGGTCAAGCAACTGCAGCTGCTCCCTGCCTTCTATCTCCAGTGGCAGGCGCTTGCTATTCGGCTGCTGAAAGGTCAATTCCGTCAGCAAAGGCAAACGGCGCAAATCTATTTGCAGGCGCTCGATTTGGGTATTTTGTATATGCAGCCTTTTCAGCCCCTGCATTTGGTAAAGCAAGCCCATCGGCAGCGTTTCTACAGGGCAATCTGTGATTTCTAATTCCTTGATACCCGACAGCGAAAAATGCGCTTCTGGTATCTGACGCAAGAGCGGCATACGAGCATAACGCAGCACCCCTTGTGCCTCTTCGCTAATATGCGCCTGCCGCGCCGCCTGCCAAGCCGCCGCATCTAAATAGCGATGTATCTCGCTTGCCTGCAAAAAAACGCTGTATATCTGCCGAAGATTGAGGAGCATTTGCGCATAAAACAACCGCAAATCGAGGTTGAAACTGGGATTTTGCTCCAGTATACCCCGCAAAAAGCTCATCACCAGCGTGGGATTGTCGAAATTTATTTCCGCCTCGTATAAAATACTATCCACAGTCGGCAAGAAAAAACCCTCTTGGTCGCAGCGCTGATACAAGTCCTCCAATAGTTCGAAAGCCTTATCGCTGCTTCGGTGCATAAGCCAGCCGTTAGCCATCATCAAGCCCGCTATATAATTGACGGCGAGATGCTCTTTTATCTGCTCAAAAGGCATGTTACGCGCCAGCGTTAGCGCCAATTCGCGCCCTTCCAAGCCGCCTTTATGCAGAAGTTGTGCCCAGTTGTCTATCTCATGCTGCTCCATCTTTGCTTGTAGGTATTTTGCTGCAAATGGGGCATTTGTTGGCATCGTGTCCGCGTGCGGGGCAGTGCGCTCGCCCGAAAAAAATGATTTGCAGATGTAGTTTATTCCAGCTTTCTTCCTTAAAAAGGGCTTTTAGGTCGCGCTCCGTCTGCACGACATTTTTGCCATCGGATAAGCCCCAGCGCTGGGCGAGCCTGTGTATATGCGTATCGACAGGAAAGGCAGGAAAGCCGAAAGCCTGCGACATAAGGACGGAGGCGGTCTTATGTCCGACACCTGGCAGCGCCTCGAGTGCCTCAAAATTGGCGGGCACCTTGCCGCCGTATTGGTCGATGAGTATGCGCGAAAGCTCCCATATTGCTGCGGATTTTTTGGGTGCGAGTCCGCAGGGGCGTATAATTTCGCGTATTTCTTCTTTTGTGAGTTGTATCATTTTTTGCGGCGTATCGGCGCGGGCAAAAAGTGTGGGCGTTACGGTATTTACGCGGGCATCGGTGCATTGCGCCGAAAGCAAGACGGCGATAAGCAAGGTGTATGCGTCCGAGTGCTGGAGTGGTATGGGCGTATCGGGATAAAGCGCTTCGAGGGTGGAGGCTATCCAGTGGGCGCGCTCTACTTTAGTACTATCTGGCATCGGTGGGGAACTGTCTGTGTTACGGAATGCGTGAGGGATAGAAGCGGAACCAGCCCGCGTCAGCGGGCTGATGCAGCGGATAGCCCGACCCCGCGCCAGTAGAGCCGTAGTATGCTACGGCTCCGCCCGCCGCCTTTGCGGCGGGCGTGGCGCGGGGGCACGCCAAAAAAAACAGCCCAAATGGGCGAAAAAATGTATATTCGTAGGACAAAAATAGCATTTTCAGGCAATAAAGAGGCGAAAAAAAATGGGGCATAGAGGCAAGCGGAGCAGCGATGAGGCGGATTTTTTGACGCAAAAGGACGTACAGGCGCGCATGTCGGCGGCGGTGGGGGATATGGGCTATCTGCTGCATCGGGGCTATGCTCTGCCGTCGGCTTTGCAGCTGGTGGGCAATCGCTACAGGCTGAATGGGCGGCAACAGCAGGCTTTGCGGCGCATCGCGGCAGACCCGACGGCGGCGGCAGGGCGGCAGGCAAAACGGCGCGAAATGCAGGCGGAGCGCGGCGTGGCGGGCAGTCTGAAATTGGCGATAGACGGCTATAATGTACTGATTTTTTTGGAGGCGGCTTTATCGGGTGGCTTTTTGCTGCGTTGTGCCGATGGCTGCATGCGCGACATTTCGGGCATACATGGCTCTTATCATGCGGTAGAAGAAACGGGGGCGGCGCTCATGCTCGTAGCGCAAACGCTGGCGTTTCAAACTGAAATAGGCGAGGTTTTATGGCTTTTTGATGCGCCAATATCGAATAGTGGGCGGCTCTGTACGCGCTTGCGGGAGTTGTCGGCGGCGGAGGGTTTTCCCTTGCCGCAGGGCTGGCAGGTACGCTTGGAGAATAGTCCCGATAAGGAATTGTTGCGGCTGGCAGCGGAGGAGAATTATATGATTGCTACGGGCGATGCTTGGATTTTGGACGAATTGCGGGGGCAGTGGTACGATTTGCATGCTGATGCGCTGCGGGTCGGGGTGGCGGGGGCGCAGATTTTGGACTTTTGTGCGGGGTAGGTAGTAGGTAGTAGATAGAAAATTGTCCTTCGAGGTTGTGATGTACGCATTTTATTGAAAAAAAATTTGCAAATTAGCAAAAAGATGATTAAATTTGGGGGGATAAACGAAAAAACACCAACTATTTAGCCGAATTATGGAAAAAGTATTGGTTTACTTGCATGAGTATATCCCCGCGCAAACACAGCTTTTGCCGCCTTCGCATCGCATTTTTACGGCGATGTTGGTGCGCTCAACGCAGCGGCAGACCTTAAGCGAGTACAGCACGCAGCAGAGCGAAGCATGGTCGAATGCCTTGCAAGAGGGGACGGATTCGGCGGCTTTCGCTTGGGCAGTGGGCGAATTGTGTGCACAGCCCGACAGCGCGGGGGCGGAGTTTGCGCTGCTGAGTTTGGTGATAGACCGCGATGCACAAGGCGCGGAGGAGGATAGCGAGGAAGGGTATTTGCGCTATTTTCGCCGCTTGTTTTTTGAGCGGCTGCGGCGTACTGCGCCCAATTTTGAACTATATACTCGCCAGATAGAGCATGAACCTTTGCGTAAGGCTTTGCGCGGGTATGTAGATTTGCATGGTTTGCAAAGGGATTTGTTTGCGGCGGATAAGTTTTTTCAGTTTGCGCCCACGCAGGAGGACGAAAATTGTCCTATACAAGAGGCGGCGCGTTTATTGGGCGAGGCGGTGGGCAGCGTTTATTGTGCGAGCCATCAGAGCCAGCAGGCGGCGGCTTTGTTTGAATTGATGTCCGCGCACCTATCGGTGGAGTTTTTACCCTTTTCGCGGCAGACTTTTTTGGCAAATGCCAGCACCAACACCATTACAGACGGGGCAGACAGGCAAATAGCACATATTGCCGTGAGTGGGGTAGTCGATTATATCGAGCGCCACGATGCGCGCCCACATAAGCGCGAAACGGTAGAAATCGCCAAATATCTGCTGCTTATTTTCAAAACAGTGGCGAGCCGCTTGGTGAGTACCCGCGAGCTGGTGCAGTTTATGCGCCGCAAAACCGCAGGCAGGTACTCTGAAGAAAAACTGCGCCAGCATATCGCCTCCTTGCGCGATGCGGGTTTGCTTATCACCAGCCCGCAGGGAAGATACGGCTACAAGATACCCAATACGGTGGCCGATATGATAGCCTTTTTCAATCGATACTATCAGACCATACGCCCTATGCTGCGCCGTGTACAGGCTGCCAATGAACAAATTTTATTGCATACAGCAGGCGGCGTGAATGTGCTACGCGCTGCACCCGAATTTTTGCCCCTGCGGGAGCTTATCCGCACGCTCGAGCAGCACGAAATAAGCACAACAGCACAGCATAAAAAGGGATAATTTTTTTCGGCTTTCTGTATAGATATCATGCCGCCTTAGGGCGGCAGTGGTATCGAGTATTTTTGTGTATGGGTGGGGGAGAGGCTCTTTGTAAATTTTTATCGGACAAACAAGAAGCCATATTTTTTGTTATTTTTGCGGCTTTCCAAGCACCAATACACGAAAAATAGAAAAATACCATGTCCAATAAAACCCCTCTTCGCATTCCGATAATGGCGGACTTGCAAGCACAGAACCAAAAGCCCGAAATTTTATTTTGGGTAGGCTGCGCAGGCAGTTTTGACCAGCGTGCACAGCGCGTAACGGTGGCTTTTGCCAAAATTATGCACGAATCAGGCGTTTCCTTTGCTATTTTGGGGCAGGAAGAAAACTGCACGGGCGACCCTGCCCGCCGCGCAGGCAATGAATTTACCTTCCAGATGCAAGCGCAGCAAAATATCATGACCCTCAACACCTATGAGGTCAAAAAAATCGTTACCGCCTGCCCGCACTGCTTCAATACCATCAAAAACGAATACCCCGCGCTTGGCGGCAACTACGAAGTGCTGCACCATACGCAATTTTTGCAACAGCTTATCGACGAAGGCAAGCTAAAGATGCAAGGCGGCGGTACTTTCAAAGGCAAACGCATTACCTACCACGATTCTTGCTATCTGGGGCGCAGCAATGGCGTTTATGAAGCCCCTCGCGCTGTACTCGAAGCCTTAGACGGCGATTTGGTAGAACTCAAACGCAGCCGCTCCACAGGACTTTGCTGCGGCGCAGGCGGTGCGCAGATGTTTAAAGAGGACGAACCCTACCGCGAAGACGCAATCAACAAAAAACGTATTAACACCGAACGCACGGAAGAAATCTTGGGCGCAAATCCCCAAATCGTCGCCGCCAACTGCCCCTTCTGCATCACCATGCTCCAAGACGGCTTAAAGGAAAAAGAAAAACAAGATAGCGTCATGGTCTATGACCTCTCCGAATTGATTGTCCAACAACAAGGCTGGTAGCGAGTTACGAGTTACGAGTTACGATTGTGCTTATAGGTTGTGCGTTATGTATAGGTATTATGCCGCCTTGCGGCGGCAGTGGTAGCAAGTACTGCTTATCATTCGCTTCACGTTAAACTACGTTTTCGTAACTCGTAACTCGTAACTCGTAACTCGCTTATGCGGTTGCTGATACGGTATCTATGACTGTGCAAAGGCGCTCGAAAATTTCTTCTACAGTGCCGATGCCATCTACTTTATAGGTTTTTTGGGCTTGGGCATAGTGGGTGGCTACGGGTACGGTTTCTTGGCGGTAAGCGCTCAGGCGGGTTTGTATGGTCGCCTCATCTAAATCGTCGGCTCTGCCCGAATTTTTGCCCCGCTCTAAGATGCGTGCGATGATAATTTCGTCCGTTATCTCCATCTCCAACAGCAAATCAATGCTTGTACCCATTTCGGCGAGCATCGCGTCTAAGGCTACAGCCTGCGCTACAGTACGCGGGAAACCGTCGAAAATAAAGCCTTTAGCACCTTTGTGCATCTCCACTTTATTGCGCAGCATACCGATGGTAACGCTGTCGGGCACCAATTGCCCCTGATTCATATAAGATTTAGCTTCCAGCCCCAAGGGGGTATTATTGCTGATTTCGTAGCGAAATAGGTCGCCCGTAGAGATATGCACCAACCCGTACTTTTCCACGAGCAAAGGCGATTGCGTGCCTTTGCCGCTGCCAGGTGCGCCAAAGAGAATTAAATTAAGCATAGTAAGTATAGAAATGCGGTGTTAATAGAAAGTTAGCAGCGCAAATATACGATAAAATCGGCGTTTCGCAAAGGGTATGGGCGAGTTTTGAGCAAGCTAAGCAAGAAAAAACACATAAATGCCTAAGTTGGTATTTATGTGTCTAAACTCTTATTTTTTGTATGCGTCTTCGCGCTTTTTGAAATCAAGCACATAGATTGTTGCCACACAAGGCGAAGCCTCTTCGTTTGGTATATCGCAAGAACAAGAATGGCGGTTGGGCAGGTTTTGCTTGCAAATGGGGCAAGCTTCCAACAGATAAGAAATTCGCCATTGTGGGCGCGAGCCAAAGCCCAGGCTATAAATACCATTAAGGTTACCCGATAGCTGCTTTCCGCGAAAAGGGTCTTTTTGCAAAAGCAATAATTGCTCTTTTAGCAGCTCTTTTGTTTGAGCTTCTTTTATTTTTTCCAAACTTTTGGCGAAAGTAGGGTCTATTTCCATTCGGTATTCCATGCCTACAACTAATCAAAAAGCTTAGCGATATTATCCCAGCCTTTTATGCGAGGGCTTCCGTCGGCGCGGTTTTGAGCAATTATTTTTTCGGCGTTTTCTATTTCGGCGGCGCTTTCTTCTTCGCTAAGTGCTTGAGCTATTGTTTCGAGCTCCTCCACAAATTGTAGGTTGTTTTCGGTGAATTTGAGTAGATTTTGCAACAATTCCCGCTCAACAGCTATGAGGTTTTTCTGCAAATCAGTCTCTATTTCTTGCTTCATTTTTTGTAAATTTTGAACGGAAGGCATTTGTGCTTTTAGCGTTTCTGCTTCTTTTTCCGTCAAAAAATCTACTGCTTTTAGTGCTTGAGGGTAAAGTTCTGAATTGATTGCGTGCAATAGCTCGCTTAAAAATTTTAAAAGCGCTTGGTTTTGTTCTTGCTTAGTTTGTTGCTTGTCGGCTTGATGAAAGCCCTGCGTAAATATAGCGTGGTTCGCCGAAATTTGCTGCACATAAGCATAAGGCGCGTCTATTGGGCACATAGTTATGAGCGTTTTGAGTGAAAAAATTATCCACACAAAGATACGATTTTTTATTTTGACAGCATAAAAATAACCATACATTATCTTGTTTGGGCGTGCCCGCCGCTCTGCCCCCCGCCCGCCTACGGCGGTCGCCCCCACGCTGTTGGCGCGGGGGGCGGCGGTCGGGCTATCCGTTGCAGCGCCTTCATTTCATTTCGGCGCTTCCACTGCTATCCCTCACGCGGCGCGGCAAGCCGCGCTACGAATGACGAGTTACGAGTTACGATTGTGCTTTATGTATATACTTGACTATCAATGTCTTATGCACAAAATTCGTAACTCGTAACTCGTAACTCGTAACTCGTAACTCATATTGTCGTTTCCTTGCCTGTGCGGGTGTCTACGACGGGCATACCGCGCATCACCTCGTAGCGCGCCTCGCCTGAAAGGAAGTTGAGATTGCCCGCTTGGTCGCGGGTATCGCGAAAGCGCGACATAACGAACCCTTCCGCTGCTGTCAGTTCGCGCAAATCGCCCAAGCGGTCGCGCCGCACAAAGTAGGCGTTATTGCCGTTGCTATTGCAGCCCACGAAAGCATAACCGCGCTCCTTTGCCAAGCCGCATAAGGCATTGAGCGAAGCGCCGTAGTATTGGTGGCTGTAGTGCGCCGAGCCTCTAAAAAAGTCCGATTTATAGGGCACTGTCCAACAGTTTTCCGCACCCCAAAGGGCGTTGTACTCCATCACGACGATGACAGGATTGACGCTATCTACAGCCTGCCAGACCCAATAGTCGTTGCCGTCGATGTCGATATGCAAGAGCCCAATATCGCCCACAAAGCCGTACTTTCTAAATAGGTCGTTGACGTTCTCGCGGGTGATAAACTCGCAAGCCGCCCGTAGGTCGTATCTCCAATGTATTTCGTCTTGCTGTATGTAATCGATGTGCTGCTGCCCGCCGTCCATCACCAAGCCGCGCCAGTTGCTAAAAGTCAGCAAAAAGCGGGTATTGGATTCCGTGTAGTCCTGCACCCCAAATTCTATAAAACGCTCTTCTTGCGCTTGTATGCGGGTTTCGCGTACCAAAAACTGTATAATCCCATCGTCGCCCCATTGCGAATATACCTTAAATTCGGCTTGGCGTATATTCTGCAATAAGGCTGTTCGATTTTGCGCCTGCTGATTTAGGAGGGTACGCGCCTGCAAGTGCAGTTGTGCGTCTAAGGCGCGGTTTTGCCGCTGTAGATGGTCTTGGATTTGGTCTACGTCGCGCTCCGTGATGGTAACAGGAAATAGCCGCCGCAAGCCCTTTTTTAGGAAACTCATATGTTGACTTGGTGTATAGGTGCTGCGCCGCTCACTTCGTTTGCGTCGCTGGTATCATGTCGCCTTGCGGCGGCAGTGGTACTATCGTATTGAGAAATGATGTGTGGATAGCTTCCGATTGGATTAGCTGGAGCGCCAATGAAATTGGGTTTCCCACCACATGGGGCAGACTCGGGGCGGATTATTGAGGCTGTCCCAGATGTTTTTTTCTTGCACCTCAAACATGAGCGCTTCGGGCAGATGTTCGACGTTTTGCACTTGGCTACCGACCCAAAAGGAGGCGGTAAACTGCCCTGCGATAAGCGGCAAAGCGCCAAAGTCGACGCGTACACAACCCTTATTTTCGGGCTGCGGCAGTCGGAAAGTAGGCAAAAAATAGGTCGAAGAGAGCATAAACTCGCCGTAGGTGGTCGAGGACAGGAGTACGCTAATATAAATCTCCTGCGTCGGCTCGTCGGCTTCAAATTCTACATCGAAAGCCAGCGTATCGCCTACCTGCATATAGCCGTTTGCTTCGCCGTTTACTATAGTAGTGAGCTGGGTAGGGCGTAGGCTTAATTTTGTATTGTGGTACTTGGTGATGGGGCGGCGGAAGCTGGCTTCTTCGTCGAGATTATTGAGGTAGTAGGCTTGTATGACCTCTTCGGGCTTGCCTGCGAGTATGATTTTACCCTGTTGGATAAGGCAGCAAGAGGAGCAGAGGGAGCGCACTGCGCCCATATTATGGCTGACGAATAGGACAGTGCGCCCACTTTTGGCGACCTCGTTCATCTTGCCTAAGCACTTGCGTTGAAATTCGGCATCGCCGACGGCGAGCACCTCGTCGATAATCAAAATTTCGGCTTCCAAGTGTGCGGCAACGGCAAAGGCAAGCCGCACGTACATACCCGAAGAGTAGTGTTTTACGGGAGTATCGATAAATTTTTCTACACCCGAAAAGGCGACTATCTCGTCAAATTTGCGGCGGATTTCCTCTCCGCGCATACCGAGAATGGAGCCATTGAGGAAAACGTTTTCGCGCCCCGTGAGTTCGGGGTGAAAGCCTGTGCCGACTTCGAGCAAGGAGGTAACGCGCCCGAATAATTTGATGCGTCCTGTAGTGGGTTCGGTGATGCGCGAGAGGACTTTGAGCAGGGTGGATTTGCCTGCGCCATTGCGTCCGACGATGCCTAAGGCTTCGCCGCGTGGGATATCGAAATTAAGGTCTTTGAGTGCCCAGAACTCTTGTGCGGGGGCAGTGCGTCCGCGCAAGGCGTTGAAAGCGGAGGTTATCGTATCGCGCAGGCTGCCCGAGGCGATGCCGCCGAGTCGGTACATTTTGCTGAGGTTCTGAATGCTGATGGCTAAGTCGCTCATATAAGAGAAAGAGAGGATAGGCTTGAAGGCTGGGACTTTTGGCATAGCGATGCGGAGGGCTGCGGCGCGTAGCGCCGCAGTACCGAGTAGAGCCGCAATTTATTGCGGCTTCTGCGAAGGTATGAGCGAATAGCGAACCCGTAGCGTAGCGCCGCCGCCATTTTTGGCGGCGGATGCCCCAAAAAAACAGCAGTTCAAAAAAAAGCCTACCAGCTAATGAGATAAGTGCAGGAGTCTGCGCCTTGTGAGCGGCGCGGCTGCGTGATGTCGATTTTTACTTCGTGGCGGGAGGAATCGGCGGGCTTGAAGCGGCGCACGATTTCGGAGATAATACCCTCGTCGAACTTGCTGGGGTAGGGATTTTCGCAATTATATACGGCTTGGCGCTTGCTGGCATCGAAGGAAACGAGGGTATAATGTCCGATGCCTTCGAGCATAGTGCCCGTATTGGGGTTGAACATCACTTCGCCGTGCAGGCGGTGGTTCATGTGATAGGCGATATCGATGGAGCGCAGGGCTTCTTCCAAGCCGCGCATGGGCGGGAATTTGGCGTTTTCGATGATGGCGCTACCGATGAGGAAGAGGTTCATATCGCCCATCGTATCGGCGACTTCTTTGAAGGCATTGAGCCAAGCCTGCTGTGGGTACCAGTTGCCTGCCTGCGGGTTGAGATTATGTTTTTGCAGAATGCCCAAGCGGGTATCTTGCCCGCGTTTCATGGAGTTGACGAAGGCGAGGATGGTGCCGCCATCGACCTCTGCGTCTTTGTGAAAGGATACGAATTGTGCCATTGTGTAGGAGGGGGAAAAATAAAAGTAGGAGAAGGGGAGGGGAATAACTAAGACGGGGCAAAGTTAGCGCTTTTTGCCCGAAGAAATTTTTATTTTTGCGCGCTTAAATGCTTTTTCGAGAGCATCTTGCATATTGCCCGTGGTGGCGATTTCGTCCGTTTGCACGCCGAGCTCTACGAGTGTTTGTGCGACAGCGCCCGAAATGCCCGACACGATACAGCGGCAGCCCATGAGGTTGGTGGCTTTTGTGATTTTGACCAAGTGATTGGCGATGGCGGTATCTAAGACGGCGATACCGCTGATATCGAGAATGAAAACGCGGGAGCTGGTTTCGGTGATTTTTTGAAGCATAGCGCCCATGATGCTTTGGGCGCGTTTGGAGTCGATGATGCCGACGAGGGGCAGGAATAGGATACCGTCCCAAAGGCGGGTAACGGGCGTGGACATCTCCATCAATGCTGCGTTTTGCTGCCGTATTATCTCGTTGGCTACATCGTTGTAGGCTTCGATAACGATACAAATGCTGATGCCTGCCATTTTTTTGAAGGAGCGTATCAGCTCAAAGTCGGCGATACCTTGCCGTTTGTAGGCGTTTTCTATGATTTCGTGCAAGGCGACGAGATAGGCGAGATAAGCCTCGAAGGGTACGCCCATGCTTTGGAGTTCCTTGGCTGCGGACTGTTGCCGTTCGACGTATTCGCCCGATAGATTGCATTGAATGAAATCCAACCATGTTTCATTTTCTCGCGCTGCGATAGCATCTACGACGCTGTCGGAGAAAACGCGCGACCATTCTTCGTGCATCTCTATCCAAGCGTAGAGTTCTGAAAATGCTGCCTGCGATTGGAGGCGAATGCCATTGCCTGCGCGATTGATGTTGGCTGCATCGTCGTCGCTGAGGAAAAAAATGCGCCGATACTTATCGGCTAAATGTTCGAAATGGTGGTTCATAGCTTCAGTAACCAGATACAAAATAGTTAGATAAGGCTGGCGAAAATTCTTAGAAAGTACAGTGCAAAAATACATAGAATATGCGATTTTCGATAATACCAATCCTTTTATGCTTGTTTTCGGGGATAAATTGGGCACAGCGTACCCAAGCTTTGTACATCAGCAACCAAGCCGAATTGGTTTTTAGTTTTCGTCCTGCTTGGGTTTGGCAGCAGGCGAAGGGCGATATTTGGCGGCAGCAAATTTGGCTACAAAGGGGCGTTGTGGCTTTGCAGCGGGATTTATTTGGCAAGCGGCTGGAGGAAGAGATTTGGGCGCTAACCCTGGGTGGCGGCTCGGCTGCTGCGGGCATAGATACGAGTGGCTACTGGCATTTGGTATCCTCGCGCGATGAGGTAGGCATCGCGCGTTATTCGCTCATCATGCCCATGCAAAACATTACTGTTTGGCGCACATTCGCGCAAAAAAGCCTGCCGCTTTATGCTGATACGGAGCTTCGCGTTACGGGCAAGGGCGTTTTTTACATACAAAGAGAGCAGTATTTGCTTGCATGGAATAGGGAGCATATTTGCCTGTCTTGGTACATTTTGCCGAATGATGGGGTATTTAATCCGACCTTTGTGCAGCGTCGACAATACAGCGAAGAGCAGCTTGTGCCTGCCTTAAAGCCCGAAAAAAATCTAAGCGTGGATAGTTTTTGGCTCGAAAAATTGGAAAAGGCGGCTGCCCATTCGTCCGAAAATGCGCCCTTTTTCTTGCGGCTACAGGGGCGGGTTTTTCAGCTTTCGGCGCTTGCGCCTTTGCCGCATTGGTCGCTGCTTTATCTGCCGCGTGGCAATGCCGATGCGGTACACTATGCCCGCGTTTTGCAGCTGCCTGCTATCGCCATTAAATTGCCGCGCTGGGCGGGCAGATATGGTGCTGTGCGCGATTTGCTGGCGGGCAGCAGCAGCGTATTGAAATTGAAAATCGAAAAAAATGGCAGCCTGCGCCTATGGTTCGATAAAATCGCTACTACGGAGCAGTGGCTCTCGGTGTTTGGGACGCTGTATAAGACTTGGTAGATTGCGCGCCGCGCCTTTGCGCGGCGCGCGCCGTATTTGCATGAGGGATAGTAGGGGCGTATAAATATACGCCCCGCATAGCCCGACCCCGCGACCTTTCACGCCCGCGCATTTGCGCGGGCGGGGGAGCGGGGGCAGGCCCAAAAAAATGCGGATAAATGAGGCTCGGCGCTGTTTCATTTATAGCTTAAACGGCAACGCTAAAAAAAAAAGGCAAAAAATTTTGCGCATTTGTGGATAAGTTTTGTAGTTTTGGGACATTGATTGAACTTCAAACAGCATTATGAAAGGTCTGGCAAGAGAGTTTCTTTGGTTTTTCGTTGCGCTTTTGCTTGCGCTACCGCTGGCGGTGGTGTTTTTATGGTTTTTCGGTTTCACGCCCGAGACTGTCGACCTCAACGAAAAGGAGAGTAGCTATGTCTGGTGGTTGTATTTGCTGGGTTATTTGGTTTCGTTTTTGGGCATATATATTATGCGCTTTACGGCGATGGCGATACGCACGCTGATGGCACCAGAGCCAGAGCCCGCAGAAGAATAATCTACAAATTACTAAAAAATTCCCCCTTTTCTGCCCGTGATACACGAAGTCCTCAACGCCATATATCAGGAACTGAACAAGTTTTTGCGCTCGAAGCATAGCCTAAATGAAGACAAGGTTTTGCTCTCGAATTTGATGAACCTGGACGGCTCTTTGGCGGTGCAGGAAACTGATAAAATCGTGCTTTCGCTCGTGGGCATAGAGCAAGACCGCTCGAAAAGCGTAACGGGTTCTTATGAAAAGACCGAAACGGGGGATTTTATCAAGCTGAATGCGCCCGTGAATGTGCAGATATATCTGCTTTTTTCAGCGTATTTTACTCCAGAAAATTACTTGGAGGGGGTAAAATTTATCTCCTCGACGATAGCTTTTTTTCAGAGCCGCAACGGCATTTTCGACCCTCAAAATAGCCCTGCGCTCAATGGGGTTATCGACAAATTGCAGGCGGAGCTGGTGCCAATGGAGATGCGCGATGTGAGCAATCTCTGGGGTTTGGTGGGTGCGAAATATATGCCTTCGGCGCTTTATCGGCTCAAAACGATACCGATTCAGCACCGTATGCCTTCGCCGACGATACCGTACATCAAGCAAACCTAGCGAGTTACGAGTTTTGTGCATAAGACCTTGATAATCAAGTTTATACACAAAGCACAATCATCATTCGTCATTCGTCATTCGTCATTCGTCATTATGGCGTGCCCCTTCAGCGCTACGCGCTTCGGGTCGGGCTATCCGCTGCATCAGCTTCAGCGCTACGCGCTTCGCTGGTTCCGCTTCTATCCCTCACGCAAATCGCTTATTCGAGCCTTATCCCTCTTTTTGATTATACTCCTACTTGATACTACATATATAATAAGCAAATGGCAAAAAACGTAAATCAACACCTTTTACAGCTTGATTTATCTTCACGATACACCGAACTGTGTAATGTGTGGGTTACGCACGACTATTTTAAGGACGGGCTATTTGCATCTGCGGAGTTGATACCTGATGATAGTACCTTGTATGAGTTGCGCAAGCTCAATTTGCAGTTTCGGGTAGATAAGAAGGGGATTTTATTGGGTTATCGCACGGACGAGATGCGCAATAATGTGTATCAGCTCACGAAACCTGTAAAGCTTACCTTTTGGATTCGGGTGCTGGATAATTATTTTTTAAATTATTCGGAGTTACCCTTTGAATTTTCCAACGAAATATACTATTTTAGCAACAAGATAGCCGATAAGCAGGATTCGGGCAAAAAAAGCCTTTCCAAAAAGGGTTTCGCTACCGCTGAAGACCGTTTGCCTATGGGCACACATCAGATGCGTTATGCTTATGCAGCGCCCTTGCGCGATGCTTTGGTAGAAGTGCGGGACGATTTTGATGCTATCGCGTTTGATGCGCAGCAAGAAGGGGAGCATAGTTTTATCAATCTCAATTTAACGGAAGAGCCTGCTGGGCGCTATCGCGTTTTTTTGAATGGGGAATTGGCTTCTACCTTTTATCTGGTGCCCAACTCGGTGGGTAAGGTCTTTGGGGTGATAGATGTATTTTTGGACAAGGCAGACAAGAGTATTTATTCGTTCTACGATGCCAATGGCGCAGTAATTCGGCAAAACTATAGTCTACGTTTCAAGAATCGCGCTATCAAGTGGCGCTACCTTATAATAGAGAATACCCCCAGCCCCGTACATACCGACTGGCAAATAATGGATGGTCGTCGCGGACGCAATGCCGATGCTGTCAATTTCACCGCTCCAAAAGAAGTGGTCTTGGAAGCAGGGGGCAAAGCGGTAGAAGTGATGAGTACGCAACCCATTCCCTTGAAAGAAGCGCAGGACGAAAAGTTTAGGCTGCGCACGAAAAAGGGAAAAAATAAGGTAGATTCGATATTAGACCTTCCTTGTGCTACGGCTCGCTCAAGTTTCAAAACAAATTTTGAAAATAAATCTGAAGTTTTTTCTGAATT
This sequence comes from uncultured Saprospiraceae bacterium, assembly GCA_964467315.1. Taxonomy (GTDB): domain Bacteria; phylum Bacteroidota; class Bacteroidia; order Chitinophagales; family Saprospiraceae; genus JAAFIM01. Next base: position 46,637 of record CAYXSA010000009.1, on the reverse strand, counting down.
GCTTGTTTATTTGTAAAAAGCCTTTTATATTTGCACAGGCAATACAGCGAACGACTACAGTCAAATGTACTCCTTCCACACAAAAAAATTAAATTTTTCATTTTTCCCCAAATCAATTAAATCATGTCCAAACAGTATGCAACCCCAGGCGTGTATATCGAAGAGAAAAGCGCCTTCTCTAACTCGGTGGTAGCAGTCGCTACAGCTGTACCCGCATTCATCGGGTACACTGCAAAAGCGAAAGCTGGCAAACGCGACCTCACTAACACGCCCCTGCGCATCACTTCATTGGTTGAGTACATCAACTTCTTCGGTGGCGCTCCTAAAATTACTTTCTCTGTAGATGGTAACGGTGGCTTGTCAGTAGATGCGGCTTCTCAGTACTACATGTATCGCAGCATTCAGCTGTACTTCGCAAACGGTGGCGGCGCAGCTTACATCGTTTCTGTAGGTGGCTACGGCAACGGCGTAAAAGCTGCTGAAATCGTAGGTGCTGAAACAGGCGGCGGTATCCAAACCCTGTTGAAAGAGACAGAGCCTACTTTGGTAGTTATTCCAGACGCAGTTCTTCTCGGTGCTGGCGACTGCTCAAGCGTACAACAAGCAATGCTCAAACATTGCGGTGCTGACACTCGCAGCCGTTTCGCAATCCTCGACGTACACAATGGCGACGTAAAACGCACACTCCTTGACGACGATGTTGTAACACAGGCACGTGGTGCTTATGGCAACAACTTCCTCGACTTCGGTGCTGCTTACTATCCTTGGTTGAACACTACAGTTGTTTCAGCCGACGATGTAGACTACACAAATGTCAGCAACGCTCAAGGTCTTATCGACTTCCTTAGCGCTGAAGTAGATAGCAACGTCGCAGACGGCTACTACAAATCAGAAAAAGGCGGACTCATCAAAGCAGAAATCGCTAAAATCGCTAACGGTTTCGACGCAGGCGTAGCTAACATCCTCAAAGCAGTTAGCCCCGCTTACAACGAAATCCTCGCTGATATGGTCGGACAACTCAATATCCTCCCACCCAGCGGCGCTATCGCAGGCATCTACGCACTCGTAGATAGCTCAGTAGGCGTATTCAAAGCTCCAGCTAACGTGAGCGTTTCTTCAGTTGTTGGCCCAACTGTAAACATCACCAGCGCAGAGCAAGAAGACCTTAACCTTCCTTTGAGCGGCAAAGCAGTTAATGCTATCCGTCCATTCGTAGGCAAAGGCACACTCGTTTGGGGTGCTCGTACCCTCGACGGCAACAGCCAAGACTGGCGCTATATCAACGTACGCCGTACGATGATTATGCTCGAACAATCTATCAAATTCGCAGCAGAGCCTTTCGTATTCCGTCCAAACGACGCGAACACTTGGGTTGCTATCCGCAGCATGATTTCATCATTCTTGCGTGGTCAATGGCAAGCTGGCGCTTTGGTTGGTTCATCAGAAGACGAAGCGTTCCAAGTTGATTGCGGTCTGGGCTCAACTATGACTCCTCAAGATATTCTTGACGGTTATATGAAAATCAGCGTGAAAGTGGCTATCTCTCGCCCTGCCGAGTTCATCGTCATCACCTTCCAACAAAAAATGCCCGGCGGCGGATAGTAGTTGGTAAAGGTATAACGAACGGCTCAAAGCCATTTGTTTGTTAGCCAAGTTTTTAGGTGCTCCACTCCGCTCATAACGAACGCAAGCAGCACCACCCCTCCCCCTTCGTAGCCCTCCATTGAGCAAGCTACGTTCCTAACATTCATAATTCCATAAATTCTCCCCAAAATGGCTCTCGATTCATATAAACCGCTTGAGAATACCAACTTCAACGAAAGCTGGCCTCTCGCTAAGTTCTATTTCCGTGTCAATATTGACACGCTTCCAGAAATCGGCTTCCAAACAGTGGAAGGTCTGGAAAGCGAAATCTCCGTAATGGAATATCGCCCAGGCAACCAACGCGCTTTCTACAAAAGCAAACGCCCAGGTATGGTTTCGTATAGCAACATCACCCTGAAAAAAGGCATGTTCAAGTCCCACAAAGACCTATACGACTGGTACAAAGAAATGGCACAAGGACACAGCTACCGCCCACAAGCTCGCGCTATCGTTATTGAGCTTCTTGACGAAGCAAACGAAGTGATGATGACTTGGCGCGTGTCTAACGCTATCGTCGTCAAATACACGCCAACTCCCCTTGACGCAGAAGCTGATTCTGAAGTTGCTGTGGAAGAAATCGAACTCGCGGTTGACTACTGGGAACTCGAAATCTCTTAGTAAAGCAGCCTAAGCAAAACTTAGGTACAATAATAAAAACCTACGTAAGCCTTAAAAACTTGCGTAGGTTTTTTTGTGCTTTCACTAAATGTTCGTATCTTGCTATGCGATTTGCCTATTTTTTCGCAGAGTTAGAGCCTTCCCCCAAAATAAGTAAACATTATGCCTTTCAACCCCGTACCTATAAGCATTCCCCGCCTACCAAGCGCCCCATTTAATCCCGTTCGCATCAATCTGCCGCGCCTGCCAACCTCTATCTTCCGCCCAATGCGCCAAAGCGTAACGGGCAATTCGGCGTATAACTCAAAATCACACTCCAATAAAGACGGCTGGGCTCAAGGCAAGTTTTATTTTGAGGTAGACTTTGGCAGCAATGTCAATATCGGCTTTCAAACCTGTGATGGGCTGGAAACAACCATAGAAGCCTACGAATTCCGCGATGGCAATGCGACAGATTTTCACAAACAAAAGCGACCAGGTCAGGTAGCTTTTAGCAATGTTACCCTCAAAAAGGGCATGTTTGCAGGTGATAAAGACCTTTACAAGTGGTTCAAAAACGTGGCTACTGGCGCTATTTTCGGCGATATGCGCACCGTGAAAATTCGCTTGCTCGACGAAAGTGGGGGAGTGGTCTTCACTTGGACACTCAATAAAGCATTCGTCGTGCGCTATGCACCCACCAGCATGGATGCTAACGATGGCGACGAGGTAGCCGTAGAAGAAATCGAAATAGCCTGCCAGTCTTGGACACTCGACTCCAGCGGCGGTGGCTTACTCGGTATGATCAGCGGTATGATTGGCGGCGCTATCAATGGCGCAGTCAGCGGCGCACTCTCCGCAGTCGGCAATCTCACGGGCAGTATTTCGGGCAGTATCTCAGGCAGCATAGGCTTCTAAAAAACGCCATACCCCCGAATGAACCTTGCGAGAGGGATAGTAGGGGCAGCGCGCAGCTGCGCGCTGTACCGAGCGCCAAAGGCGCGAAGGTATAAAACCCCGCATAGCCCGACGCAAGGCGCAAACAAGTGCGTAAGCACGCCGTGACAGCGCCGAAGCGGCTCGCCCCAAAAAAAATGCAAAATGCGCAGTAATCCCCAAAAATAGCCTATAAAATTTCGCCCCGCTTATGGCATTTAATCCTCCCCCCATAAATTTTCCCAAGCCGCCCATCAACAGCCCCTACGCGCCGCCTGTGGTGAATATCCCGCGACTGCCGCTGGCTAATTTGGGCAAATACAACCCGCCGAAATTCGACGACCCGCGCTTCCCCATCAATCGCGGCAAATACGCCCCCTCGCGCTCCGATAAATCCAGCCTTTCCACCGCCTACAAACCCGACTCCGACAACCGCAACGACGGCTGGGCGCTGAGCAAATTTATGTTCGAGGTCGATTTGGGCATGGATATGAACATCGGCTTTCAAACCTGCGACGGGCTCGAAGCTGGCACAGAAGCTTACGAGTTCCGCGATGGCAATTCTACCGACTTTTTTAAGCAAAAACGACCAGGACAGGTAACTTTTGGCAACATTACCCTCAAAAAAGGGATGTTCGCCAACGATAAATCCCTCTACACTTGGTTCAACAACGTAGCCACTGGCGCACTCTTCGGCGATATGCGCGATGTAACCATCCGCTTGCTCGAAACAGGACGCGGAAACGGACATAATACCGTCTTTACTTGGAAGCTCAAAAAGGCTTTCGTCGTAAAGTATACCCCAACTACGATGGACGCACACGACGGCGATGAAGTAGCCGTTGAAGAAATCGAAATCGCCTGCCAGTCTTGGACGATGGACTAAAACGCCCTTGCAGCCGAACTTAACACCCCACTTCTTCAAAAAAAATAAACCGTTTCATTTATGTTTGGTATAGATATACCGTTTCTCGACGATCCAGTCCCGAATTTTTACTTCGGTGTGCTCGTCTTAGACAACCCCTTCGACCAAGGGCTGATGGGCGGCGCACAGGCAGCCGTCGGTATGCTCTCCCAGCTCGACCCCGTTGCCTCCGCCTTCTCCGAAATTGATGGTTTGGAGCTGGAAATCGAGATGGAATCGGCAACGGAAGCAGCCAACGCTATCGCCATTCCCTTGGTGAAAGGCGTAAAAAATGGCGAACTTACCCTCAAACGCTACGTGCGCCCCCGACATATCGGTGTGGCGGGCTTCTCCGCCGACCCCATGACGGGCTGGTGCCAAGAGACCTTCCAAGCCGCAAAAAAATGGGAAAAAGGTATCCGCACTAAAGACATTTTGATTATGATACTCCACCCGCATCTCAAAGTGCCCATACTCGGCGCACTTCCCATCGCGGGCTATCTCGTCAAAAGCGCCTTCCCCATCAAATGGGCGACAGAAGCACTCAATTCCACCTCCAACGACGCATTGCAAGAAACTATCGGCATGGGTTACCGCGAAATCCAACGCCTCGCCGTGCCCCCAGTTTAAGGGCGCAGCCTTATTATCATCGTTTTTTTTTGGGCGTGCCCGCCGCCTATACCCCCCCTTAAAAAGGGGGGGATACACGCGGCGGTCGCGTGTTGCGGGGCTGTCGGTACGCCGCTAAAGCGGCGCACCGCGCTATGGTAGAGCCGCAATGCATTGCGGCTCTACCATAGCGCGCCCCTACACCCGCTCACGCAAAGCAAAGCCCAAGCGCATCGCCCCGATAAAAGCCAGCCCCTTTTCCAAAATCAATTAAATCGCCTCATTTTATGCCTATCACCATCAACGAGGTGGAAATCATCACTAACGTGAATGAATCCGCCAGCAATAGCCCCTCAGGGGGCGCGTCGAGCGGTCCTATGTCGGCAGTGGATAAAGAAATCCTTATCCAAGAGTGCTTAGCGCGCGTTAAAGAACTCCTCGAAGACCTTAAAGAACGCTAACACCCCCTTACCACCCCCACAAAATGGCAGCAGAATCACCCATAAAAGGCATACAAGGCGCTCTATCCGCTATCGTTACCGTAGGCGGTAAAGAAGTGCCCAAGTCGCAACACCTGCGCTCTATAGAGATTGTCAAAGAAATCAATCGCATTCCCTACGCTATCGTCGCCATACAAGACGGCATACCCTCTTCGCAAAATTTTGAACATAGCGAAGAAGCCAATTACGAACCAGGAAAAGACATAGAAATCAAGCTTGGACACGGCCCAGGTAAAGAAAAAAGCGTCTTCAAAGGCATCGTCATGGAAATCGGCGTGCGCGTTAGCAACATTCACGGCACCAGCCTTATCCTAAAATGTAAGGATAAAACCGTCGGAATGACCGTAGGACGAAAGAACAAAATGTTCTTCGATAAGAAAGATTCAGAGATTATCTCCGCCGTCGTGAGCGAAGCAGGTTTCTCCGCTACCGCAGATGCCACAGACGCTAAACACAAAAAAATAGTCCAACACTCCTGTACCGACTGGGATTTTGTGCTCACCCGCGCCGACATCAACGGACTCGTTACCATCGTAGAAGATGGCAAACTCACATGCAAAAAACCCGCCTTCGACCCCAGCAATGTCCTCATTTCCTTTGGTAAAGACCTCCTGGAAACGAACCTGACCGTCGACGCAACCTATCAACTCAAGGAAGCAAACGCCCAAAGCTGGAACCATACCACCTTCAAACTCGATGAAGGCAAAGGCACCAAACCTACCGTCAATAAGCAAGGCGACATAGACAGCGCAAAGCTCTCGAAAGTCTCCAACCCTATCGACCTACTGCAGACCTCTGCCGACGTGAGCGCCGATGCCCTCAAACCTTGGGCAAATGCCGTATGGCAGCGCCGTGCCCTGTCGCGCATTCGCGGCACCGTCTCTTTTTTGGGCACCGATAAAGCCGTCGTAGGCAAAACCATCGAACTCTTTGGCATCGGCAAACGCTTCACAGGCGAGGGCTATATCTCCAGAGTAAAACATACGCTGAAAAACTCCTATTGGACTACCGAAGTCGAATTGGGCTTGCCTGCGACTATGTACCTCGACCAAAACCGCGATGCACTCCCCCTGCCCGCAGGCGGTATGCTGCCAGGCATATACGGTTTGCAAATCGGCGTTGTCAAACAAATACACGAAGACCCAGACGGCGAATTTCGCGTGCTCGTCAATCTGCCCATCATCGACAAGATGGAAGGCGAAGGCATCTGGGTCAGAAAAGCCCATTATTACGCTACCAAAGATGCAGGTTTCGTCTTCTACCCCGAAGTCGGCGATGAAGTCGTTATTGGCTTCCTCGATGCAGACCCCGCACACGGCATTATCTTAGGCTCCCTCTACACCAGTAGCGAGCATAAACTCGCCTCCGCACACGCCCCCGACGATAAAAATACCTTCAAAGCCATCTCCACCACAGGCGGTGACTTGCGTATAGAAATCGAGGATGTGAAAAAAATTATCACCATCATCACCCCGAAAAAACATACCATTGTTTTCGATGATGATAAGGATTCCATTACCCTCGAAGACCCCGTGAATAAAAACAAAATGGTCTTCGACTCCAAAGGTATTCTCATCGAGGCGCAAGCCGATATTACCGTCAAAACAAAGGCGAATTTTATCCTCGAAGCCACCCAAGACATCAAAACGAAGTCCACCGCCAATACCAAAATGGAGGCGACTGCCAATTTTGAAATCAAAGCCACCGCACAAATGAAAGCTGAAGGTACGGCAGGCATCGAACTAAAATCTGCCGCAATGGCAAAACTCGAAGGCTCGGCAATGACACAGGTCAAAGGCGGAGTCGTGATGATAAACTAAGCAAATACACGCTCAAACACAGCCCAAAATATGTCCAAACCAGCCGCAAGACTGACCGATATGCACGTTTGCCCCTTGGTAACGCCACCAGGTATACCGCATGTCGGCGGTCCCATCACGGGACCTGGTGCCCCGACGGTACTCATCGGCAAACTGCCCGCCGCGCTGATGGGTGATATGTGCGTTTGTGTCGGTCCGCCCGATACTATCGCCTTAGGCTCTGCTACAGTACTCGTTACCAATAAGCCCGTCGCCCGCTTGGGCGATACCTGCGCACACGGTGGCAGCATCGTGTTGGGCGAATTTACGGTGCTTATCGCAGGCTAAAACGCCTCCATCTTATCAAAAAAGGCTTGTCTACATCGCAAAAAACGAATGATAGACGAGCCTTTTTTTTATTGCGTGAGGGATAGTAGTGGAAGCACCGCGTAGCGGGGCTGCAACGAATAGCCCGACCCCGCGACCCGTAGGGGCAGCCCTCGTGGCTGCCCGCCGCGTAGCGGCAAAGGGGGGCGGGGGCACGCCCAAAAAAACGCATAAAACTACCCAAAATCTATGAAAAACACCGTAAAAGCCATTTTTTGTGCTCTTCTATTGCTCGCTTTTTGCCTGCCTGCCCAAGCGCAAAAAAAAACCGCTGCCCAAAAACTCGGCGAGCGCGTCGCGGACGAATCGCATAAATGCTACAAACTGGAGGGCGAAAAGCAAGAAGAATGCGAAAAAAAAATGATGGCGAAATACCAACCCAAAATTGAAAAAATGGGTCAGGAGGAGTCGGAAGAATTTAATGCAGCTTTTTTGAGCAGAGCAGCCGAAAATAAGGCAAAATTACCCGAAAAATCAGCAAAAAAACTGGATAAACTCGCCGAAGAAATGGCAACTGCTTTGTGCAAGTGCGCGGTGATGGAAGGCGAAGCAGCCGTCGAATGCGATAAAGCAGGCGAAGCGAAGTATCGTCCTTTATTGGAGGGGCTTAGTGACGAAGAAAAAATTGCAATTTTTCCAAAACTAATGCAACATATACATGCCAAATGCCCCGATACGCTGAAAAAATAGCGAACAGCTTCTTACGCTTTTTGGGCGTGCCCGCCGCGCAAAAAGGCACGGCGGTCGGGCTATTCGGGGCGCAAATGTAGGGACAAGGCATGCCTTGTCCCTACAGCGCCCCTACTATCCCTCACGCAGTCATGGCGAACTTGATTCGCCACCCCGCACCCAAAGGAGGCGCGGGGCTTTTTTTTGTCCATCGAGCAGCCTGCCAAGCCTCAAAAATAGACAGTTATTGATTGATAATTGAAAAAGCTGTCGTATATTGTGCCCTTGTTGGAAGATATATCCTATCTTTTCAGCGACTTAAATCCGTACACCAAAAAAAATAAATTATCACCATGTCTGATAACAAAGAAATCAAGTCCTTTCTCGGTACGGGCTGGAGTTTTCCGCCCCAGTTCCTTGATAGCACGCAGGGTATCCGCATGTCGAGCGATGAGGAAGACATCGCCGAATCCATCTATATCCTGCTCACCACCATACCAGGCGAGCGGATTATGATGCCCGAATACGGCTGCGACCTGCATAGCCAAGTTTACAAAAACATCAACCCCAATACGCTCACCTCCATCGAAGACCTGATAGCTACCGCTATCCTTTATTTCGAGCCCCGTGTAAGATTGGAAAAGGTCGACTTCGATACCAGCGAGCAATTGGAAGGGAAACTCTCCATTAGCATTACCTACGAGATAAAAGGCGTAAACTCGCGTAGAAATATGGTCTATCCGTTCTACATGATAGAAGGCACTGACCTCTAACTTTAACGCGCCGTAAGGCGCGTAAAAGCGTGAGGGATAGTAGGGGCGCGCCTGCAAGGCGCGGTGTAGGGGCAGACCTTGTGGCTGCCCCACACTGAAACCCCGCATAGCCCGACCCCGCGCATAGCCCCCCCCTTTTAAGGGGGGAAGCCCGCAAAGCGGGCGGGGGGGTGCGCGGGGGCACGCCCAAAAAAAAAGATGAACAAACCCAGACCCCCGAAAATTTAACCTATACCTACTACGTCGATATATATTTAATGAAAATACAAGAGAAACAAAATGCTTCGCGCTGGAGCGGTGTCATACAAGAGGACAGACTGCTGCGCGCTTTGATGCCTGATTTTGTGAAAATCGACGAGCGTAGCAAAAGCGATTTGCTCGCCTTCGCCGCCGAATATGCCAAACTCGTAAAGTATTATACAGAACATAACGACGTACCCGTAGAAGCAGAACGGCAACATTGGGAGCGTTTTTATATCAACGATATTAGCGTCTTTATCGCTACTATCATCGCCACAGACCTCAAAGCCATCGATACGGAGCATCGTCGATTGGCGAATGCGCTCGAAAATGCGCCCCGCATGGAAGAGAAATTGGAAGTCATAGGCGAGATGATAGAGCAACTTATTGCCCTTTACAAGCAGATAAACGACTGGTACGAACGCACCTTACAAATATCGCGTTACCGCCCGCAGGACTCTTCAGCGCTGGAAAATGAGCTGGAAAACGCCATCAAACAGCAGCTTGCCAAGAGTCTACAAGCCTTGCTCTATTATCGGCGCGACCTCAACCTGCATGAGCGCGGCAAATTTGCCGACAACCTCATGGAGGAAGCCTTTCACGCCATCTGGTTTAAGCAACACAATACGATAGATAGCAGCGAAAACGAGCTGTTGCCCCAAGGCAGCTTGGCGCAAAAAATGCCCGTTTATACCAAGCACGTGCGCCTACAGTTTCGCACTGCTTATAGCGTTACTGCCTACCTTTTGCAGATAACCCCCCAATTTTTGAAAACCAGCTTAGAAGAAAAAAGCGACCACCGCCCCGATATTGGGTTATATATTACCTTTTTGGACTTGTTTGAGCATGTACAGCAGCAGCTCAATATGCTCACCGAAAAGCATTTGGATTTTTACTATTATGAGGTGCTGAAATTGGGGCAGCGAGATTTTCGCCCCGATCAAGCGCATATATATTTCCGCATAGCCGACCATATCGACACCTATTTTATACCCAAAGGCACGCTATTGCAGGCGGGTACAGACGAATCGGGACAGGCGCGCCAATATGTTACGGACAACGATATAGAGATAAACAAAGCCCAGATAGAGCAACTAAAGACCATTTTCGTTAGCAAAAACCCGAAAATCGGTATTGGTAGCTCCTACAAGCTTATCACCAACCTATACGCCGCCCCTGTAGCCAACTCGAAAGATGGCATGGGCGCGCGATTTATCAACGATATAGAAGATTGGCCTACCTTCGGCGAGGAATTGCTCGACAAAAGCGAGAGCGAGCGGCAAATGGGTTTTGCCGATGTGGGCTTTGCCTTGGCTGCGCCGATTTTGGAGATGGAAGAAGGGCACCGCATTGTTACGATGCGCATAGAGTTTGATAGAACCTCCATGCACACGCTCAACCTGCTCATCAAAGACATCAGCCGCAATCAGAAAGTAAGCCCCGAAGATGCTTTCTCTCGCGTTTTCCGCAATAGCTTGCGGGTGCTGTTTAGCACCGAACAGGGTTGGGTAGCCGCTACAAGCTGCGAGGTTTTGCCTGCTGCCGAAGCCGATTTGCCAGAAATTACCCTCGTAGCCACCCTCTCGGCAGGCGCTCCCGCGATAGTGGGCTATTCGCCCCTGCTGCATGGGGCAGGCTTCGATACCAAAGCCCCTATAGTGAAGGTGCTGCACCAAAACCTAAACAGCATCTTTTCTTATTCCTTCTTCAAAGAGCTGATACTACAGCGCATCAATATCGATATCAGCGCCAAAGGCTTACGCCGCTTGGCACTCTCCTCCGATTTGGGCGGCTTAGACGCAAGCACACCGTTTATGCCCTTCGGCCCCCTGCCAAAAATCGGCTCCTATATGCTCATCGGCAAAGCCGAACTCTTCAAAAAAGAACTCACCGAGCTACAAATAAACATAGACTGGCAGCAAGTTCCCGACCACAATAAAGGCTTCAAAGGCTATTTCCGAGAGTATGGCAATAATGTCGATAACCATTCTTTCAAAATAAATCTGACCGCCCTAAGCGATGGGCAATTCTTCCCCCTGCAAGGCGACCTGCCACTGGAGTACCCCCTTTTTGAAGACGACCCCAATCACCCGCCTATGACCTCCAAGTCTATGACTTGGTACGACATCGACGTGCGCGCCTTCAATATCAAACCCAATAGCCAACTCCAACTGCCCCCCGCCTTCAACAACGAAGTGCGCAGCGGCTACTTCCGCATGGAATTTGTCGCCCCCAAAAGCTCCTTCGGGCAAGACCAATACGCCAATATCTACACCAAAGCCGTTACCAACAACGCCAACCCGAAGAAGAAGGAAGATATGCCCCTGCCTAATCCGCCCTTCGTGCCTGTGATGAAAAAACTCACCATAGACTACTCGGCAAAAGCGCAGATAAATATAGTATCCATCGGCACTATCAACTTGGGCGATGCCGTCGAAGAGCAGTTTTATCATATCCACCCCTACGGCATTATCCGCACCTTCCATAAAGGCAAAGCCTCCAATCGTTACTTGGTGCCCACCTACGACGATGATGCTTACCTGTACATCGGTCTGCGCGACCTCAATCCGCCCTGCCCCCTAAGTTTTTACTTCGAGCTGCGCGATAATCCCGATAATCTCGACCTCTACGAAGCCGCCTCCAGTAAACCCGAAATTATCTGGTCTTACCTCTCCAATGACGAATGGCGCGACTTCTCACAGACCCAAATCCTCACGGATACCACCTACGGTTTCAATAATTCGGGCATTATCTCCATAGAAGTGCCCAGAGATTTGACCAAAAATAACCAGCTACTCGATGGCAAATTGCATTGGCTGCGCATAGCCGTGCGCGGCGATGCCGCTCGTATGCCTCGCACTGTCAAAGTCGCCCCCCAAGCCGTTTTGGTAACTTGGCTCAATAACGAAAATTCTACCGAGCACCTACAGAAAAAATTACCCCCATCGACCATCAACGCCCTCAGCCGCATGGTCGCGCAGGTGCGCCGCGTCGAGCAGCCCTTCAAATCCTTCGGAGGAAGAGCCGCTGAAACCAAACCCGAATTTTATACCCGCGTCAGCGAGCGACTGCGCCACAAAAATCGCGCTATCTCCGCTTGGGACTTCGAGCGCCTCGTCCTCGACCAATTCCCCGAAATCTTCCAAGCCAAATGCGTAATGCATTTGAGCAACGAAAAACACGTAGACAAAGGTAGCGTTACCATCGTCGTTATACCCAAAATTGACCCCGATAACGTCCAAACACTACCCCGTGTCAATTACTCCGTTCTCCAAAATATACGCGAGTTCCTACAAGCGCATACCTCTCCTTTTGTTCGTGTTGAGGTGCGAAACCCCATCTACGAACGCGTCAAAATCACTGCGGGCGTTCGATTCCACAAAGGCAAAAACAACGGCACCTTCCTCAAAAAACTCAATCAAGACATCACCCAATTCCTCTGCCCTTGGCTGCATGGTATCAGCAAAGAACTCGAATTGGGCGGCTCCTTGAGCAAGGATATGATACTAAGCTATATCGAAAAACGCAATTATGTCGAATTCGTTACCAAATTTTCTGCCGTCCAAGTATTCTACGACGATGCGCGCAAAGAACCAGGCTTCGAAATCGATGATACAGCCATAGACCTTAGCTCCTTGCCCACTATACAAGCCAGCAAACCCTGGTCGGTGCTCATTCCGTTTGAAACGAACCCCATCTACTTGCTCGATGACGCTACCTTCCAAGCTCCAGACAAATCGTCTATCAACTCCATGATTATCGACGGCGACTTCGTGATGACGGACGAAAAATCCACAGAACTCCAACTCTTCAATAACGATAAACGCAAACGATAATTGCGAATGACGAATGACGAATGACGAATTGCACATAATACTTGCTACCACTGCCGCCGCAAGGCGGCATGATACCTAAACATAACGCACAACTCATACACAAAGCACATAATTCGTCATTCGTCATTATGGCGTGCCCCTGCTCCCCGCGCTAACGCGCTTAAAGGTCGCAGGGTCGGGCTATCCGCTCCAGCCCGCTGAAGCGGGCTTCCGCTCCTATCCCTCACGCAAAAAGCCAGATTAAAGCGGCAAGGGGCTGACAGACAGACCGCGTGAGCGGGTGAAAGGGCAGCGCGTAGCGCTGGTGCGAAACCGCACAGCGGTAAGCACCAAAGCCCTGCAACACGCGACCCCGCGCCCCTGCGGCGCGGGGGCACGCCAAAAAAAACAAAAAAATAAACACATAATATAGCGCCTACCTATTCGCCAATAGTAACCCCGTAACTATGTCATTACTCAATAGAAGCACACTAAGAAACCTCTTCAAACGCGGCTCTGTACCTACAGAGGTCAATTTTAGCGACCTTATCGATTCTACAGTCAATAAGGTTGACGACGGTTTTGCGCAGAACCCCAACGAAGGTTGGATGCTCGCCCCGCAGGGCGAAAAGCAAAAACTCATGAGCTTTTATGAGAGTATGCGCGACCCCAATTCTGCGTTTAGCATCTCTATCAACCCCTCGCGTCATAGCAAGGGCTTGAGCTTTAATGCGACCAATAAAGACCGCATCTTAGACCGCGACCAGGGGACAGATGCGCCCATCAGCGTGCTGTTTTTGCGCGACAACGGCAATGTCGGTATCGCTACTACCACGCCCAATTACCGACTCGAAGTCAATGGACTCGTAGCCATGAAAGGACGCGTAGGCATCTTCAAAACGGGCGAAGTGCCCGCCGACGGTAGATGGCACCCGATTTTGGAAGGACTACAAGGCACACAGGGCTACGAAATTTTTGCCCGCGCCGTCGGTAGAAAAGGACGCGGACGCTATTCGATGAGCCAAGCCGTCGCCTTAGGTATGTACGGAAAAGGCTCTATCAATATCATAAAAGCCTCCTATGGCTGGTTCTTCCAAAAGATAAAATTTCGCTGGCGTGGCACCATCGATGGCTATAGGCTGGAGGTCTGCACCGCAGGCAATTTCGGCTTCGTGGACGAAAACAATCGCCACCCTGCCGTTATCCATTACTATATATCCAAGCTCTGGGACGATAGTATGCTGCCTTATGGCGCATACGAGCTGGAGCAAAAATAAGCCGCCACGATGAGCAATCAAGACAACAAAGAACTACAAATTGTCCTTACCTTCGAGGAAGTCAACCTCGTACTAAAGGCTCTGGGCAATCTACCTTTTAAGGACGTATTCGACATCATTGGCAAGATACACGACCAAGCCAATGAGCAAATGCAAGCCGATAAATCTTAACAAACCATATTTCTTCGCAATTCTCTCCATAGCGGGGGACTTGCGAAGTTTTTTTTTGAGAAAAAAGCACCTTATGCCTTTGAAAATGTTTTATCATAGGCTACGCCGACGCTGGTGGCGCTGGCTGCTTTGGATTTTCGCTTTTATGAACTTATTGGCGATATTTCAGGCTTATAGCTTTACGCATTTTAGTGCTACAAGCTCGGCAAAAATCTCCGAAATGACTTTCGGACAAAAGCTATGGGGCGCATTTTTTGGCATCAGCCGCGCAAGAGCGAGCAATTACCGACTACCGCAGGGCGATTATGAAACTGTCCTTTTGCAAAGCAATCGGCAAATAGAATGTTGGCATATTCGGCAGCCCAATGCAGGCGACACGGTGGCGCTCTTTCACGGATACGGCGCATCAAAATCCTCCCTACTCGATAAAGCCGAGCGCTTCCGCGATATGGGCTATTCTGTGCTTTTGGTAGATTTTATGGGCGCAGGCGGCTCGCAAGGCAATCAAACGACCTTAGGCTATGCCGAAAGCGAGCAGGTGCAAAGTTGTATAGACTACCTAAACACAAGCGGCGAAAAAAATGTATACCTTTTTGGGACCTCAATGGGCGCAGTAGCTATTATGAAAGCCGTCAGCGAGGGCGCAAAGCCCAGCGGTATCATCTTAGAATGCCCCTTCGGTACGCTCTACGAGGCTGTGCGTGTACGCTTCTCCAATGCGGGTGTGCCGAGCTTTCCGATGGTGGCACTGATCGTATTTTGGGGCGGTCTTATCAACGGTTTTTGGGCATTCGGGCACGCGCCGAGCGAATACGCCCGAAATATAAATTGTCCCACTTTACTGCTCTACGGCGCAGCCGATGAAAAGGTAAACCGCACGGAAATAGATACTATCTTTGCGCGGCTGCCCGCCCTCAAAAAACGCCTATCTGTCTACCCGCAGGCTGCCCACGATGATTATTTGCGCCTACACGCAGCCGACTGGCAGGCAGATGTAGCCGCATTTTTGAACGATAGCCAATAACCAAGCACATCTCCCCCCATGCAACTCAACTTCAAAATGTTCGGCTCTCCGCTGCACGCTCCCGTTCTGATTTTACACGGTATGTTTGGCACGCTGGATAATTGGCAGAGCGTCGCCAAAATGCTCTCCGAGCGCTATTGTGTCTATATTCTCGATCTGCGCAATCACGGACGCTCGCCGCATAGCACCGAATTTGGCTATGCCGCTATGGCTGAAGATGTGGTGCAATTTATCGAAAGTCAGGCGCTGCGCAGTGCGCATATAGTTGGGCATTCGATGGGAGGCAAAGTAGCGATGCAGGTAGCTTTTACCCGTGCCGAATTGGTGGATTCGCTTGTAGTCGTCGATATCGCCCCCAAAACCTACAAAGGGCATCATGAGGGCGTTTTTGAGGCGATGTTTGCCATCGATGTAGAAAATCTACAGTCGCGTGCGCAGGCGGAAGCCGTTTTGGATAGCTTTCCCGTTTTAGATTGGTCGACCAAGCAGTTTATACTCAAAAATCTCACCATCAGCAAGCATACGCAGCGTTACGAATGGCGTATGAATTTGCCCGTTATTCATGCGCATTACGAGGATATTTTAGCTTTCTTGCCGCCTGCTGCACCCTTCGAGGGGCATACGCTTTTCTTGCGCGGCGCAGGCTCCAATTACATCAATCCCGCCGAATGGGCGGACTGCCTGCGCTATTTCCCTCATGCCCAATTAGCCGAAATCGCCGATGCGGGGCATTGGGTGCACGCCGATAAGCCGCAGGATTTTGTCAATGCGCTCATAGATTTTATTTAGGCTTTTTTGTCAGAAAAAAAGGCTGATACTTCTCCAAAAACATTATAGGTACTTGCTACCACTGCCGCCCTAAGGCGGCATAGTACCAGCGCAGCGAGCGGCGCAGTACCTACGACCTCATGCACAACCAATCATGTTCCGATTTTACCGAGCCGAGCGGCTGAAAAGCCATAAGGATTTAGCCGAGATATTTGCCGCGCGTCAGAGCGTTGCCGCCTATCCTTTGCGCTTGCTTTGGCGCTTGGTAGAGTCGGCAACTGCGCCGCCATTTGGCTTGTACCGCTTCGAGGGCGAGCGCGAAAAAACGCCCTTGCGCGTGCAAGCAGCTTTTAGCGCGCCCAAAAAACGCTTCCGCAAAGCCGTAGACCGCAATCGCATCAAACGCCTGATGCGCGAAGCTTATCGCTTACACAAAAGCGCTTTACTCGCTGCCGCCCTTGAAAAGGGCAAAAACTTGCAAATTATCTGGCTTTTCGCGGGCGATACCCTCCCTGCTACCCTTGCCGATATAGAGGGCAAAACGCGCTACCTCCTGCGCCGCTTGCAGCAGCAACTTTTTCCCCCTGCCCCTGCCGAATAGCCGTTCTTTTTTTGTTTCTTTGCGCCGCACAATCTCCCATTCGCAAGCCATACGCCGTATGCAGCTCCTTCATTTGCTCGCCCTGCCGTTTTTGTACCTGTATCGCGCCCTTGCCTACGGACTGGGCTTGGTCTTTATGCTGCTGATACGCATTTATCAGCTCTGCATCTCGCCCATTCTCCCCTCTGCCTGCCGATACCAACCCACTTGCTCGCGCTACGGCATGGAAGCCATACGCAAATACGGCGCATTCAAAGGCGGATACCTCGCCGCCAAACGCATCTTGAGCTGCCATCCTTGGGGCGGACACGGACACGACCCCGTCCCTTGAGAATGACGAATGACGAATGACGAATGAATGTGCATAACCCATTTATAATCAAGCGTATACACAAAGCAAGACATTCGTAATTCGTAATTATGGCGTGCCCCTGCTCCCCGCGCTAACGCGCTTAAAGGTCGCAGGGTCGGGCTATTCAGGGCAGCCACAGGGGCTGCCCCTCCTATCCCTCACGCATTTTATCCCGCCGCGCAAAGGACGCGGCGGGCGATATAGCCCCAAAGGGGCGTTTTCTTTCGTAGCCGCAGGCAAGCGTAGCGCAGCCTGCGGACACCGTGCGCCCACTGCACCACGCAGCACCCCACTGCAGCACAACATTCGTCATTCGTCATTCGTCATTCAAAAAGTGTCTCCCACAGCCAGAAAGTACTTATTTATTGGTTTAGCGCTGCTCGTTTTGGCGTTTGTCTTGTCCTTCTTTGTCAATCGGCAAAATAGGAGCGTAGAGAGCTATGCCGAAACCTTCTGCCGCTGTGCTGCACAGTTTGCCCCCGCCGAAAAACAATTTCGCATAGGCAAATTAAGCGAGCGCAACTATATGATTGCCCGCGAAGAACACCGCGAATGCTTAGGCAAAAACGACCCCTTCGCCGAGCGACGCAGCAGCAGCGACAGCCTCGCTTTTTTGCGCGATTTCACCCATGCCATACGCCTCGAATGCCCCGAAGTCGCCCAAGCCGTCGGCTTCCGCATCGACTAAAATACTTGAGTAGTAGGCAGCAAGCAGCAGGTAATAAGTTTGATGGCAAACTAATTTTCTGCATACTCGCATTGGCGTACTACCCAATAGTCTTACTACTTACTACTTACTACTTACTACTTACTACTTACGACCGACTTAAAAATACTTGCCTCCACAGGGTAGGGTAGCAGCCCATAATCCTACTACTTCCTACCTACTACCTCCTCCCAAAAATGATTTCCCGTTTTTTTGCTCGTGTTTTTATGTGGCTGATGCGCTGGCGGATATATGTCGATAAGACTATCCCGAAAAAAGACATCGAGCGCTGTGTTTTATTGGCTGCGCCGCATACTTCCAACTGGGATCAGCCCCTGACGGTTGCCGCGATGAAATTGCTAAACGTTCCCTTTCGCTACACCATCAAGCAAGAATGGATGCGCGGCTTTTGGGGTTGGTTCATTCGCTCTACGGGCGGTATCGGCGTAGACCGTCGCCCCAGAGCCGATACAGGCGAGCGCCCCAGCGCCGTAGAGGCTATAGCCAGCCTTTTCAAGACGAATGAAAATATAGCCATCATCGTACCGCCCGAAGGCTCGCGCTCTCTGCGTACCGAATGGAAAACAGGTTTTTATTACATTGCGCTCAGCGCGGGCGTGCCGATCTGCTTGGGCTATCTCGACTATGCGAAAAAGGAAGCAGGCATCGGCGGGGTGATTTACCCTTCGGGCGATATAGCCGCCGATATGCGCAAAATCAACGCCTTCTACAAAGAAAAAACTGCTTGCTATCCCGATAAGTTTTCGCTCGACCTGCGCTATCTGCCAGAAGAAACCCCCGCCCCGCCCACAGACGCAGCCCAATCGTAGGCAATCTGTACGGAGTACCTCCGCGTGAGGGATAGTAGGGGCGAATCAACATTCGCCCAATAGGGCGAATCAACATTCGCCCTATTGGGCGATGATGATGCGCCCCGCATAGCCCGACCCCGCGCCGCGTAGGGGCGAATAATTATTCGCCCCCCGCCGCGTCCTTTGCGCGGCGGGCGGCGCGGGGGCACGCCCAAAAAAAAGCTAAAATAATTGCAAGATGCGTGTCTTTATACTCTTTTTTTTGCTGCCCGCGCTCTGTAGCGCCCAAAATCGCAGCCTGCGCGCTACTTATACGGATACGCCTTTGCGTATCGACGGCGTTTTGGACGAAGCCGACTGGGCGAAAGCGGAGATGGCGACCGACTTTACGGAGCTAACGCCCGAACCGAATACGCCCAGCGCGCAGCGGACGGAAGTACGCATTTTGTACAATAATCAGGCGATTTATATCGGCGCGACGCTCTACGACAGCCACCCCGATAGCATTTTGCGGCAACTTTCTATTCGGGACGATATTTTTGCCTCGAATGCCGATAATTTTGGCGTGCACATCGACGCGATGCTCACCCGACAAAGCGCCTTTGCGTTCATGGTAACGGCGGCGGGCGTGCAGTACGACGACGACAACGACGACCCCGTTTGGGACGCGGCTTGGCGCAGTAAAGTCCGCACGACGGCAGAAGGCTGGACGGTAGAAATGGAAATTCCCTACTCCCAACTGCGCTTTCCCCCTGCCGAAAATCAGGTCTGGGGCATCAATTTTAGCCGTACCATACGCCGCAGCCGCGAAACAGCTTGGTGGGCACCGCTCGACCCCAGCAACGATAATTATGCCCAACAATTCGGCACACTCGAAGGCATTAGCAATATAAAACCACCCCTGCGCCTCTCGCTCACGCCTTACGTGGCGACTTATCTGCGACATTTCGACGATGGCAACGCCGCAACGCCCGATTGGACTCCCGCCGCTACGGCAGGCGCTGACCTCAAGTACGGCATTAGCGAAAATTTCACCCTTGACCTTTCGCTAATTCCCGATTTTGGCGATACGCAGTCCGATGATTTGGAGTTTAATTTATCTCCCTTTGAGATTTATTATGCCGAGCGCCGACCCTTTTTTACGGAGGGGATAGAAATTTTCAATCGTGGCGATTTGTTTTATTCGCGGCGTGTGGGCAGCCTGCCGAGTAGATTCGGCTGGGCATATAGCCAACTAAATGCCAATGAGCGCTTGGTAAAAAACGCCGAAACTACCCAGCTTATCAACGCTTTCAAGGTCTCGGGGCGCACGGCTAAGGGTTTCGGCTTGGGCGTTTTTAATGCTATCACCGCGCCCGCACATGCAGATATAGAGGTATTGGATACGCTCGGTAGGGTAGTAGATACGCGCCGACTGCGCACGGAGCCGCTTGCCAATTACAATGTCTTGGTTTTAGACCAACAATTTGGCGACAATTCCTACCTGAGTTTTACCCAAACCAGCGTTTTGCGCTTCGGCGAGTACTCCGATGCCTTCGCTTGGGGCTTGGATTGGCGGGCGGTGAATAAAAAAAATATGTATGGCTTTTTGGGGACGGCTTCCTATAGTTTCATAGACAACGACCCCGAAATATCGCCCAATGAAGCCAACAAACAGGGCTTCCGCTACGATATAACTTTCCGAAAAATGCGGGGCAATTTTCGCTTTACGGCGGGCAATTATGCGACTTCCGCCAATTTCGATATCAACGATTTGGGCTATTCTACGGCGACCAATATCATCGGCAGCCATGTCAATCTAAATTATAGCATCTTCAAGCCCTTCGGCATTTACAACAATATGCGTATGCAGCTAAGCGCATACCAAGAGATGCTATTGCAGCCCAATGAGTTTTCGCGCATAGAAATCGCCTACAATATGTGGGGCACTTTCCGCAATTTCTTGAGTGGGGGCTTCGATTTTGCGTATCAGCCGCTTGGCTACAGGGATTATTTTGAGGCGCGCAACAACTTCCAGCCTTGGCAAAAACCCCAATGGGGGCGGGTCGGCGCTTGGCTTTCGAGCGATTACCGCAAGGCTTTTGCCTTAGATGCAAGTTTTTCGTATCGGCGTTTTGCGGCAAGCGATTCGACTTGGGCAGGCTCCTATGTGCTGGAATTTGCGATGAGTCCGCGCCTGCGTTTCAGCGACAAATTTTACCTAATTTTAGAGACCAATCCAATTTTTCGCCCCAATAATATCGGTTTTGTGCGCTTTTTGGACATCACAGACGAGGAGGGCAATGTACGCAGCGCGCCGCTTTTCGGCTCGCGCTATCGGCAAGATTTCATCAATACGATAGAGGCAAATTACCTTTTCAACGACCTCATGTCCCTAAGTTTGCGCCTGCGCCACTATTGGAGTTACGTCGTATACAGCGATTTTTACGAGCTTTCGAGCGAGGGGGGGCACCTAAGCAGCGCCTATGCGGGCATGCACGACCAGCGCTACAACGCCTTCAATATCGACCTAATTTACCGCTGGCGCTTTGCGCCTGGTAGCGAATTGAACGTAGTTTGGAAAAACGCGGTTTTGGATTTCTCCTCTCAAGTCGAGCGCGATTATGCCCGCAATTTCGCCGCCATGTACGAAGAAAATCAACGCAATAGCTTCTCCATCAAAGTTTTATACTTTTTCGATGTGGGCGGATATTTTGCCTCGCGTCGAGCAAGCCGCTTGCGAAAGTAGGGCTTTTTTTGGGGCGTTTCACCATCGCCTCGCTGGGGCGAATGTTGATTCGCCTCGCTGGGGCGAATGTTGATGCGCTTCGCGGCTGCTTCGCAGTCGCCCCTACTATGCGCTTCGCGGAGGGCTTCGCCGTTCGTGTTCCTCACGCAAAACAATCGGTATCCCAATATGATAGATTTTCAGCCCGTTTTAGGCTTATCGCAGCCGCCGCGTCGCTTTGCTTCCCGCCTCTCGCGTTGGTTGTTTTTGGTGGCGCGTCCGTTTTCGTCTTTGTCGCTGGGGATTTTATTGGGTTTGTTGGTAGTCTTGCCACTGCTTTTTTACCAGCATCAGCAGCAGCAGGCATTTGATGCGTCTATAAAAGCTGTGGATGCTACAGCGACCTTAACGAGTGCCATCAAAGGAGAGGGTTCGGCAGAGTTCAATTATATGCTCCTTTACAAGGACGAAAATGGCATAGAATACAGCGAAAAAACGACGCATCGTAAAGCTTATTGCGATAGGATAGGCTGCACGGCGACTGTGCCCGTTTTCTACTCGTCGATGACGAAAAAAATCTATTTCAAGCGCCCCAACAAAAAACCGCTGGCAATATTGAAAATACTGCTGCCTTTTGGGCTGCTGGCTATAGGCTTTCTTATATATGAGGTACAAAAACAGCGAAAATTGCTGCCCTTGTTATATTTGGGTATCGCTACGAAGGGAATTTTGAAAAGGGCGAATAAAAAAAATCAGGCAGAAGAAGATGTGCTTGTGAGTTATTACGAATACGATGACCACGAAGGCGGGCGGCATTATGCAGAGATACCGCCCGGAACGAATACAAACAATTTACCCAGAGAAGCCCCTGTGTTGTATTTTTATAAGGACTCTAAAACGGCAATCGTTTACAATGTTTGGCTATGGTCACATTTGCCAGAGATTAGGCTTGATGGGCTTATCGTAGGGATTTCGTTTTGGGCGGGTTTTCGTATTGTGTTTGGGCTGGCGTTAGTGTTGCTAACGGTTTGGTTTTCGCAGATGGCGCAGGTAGGCGCATAAAAATGCTTGATAAACCATGCAGGCTGCGCCCTTTGCGCAGCCTGCGCAAAATTTGCGTGAGGGATAGTAGCGCCGCGATTCATCGCGGCGTGAATAGCCCGACCGCCGCGCCCTTTTTGGCGCGGCGGGCACGCCACGAAAAAAAAGAGCCCCTATTTTCGGACTATTTTCTACCAACTCTTGCAAGGGTGTATAAAAAGCGCTATATTTAGCCCGATAAAGTCTAATGAGATTTTTAAAAATCAATTAAAACCTCCAATATACGCTATGTTCAATCCGAAAGGCAAGAAATTGGCTGATGTCAAGCCAGCCGACATCAACAAAAAGGCAATTAGCAAACTGGGCAAAAAATACAATGCAGAAACGGGCAAAAAAGCGCCGTTTTTCATTAACCTCGAACACAAATTTTCGACGGGTGCTACAGACCATTTGTTTGTTTTCGGCAAGCTCAACGCTTTCAAAGCCGAAATCAAGGAAACGGTAGCCAAGAACCAAACGACCTGTGTGCGCGGTCTTTGCTATGTGGAGTACGACGACAAAAAAGTGCCTACGCTGGTGTTTTGCCCCGTGAAAGGCAAACTATTTGCAAAAGAAGCCTTAGTAACGAAGGCAATGAAAAAGACCTTCACGCCTGCTTTTGCTAACTTCAAAGTAGGCGCAGAAATCGACGAAAAAGCAGCCGAAGCAGCCGAAGCAGCCGCCGAATTGGAAACGGAAGAGCCAGAAGACGAAACAGAAGGCACAGAAACCAATGTCGTAGCCGAAGAAGCACCCAAGCAAACCCCACAAGTTGGCGTTTTGGGCGGCTACTGGAAACGCATACAGGTTTCTTATGCCGAGTTCCAAAAAACAAAATCCAAAGAGCTTGCGCTCAAACTCAAAGAAGAAGGCACTACCTTTTTCGAGTCTTTCGGCAAAGCACTGCCCGAAGAAAAAACGCAGTTTCAAAAGCCCTTTGATACCGTTTCCAGCATCTTCAAACTGCTGAAAATCGCCGTTCCTGGCGCAGAAACACCCGTATCAGGCACAGAAACCCCAGAGCGCACTACAGCCCGCGAACAAAACAAACAGCTTAAAGCCAAAATCGATGAACTGCTCAAAAGCGTAAGCGTAGAGATGCTTACCAAAATGGCAGCCGCCGCTCAAGCCGCCGCGAAGTAGGCGCTTAGAAAGCGAGTAAACATAAAACACGCCACCAATGCAAGATTGGGCGGCGTGTTTTTTTATTGGCAAAAGTGCAGCAAAAAGCGTATTTTTGTGTTGTGGTTGTTGTGCTGCTCTGCCGCCGCAGGTAAGCGCGTAGCGCGCAGCCTGCGGCTACGAAAGGCAAGCCCCTTTGGGGCTATGTTCGCACATTTTTGTAAACTCATTCGCTTCGCGTTAACTTCGTTTTCGTCATTCGTCATTATGCTACACGAACTTCCCGTTGTTTCCAACGCTGCCAATAGCGCCGATGCGCCTCCGCTGCCGCTCACCCCGCCAGCGCGCACGCGCAAACCCGAATGGCTGCGCGTAAAATTGCCCATCGGCGAAAACTATCGCCGACTAAGCGAAATCGTGCAAACCAATAAGCTGCATACCATCTGCCAAAGCGGACATTGCCCCAATATGGGCGAATGCTGGGGCGAGGGTACAGCTACCTTTATGATATTGGGCAACGTTTGCACCCGCTCTTGCTCCTTCTGCGCCGTAGCTACGGGCAGACCCACAGAATACGACGAAGACGAGCCGCGCCGCGTCGCCGAAGCTATCCGACTGATGGGCGTAAAACACGCCGTCATCACCTCCGTCAACCGCGACGAACTCAAGGACAAAGGCGCTGCCGTTTGGCACGAAACCGTGCGCTTGGTCAAAGAAACCTCGCCCACGACCACCATCGAAACCCTGATTCCCGATGTGCGCGCCAACTGGGAGGCACTCGAAACCATGATTAGCGCAGGGCAAGAGGTCGTATCCCATAATATGGAAACCGTCGCCCCGCTCTATCGCAAAGTGCGCCCCCAAGCCAAATACGAACGCAGCTTGGAGCAGATACGCCGCACCAAAGCCTATGGCAAACGCACCAAATCGGGCGTTATGGTCGGCTTGGGCGAAACCAAAGAAGATATGTTGCGCCTCATGGACGACCTGCTGGAGCATGGCTGTGATGTACTCACCATCGGGCAGTATCTACAGCCTACGAAAATGCACATAGAAATAGCCCAATACATTCATCCCGACATATTCGACGAGTATAAACGCATTGGGCTGGAAAAAGGCTTTAATTTCGTAGAAAGCGGCGCGCTGGTGCGCTCTTCCTACCATGCCGAGCGGCATATTTAGCGCTTGCTACGGGCGGCGAGCGCCTTGATAGCCTGCGCCAAATAGCCGCGCTGGGCTTCGTTCATGCGCGCCCAAATGCCCGTAGAAAAATTATAGCTTGCCGCGCTGCTCTTCAAATCTACGTTGATGGGCAGCGTGCCTTCGCGCTGTGCCTCCCAAAAGATAAGCTGCATGGGCAGCGTAGGCAGGCTCGTGCGCCGACAGTCGAGCCAATAAGGTATGACGATTTCGGCAATGCCGTTTTTGTCTACATCGCTCAAAAAAGCAACCCCATTTTTGTCGAAAAAGTCGCGCGCAGGCAACTCACAGGCTTTCGTTTGCTCCGTCATCTGGTGCAGGGGCGAGTAGCGGGTTTCGCCCTTTTTGCGCAAATAATGGTAAAAATATAGCTCCAAACCCGCGCCTTCCTCGCCTGTGAAGCCGACGATAACGTAATGCGCCCCTTGCGCGTCGATAAAATGTAGCCCTTCTATGGTTGTACCGTCGCCCTTATAGATTTCATTGGGCAACTTATCTTCTTGATAATCAAGGACTTGTATGCCTTTGCTTTCGGTCTCCGTCCAAGCCGAAAGTTTGCCGTCTTTGCCCAATTTGGCGCTGCTTGTCCGCTCACCCGCAAAGCGCTGCGGGGCTTCTATGGCGGCTAAATCGCGCTCAAAATTTTCTTTTTTCGTCAGGCTAAGGTCGGCGGCAAGCTGCAAGCTAATTTTTGCGCTGCCTGTGGCGGCGATGCGGTGCAGGCTGACAAACTCCGTTTGCGCGCGTAGCGTGTAGGCGCGCAATTCCCAAATCTCGCCTTCCAGCTTTTCGAGCAGCCAATAGGCGGATAATTCTTCACTCAATTTGCTAACGCCGAGCGGATAATAGGCTTGAGCGCGCTCGCTCGTGTTGGCGGGCACGAAAATCGGAAATTGTGCCGCCAACTCTTCGTTGTCTAAGCTTTTGAGCGTAGAAGCCCATTTTGCGGCTGCCGCCGAGCTGCTCATTTCGTACACGGCGGGCAGGCGCAGGGGCGCAAATTGGGCGAAAAAACTCGCCCGCGCCGCGCGTACCAACTCCTGCGGGTCATCGCTAAAGGGGCGGTCTGTGTCCATCGGCAGGACTTGCGCAAATGCCTGATAGACAGGCGCTAATGCCAGCAACCAAGCTAAAAATACTTGCTTTTTCATATACTTATCTTTCTTGGTGTTGAAGGTAAAGGAAGGTTTTTTATGGGGGCGAGCCGCTTCGCCGCCTTGCGGCGGCTTGCGTCGGGCTATGCGCTACATCACCTTTGCGCCGCAGGCGCAAAGGTGGTTCCGCTACTATCCCTCTCGCAAATCTGTCGAAGGGGCAGCCTGCCTCTACTCAAAAATTGTGCGAATTTACAGAAAAAAGCCCGCCCTGCCCTTTGCAGGGCGGGATAAAAATGCGTGAGGGATATGTAGAGCCGTAGCATGCTACGGCTCAAATAGCCCGACCGCTGCCCCTTTTTGGGCAGCGGGCACGCCAAAAAAAATAAAAAAGCCCCGTCGCGTATTTTTGGCAACAGGGCTTTTGGGGTAAAAAATAAATTTTTTATTTATCGGCTGGATACGATGCGCCAAGTTTGTACGCTACCGCTCGCGCTGCGCAGGCGCAAGATGTACGCGCCGCCGACACTGGGCAATGCAATGCTGTGGAGGTTATCGCTGCTGCTTA
Organism: uncultured Saprospiraceae bacterium; assembly: GCA_964467315.1. Lineage (GTDB taxonomy): Bacteria > Bacteroidota > Bacteroidia > Chitinophagales > Saprospiraceae > JAAFIM01. Next base: position 20,282 of record CAYXSA010000009.1, on the reverse strand, counting down.
GCTCTTTTGTCCAGAGATTGCGCCCTAATGCATCATACAATTCGACGTGCAGTGCGCCCGCTCTGCCTTGCGTGAGGTCTTGCAAGAAAATTTGCCCGCTCGTCGTGGGGTTGGGGTAGAGGCGGAAAGCGTCATTTGCCTCGCCTTCGCGCTCGATACCGATAAAGACGAAATTTATACAATTCGATACTGCCGTACAGCCGTTGAGGCTGATGGATACGGCATAATTGCCGCTTGCTGTGGGGGTAAAGCTTTGTGCTATAGCGCCCGCGATGGGCGTGTTGGCATTGTCGCAGTCGAGCCATTGGTAGGCGGCTCCCGCTTGCGCCGCCGTCAAAGTGCCCGCATTTTCGCTAATCGCCGCATTGGGCAGGGCGTTGATGGTCAAATTTAGGGTGATGCTGCTATCGCAACCCGCCGCGTTTGTGCGGTTTTGCGTGTATGTGCCGCTTGCCGTATAAGTCGTACCGTTTAAAGTAAAACTTGTGCAAGAACTTTGGGTAATGGTCGCACTGCTGGGCTGATTTATCGTCAAATTTAGGGTAATGGTACTATCGCAGCCTGCCGTATTTGTGCGAGTTTGCGTGTATGTGCCGCTTGTCGTGTAAGTCTGCGCGTTGAGGGTGAAGGTGCTGCAAGAGCTTTGTGTTATAGTCGATGCTGTAGCCACGCAAGGGCCAAATTTTGCTAAAAAAGCATCCTCGCCACCCGCTTTTGTATTTTGATGTCCCGCAAAGGCAATAGCAGAAAGAGAAGCTGTCGATCCCCCTAAATAGACCTGATCAGTGCCATCTACAGCACAAAAATAGCCATAATCGTCAGCAGTTCCACCATAGTAAGTTCCCCATTGGCGAGTCCCTGCATCATTAAACTTTACTAAAAAAGCATCTCCAATCCCACCACCAAAAGTGTTTTGGTGCCCTGCGAAGGCAATGGCAGTAGTAGAGAGGGTAGCCCCCATCAAATAAATATTATCTGCAGCATCAGTAGCACAAAAATAGCCATAGTCAGTTTCTGGACTCCCATAATAGCTTCCCCATTGGCGAATTCCTGCACTATTGAATTTGACTAAAAAAGCATCATTTCCCCCTCCGTGTATATTCTGATGCCCTCCAGAGGAAATACCCGAAATGGATTGAGTCATACCTGCCAAATAAACATTATCAGCACCATCTACCGCACAAGAATAGCCTATATCGTTACCAAACCCTGCATAATAAGTCGCCCATAAACGAGTACCAGATTCGTCAAATTTTGCTAAAAAAGCATCACCACCACCGCCAAGATAAGTATTCTGATGCCCGCCAGCAGCAATTGCCGAGTCTGACGAGGTGTATCCTGCCAAATAAACGTTGTTGGCAGCATCTACCGCACAAGCATAGCCATAATCAGCCCCCACCCCACCATAGTAAGTTGCCCATAGGCGGGCACCAGACTCGTCAAATTTTACTAAAAAAGCATCTGTGGCGGAGCTCCCTAAAGTGTTTTGATGCCCTGTGGAAGCAATGGCAGAGGGAGAGGAGGTATATCCCGCCAAATAGACATTGCCTAAGCCATCCGTAGTGCAAGAATAACCATAATCAGCCCCTATACCGCCATAGTAGCTTGCCCATAAGCGTGTGCCCGTACTGTTGAATTTAACTAAGAAAGCATCCTCCGTGCCACCGCCATAGGCGTTTTGATGCCCTGCGGAGGCAATGTTCGCTGTAGAGGCGGAAAATCCTGCCAAATAGACATTGCCAGTACTATCTACCGCACAAGATATGCCTTTGTTATAGTTCGTCCCACCATAATAAGTTGCCCATTGACGAACACCTGCAGCATCAAATTTTACTAAAAAAGCATCCCCTCTAAAAAAAACGTTCGAGCTCCCGCCATAAGTATTCTGATGCCCCCCAGAGGCTATATTTGTTGTAGAGTTCGTTGACCCCACCAAATAAACATTACCAGCAGCATCTACTGCGCAGGCTGCGCCGGTTTCGCCGTTAGTGCCGCCATAGTAAGTCGCCCAAAGTAGACTCGGGTCTATTACCAGCATTTGGCTGCGGTCGTAGTCGCCCAAGTCGAAGCGCAGATAATCGCCCTCTTGCGCGAAGCGGGTGGCGATTTTTACCCTGCCTTGCAGGGATACGGGGGCTTTTTCCGTGATGCTGCCCATGCGGTTTTTCAGCGTGATACCGCCGTCTTCGTTGAGTTCTACGGCTTCGGCGTGCTGGGTGCGTAGGCGTATTTGGGCGGGGTCGCCGCCAGGGCGAACGATGAAATCATATTTCAAATCGCCGCTTGCGGTTTTGTACAAAACCCAATCGATATTGGGATATATCTCATGGTAGGTTAGGCGGCTGTAACTGTGTACGTCGAGTGCATTGTGGTTGTAGTATTGGATATAGTCGGCGGATTTGCCTTCTACAGAGATACGCGCCTGCGGGTTAGCGCCGACAAGCTCTACGTCCATGCGATAGGTTTCCGTGCGGATATTTTTCGCCAGTTCCTGCATTGCTTCGCGCTCTTCCGTAGAGGCGAATTTATCCAAATGCCGATAGCCTTCGGGGTAGTGGGTGCGATTGAATTGGTAGGCGATGCCCGTAGGCAGCAAAAACATAGATAAGCCGCCTTCTTGGTAGAAATAGCGCACTTTCGCCGCATCGTCGCCTGTAACCTGTCCTTTGTTTTCCTCGAAAGCAGATTTTTGCGCCGATAGCCAAGCCTGATGTTGGGTGCTTGGGAGGGAGGATTGTTGGGCGAGGTCTTGAGCTTGGGCGTATCGGAAGGAAAACCCAAAGGCGCAGATAGCCAATAAAAAATGTGGTAAATGCATAGACATATAAAATTGGTTTTTAGTCTTTTTGAGATGCAGCGCATTTATAAACTACAAATATAGGGGTAAATGTTAAGATTTTTTTGCACAGGTGGTTTTTTTATTTTATAAATAGTTGATTATCAATGTTTTTATGAGCTTTATTTCAAGCGATTTTTATTTTTATGGCGTGCCCCGCGCCCCCACGGCGCGCGCTAAAGCGCGCTTGTTTAAAAGGGGCGCGGGTCGGGCTATCCGTTGCAGGGCAGACACAAGGCCTGCCCTTACACTGCTATCCCTCACGCAAAAAAAATACCCCGCCGCGCAAAGGGCGCGGCGGGGCTTTTTCCTAAGTTTCGATTTTTTCGGTCTATTGGGTGGATACGATGCGCCAAGTCTGTACGCTGCCGCTTGCGCTGCGCAGGCGCAAGATGTACGCGCCACCGACACTGGGCAATGCAATGCTGTGGAGGTTATCGCTGCTGCTTAGCTCTTTTGTCCAGAGATTGCGCCCTAATGCATCATACAATTCGACGTGCAGTGCGCCCGCTCTGCCTTGCGTGAGGTCTTGCAAGAAAATTTGCCCGCTCGTCGTGGGGTTGGGGTAGAGGCGGAAAGCGTCATTTGCCTCGCCTTCGCGCTCGATACCGATAAAGACGAAATTTATACAATTCGATACTGCCGTACAGCCGTTGAGGCTGATGGATACGGCATAATTGCCGCTTGCTGTGGGGGTAAAGCTTTGTGCTATAGCGCCCGCGATGGGCGTGTTGGCATTGTCGCAGTCGAGCCATTGGTAGGCGGCTCCCGCTTGCGCCGCCGTCAAAGTGCCCGCATTTTCGCTAATCGCCGCATTGGGCAGGGCGTTGATGGTCAAATTTAGGGTGATGCTGCTATCGCAACCCGCCGCGTTTGTGCGGTTTTGCGTGTATGTGCCGCTTGCCGTATAAGTCGTACCGTTTAAAGTAAAACTTGTGCAAGAACTTTGGGTAATGGTCGCACTGCTGGGCTGATTTATCGTCAAATTTAGGGTAATGGTACTATCGCAGCCTGCCGTATTTGTGCGAGTTTGCGTATATGTGCCGCTTGTCGTGTAAGTCGTACCGTTTAAAGTAAAGCTTGTGCAAGAACTTTGGGTAATGGTCGCGCTGCTGGGCTGGTTTATCGTCAAATTCAGGGTAATGGTACTATCGCAACCCGCCGCGTTGCTGCGCGTTTGGGTATAAGTGCCCGATGTGCTGTACACTGTGCCGTTTAATGTGAAATTACTACAACTTGCTTGCGTAATAGTAGCGCTTGTAGGGGCACAAAGAGAACCTAAAAATTTCGCTAAAAACGCGTCTACAGTTCCCGCATAAGTATTTTGATGCCCTCCTGAAGCGATGTTGGTATTGGACTCTGTTTGTCCAGCCAAATAAACATTGCCGCTTGCATCTGTACTGCAAGACCAGCCATCTTCTGTATTTGAGCCGCCATAGTATGTTGCCCATTGGCGGGTGCCTGTGCTGTTAAATTTTGCTAAAAAAGCATCTGTACTTCCTCCGCCGAAAGTATTTAGGTGTCCGTTAGCAGCGATAGAAGTGGTAGAATTTGTTTGTCCAGCCAAATAAACATTAGCGTTGGCATCTGTCGCACAAAATTGCCCGTAATCTGTGTTTGTGCCGCCGTAGTATGTTGCCCATTGGCGAGCGCCTGCGCTGTTGAATTTTACCAAAAAGGCATCAAAGGTGCCTGCAAAAGCGTTTTGATGCCCGCCTGATGCTATTCCCGTTGTGGAGTTGCTATTTCCTGCGATGTAGATATTTCCGCTTGCATCTACAGCGCTACCGTACACCTCATCTGTGGAGCTTCCGCCGTAATAGGTAGCCCATTGTATAGTCCCTGCGCTGTTAAACTTTGCCAAAAATCCGTCGTATGTGCCGCCAGCATATACGTTTTGATGTCCAGAGGAGGCAACCCCTGCCGATGATGCGCTACTACCAGCTATATATACATTTTCTGCGTCGTCGACGCTGCAAGTGCGTGCGACTTCTGCGCTTGTTCCCCCATAGTAGGTTGCCCAGAGCCTAAGCCCTGTGCTGTTGAATTTTACTAATAGCGCATCGGAAGTTGTGCCGTTGGTCGTATTTTGGTGTCCATTGAAAGCCAGCCCTGTAGAGCGGGTATGGCTTAGCAAGTAAACGTTTCCGCTTGCATCTACAGCGCAGTCGGAGCCTGATTCGCTTATAGCGCCTCCGTAGTAAGTTGCCCATTGTCGTACAGCAGCCGCATTAAATTTTACTAAAAAAGCATCAGCGCCAGCGTTGCCATAATGCGCGTTTTGATGCCCCCCTGATGCTATATTGGAAGTAGAGGTTGTATATCCTGTCATATAAACGTTCCCATTTGCTTCTACCGCACAAGCATATCCTGCATCTGTGCCAGTTCCCCCATAGTACGTTGCCCATTGGCGAGTGCCTGCGCTGTTGAATTTTACCAAAAAGGCATCGCCATTGCCCCCATTGTAAGTAGTTTGATGTCCGCTGGCAGCAATGTTTGTGCTTGAGTTTGTAAGTCCCGCCAAATAGACATTATTTGAAGCGTCTACGACGCAATCGTATCCAGCATCGCCTCCAACACCAATTCCCCCGTAGTATGTTGCCCAAATCAGATTAGGGTCGATGATGAGGGTTTGGCTGCGGTCGTAGTCGCCCAAGTCGAAGCGCAGATAATCGCCCTCTTGCGCGAAGCGGGTGGCGATTTTTTCACTGCCTTGCAGGGATACGGGCGCTTTTTCCGTGATGCTGCCCATGCGGTTTTTGAGCGTGATGCCGCCGTCTTTGTTGAGTTCTACGGCTTCGGCGTGCTGGGTGCGTAGTCGAATTTGGGCGGGGTCGCCGCCTGTACGCACGACGAAATCGTATTTCAACGCGCCTGCTTCCGTTTTGTAGAGTACCCAATCGATATTTGGATAAATCTCGTGGTAAGTTACGCGGCTGTAGCTGTGTACGTCGAGTGCATTGTGGTTGTAGTATTGGATGTAGTCGGCGGATTTTCCTTCTGTCGTTATGCGCGCCTGCGGGTTAGCGCCGACAAGCTCTACGTCCATGCGGTAGGTTTCCGTGCGGATAGCTTTGGCGATTTCTTCCATTTTTTCGCGCTCTTCTGTGGAGGCAAATTTATCCAAAGGCTTGTAGCCTTCGGGGTAGTGCAGGCGATTGAATTGGTAGGCGATGCCCGTAGGCAGCAAAAACATAGATAAGCCGCCTTCTTGGTAAAAATAGCGAACTTGGGGCGCGTCTGCGCCTGTAACCTGTCCTTTGTTTTCCTCGAAAGCAGATTTTTGCGCCAATAACAAAGCCTGTTTTTGGGCTGTCGGGAGGGAAGAATTTTGCGCGAGGTCTTGAGCTTGGCTGTACCCAAAGGAAACCCCAAAGGTGCAGATGGCAAGCAAAAGACGAGATAACTGAAATTGCATGAAAATTGGTTTTTGTTTTAATTTAATAGACCGATATTTCGTTGAAATTGTGGACGGCTTAGATGCAGCTTGTTTTTGTTTGGTTGTATGAAGGTTCAATTTTTATTGTTTTGGGGAACTTTTTTTATTATTTTAGTGCTGCGCGCCGCGCTCCTTTGGCGCGGCGCGCGCCATATTTAGCGTGAGGGATATGTAGAGCCGTAGCATGCTACGGCTCAAATAGCCCGACCGCGCCCCCTTTTTTGGGGCGCGGGCACGCCCAAAAAAATAAAAAAGCCCCTTGCGTTTTTGCACAAATGGGCGTTTGGATTGTTATATAAAAAAATCATTTATTTACGCACACACAATTTACACTATGGCATACGCTGCGCGCTATTCGTTTTTTGTATTTTTGCTGCTGCTATGCGCTTGCAGCTCGACCAATAGCGGTACGAAAGGCAGCACCCCTGCTGCGGAAAGTGGCGAAAAACCGACAAGCAAAATGACGACTACAGACAAAACAAACGGCGAAAATTTAGCTCAAGCCACCCTCGGCGGCGGCTGCTTTTGGTGCGTAGAGGCGGTATATCAAGACCTGCGCGGCGTGCAGCGCGTAGAATCGGGCTACGCGGGCGGCAGCGTAAAAAATCCAACCTACAAAGCCGTTTGCACAGGCACAACGGGGCATGCCGAAGTGGTGCGCGTGTATTTTGATACGACCCAAATCAGCTACGAGCAGATTTTGGAGGTCTTTTTTCAGACCCACGACCCGACGACGCTCAACCGACAAGGCGGCGACGAGGGCACGCAATACCGCTCCGTGATTTATTACCACGACGAGCAACAGCGCCAAACAGCCGAAAAAATGCGGCTCAAAGCCAAAGAATGGTGGGACGACCCTATCGTAACAGAAATCTCGCCGATGGGCGATTTTTATGAGGCGGAGGACTATCACCAAGACTACTATGAGCGCGACGGCGGCAAAAATCCCTACTGCTCTGCGGTTATCAATCCCAAACTTGCCAAATCGCGCAAGCTCTTCGCTCCGCTGCTGAAAGATGAATTTAAAGTGAAATAGCCCCCTGCCAATGCCCCCAAGCTTCGCCCTTTTGCTGCTCCAATCGCCCGCGCCCGCCGCTGCCAGCAATAAAAGTAGCTGGTCGGAGGTCTTTGGCAAGCTGATAACCAGCCCGATGGCATTCGTCTGGATTATCGCCATTTTGTTGCTGCTATTTGCGATGTCGCGCCTAAACAACAACTTGGAGATACGCAGCGTAAACCGCGCCATCACGCTTTCGCGTAGCTTGGTGGGCTTTTTCATGTGGTTTTTGGTCGCCCCCATCGTCGCCTTTATTTTCGTCAATATCTTCGCCCTGATAAACAGGATAGAGATGATAGATGCCAGCTTTTTGGGCAAATGGATAGGCTTGACTTTTTCGAGCTATTGGTGGCTGGTGCAATGCTTTTTTGGGGCAGAAAAAATATCGGGGCAAAAGGACGCTTACACCTTAGATGCGGTGATACGCATACTTTGGGTCAGCGTGCCGCTTTTATTTATTTGGCTGCGCACGGCGAGTACGCTGATGTGGAAACTGGCGATAATCCCGCTCATTTTGGGCTTTTTTATCATTGCGCGCCACAAAAAGGCAAACGAAACCTTTATCACAAAGGAGTACGGGCGGGAATTTTTCGAGAAGTTGCCCATCATTGGCGGCTTGCTCAAAGCGCCCGCGCCCGTACCAGGCGGCAAGGTGAACAAGCCGAAAACGGCGGGCGAAAACACCAAAAATATCGTCATTTTCGCCGTTTTGGGCGTATTCATCTTGGGCGGGGTAGTGGTGGCGCTTTATTACACCTACTACGTGGCGGGGCTTATCTGCGTGGTCATCGGCATATTTGGTATGTTTTTGCTCGCGCCCAGCGCCGATATGAAGGTTTTGAGGCTACAACACGCCGACGACCACCCGATAAATGCCAATATCGACAGCCTCATTCGCCAAATGGATAGCGTCTATATCGCCGAAGGCGCTTCGACCCGTGTCTATGAACTTAGCCAGCAGATAGATGCCGCCTTGCACGCGCAGCAGGATATGGTCAAATTTCCCGACACCGTTTTGTGCAAGCCCCAGTATCGCGCCTACTTTTACGATTGGTGCGAGTGAGTTACGAGTTACGAGTTACGATTGTACTTTGTGTAAAGGGCTTGAGCGCATTCGTAACTCGTAATTCGTAACTCGTCATTATGGCGTGCCCCTGCTCCCCGCGCCGCGAAAATCGCGGCGCTTAAAGGTCGCAGGGTCGGGCTATTCGCTCCATCACGTCTTCGCTTCGCTCGGCGTGGTTCCGCTGCTATCCCTCACGCATACGAGACGCGATAAATCGCGTCTCTACAAGGTCTATATCATTTATTCGAGGCTGCCTCGCAACCCATCAAAAAATATAAATGCTTTATTCAATGGGAATGCGCCTAAACAACCCCTGCAGTTTGTGTAGAGACGCGATTTATCGCGTCTCCTATGCGTGAGGGATAGCAGTGGAAGCGCCGCAGGCGCTGCAACGCATAGCCCGACCGCCGCCCCTTTTCGGGCGGCGGGCACGCCCAAAAAAAACGTATCTTTGTCTAAAATACTCCCACCCATGAAAAAGTATACGGCTATTATTTTCTTTTTTCTACTAAATATGTCCGCTTTTTTTGCGCAAACGAGCCCTTATGAGCGCGATTGGAAAGCTATCGACAGCTTGGACGACTATCGCCTACCCAAATCGGCACTCGCAGAAAGCGAAAAGCTGTTTACTCGCATAAAAGAGGTAGCAAAAACAGCAAGCGGGCAAGAAAATGCGCAGCTAAAAACGCTATTTATGCTTAGCCGCAGCCTGATGCAAACGGAAAGGAACCCGATGGATAGCATCATACCCCGCTGGGAGGCAGAAACCGAGCGCGCAAAGGGCGCGACGAAGGCAATGATGCAGTCCATATTGGCAGAAATCTACGAATATCATAGCGCCAATAGCTATAGCGCAAGGAGTTTGAGACCGCGCATAGCCGAACTCTATGCCGCTTCTCTGCAATCCAAAGAAAGCCGAAGCGTAGAGCTACAAAATTACAGCCTCTTGCTAAGTTTTAGCGGGAAAGAAGCGAGTTTACAGCCTTTTTTATACGACCTACTCGCGCAAAGGGCGCTAAAATACCATTCCAAACAGCCGCTATTGCTCAAAAATCCAGCAACTATGGGTGGGTCAGCGGAATTTTTGGCGATAGACTTCGAGTATGCGCCTGCGCTGTCTATTTATCAGGATTTAATGCGCTTCCACGCTACCGAAAATCGCAGTATTTTCGCGTACATCGACCTGCAAAGGCTTAATTATGTGCGCTCTCGCGCCGATTTTGCAGGCAAAGACTCCATATACATCGGGCGGCTCGAAAATTTGGCAAAAGAACACGCCAATTTGGATATAGCAGCCTATATACTCGACGATATAGCAGCCTATTGGGAAAATTTAGGCAATAGTTACAGCGCCGAGCGCGATAGCAGCCAGCGTTGGTCGCTAAAAAAATCAATGGAAATCATCGAAAAAGGGATAAAAACCTATGCCCCGCAGTCCGTTGGCGTTCGCAGGCTCGCCATTCGGCGCGAAAACATCAAAAAAAGAAGCTTCGACTTTGATATGGAAGAGATTTGCGCCAGCAATCGCCCCATTTTGTTGAGCATAGACTACAGAAATACGCCTACTTTGCATTATCGCATTGTCAAAAATACCGATTTCGCCGTAAAAAATCTGACCGCAAACCCCGATACGCTGCTATTGCCGCATTTATTGAGTCAACCCAGCGTACAAGCGGGAACTTGGCAGCTACCCGATGAGGGAGATTATCAACTACATACGACAGAAACCGCCATAAACGGGCTAAAAAACGGCGAATATATGCTGCTCCTATCTTATGCGCCCGATTTTGGGATAAAGGACGGCAACGCTATCTATTATGCCCCCTTTCAGGTTTCGGATTTGGCGTATTTTACGAGCCAAAGCGAAAAAAACGAGGGCTTTTATCTGACACATCGCAGTACAGGCAGCCCCCAAAAAGGGGCAAAAGCAAATTTTTTTAGAGAAACCTACCAAAAGGCAAGCGAGTTATTTAAGGCGAAAACCATACGCCGCGCCCGCAGCGACCAAAAAGGCTTTATCGAAATGCCTCGCCCCCTGCCTCTGCCCCGCTGGCTTTATGACGAATACGGGTATGTCCAACTAAAATTTGAAAACCAAGCAGGCGAGGTGCTGATGGAGGACGGGGGGCATACCTATAGTCCCTACCGAAAGCGGCGCAGCAAACGCGGCAGCAGAACCTATTTTTTTACCGATAGAGCCATCTACCGACCAGGGCAGACGGTTTATTTTAAGGGCATCATGCTGCAAACTGATGCAAAGGGCAAAAATCCGCAGCCGCTCGCCCGTAAAAAAACTAAGCTCTACTTTTACAATGCCAATCGAGAAAAAACAGACAGCTTAGAGCTGCAAACAAATGAATACGGCTCTTATCATGGCAGTTTTGTAGCCCCTGCCAGCGGCTTGACGGGACAAATGTATTTGCAGGACCAGGAAACCAAGAGCAGCAAGTATTTTCGCGTTGAAGAATACAAGCGCCCTACCTTCTCGGTAGAGATGAAACCCGTAGACAAAGCCTATAAAATCGGCGAGCGCGTCGCCGCAAAAGGCGTAGCCACAGCCTACGCAGGCAATGCCATCGATGGCGCAGCGGTACGCTATCGCATACACCGCAGCAATCGTTATTTTTATTGGCGCAACCGCAATAGCCACAACTACAACCATCAAGAAATCGCCTCAAGCTATACCAAAACCAACGAAAAGGGCGAATTTACCATAGAGTTTGAAGCAAAACCCGATACCAGCATACCCGCCTCTACGCAGGCTACCTTCGTCTATGAAATCTCCGTCGATATTACCGATGTAGCGGGCGAAACGCATAGCAGCAAGCAAGAAATACAAGTGGGCTATATCTCTACGCTTATCAGCTTGGAGCTGCAAGAAAACATATCCCGCGAAAAGGGCGAAAATATCCGCATCAATAGCCTCAATCTCAATGGGCAATACGAAGCTGCAAAAGGCAAAATTATCATAGAGCGCTTGCAGCAGCCTACGCAGATTTACCACGAAAGACGCTGGCAGGCACCCGATTATTATACGCTTTCGGAGGCGGAGTTCCGTCAAAAATTTCCGCATCTACCCTATAAGAACGAGCATTTGCCTGAAAATTGGGCGGTAGAAAAAGAAGTACACAACGCCGATTTCGACACCGAAAAAAGCAAAGAAATAGCGCTGCGCGATATTGGCAAAGATTGGGCGCAGGGCACTTACCGCATTCGGCTGCTAAGCAGCGACGCAGACGGCAATAAAATAGCCTTAGAGCGCCTATTCACCCTCTACGGCGAAGAAGAAAAAAGCAGCCCCAGACCCTCCGCCCTTTTTGTCGCTCAAAACGAGCACAGCGCTGAAGTCGGCGATACCGTATATATTGACTTCGGCAGCTATAATTTAGACGCGCATATACTCCTACGCATAGAATGCGCGGGCAAGCTCCTGCGCGACGAATGGATACAGCCCAAAGGACGCACGCGCCTACCCATACACATAAAAGAAGAGCATCGCGGCGGCCTATCTATACAACTCGCCACCTTACAAGAAAGCCGCTTTTATCTGCAAAATGTCGCTATCTCCGTGCCTTGGAGCAATAAGCAGCTGAAAATAGAATACGAAACCTTCCGCGACAAACTCCAACCAGGCGAGCAAGAAGAATGGCGCATACGCATATCGGGCAGCAAGGGCGATGCCGCCGCCGCCGAAATCGTAGCCGCTATGTACGACGCTTCCCTCGATGCCTTCGCTCCCAATAGTTTTTACCTTTACCAAAGAGGCGAAAATGTCGCTTCCTATAGTTTAGAGGCTGTAGACGGTTTCGGAAAAGTCTACGTCCGCCGCTGGTTTCGGAATTTTTCCTCGACCTACCAAGCCCTTCCCCGCTACCAGCAAGCCGATATACATTGGTCGGGCTTCTATCTCAATCCCTCCTCTTATTCGAGATACTATGATGAGGATTTAATGCTACTTGATGGCAATGACGGCGGCTTAACCTACAGCGCTGCCATAACCGATGCTGTCAGCCGCACTTCAGGCGTTACGGTACTCGACGGCGATAACGGGCGCACTATAAGCTCCGACGAGGTAGAAAAACTCGCCACCCGCAACATCAGCAGCATCGCCGCCCAAAAAACAGGCAAAACCAACAGCAGCGACTTAACCAGCGGCGGCGAAAACGAGAAAGGTAGCGATAACGACGACTTCAAAAATGTAAAAATTCGCACAAATTTACAGGAAACCGTCTTTTTCATTCCCCAAATGCAGACAGATGCAGAAGGCAGGATAGTGCTAAAATTCACGATGAACGAAGCCCTGACGACTTGGAAATTTATGCTCCTCGCGCATACCCGCCAACTCGCCGTAGGCAGCAGCACCCGCAGCGTCATCACCCAAAAACAACTCATGGTGCAGCCCCTCGCCCCCCGATTCTTGCGGCAGGGCGACGAAATTTCATTCACAAGCAAAGTATCCAATCTAAGCGATAGCGCCCTTAGCGGCAAAATCGCCCTTCAGCTCTTTGATGCCGCTACGATGCAGCCCCTCGATGCCGAATTTGGCAATGCCACCAATACCCTCGACTTTGCCATAGATGCCAAACGCTCTACAGCCCTCGCTTGGAAACTGCGCATACCCGCCAACTATACGGGCGCTATCATTTATCGCATCGTCGCCAAAGCCGCAAACTATTCCGACGGCGAAGAAAACAGTCTGCCCGTCATCAGCAATCAACTCTTGGTAACCGAAACCCTGCCTATGAGCGTCCGCGCTGGGCAGACCCGCAATTTTGATTTTGCCCGCATGGCTGCCATTCGCCAATCGCCCTCCGCCCGCTCGCATACCTACACGCTCGAATTTACCCAAAATCCCGCTTGGTACGCTGTGCAGGCTTTGCCTTATCTAATGGAATACCCCTACGAATGCACAGAACAGACCTTTTCCCGCTTTTTCGCCAATGCGCTCGGCAGCCATATCGCCAATCAGCAGCCCCGCATAAAAGCCATCTTCGATAAGTGGAAAAATGCCGATACCGCCGCCCTGAAAAGCAAACTCTACCAAAATCCTGAACTAAAAAGCGCCCTTTTGGAAGAAACCCCTTGGGTACTCGATGCCCAAAGCGAAACCGAACAGCGCCGAAATCTCGCCCTGCTTTTCGACCTGCATCGCATGGCAAAAGAAAGCGACAAGGCGCTAAAAACCATACTCGATAGGCAAGGATACGAGGGCGGATTTTCTTGGTTCCCCAATGATAATCCCGATTGGTACATGACCCAGCACATACTCGAAGGCTTCGCACAGCTAAGCCGCATCGGGCTAAAATCTATATCTGACAACGATAAGATAAAATATATGCAAAGCCGTGCCTTCGCCTATATCGACGAGCAAATCAGCATACACCATAAAGCCATTTTAGAAAGAGCCAAACGCGATAGCATCAGCCCCGACAGCGACCAACTTAGCCCCATCGCCGCGCATTATCTCTACGTGCGCAGTTACGCGCCCGAAATCAAGCCCAAAAGACCAGAAATACAAGCCGCGATGGATTATTTTAGCCAGCAAGCCCGCAATTATTGGCAAAATAAGCCCATTTACGAGCAGGCTATGCTTGCCATCGCCCTGCATCGGCAAGCCGAGCAGCAAACTCCCGCCATTATCCTGAAATCTTTGCGCGAGCGCGCCCAAAATTCCGAAGAAATGGGGATGTATTGGGAGCTAAAAGGCGGCTATTCTTGGTATGAACTCCCCATAGAAACGCATGCCATGCTCATAAATCTCTTTCATGAGGTCGGCAAAGACTCCGCAGCCGTCGATGAACTCAAAACTTGGCTGCTAAAGTCCAAACAAGCGACCCATTGGCGCACAACCAAAGCCACTACCGCCGCTATTTATGCGCTGCTTAGCACGGGCACGAACTTGCTATCCGAAAATAGTCCGCTTATTATCGCTTTTAGTGGCAAAAATTTTGACTTTAACAGCGTTCCGCAAGAGGCGGGCACTGGCTATTTCAAAAAGACATGGCAGGCGGCAGAGATAAGCCCCGAAATGTCTAAAATTAGCGTCGAAAATCCCAATAAAAGCGTCGCTTGGGGGGCGATTTATTGGCAGTATTTCGAGGATATGGACAAAATTACCCAATTCCAAAGCACCCCTCTGAAAATTCGCAAAACCATCTACCGAGAACAGCAAAAAAATGGCTCTACCCAGCTCGTTTTGGTCGATGAAAACACCATTTTACAGGTCGGCGACCTGCTAAAAATAGAGCTGAAAGTCAGCAGCGATCGAAGCATGGAATACATTCACCTCAAAGATATGCGCGCCAGCGGTTTTGAGCCGATTAGCGTCCTCAGCAGGCGAAATTATAGCGGCAGAACCAGCTATTATGAGAGCACCCGCGACGCGGCAACGCATTTTTTCATCTCTTTTCTCCCCAGTGGCGAGCATATTTTCGAGTACAGCCTGCGCGTTCGGCATAGGGGCAGATTTTCCAACGGCATTACCACCATACAATCCATGTACGCACCCGAATTTACGGCGCATTCGCAGGGTTTGCGCCTTTTCGTAGAGTAATTTTTGGGCGTGCCCGCGCCCCTGTCTGCGCTGTAAAGCCGTAGCAAGCTACGGCTCGCGCAGCCACCCCGCGCAGCGCGCGGGGCAAAAAGGGGGGCGCGGTCGGGCTATCCGTTGCAGCCACAGCACCTACGGCGCGGTGGCTTCCACTGCTATCCCTCACGCAAAAAACAGCCCCAAAGGGGCGGTTTCTTTTTAGCCGTAGGCAAGCGTAGCGCAGCCTTCGGTTATTGTCAGCAGTTCGTCATTCGTACTTAGGCAGTGCCTCCCCAAAATGCCAATGAAATAAATTATAGGCAAGCATATAATCAATGCCATTGTACTCCAATTCCCAGCCATAGGGGTTTCCGTCCTTGTGGTCGGGGTGCGTCCAACGGCAGAGGCTACGCCAACCCGCTGCCGCCTTACAGTCGGGAGAGGCAAAACAAGGCATCGACTCATTTGGCGCTGCATACAGCAAACGCCGCCAATAGTCGGGCGAATCTTTAGGCGCGCCCGTTTTTTCGCCATTGAGTGCCGCGTGCCAAAGCGAATAAATAAGCTGGTCGCTGCGCAAACTGCGCTTATACATCAGCCCCGCCGACCATTTGCCCTCCAGTATCGCCAAAGCATAAAATAAAGCCCGATTGCGGATAGTCTGCGCTCCCCAACTGAATTGCATCAGACCCGCTATGCTGCGTCCCATCGTTTTACTCTTGCTGCTCTGATAAGTAGGGCGGTACTGCTGCCCACAGATGCGCCGCGCCGCCAGCGCGATATGATAGCTAAACGCCGAAAGATTGCCGCCCCATTTGTCGGGCACAGCCTGCCCCTTATCATCGCGCAAGCGCCAATTACTCACGACGCAATAATGCACCGCCCTATCGGCGTACTGCCGCGCCAAATCCGCCAAAACTATCCCCTTGTATTCGAGTTCGGGCAATAACTCCGCCAGCGTACACCAAGCCAAAAGCAACATAATCAATTGGTCTTGACTCATGTAGCCACCCCCGCGCACGCCTTCGTTCGGTCTGCGGCAAACGAAACTGGAGGCTACACACTCATAACCCCGCAAACTGTCTATCAAAAATCGCCTATCTGGCTGCCTATCTCCCTGCCAATAAAAGCCCATAGGCACATCGTCGCGCATGAAAAAACCATCAGTCGCCGCTCCCGCCGCCGCATCTAAGCGCTCGAAAGCCCGCAAAGCGCAATACAACTCATATACAGAAGCCTCCAAACGCTGCGCCGACCAGCCCGCTCGCCGCCCGTTGGCAATTTCTAAAGCAAGCATAGCCGTATATTGCCCCAAAACATAAGTCCCATCTGCCCAATACAGCAAACCCCGCCCCTCATGCAGCGCACAGCCATTGAGCTGCAAAATCCAATGCGAATCGCAAGGCAGCAAGCGATTTCTGCCCATCATCGGCAGGCTCTCGCCCGCCTCCAAACCCACAGACACAAAACCCTCCCGCAGCCAAATCCGATATTGATGGTAGCGGCTTAAGTTTACAGTATCCATCTCGCCCGCAGTTTGCGCCCGCAGATTCCCCCCAAACCAAAGCAACAAAAAAAGAAGCCCCTTGTTAAATTTCAAAACTTTCAATAATAATTGAAAACAAATATATACCTTTGTCCGTTGTTTATGTTGTAACTCCGCTCTCCGAATGAAGCGACAAAAGATTGCCTTTGCGTGAGCGGGTGTAGGGGCGCGCGTAGCGCGGTGCGCGGGGCTTTGCCCCGCGTACTGAAACCCCGCAACACGCGACCGCCGCCCTTTAAAGGCGGCGGGCACGCCAAAAAAAATTAAAAGAAAAAGCGCCATGAAGCTGCTACCTATACACGAATGGGGATTTTCGAGCAAAGAAGAAAGCCCGTTTTTTATCATTTCAGGACCCTGCTCGGCGGAAACCGAAGCGCAGGTCATCGCCACCGCGCAGGAATTGGCGGCTTTGAAAAAAGTGCGACTCTTGCGCGCGGGCGTATGGAAACCGCGCACCCGCCCTGGCAGTTTTGAGGGGGTAGGCGAACCCGCTTTAGCTTGGCTGCAACGCGCAAAACGGGAAACGGGCTTGCCCTTTTCGCTGGAAGTGGCGACGGCGCGGCACGTCGAATTAGCCTTAGAGGCGGGCGCAGACGTACTTTGGATAGGGGCACGCACCAGCGTAAACCCCTTTGCGGTGCAAGAAATCGCCGATGTTTTGCGCGGCACGGATACGCCCGTTTTGGTAAAAAATCCCGTAAATCCCGACTTAGAGTTATGGCTCGGCGCTATTGAGCGCTTGCATGCGGCGGGCTTGCGGCGCATCGCGGCGGTGCATCGCGGTTTTTCCGTATATAATAAGGGGCGTTATCGCAATGCGCCGCTTTGGGAAATCCCCGTAGAACTGCGCCGCCGTCTGCCGAATATGAGCATTGTATGCGACCCCAGCCATATCGCGGGCGATGCCGAATTGCTTTTGGAAGTGGCGCAAATGGCTTGCGATTTGGGCAGTGATGGTCTTATGCTCGAAACGCATTGCGACCCCAAAAATGCTTGGAGCGATGCCAAACAGCAGATAACGCCCGCCGCGTTTGGAGACCTCTTACAGCAGCTTGCTTTGCGAAAAAGCGACAGCACCGACCCTATCTATCAGCACAATTTGGATAAACTGCGCACGCATATCGACCGCGTCGACTACGCCTTGCTCGACCTTTTGGCGGAGCGTATGCGCATCGTCCGACAAATCGGCGAATACAAGCAAGAACAAAACATCGCCATCGTGCAAATGGAGCGTTGGGCGGAGATTTTTCGCAGCCGCACGGAAGCCGCACAAAACTTAGGCTTGAGCGCGGAATTTGTCGCCGAACTGCTGGCAAGCGTACACAAGGAGTCCATTCGACAGCAATCGGAGATAATGACGAGTTACGAATGACGAAGTTAACGCGAAGCGAATGACGAAATTATAGATAACTGCTAAAGTACTTGCTACCACTGCCGCGAGCGATAGCGAGCGGCATAGTACCTATACGCAAAGTACGACACAAAGCACTACGTGTTAATTTTATGTAAATATATATCGAGAATGCGCCTTATCAGCATCTTTTTGGGCTAAAAAGCTGTTCTTTGTACTGCGCTTGAGGGGCTTAATCTCCTTAGAGCCAACATTCCAAGCATAAAGTATACCAATGGAATTTCAATTTAATACGATTGCCGAAGCGCTGGAAGACCTGCGCGCAGGCAAGCTAATTATCGTCGTTGATGACGAAGACCGCGAAAACGAAGGCGATTTTATTTGCGCCGCCGAACTTATCACGCCCGCAATGGTCAATTTTATGGCGCGGCATGGGCGTGGGCTTATCTGCACCCCAATAACGGAAGAGCGCGCGCGCGAACTCGACCTGCGCTATATGGTGCAAGAAAATACGGCGCTCCATCAGACAGCTTTTACCGTATCTATCGATATTATCGGCTACGGCTGCTCTACGGGCATCTCTGCCTACGACCGCTCCACTGGCATACGCAAGCTGACGGAAAAGGAAACAAAATCCACAGATTACGCGCGTCCAGGGCATATTTTCCCCCTGATTGCCAAAGATGGCGGCGTTTTGCGCCGCGCTGGGCATACGGAAGCAGCAGTAGATTTGGCACGCATGGCGGGCTTGTATCCTGCGGGCGTATTGGTCGAAATCCTCAACGAAGACGGCACAATGGCACGCCTGCCCGACCTTATCAGCATCGGACGCGAGCATAATCTAAAAATTATCTCCATCGAAGCCCTGATAAAATATAGACTTCAGCAAGAAACCCTCATAGAAAAGGAGATAGAAATAGAAATGCCCACCGAGTACGGCGATTTCCAGCTATCCGCCTACAAAGACCTCACCAACGGCAACACGCATATCGTCCTACGCAAAGGAGAATGGGCAAATGACGAACCCGTTTTGGTACGCGTGCACTCCTCTTGCGCGACGGGCGATATTTTCGGCTCCCTGCGCTGCGACTGCGGCGAGCAGCTACACGCTGCCATGCAACAAGTCGAACGCGAAGGCAAGGGCGTAATCCTTTACATCCAACAAGAAGGGCGCGGCATCGGACTAATCAACAAACTCAAAGCCTACAAACTCCAACAAGAGGGCTTAGACACGGTCGAGGCAAATCTCGCCTTAGGCTTCCGCGCCGACCAGCGCGACTACGGCATCGGCGCGCAAATCCTCCGCTCCATCGGCATTTCCAAAATCCGACTCATGACGAATAATCCCAAAAAACGCATCGCCCTCGTCGGCTATGGGCTGGAAATCGTCGAAAACGTCGCTATCGAAATCCCCGCCAACGACCACAATGCCCGCTATCTCGGCACCAAACGCGATAAATTAGGGCATCTCCTCTTCCAAGCAGGACTGAAATAGTGAAAAGTGAAAAGTGAAAAGTGAAAAGTGAAAAGTGGGCGCTATGTTTAAAAATTCTTGCGCATCTTTTATTTTATAAATAATTGATAATCAAGTATTTATAAATATATATATAAAGCAAAATATTTTTCACTTTTCACTTTTCACTTAATTATGGCGTGTCGGCGCTCCTAAAAAGGTCGCGCCGTCGGGCTATTTGAGCCGTAGCATGCTACGGCTCTACATATCCCTCACGCAAATAAGGCGCCCCCTACCGCAAAGAGCGGCAGGGGGCATTTTTATTAAAGGTGTCTGCCGTTTATATGCAGGCTGTTCCTGTAAGGGCAAAGCCTATGTGTTTGCCCGCTATGCGCAACTACTGCTTCACGATTTTGAGTACTTGGCTATGCGTATTGCTGCGGATTTGGAGCAGATACAAGCCAGCGGGTAAGGCGTTGAGGTCGAGCGAGTGTTCCAAAACGGCGTTAGCCTGTGGCGCGTATTGGGCTTGCTCTACGAGTTGCCCCGTCGTCGTAAATAACTGAATATCAATGTTTTGCTGGCTTGCGTTGTGCAGGCGAAGCAGGGTATTGCCGCGTGTGGGGTTGGGCATCAATTCTGCTTGCCAAGCGCTGCGGGCGCTGTTTTCTTGTACGCCGATAGGCATAGAGAAGCTAAACGTTTCGCTGATAGCGCAGCCATTGGCATCGCTAACGGTAACGGTATAACTGCCTGTAGCAGTGGGCGTAATGCTGCTGACATTGCCCGCACCGTTCGACCAAGCGAAAGTATAAGGAGCCGTGCCGCCTGCGGGGACGGTCGATATGTTCGTAACACCTACATTGCCGTTGATGGCGATATTGTTGGCAAGGACCGTAACGAGGCTGCTTTGGCTGCTTTGGGTCGAGCCGAGCGAGTTGGTCGCCGTGAGCGTAACGCCGTAAGTACCTGCTGTGCTATATGCAACGCTGGGGCTGGTCGCTG
>CAYXSA010000008.1:0-70163 GCA_964467315.1 uncultured Saprospiraceae bacterium | reverse complement strand
GAAAATCGGTCCTTTTTTTTTTAGGTAGACTCCGAAAATCGGTCCCTTTTTTTTTTAGGTAGACTCCGAAAATCGGTCCCTTTTTTTTAGGTAGACTCCGAAAATCGGTCCCTTTTTTTTTAGGTAGACTCCGAAAATGACTTAAGTTCTTTAGGCGCGAGGCGTTTTTTTTTTTTTAGAGCGGAGGATTTTTTCAAAAAGCGGATTTTAGAAAAAAAATGGGGATATAAACTGCAAAAAAAGGTAAAAAATAAAAAAAAGACATTTCTAATTTGGGTTTTTTAATCAATCAGATTTTTTTTGGTTTTTTAATAAAAAAAAATAATAGAGGGAGCACTTTTTTAATTTTTAAGGACATTTTTTGTATAAAAAAATAATCTTTCAAAAATATATAAAAATATGTTATATTTTTGATTTTGTCTTATTTTGCTTTTTGTCCGATTTTTTAAAAAAGTAGACATTTTTAAGGATTTATGTCTTATTTTTTTAGAAAAAAATTAAAAATAAAGTGTCTGTTATTTTTTTTAATTTAATGACATTCTGTTTTTTCGGTATTTTTTAAAAATAAAGTCTTAAAAAAAATAGCTGAAAAGATATTTTTTTAGAAAAAAAAGCATTTAAAAATTTAGAAAAATGACGGATTTTTGAGGTTAAAATCGGGCTTTTTGTTTATAAATGTCTGATTTTTAAAAAATAGAAAAAAACATATAAAAAAAAGTACATAAAAACAGACATTTTAATAAAAAAATCGGACATTTTTTGCGAAAAAAACGTTGATTTTTGAAAACAAATTAAAAAAAAATAAATAAAATGAAAAAACGGACTTTAAATTTGAAGGCGATTTTTGCTTTTCTAAAGGCGAATGCTGTGTCTAGAGCTAGAGACGTTTGTTTCTGTTTTTTTTTTTTTTTCAAAAAAAGAAAAAACGGAAACGCTTTTTACTTAATCCGAATATACTTTTTTGTTTTCCAATTTTTTGGCTCTGCAAAAAATTGCGAAAACAAAAAAGATATGAGGAGAATGTACACAATCTATGCTTAATTAGTAAACTCTAGACAGTTCACGCGCGCGAGAAAATGTCGGGGACAAATTCCGTTAGAAACGGGGACAAATTCCGTTACCCCTAAAATCGAAAAAAACAGCCTTTTTATATTTGATTATCGAAAAATGGCAAAAATGGGATAAAATTGTGCTGGCTGTGGCGGCTTTGGGGGCGAATGGGGTAGAGTAGCGCTAAAACGCATTCTTTTGCGGTTTTTAGCGAGTTTTTTGGTTAAGTGGGGTGTTTGTATGTCTGTGTGTAAAATCGTTCGTTATAGACAAAATTTTGGGCTTGGGAAAATTGCGAGTGGAACACGGAGTGAATGCGAAGCGCATAGGAGGGGCGCAGGCTGCATAGTTTGTGGGTTGCTTTGGTTTGCGAGAGGGATAGGAGGGGCGCAGGCTGCATTCGCAGCCTGCGGTATGCTGCCTAATGGCAGCATACTGCAACCCCGCATAGCCCGACGCTATGCCGCGTAGGGGCAGCCCTTGCGGCTGCCCTCCGCCCGCGTCCTTTGCGCGGGCGGGCGGCGAAGCGGCTCGCCAAAATCGAAAATCAAGAAAAAAGGGGCTTGTATGCGGCAAAAAAGTGCTAAATTTGCGGAGCTTTTAGGTTCATTTTAGTTGCGGTAGGACTTGCCATAAGTGGCTGTTTATCAAAGAATTTATGGATAAGGATACGAGTACTGACACGGGTACGGAATTGTCGTTGTTGGCGGATATGGTCATTTATCCTCAGCGGCTTGCCGAGCGGCGCTCGCTGGGGCTTACGGCGCGCAAGTCCAACAAATTGATGGCGGCGCGTTTTGAGATGACGCTTTGGGAGCTGCGTATTTTTGAGCGCATGGTGAGTTTGATAGACCCGATGGAGACGGAATTTAAGCTCTGCAGGCTGTATGTACGCGACTTGCAGGGGTATTTTACGCAGGCGACTAATAGCGACTATGCGCAGATCACCTCAGCAGTGGAGGCGCTGGCGGATAAGAAAATACAGATGCAATTTGCGGACGAGCGCGGGCGGATGAGGTGGGCGAAATTGTCGATATTTCCGACCGTAACGATGCCTTCGGAGGCGGCGCGAAAGGGGCAGCCTGCTTATGTGGAGATGGCATTTCACAATGATTTGAAGCCGTACTTGCTGCAACTGCGTTCGGAGTTTACGAGTTATTCGATGAGCAATCTGCGGGAGCTGACGAGTTTGCACACGATGCGCTTGTTTCTTTTGTTTAAGCCATTGGAGGCGACGCAGGCGACGTTTACGGTGGATTTTTTGCGGACTTTGTTGAGTATCGAGAAGGAAGAGTATAAGGATTTTAAGGATTTTAAGCGTCGGGTTTTGAAGCCTGCGCAGGTGCAGTTTCAGAAGCATACGGACATTGTTTTTGAGTTTTTTGAGGAAAAATGCGAGACGACGAAGCGCACCGTGAGTTTGACGATAATTGTGCGCCGCAATGAGCAAGTAAAGGGCGAGCCGTATCCGACTTTTTTGCTAAGCCCGAAGGCGGAATTGGAGTCCGTATTAGACCTCAACGACCAAAACAAGGCGCTGCGCTGGACTTGGCAGATGCTGCGGCAGTGGGGCATGACGGAGAAGGTTTTTTTGCAGGTCTTGCGTGCTTTCCCGTTTTCGCATGTTCGGCTCTGTGTGGATTTTGTTTGTCATCTTTTGGAGATGCAGCAGACGCAGATAAAAAAGCCTGTGGGGTACTTCTACACGCTTTTGAAGATGTATCAGATCAATCCTATCGAATTTAAGTTTTTTGCTGCCACAGAGGCGCAGGCAGCGCCCTCGAAGCCCAAAAGCAAATCGCCCCAAGACAGTGTAGCCCGCCAAGCAGCCGTACAGCGGCAGCAGGCAAAGGACGAAGTAGACAAGAAATTGACCTATTACCGACGAGAATTATTTGCAAGAGAGGAGCGGCAGCTCGACCAATATATGTCCCTCATACAGCCTGGCAGCAAGGCGCATATCTTCGGCAAAGCCCGTCGCCGACCCTTCGCTCGTTTTGACGAAAAGCTATCGGAAGAGGACAATTTTAAATTTAATCGATTTTTTCGCTTTTCTTGCCGCGCTGTACTCGAAGACGAAATGCCCGATTTTTTCAGCGCTTGGCACAACGACCTACGAGAGCAAATTTACGACCTTCAGCAGCAATATAAGACGCTGTAAATCAATCATATAACACCCATGAACCGTCTTTTTTTACTTCTCTTTCTTTGCGTTTCATTGTTGGCTCAAGCCCAAGTGAAAAACGGGCTAAAGCTACTGCCCAAAAAACAGTACGGGCTGGCGCAGTCTGCCTTCGAGGCAGATTTGGAAAACGCTACCGAGCAAGCCTGCGCCGCTTATTATCTCGCCGACCTGCATAGCAAGGCTGATTATGTGGAGGGTTTTGACCTGCCTAAAGCCTTCGGCTACATCGAAAAAGCCATAAAATTTGCCCAAAAAGCCAATCCCAAAGCCCGCAAGCTCATCGACAAACGCCAGCTCGGTTTGCTCACCATGCGCCGCCGCCGCGAAGACCTCATCAATCAGGCTTTAGACCTCGCCGAAAAGACACATACCGCTGCCGCTTACGACCAATTTATCGGCACTTACACGGGGCTCAATGTCGCCCAAACCGAGCGCATCGCTCACGCACGCAACCGCCTCGCCTTCGACGAAACGCTAAAAATAAACACGGGCGACGCTTGGGAACGCTTCTGGCAAAGCTACCGCGAGAGCCTCGAAAAATACTCCAAAACCCTCGCCCGCGAGGCGGAAAAGCATCTTTTTGAGGCGTACATTCGCCAGCATAGCTGGGGCGATTTTTATACCTTTGCCGCCCGCTACGAGGACAATGTTTTCGTCAAAGACTCCGCCGCCGCTATAAAAATGCAAATGACCGTGCGCAAAAATACCCTACCCGATTACAAGGATTTTTTGCGCGGCTACCCCAAAAGTCCCTTCGTCAAAATCGCCGTCGACAGCATTTTTGCGCTCACGATGCGCAGCGCCGACATCGAAAATTACGACTATTTTACGCACAGTTTCCCCAATTATCCAGAGCTGCCCGCCCTCTGGAAAGCCTATTTTCCGCTTTTCTGCCGCGAGCAAACGGGCTGCCCCGATGCCTTCTACAAAAAATATCCGCAAGCGCCGAAATGATTTTTTTGGGCGTGCCCGCAGCCCCTGTAGAGCCGTAGCATGCTACGGCTTACGGGGCAGCGGTCGGGCTATCCGTTGCAGCCGCTGCGCGGCTTCCACTGCTATCCCTCACGCAAAATATGGCGCACGCCGCAAAAAGCTTGCGGCGTGCATATAGATAGCTCCCAAGAGGCTATTTTTTTCTTAACTATATACTAACAAGCAAAACGCCCTTCCTGCCGAAAAAGCCGTAATTTTGCCCCGATTTTACGGCGTTCTTTGC
Organism: uncultured Saprospiraceae bacterium; assembly: GCA_964467315.1. Lineage (GTDB taxonomy): Bacteria > Bacteroidota > Bacteroidia > Chitinophagales > Saprospiraceae > JAAFIM01. Next base: position 65,712 of record CAYXSA010000008.1, on the reverse strand, counting down.
ATTTTTTTATCACCATACCAAAAAATCCATATCCTTGCGGTACGCTATCATTGGTTCAGGCGGCAGAGAGCACGCCCTAAGTTGGAAGCTCGCGCAAGAAGTGGGGCAAGAAAATGTTTTTACTGTTGCGGGCAACGATGGCATACCCAATTCCCATACCTTGCCCCTCAACGATGGCTTCCAATCGCTGCACGCCTTTTGTACGCAGCACCAAATCCGCAACATCGTAGCAGGCAGCGAAGCGGCTTTGGTGGAAGGTCTTTACGATTATTTTTTAGGGACAGATATACGCGTATTTGGCGCATCAAAAGCCGCCGCCCAGCTCGAAGGCTCAAAAATTTACGCCAAAGAATTTATGCAGCGCTTTCAGGTGCGTACTGCCGACTTTGTGACGGGAACCGTACACAGCGAAGCGCTTAGGCAGTTTGTAGAGCAGCGCGCAGGCGCAGTCGTCCTCAAATACGATGGCTTGGCAGCAGGAAAAGGCGTTTTCGTCTGTGCCGATACCCAAGAAGCCGAAGAAGCCCTACACAGCATCGCCCAACAATACGGCGCAGAGGCTGCCGTAGTAGCCGAAGAAAAACTCATCGGCGACGAAATATCCATCATCGCCCTCACCGACGGCAAAGCCGCCCGCTTGCTCCTCCCCGCCCAAGACCATAAACAGATTTTCGACTACGACAAAGGCGCAAATACGGGTGGCATGGGCGCATATTGCCCCGTGCATTGGTGCACGCCAAGCATACTCGCCGATGCCCAAAAACATATCATCGCCCCCACGCTCGCAGGCATACAGGCGGAAGGCTACGACTATTGCGGTTTCCTTTATTTCGGGCTGATGATAACCGAAAAAGGTGCCTACAACCTCGAGTATAATGCCCGACTTGGCGACCCCGAAACTCAAGTCCTTTTGCCTTCGCTTCGCAGCCCTTTAAGCCAACTCATAGACGCTTGCCTAAATGGGAAATTGGCAGAAACGCAGATAGAATTTCAGGACGGCTATTTTGTCGGTATCGTCAAAGCCGCCAAAGGCTACCCCGCCAATCCCGAAAAAGGGCAAACCCTACACACACTCGCCCCCCTGCAAACTGACACCCTGCTTTTTTATAGCGGCGTGCGCCGCGAAGGCGCTCAACTCCTGACCAATGGCGGACGCGTCTTTAATCTCGTTGCCCAAGCGCCTACCCTCGCTGCGGCTATAGAAAAAGCCTATAGCGAAGCAGAAAAAATACAATTTGAGGGGCAGCAACTGCGCCGCGATATTGCCCAGCGCCCGCGCCGCATCTTGCCCCGTTTGGCGGTCTTTATTTCTGGACGCGGCAGCAATCTGCGCGCCTTATACGAAGCCACCCAAGCAGGCGGTTGCCTATACGGAAAAGCGCAGATTTCGCTCGTTTTTTCCAACGAACCCGATGCAGCAGGTTTGGCTTGGGCGCAGTCGCAAGGTATCGCTACCCTCGCCCTTTCGCATAAGGGCAGACAGCGCGCCGATTTCGATGCCGAAATAGTCCAACTGCTCGCCGCATATGCTCCGCTCGACGGTATTTTGCTTGCGGGCTATATGCGCCGACTAAGCCCCGTATTGGTGCAAGCCTACGCGGGCAAAATTCTCAACATTCACCCCGCCGACACCCGCCAGCATCAGGGGCTGAATGCCTACGAATGGGCTTGGCAGCAAAAACTACCGCAAACATACATAACGATACACGAGGTCGACGAAGGCTTGGATACGGGGCGCATCATCGCCCAAAACGCCGTAGACCTCCAAGCTTGCACGAGCCTCGAAGCCGTAGAAAAGGCAGGCTTGGCCGTAGAACATGAGGCGTATCCCCAAGCCGTACTTGGCTGGCTTTCGTGGCAGGGTTACAAAGATGGGAAGCCGTAGCGCCGCGCAGCGGCGCAATGCGTGAGGGATAGCAATGTAGGGGCGAACCTATGTGTTCGCCCTTTGGGCGGCACGTAGGGGCGACCCGAAATGAATAGCCCGACCGCCGCCCCCCGCATTTGCGGGGGCGACCGCGCATAGCGCGGGCGGGGGGCAAGCGGCGGGCACGCCAAAGACATAAAATCTCTAACTTCCAGTTTGCAAACATGAACCAACCTATCCGCCGCGCCTTGCTCTCCGTGTCCGACAAAAGGGGCATCGTCGAACTTGCAAAAGCGCTGCAAAAAATCAACTGCGAAATCATTTCTACAGGTGGCACACAGGCAGTTTTGCGCGCCGAAAACATTGCTACCACCGATATTAGCGCCGTTACGGGCAACGTGGAAGCTTTCGGCGGGCGTATGAAAACGATTTCTTTCGCTATTGGCTCGGCTTTGCTGTTTGACCGCGAGCGCGATGCGGCGGAAGCCGAAAAATTGCAAATTAAGCCCATAGATTTGGTCGTTTGCAACCTTTACCCCTTCGCCGAAGTAGCCGAAAAGGGCGGCGACTGGGCGGAATTGATAGAAAATATCGATATCGGCGGACCTACCATGATACGCGCCGCCGCCAAAAACTATAGGGGCGTAACGGTGCTGACATCTTCGGAAGATTATGCGCCATTTTTGTTAGAATTGCAGGCGAATGAGGGCGCAATTTCTTACGAATTTCGCCGAAATTGTATGCTGCGCGCCTTCGCCCATACTGCCGACTACGATGCAATGGTGAGTAATGAGCTTCAGCGCCGCATTTTGGGCGCAAACGCCGATACACGCTTAGTTTTTGAGCAGGCGCGCCCGCTGCGCTACGGCGAAAATCCACACCAAAAAGCAAGTTTTTACCGAAAAAAAGGCACGAAATACAGCCTACACGATGCCGAATTTTTACAAGGCAAAGAACTTTCTTATAATAATCTGCTCGATGCGCAAAGCGCCATAGAAACCGTCTTATTTACGCCCGAAAATCGCGCCGCCGTCACCGTTGTCAAGCACAATAACCCCTGCGGACTGGCTCAAGCCGACGATTTGCCCACCGCTTTGCGGCTTGCTTGGGCGGGCGATACGGTTTCGGCTTTTGGCTCCGTGATAGCCTTCACAAAATCCGTAGATTTGGCTACCGTTGAGTTTTTTGCGCTCCAAAATGCCGACAAATCGCAGCGAAAATTTGTAGAAGTATTGATTGCGCCCGACTACAGCCCTCAGGCGCTGGAGTATTTGCAAGGCAATAAGAATTTGCGGGTCTTGCGGCTCGATTTTGTACGCTTGCGCGCGGAGCAAGGCGGGGAGGAATACCGATTTTTGTCGAATGCCTTGCTGGTGCAGGGGCGCGACGAGGCGGAATTTTCGGAATTGCGTAGCGTGGTCGGCGACTGGGACGCTGCAGGCGACGAGGATTTGATTCGTTTTGGTCTGCGCGCCGTGCGCAGCATAAAATCCAATGCCATTGTGCTCGTGCAGCGCGGCGAAGCGGGCGCTTTGCAACTCGTCGGCATGGGGGCAGGGCAGCCCAATCGCCTCAATTCCATACGCCTCGCCGCCGAAAAAGCGCAGGAAAATGGCGCAGATTTGAGCCAATGCGTGCTGATTTCCGACGCATTTTTCCCCTTCGAGGACAATGCCGAGCAGGCGCAGGCTTTCGGCATCAAGCGCCTCGTGCAGCCAGGCGGCTCCATACGCGACCCCCATATTATCGAGCGCTGCCGCCAACTCGGTCTAAGCATGGTTTTTAGCGGTCTGCGACATTTTAAACATTAGCATTTTTTGGGCGTGCCCCTGCTCCCCGCGCCGCCAAAATGGCGGCGCTTAAAGGTCGCAGGGTCGGGCTATTCGGGGCGTATCCACATCGCCCCAAAGGGGGCGAATGTTGATTCGCCCCTACTATCCCTCACGCAAAAATAAATAAAGCATAGCCGCTTAAATAGCTGATAATCAGTTATTTAGGCGGTTTTTTATTGCATTACGTCGTTACGTCATTACGTGGCGACGTAATGATATTTAAGATACTATTTTTTGTTTTAATTTTACTCCGTCAAAATTTTAATTTTATTAAAAAGGGGGGAAACACGGATACGAATTTTATCCTATATCCGTGTAAATCCTTTTAATTCGCGTATATCCGTATGCTAAAACTCCCGACTCTGCCAAGCCTCCAGCAGCCGCTCTACAGGCTGCCCGACGAGCTCAACGTCCTCTTTTCCGATATGTAGGTTTTCGCCGCCGACCTTGCCCAGATAAAAAGCATCAGCCCCGAAAATCGCCTCCAATTCGCCCGCTCTTTCGGCGCGTACACTCACCAAAAAACGCGAATGCGATTCGCCAAATAGTGCGGCTTCCAGACTCAAATTATCCGCAAAAAGCGAATTCGGTAAATTGATAGTAGCCCCCACACTACCGCCGAAACAGCTTTCCGCCAATGCTACAGCCAGACCGCCGTCCGATAAATCATGCACCGATGCAAACAGCCCCAACCCATGCGCCTGCATCATACGCAGATAGCGCGCTTTGGCGGCTTCTTTGCGCACCAGCGGCACATGCTCGCCCAACTGCCCAAAAAGCGCATAAAATTCCGAAGCGCCCAATTCCTCATAACTGCGCCCGATTTGATAAATCGCATCGCCCGCCTGCTTAAATTCTGAGGTTACCACCCTGCGAATGTCGGGCATTTTTGCCGTCATCGAATAGAGGATAGTCGGCGGCACGGAAATTTTAGTGCCTTCCGACTTAAAGTCGTTTTTCATGCTGTCCTTGCCCGAAGTGAGCGGAATATCAAAGAAGGTAGACATATCGTACAAAGCGCGACACATCTGCACGAGCTTAGCCAATTTTTCTTTGCCATCGGGGTTCGTGATGGGGTCGTAGACGGAGTCGGGTACGCAAAAATTATCATTCACCGACCAGAATATATCGTCGTTTTCCTGCTGATTGGGCAGGCTGCCACCTACGGCGATTATCTGCCGCATTGCCTCATCAAAAGCCCCCGCCGACATCTCGTAAGCGTCGATATCGCCATACCTTGGCAATATACCATTCGATACCGCTATACCCTCATAAGTATCAAAATGCAAGCGCACTACAGCCGCATCTTGAGGCGCTTTGCCTTTGCTGCCCATGAGCGGTTTTAAGATGGTTTTGCCCTTTACTTCGTGGTCGTAGCGGCGTATTATCTGCTCCCGAGAGCAAACATTCCAAGCCGCCAAAAGCTCCAATAAAATAGCATTATAGTCCAAATTTTCGGGCAATTGCGCAGCCTCCAAATCGGGCGTAGGTACTATCGCTTTTAGGTATTTTTGCGGTGTGCCCTCGTGCAAAAATTCCATATCCAAAACCGCCACAGCCTCGCCCGCCCAACGCACATCGAGCCGACCCGTATCCGTGAAAATGCCGATATCCGAAAGCTCCACCGCAAACAAATGCGCCAGCTCCTGCAAAGCCGCCCACTGCGCAGGCTCTACCACTAAAGTCATACGCTCCTGCGACTCGGAAACGAAAATTTCCCAAGGGCGCAAGCCTGCGTATTTTAGCGGTACGCGTTCCAGCCATACTTCTGCCCCGCCTGATATAGTCGCCAACTCGCCAATAGACGAAGACAGACCGCCCGCGCCGTTGTCGGTGCTGCATTTTATCAAGCCTTCGTTGGCGGCGCGTATCAAAAAATCGGCGGCTTTTTTCTGCGTAATTGGGCTGCCGATTTGTACGGCAGACATCGGAGAATGCTCATCAATTTCGAGGGAAGAAAAAGTAGCGCCATGTATGCCGTCCTTGCCTACACGCCCGCCCAGCATAATGATTTTATCGCCTGCTGCTATGGGTTTTTCCCAAGAGTTTTTGCCCTTGTAATGATGCGGCATCACCCCGCCCGTACCGCAATAAACCAAAGGTTTGCCGCCAAAACGCTCATCAAAAACGATAGCGCCGTTTACGGTGGGCACGCCCGATTTGTTGCCGCCATCGCGCACGCCCGCCACTACCCCCTGCAAAATCTGACGGGGCGGCAACTGGTTTTTTAGCAGCCTGTCGCTCGGCGTATCAGGGAAACCAAAACATAAAACATTCGTATTAAAAAGCAATTTTGCGCCGCCTACGCCCGTACAAAGCGGGTCGCGGTTATTGCCCAAAATCCCCGTAATCGCCCCGCCGTAAGGGTCGAGCGCAGAGGGCGAATTATGCGTTTCTACCTTCCAGACAAATAGCCAATCTTTGTTGATGCGCACCACGCCCGCATTATCAGTGAAAATTTTAATCAACCAGTCGTTGCCCTTTTTTAGCAGTTGCTCGCGCACGGTTTCCGTAGCAGCGCGGATATAGCTCTTGAATAGGGAGCGCACCGTTTCCGTCTTGCCCGTCTTGGGGTCGTAGTATTCTATGACGGCGTTAAATTCCTTGTGCTTGCAGTGCTCCGACCAGGTTTGCGCCAAAATCTCCAATTCGCAGTCGGTAGGCGCTGCCGATAGACCCAAAGCGGCGCGGGCTGCCTGCGTCGCAGGAGCTGCGTAGTGCGCTTTGATGGCGCGCATCTCTTCCAAATCCAGCGCCCAAACATTCTCGCGCGAAAGCCGCATAAGCTCCGCATCATCGGCATTTGCAAGCTCGAAAGTAGCGATTTCGGCGTTGGCACTTAGCCGAACTTGAGGCACAAAAAGCCGCTCAATAGCGAGCTCATCGCCGCTAAAATACTGAAAATGATTTATCAGCGGATTGCCCAAAAGTCGATGCGCAAATTGGCGCAAATCGCCCTCATTTAGCTGCTGCGGCAGATAGTACAGGCTTTGCGAAAAAACAGCCTGCGCATCGCCGTCGACCTTGCTCGATAGGTCAAAATAATCTATAAAAGCCTCCTGCACGCTGCGCCCCTCATCGTCGGTAACTCCTGCCTGCGCCGCTACGGCTATCGCACAACCCGCAGGGCTTAGGGGACGCAATTCGCCGCAAAGAACCTCATCTGCGATGGCATCGCGCAAACAATCTTCGGCAAAATTACGCAGGCTTTCCGCTCTATTTTCGGCGGGCAAACACTCGTATAGGCTGCTTGCTACAGCAAAAACCTTCGCACAACGCAAAGGCGGCGTATCTATGCCAAGCTGCGCGCCTGCCTTTTGGGCAAGCTGCTCGCCTTGTGCATCGCGCAAGTCCGCGCGCAAAAAAAGCTGAAAAAACTGCATGGAAGAGGCGATTTATTGGGCGCAAAGTTCGCCTTTTTCTTTCCATTCGTAGTGTTATGCTTTGTTTAAGTTTTTTTTGGGGCGTGCCCGCCGCTCTGCCCCCCGCCCGCACCCCCGCGCCTACGGCGCTGCCCCCTTGAAAGGGGGCGTGCGGTCGCCCCCGCAAATGCGGGGGGCGGCGGTCGGGCTATCCATTGCGAGCCGTGATGAATCACGGCTCTACATTTCTATCCCTCACGCGGCGGATAGTCGGGCTTTGTTGCCCAGATTGCAGGGCGGAACTTTTAAAGTAGTTTAATGTGTTGAGAAATTATTTAGTTTTTCCGTTTAATTATTTTATTATATCTTTGTAAGAGCAAAATACGTGTTCAATTGCGGCGTATATTCAGTTGTAATGGGTATTGTTTTTCAAAAAAAAATTATATTATCTTTCCGTTTCAAAACTTTGGATTATCTTTTTTATGAATAAATAAGTCTGACCATGGAAAATCGCTTTGATATAAATACACTTGTAAAACAAGTGGAAAAGGTAAAAGACAAGGGTTGGAATATTGCATTAGTTCGTTTTGCTTCATTCTTTTTGTCCTTGTATAAAACAAAGGCAAGCAACCTTAGCGCTTGGGAAAAATGCTATGATTCATTTTTACTTTCGTTGACTCATAAAGCCTATTTCATAAGCCGCGAGGATAATGCATATTTTGCTTCTTTCGCTAAAAATGAACATTTTCAAAACTATGAAAATATGCTATTTGACTTAGCAAGAGAAGATTTTTCTACTGCTTTAGAGTTCTTGGCTTTTGATTTAGAACAAAAGGCAATGAAAGATGCTTTTCCTGATCAATGCGCCGAAATTGAAATAGCGCGTAAAATGCGTAAAGAGCAAGAACTAGAGGAAAAAGCACTGCTTTTTCTCAAAGCAAATTTTGAAAAATACCACAACGTATACAAAGCGCTTGCCTAATGGATTACCAATACTTGACCCGAAAATTTGTTCTTAGAGCAAATAGAGGGGCTATAGCTATGTTTGGAGGGCGTTTTGCAGAGCCTGATAATTTACTAAATGATAGATTGGATTACGTTTTGGATATGGTGCAAGATGGTGACCGTTATCCCGATGTAAATACAAAAGCCGCTTTTTATTTTGTAAAAATTGTCAAAGGGCATATGTTCAATGACGGTAACAAGCGTACAGGTCTTGGGGCAATGCAAACGTTCTTAAACCTCAACGGCTACCAACTCAAAAGCAAGGTACAGCCTACAATTTTCGGAGATAAAACCGTCCCCGCCAATACAGCCTCCACGACGGATAAAATTTTGGAAAATCTCGCCAACGAAACGGCAGATAGCAGCTATGATTGGGAGGTAGGAGCTGTAGCCGACTTTATCGACAAGAACAAAGAGCCATTAAGCGAAAGCGCCTAAATAGCTGATATACAGTTATTTAGGCGCTTTTTTTATTGCGCTACGTTGTTACGTCATGACGTATATACGTCGTTACGTCATGACGTAACGACGTAATAAAACTTTATTTATCCTTTAGCTTTAGCGCCGTTAAGGCGCAACGCCTGAGGGATAGCAATGTAGAGCCGTAGCATGGCATAAGTGCCGCTGCGAAGCAGCCGCGAAGCGAACGCACGCCATGCTACGGCTCGCAATGGATAGCCCGACCCTGCGACCTGTAGAGCCGTAGCATGCTACGGCTCTCGCCGCCCCTTTGGCGGCGAAGGTCGCAGGGGCAGGCCCAAAAAAACGGCTCACTCGACACTCACCCCGAAAAAATGACCGTTCACCCAGTTTTTGCGACTAATAACCAGAAAGTCTTGCTTTTCAGGAGGCTAATTTGTACTTTTAGCGGGTTTGTATAATTTTTTTAGTCCCCCCAATTATGTCAGAAATAGTAAAATTGAAAGAAAAAATCGCCGCGCTTTTAGCGCAATTTAAGGCGATGCGCGAAAAAATTAGCTACCAGCAACTGCTCATAAAAGGCAGTAAAACCGATGGAGGCAAGGTTAATGCAAGCGCACCGAAAGAGCCCTTGAGTGGCATAGAAAAAATGCGTCTGGAGGCAAACGACCACCGCCGAGCCTTAGAAAAATTGCGCGAAGGGGTTATGGAAGGGCGCAGAAAGCAGGCTAAAAGGTTTGCCGAGATAGAAGCCATGACCGACCTAAGCAAAAAGAAAACAGCCTTAGTCGCCTATCAGGAAAAAAGCAAAAGCTATGGAGCAACACTCGGCGAGATGAGTTTGCCGCACATAGAGGAGGCGCTGCAGGTTTTCCGCGAGCAAGAAAAAAAGCTAAAAGGCTCAAAATCAGCGGAAGCAGCCAAGCATCTTTTGGAGCTATCGGGATGGATAGCTGAAGCAGAAGCCTTCAAAAAAGATGCAAGTAATGCGAAGGCAGGCGGCAAACTTGCAGGCGCATTCGTAGAAATGACTCCGCAGGCTACCGCTCTAAGACAAGCAGAGGCAAAAGAAGCCTTGTCAAAAAAAATACAAGATGCAGGCGAAATTACCCGCTTCAAGTATAAGGCATTTTTCGAGGAATTTGCAGCAGAGGCTATCGAATTATTTATTCGCGCTCACCAAGCACGCATCAAACAAATAGGCGGCGCGGGCTTGGCAGACGGTGGAAAATCGATTTTTGCAGAGTTTCGCGCTAGCGTAGCAGACGCTGTAGCAAGCACCAAAGGCACCCTTAAAGCCAATGAAGGCAAAGATAAAAGCGTTTCGCCCATTCAATTTGTAGAAAGTCAAGTGTATAAAATTTGCAAAAATAGCAAAGATGACTATTTTCAAAATATACTCAAAGCAGGCGCAGGCGTGCTTACTGCTGCCTTAACTCAAATACAAAGCCTTGTCGACAGCAAATACCCTATGCTCAAACTCCCTATCAAAAAAATAGGCGCAGAGGATTAGCTGAATTGTTCGAGCCTTCCCCCGCGCCGCGAAGCGGCAATAGCGTGAGGGATAGCAGTGGAAGCCGCGCAGCGGCTGCAACGACCGCCGAAGGCAGCCCCGTAGGGCAGAGCCCGCCCCCGCGCGAAACGTGCGGGGGCACACCAAAAAAATATGTTGTTGGTTCGTTCGCCCTCAAAAAAGAGCCATTCGCCTAATAATTTTGCAAAGGGCGGTTTTATGTGGGACTTTTGAATGTGTAAAAGAAATAGCCACGCAAGAAGCGGCGGCAAAGTTCCCCTCGACATTCGATAACTACAAAAACACCACCCAATGAAAACCACGATTAAAGCCGTTTGCTTTTCTTTAAGTCTGTTTTGCTGCACGGACGCGCTGCTGGCGCAATTTCCGAAAATCAATGTGAAAGATGCCGTAAAAGATGTGAAGGGTAGCAAAGATAAGGTCAAAGGCAGTACAGGCAACAACACGCCAGAAGGCAGAAAAGAGTACGCCGGCCTGATGGCAGAGGGCAAAAAACTAAATGATAGCGGCAAGTACTTGGAGGCGGCAGCCGTTTTCGAGAAGGCTGTAGCCAAAGCTCCCACACAAAGCGAATACAGTACCTCCGCCGACGAAACCTATAAAAAAGACGCAGAAGCCGCCCTTGCTAATGCGAAAAAAGAGCACAACGACTGCATCACAAGACGGAAAAAGCTCGACGAGCTGGCAGGCGCGAAAAGCTACGAAGAAGCCCTGCTCTATTTGCGCCATTTTTGCGAAGCCCCCAACCCGACCAATCGAAGAGACCAAAATTGCTATTGCATCATGCCCAGCACAGAAATTAGCAAGCTGGAAACTTCCTTCAAACAGGGGGTAAAAGACGGCGAAAAGGCATTGGCAGAGCAGCGCCTAAAAGACGAAGAAGCCAAAGAAGCCGCCAAATACCCACAAGTACCCGATAACGGCGTAACGGGCAGCTTGCATAAAGCGCATCTCAATAAAATCGTGTTCTCGAAAGCGCCTACCACGGTCAATAGCCCCGAATCGGCACTTTCTAATACCTTCACTTTGGGCGATGATATATTTTTTCATGTTTTCCTCGACAAATCGCCGCTAAACATTATCCGCGAAGCGCGTGGCGATGACGGCAACGCCTATAATCTCGGCATGGAGGTTTATATCAACGGCAAAGTAATGATATCTAATTACGACGGAAGAGAACGAAATAGTTCCACTATCGTGTCTTGTGCTCTGCAAGGCTTTGATACGAAAACGGCAACCGATGTTGTAGGCTCGCTCTCGTACAAATGGGGAACCTATGAGCATGCAAGAGAAGGCTTGCCCTTAGATTTTTTCTATAATGCGTATTTGCTGCCCAATGGCACACACACGGTAAAAATCGTTTTCAATGAAGGCGGCAAACGTACGGCGCAAGGCGAATTTACGCTCAACGTAACAGACGCAGGCAAAGCCGCTATTGGCAAAAAAGCCTGCCCCCTACCCGCTATAACAGCAAACACAAAAAACTACAATCGCAGCCTGCGCATTGTGCCTACTGCCACCGAGATGGTCAAAAAAGAACTACCCGCAGGCACTACACTGCTGAAGGTTGTAGAATTGGACTCGGATTGGTCGTATGAAAAAAATGGTTTCGGCATCATTCTGAAGCGCACATTGGCAGGACAGGCTTTTTTGAAACATAATGCCACAGGGCTTTATTTTACAAAAAGTCTCACTTTTACCCAAGAAAACATCAGCAGCGGCGGTTCCAAATACGGCAGTACAGTTTGGAAATGGGGGCATTCAGGCATGAATACAGACGGATTTAAGTACTGCAAAGAATGCTTAGGCAAATAAACAGCAAACCCACTAAATACCAAAAACCCGAAAGCGTCTTCCGTTCCAATAGGTACGGAGGGCGCTTTTGTTGTTGATGGGAGCCTTGAAGGCAACGCAGAAAGAAAAAGGAAGCAGGGGGAAACGAAGAGCGAAAGAGAAAAGAAAAGGAGAAAAAAGGCGTATAAGAAGTATCCTATATATATTTAAGGGGATATTGTCGGAGTAAGTGCAACTAATAACGGTGTAACTGAAATTCTTCTATGATAGCTATTAGTTTTTCGGCGTATTTTTTATCCGTAGCGTAGCCTGCCGCCTGCAAGCCATAAGCCCAATTTTTGTAATCGTCGGCGGGTAGCTGCAAAAGATGCCGATAGCGCGGCGTGTGCAACAGCTTGCTATGTGCACGGAAACTGAACCAAGGGGAGTCGTAAACCTGAAATTTGTCATTGGGCGTATCGTCGGCATAGGTGGCGCAACGGCAATCGCTGCAACGCGGCGGGCATTTGATACCGAAATGATTATTTTCCCGCGCCGCTAAGGGGCTTTCTCCCGCATTGCTTTCCAGCAGCGCCTGCGCCAAGGTGATGGCTACAGGGATTTGGTAGAGCTGCGCTTCTTCGCGGGCAATGGGCAAAAAGAGGGCTACATAATCCAAACATTTTTGCTTGCGCGCCGATACTCCCACACTGGCAGGCGCAGCAGAAGGCAGCGGCAAGATAGAAGCCGCCTGCGCTGGCAATGTAGCACTCGAAGCCTGCAAAGGCTTAGGCGGGGGCAAAGCCGCCATAGCCCCCGCCGTAACCGCCGCCGCAGGCGTGCCCAATTGTATTTGCACGCTAAAACGCTCTTTCGAAAACAGCAGCCAAAGCAACGCCGCTATCGTTAGCTTGGGCAGCCAACTAACAAGCGTAGCCTGCGCCCGATGCGCCGCAGCGCCCAACTTTTGACGCAGTAAAAACCAATTTTTGTGTCGAAACATAAGATAAAAAGGCATTAAGGAGGCATAAAAGGCGGTGATTTCAATTCCTATAATGCAAAGTTACAACAAAAAGTTTTAATTTAGCAAACAAAAAATAAACAAAAAAATTACATTATTTTCTATACCCCAAAAAAATCGCTCCGATTTTGTCCCCGCTTCGCTTTTTTAGCTAACTTGCAGCCCAATTCTATCGACATTCGCAACACGAAAATATCCCCAAAAATTATGTCCGCACCCACCCGTCAAGGCGCTACAGAGCGCTTCCTGCTTGGCATCATCACGTTTATTGTCCTCCTCGTACTGCTCATCAATTATGTCGTGAGCCAAAATATGGTCGCCCTGCCTGAGGTACAATAAGCAATAACAAAAAACACAAATGCGCACTATCTCCCGAAGTTTTGGGGGATAGTGCGCGTTTTTTTTTGGGCGTGCCCGCCGCAATGCCCGCAAAGGGCGGGCGCGGCGGTCGGGCTATCCATTGCGAGCCGCCATTTATGGCGGCTCTCCATTGCTATCCCTCACGCAACCCAAATCCCAAACCTATCCCTCCGATTAACTTTTTTATTACGTTACGACGTAATGACGTATATACGTTGCCACGTAATGACGTAACACAATAAAAAAGCCCCCTAATAACTGATTATCAGCTATTTAGGGGGGTATTTTTAATCTACAAGCATTGTTCGGAGTATATTTTTCACTGCATCTACGGTTTCTTCGGGTAGCCTTTCTCCTGTAAATTTTTTAATGCGAGCTTTGTCAATGGTTCTAATCTGGTCTAACACTATCCAATTTTGTATGCCATTCTCCGCCACAAATCCAATGCGTGTGGGATAATTGTTCCGCTCTGTACTCGTCAAGGGAGAAACTATAATAGTTGCTAAATTCTCATTCATCTCGTCAGGAGAGATAACCACACAAGGGCGTGTTTTTTTGATTTCGTGCCCAATAGTCGGGTCAAGATTTACAATTACAATTTCGTACTGCATTGGATTTTGTTTGTATAGTTTAAAAACGGGGCGCATCTCCAAGCGCTGCGCCCCTTTGCGCTTTATTCAAATTCTTCGTCTTCAAACAGATCTGGAATGAGCAGTTTATCGTCGCCGTTTTCGTGCATTTTTTTGAATGCCTCCGCCCAGCCTGCACGCGGCGAGCGATAGGGACGGATGATAATGCCGTCTTCTTGTTCGATGATTTCTACGCGGTCACGTAACTGGTACTTTTCTATCAGGCTTTTGCTCAAGCGCAGCCCTTTAGAATTACCGATAGGCACAATGTTTACTAACATAACTGTAAGGATAAAAGGTAAAAAAGGAAAAGATTGTTAGATTTATGTAACTACAACGTAATTACATTTTATTTAGTTCAGCCGCTTTATAATTTTTTTATTTTTTTTGGGCGTGCCCGCCGCAATGCCCGCAAAGGGCGGGCGCGGCGGTCGGGCTATCCGTTGCAGCGCCTACGGCGCTTCCACTACTATCCCTCACGCAACCCAAGTCCCGCCCCTATCCCTTCGATTATCTTTTTTATACGTTACGACGTAATGACGTATATGCGTCGCCACGTAATGACGTAATGACGTAATGACGTAACACAATAAAAAACCACCTAAATAACTGAATATCAGCTATTTAAGCGGTTATGCTTTATTTTTCTTTGCGTGAGGGATAGCAATGTAGAGCCGTAGCATGGCACAAGTGCCGAAGGCACGCCGTGCTACGGCTCGCAATGGATAGCCCGACCCTGCGACCTTTAAGCCCGCCTTACCACAAGTGCGTAAGCACGCCGTGGGGCGGGCGGGGAGCAGGGGCAGGCCCAAAAAAAACGCCTGCGAAAGCCTGTTTTTATTGCGGAAGTGCTTGTTGTAAAAAATCTGCTAAAGCCTGCGTTCTTAGATTTTTACCTATTTTATTGAGATGGTTTTGCGTATCAAAAAATAAAGAGTCTGCGTATATGAAGCTATTAACTTGCCCCAGAATAGGCATTTTTAGCTGCGCCTGTAGGGTTTGGTGATAGCGGTTGATGCTTAACCCGTGTTTTTGGTAGAGCGACTGCGGGTAAGGCGAAGCGCTGTAAAAACAGCGAACGCCTTTTGCTTGCATTGCTGCCGCAAACTGATTAATTTCGTTCAAGTTCGTTTCGAGAATAAGCGTATCAAGCGGCGAATTGATGCTAAAACTGTGTTGGTTGGGCAATTCATGATGCCCCGTATAATCGCCGTATTCGTTCATAGCTATTTCATAGGCTTGTGTGGGGGCTTGATTGCGCACTGAAGCATAAAAATCTCGGAGATTCAAGCCTTGAGGAAAAACCTTACTTAGCTGTTTGAAGCTGGTCATGTACTGCAGATACGAAAGTTGGGTTCTCAACGCTAAATTTAATTGGGTTGAGCCGTAAAAAGAGCTTGAAAAAGCGCCGTAGACAGGCACAATGAGGAGTATATCGCCCTTTTGCAAATAATCCTTGACTTGCGCCAGCGAAAAGCGCAAACCGAAACCGCCGTGTACGCCCATATTGACCACTTCCAAGCCAAAGCGCTCTTTTAGGGTCGGACTATGGATACCCAAAGCGAGGTTGGAGTCGCCTATCAATACGATTTTGGGCTTTTTTTGCTGTTGCAGTATGTTCATTTTGCCGTCAATAGCCAGACGCAGCGGGTGCTGGTCGGGCAATTTGGCGAAGTAGCACATTGATAATGCCCACAAAGCAAAAAACAGCAGCGTCCCCAATACTACTTTGATGATAAACCGTTGCATGGCTTTCGATTAAAATTGAAAATAGATAAATTGAGAAACGCCCGCATAGCCAAAATGCACAATACTTAGACAAAGTAGCATATAAATCGACCAGCGCAGCCAAGTCGGCTGCTGCGGAATATCCAAAACATGTTTCTCTTTGCGTCTAAACCATTCGATGGTTACAAGCAAAATTAACCAGAAGTACACGGTTCTTTCCAAACCATCTACCGCAGCCAAAGGATTGGAAAACAAAGACATCGAAAATATATTGCTGATATATATCCCTGCCTCTGTCATGCTTTTTGCCCGAAAAAATATCCAAGTAAAACAGATAAGAGAAAAGGTAAGAACAAGCGCTACAGCCTCGCGCAAAGAAGGCAATAGCCAAGACTCTTGCGCTACTACATCGCTACGTTTGGTTCGTCCAAATAAAATAAGCGGCAGATAGTATAAACCATTGAGAAAGCCCCAAAATAGATATGTCCAATTGGCTCCATGCCAAAACCCACTAACACTAAAGGTGATAATGCTGTTGCGAACCTGTTGAGCCTTGCCCCCTTTGTTGCCTCCCAAAGGAATATAAACATAGTCCTGAAACCAAGTAGAAAGGGAAATATGCCAGCGTTTCCAAAACTCGCCCACATCACGCGAAAAATAAGGCATTCTAAAATTATCCATGAGCTTAAAGCCAAATAAGGCTGCACAGCCTACCGCAATTTCTGAATAACCCGAAAAGTCGCAATAAATCTGAAAGGCAAACAAAACCGCCCCCAAACACAAAATACTCGCAGGCATAGTTTCGCAATTATCAAAAATATAGTTGACATTGGTAGCAAGATTATCCGCCACAACCATTTTTTTGAAAAACCCCCATAGAATACGCCGCACACCGTCTGAAGCATCTTCATAACGAAAAATTCTTGGCTGATAAAATTGAGGCAATAAATGCGCAGCACGCTCAATAGGCCCCGCTACAAGTTGCGGAAAAAAAGCAACAAAAGTGAGGTAAGCAATAATATCTTTAGTTGGTACCAACTGCCGACGATAAATGTCAATGCTGTAAGAAAGCGCCTGAAAAGTATAAAAACTAATGCCCACAGGCAAAAGAATGTTCCAAGTACGCGCCTCCAATTCTATCCCAATACCAGCAAATGCAGCAATAAAAGAATCTACAAAAAAATTAAAATACTTAAAAAAGACAAGTATACCCAAATTTATCACAATACTCACCCACAACCAGCGCTTGCGCCTTTGCTCCTCGTCTGTGGCATGAATTCGCAAACCAACGATATAATCGACAATCGAGCTAATAAACAACAAGCCCAAAAATCGAAAATCCCACCACCCATAAAACAGGTAGCTTGCAGCCAACAATAAAGCATTTTGTACGCTTAAATTTCGCTGACAAACCAACCAGTACAAACAAAAAACAAGAGGCAGAAATACAATAAATTCTAAGGAATTGAACAGCATACTCAAGCAATAAAAAGACGTTATTTTTGGGCGTGCCCCAGCTCCCCGCCGCAAAGCGGCTTAAAGGTCGCAGGGTCGGGCTATCCATTGCGAGCCGCAATTTATTGCGGCTCTACATTTCTATCCCTCACGCTTTTTCTGAATAAAGCCATACCCACTTTATACAGTTTATTAGATAAATTTCTACGATTTTTTCAGATTAAAGACGGCATAAATCGCATTTTTACCGCGTCTATCGCCCTCAAAACTGATAGTACCGTCCACTGTTACCCAATCTTGAGCGGCTACGGCTTCCTTTTTGAGTGCCTCGTCTACGCGCTGCGAGTAGAAGCGGGCGCTGCTGTTGCTGATGCGTTTGTTGATGGCTTCGATGTTTAATTCTTCTTTGCTGGCGATGATGGTCATATAGTCGTAATCGTTGCTGCCCTCCATCGTAAAGCTCTTCGATTTGGGGAAAGTCCGCGTACCCGTTACCCCAAAATAAGCCGATACGCCTTTGTAGGGAAAGACCGTAAAACTGCCTTCGTCGCCCTCGTAGCTTAGGATATAGATATAGCAGTCTTTGGAGTTGTCGACGACGATTTTGAATTTATCGCCCTCGCGCAGCTCCTCCCGATTATGAAAAACGCCGCCCGTAGAGGCTTCCTTTGCCTTTGTGAGCTGTATCATACTGCCTAAGCGCTTGTCTTCGATTTTTTGCAAACCAAAACTCACTTCAAACTTATCGGCGGAAATTTTTTGCTGATTGCGGTCGGGGTGCATCGCGTAGGCTTCCTGCGCAAACAGTTTGAAATCCTCGTAGCGCACCCAGATACAGCCGTCTTCGCCCCAATCCTTATCCCAACTGTTCATAATATGCAAAGCGCCGCCGTACTTATTATCATCGTAGCCGACCACGCACATAGCGTGCGGCATAAAGGTTTCGGGCTTCTGTAGCTCGCTGCGGCTGGGCTCCCAGAGCGCTTTTCCGTAGGCTTGAAAAAAGGTTTCGGGCACGGTCTGCGCGATGATAACGGGGCATTTTTTGGCGATATGCTGTTTGATAGCGGCTATATCGACATCGTAGTAACCGCCTCCCGTAGAAAGCCGCGTAAACCCTGCAATTCTGTTTTCTTTGGCTTCGGCTAAGTCGCTTTTGTTGGGGCGTAGGTTGCAGTCTTTGCCATTGTAGGGAAATTCTTGCAAGGGCAAAACGCCTTTAGTTTTCATAAAACTAAGCGCATCGCCCAAGTAAATACCATTATCGCAGTCGGTAAGTTGGTTATACAGAAAGGCAGGACTAAAGGCAATTTTATTGGGATTTTCGCCTGTAGCTACGGCGCGGCTGATGGTGCGGGCGGCATAGGCATTTGCCCAAGCCGAGCAAGAGCCAAGTTGCCCTTGAGTTTTGCGTTCGGGCGCATACTGCAAAATCGAATACGAAGCGGGCGAGGAATTGCCATCTACGGTTTCATCGAGTTGCTCATACGCCAATACTTCTTTATAGGCTTCTTTGTCGCTGATGCAACCCGTCGGCGGACGCTGCCCATCGGGATATTTAAAGTCTTTTTTGGCTTCTGCGCCGCCGCTTTTGCTGCTGCTGCCGCCGCCGCCGCTCTCGTCTTGCTTTTGAACGAGGTCGCAGCCTGTAGATGCGAGCAAGGCAAACACAAAAAGCCCAAGTTGGGCGATGTTTTTTAGCATTTTATTCATGGTTTGGGTAATTTTTTACTGTTTAAATACGAAAGCAAAATTATTTCACATTATTCCTCGCTTGTTTCAAACTTGAAAACCTGCGCTACGCTTGATTTTCAAGCCCGAAACGGCGCTTTTCGGAATGTGAAATAATTTTGCGCAGTTACTTAATGCCCCATTCGCGCAATAGCTCTTGGTCGCCGTAGAGGTAGTACAGCACCGCGCCCGCTACGAGCAGCAGAAAAATAGTCGTTTTCGGAAACTTCCACAACGCGAGCAAAAGCAGCCCAACCCCTGCAACAATACCCGCCGTTTTTTTGTCGGAGTCGGATATATTAAAGCCAGAAGAGCCCCCTGTATCGTCGTTGTTGTTGCCCGTATTGCGGTTGCGGTTGTTATTGGGGCGGTTGTAATCTTCTTCGTCGTCGGTTAATCGGATTGCCATAGATTGGGTTGGGGGTTGAAGGTGTTGTTTTGGGAAAGTGCCCGCCGCATCCTTTGTGCGGCGGGATAAAAATTGCGTGAGGGATATGTAGAGCCGTAGCATGCTACGGCTCAAATAGCCCGACCGCTGCCCCCTTTTTGGGGCAGCGGGCACGCCCAAATATACGACAAAAAGCGGATAAAATTAGCCGTTGGAGCTATAATTAGGGGCTTCTTTGGTGATTTGAATATCGTGCGGATGGCTCTCGCGCAAGCCTGCCGAAGTGATGCGCATGAACTGCGCGCCCGCGTGCAGCGCCTCAATCGTGGGCGTGCCGCAGTAGCCCATGCCCTGCCGAATGCCGCCGACAAGCTGAAAAACCACATCATCGACCGTGCCTTTGTAGGCGACGCGCCCCTCTACGCCTTCGGGCACCAGCTTTTTGGCGTTCTCTTGGAAATAGCGGTCTTTGCTGCCTTTTTCCATCGCCGCGATGGAGCCCATGCCGCGATAAACCTTAAATTTTCGCCCCTGATACAGTTCCACCTCGCCAGGACTTTCCTCGCAGCCTGCGAAAATGCTGCCCAACATACAGGTCGAAGCGCCCACGCCGAGCGCTTTCACCAAGTCGCCCGAATACTTGATACCGCCGTCGGCGATGACGGGCACGCCATGCTCGGCGGCGGCATCTGCACAGTCGGCAATGGCGGTAATTTGGGGCACACCCACACCCGCCACGATGCGCGTCGTGCAGATAGAACCAGGTCCGATGCCCACTTTCACGGCATCTGCGCCCGCTTCTATGAGCGCCAAAGTCGCCGCAGCCGTCGCCACATTGCCCGCGATAATTTGCAATTCGGGATACTTGTCTTTGATGCTGCGCACCTGCTCCAGCACCCCGCGCGAATGCCCGTGCGCGGTGTCTATCACCAAAACGTCCGTTTGCGCTGCCACCAAAGCCGCTACGCGCTCCATCGTATCTTTGCCGATGCCGACGGCTGCGCCTACGAGCAAGCGCCCCATTTCGTCCTTCGCGGCGCTGGGGTAACGGTTGGATTTTTCGATGTCTTTGATGGTTATCAAGCCGCGTAGGCGAAAATTTCCGTCCACAAGGGGCAATTTTTCGATGCGATGCCGCGCCAAAATGGCTTTGGAGTCCTCTAAAGTCGTGCCTACGGGCGCAGTAACGAGGTTAGTTTTGGTCATCACATTGGCGATGGGCTGATTGTGTTCCAGCTCAAAACGCAGGTCTCTATTGGTGAGAATACCGACCAAAACGCCCGCCGTATCGACTATCGGAACGCCCGAAATGCCGTATTTGCTCATCAGCGCTTTGGCTTCGTAGACGAAATTTTGCGGCTGCAAAGAAATTGGGTCGCCGATGACAAAATTTTGGGAGCGTTTGACATAGCGCACCTCTTCCGCCTGCTGTTCGATGCTCATATTTTTGTGCACGATGCCGATACCGCCTTGCCGCGCCATCGCTACCGCCATTTCACCTTCCGTTACGGTGTCCATGCCCGCGCTCACAAGGGGGATATTGAGCCAGATTTTGCGCGTCAAACGTGTGCGCAGGCTAATTTCTTGGGGCAAAACCTCCGAATAAGCAGGTATCAGTAGAATATCGTCGAAGGTCAAGCCTTCCTTTTGCAATTTTCGCATAGCCGCTTGGTAGTTTGTAAAAATTGCGTGCAAAAATACGGCGACTTTTGAGCTTTGCGACTTTATCTAATTGTTAAGCGCGTTTTTTTCGCTTTCGGCTTCGTATTTTTGTGGCAGCCTGCGGAAATGGGGGCTTTTTTATTTTTTTTGGGCGTGCCCGCAGCCCTAAAAAGGGGCTGCGGTCGGGCTATTTGAGCCGTAGCATGCTACGGCTCTACATATCCCTCACGCAAATACGGCGCACGCCGCAAAAAGTTGCGGCGCGCATTGATTATCAATATTTTATGTGCTAATTCGTCATTCGCTTCGCGTTAACTTCGTCATTCGTCATCATGCAAAACACAAACAAAAGCGGTTTAGACATTGATTTGGGCAATGCCTGCTCGCGCACAGCTTTCGGCTGGGCAAAACGCACTTTTCAGAACAGAGCGGGCAAAGCGGGCGAAACGGCGCTAAATACCGACGGTGCATTTAGCAATATGATGATTTTCGGTGCGGAGCGCATCGGCATTACTTCCGATGGTATCGGCACGAAAATCGAGCTTTCAGAGCGCACGGGCATTTACGATACTTTGGGTTTTGATTTGGTGGCGATGGTGGTCGATGATTTGGCTACGGCGGGTTTTGAGCCGACGACGATTTCCAATATCATCGATGCCGACCGTTTGGATCAACCTACTATCGATGCCTTGATGCGGGGTTTGCACGATGCCGCCAATTTTGCGCAAATCAGCATTTCGGGTGGCGAAATCGCCGAATTGGGCGGACGCATTTCGGGCTACGGCGAGGGTATGCACTTCAATTGGGCGAGTACAGCTATAGGCACGCTGCCCATGCAGCTACAGCGCCCCATTGATGGCAGCGCCCTGCAAGCGGGCGATGTGGTTGTTAGCCTGCATTCGCCAACTTTCCGCAGCAATGGCTTTTCCAAAATTCGCCGCGTGATGCTCGCCGCCTTCGGCGAAGAATGGCACAATACGCCTTATGAAAATGGCGAAACTTACGGCAAAGCCTTGCTTGCGCCTTGTCTGATTTATTCGCCGCTGGTTGTGTCGTTGATTACTTCGGGCATCGATATACACGGCATCGCGCATATCACAGGCGGCGGCGTAGCCGATAATTTTTCTCGCGTCCTCCGCCCCAATGGGCTTTCTGCGATGCTCGACCATCTGCACGCACCCACACCGCTCATGCAGCGTATCCAACAGCTCGGCGAAGTCAGCGACGAGGAGGCTTATTTATATTGGAATATGGGCAACGGTATGCTTATCGCCGTAGGCGACGAAAACACGGCGCAAACACTCATCGCCGCCGCCCGCGAAAAAGGCTACGCCGCCCAAATAGCAGGCACTATCTCCGCCGATGGCAAACGCGAATGCCGCCTACGCACGCACAAAGGCAATACGCTCACACATAAGTACGATTAGATAAATTACGTCGTTGCGTAATGACGTAATAACGTAATGACGTAACATAAAATAAACAGCGCCTAAATAATTGATTATCAGTTATTTAGGCGCTGTTTGTTATTTTTACCAAATGCGTAAATCTGCCTCATATTCGTCGAATGCTTCATCTATGCTAACTATAGCCATATCTGCACGGCTTAGCGCTTCGGCGATTAGTAGCCTATCGAAAGGGTCTTTGTGGTGAAATGGCAGCCCTTGTAAAACCTTTATAGCAGGCAAACCCAGAGGTAAAATAGGGATATTTTGAAGTTGCAAGGCTTGCGCCATTTCTTCTAAGCTGCGCAATAAGTGCAGTTTTTGGAGAGAGGCTTTTATGCCGATTTCCCAAAATGAGGCAATATGCACCACACAGGCTTGAGATAAAATTATTTGTTCTGCTCTTTTGGATAAACGTGGATTCTGTTCAAGATACCACAAAATGGCTTGAGTATCAAGTAGGGAAGTTTTGTTCATTTTTTGGGCTTAGTCGGTATTGGGTATGTAGTCTTGAAAATCCTCCAATGGTGCATTAAAATCGTCTGCCATATAGGCGATAAGTTTAGGGAAAACGCCTGCTTGTCTGTAAGGCAATGGCTGCACATCTGATGGATGGGCAGCAGATGCCACCGTATCGCGTTGGCGTTTGCTCAAAAGAAAAGCAATAAAATCCCAAACTTCAGCTTTTTGTTCATCAGGTAAGAGTGCTATCTGTGCCGCTAATACTTGTGGGTCTATCATATAGATTGAATTTTATATACAAATATACGCCAAAAACGCCAAGCCTGCAATAATAAAATAGCATCACGTCGTTACGTCATTACGTCATGACGTAATGACGTAAAAGAAAATAAAATCCGCCTAAATAACTGATAATCAGCTATTTAGGCGCTGTTGATTTATATATTTTGTGTCCAATCTTCAATAACAATACCATCAACCCTATTAAAATGGTTCAGATTATTTGTAACCATGATAAGCCCATTTGTTACGGCGCTTGCTGCGATTAGCAGGTCAAAATCGTCTATTGGTGTGCCTCTTTGCCGAAGGCGTGCTTTTTCTCGTGCATAAAAATCTAAAGCGCTAAATATCGGCAATACTTGTATTTTGGTCTGAAACTGTGCAATCGTTAGACGATTCTGGGCTTGGAGTTGGCTATTTTCCGCACCAAATTTTAGCTCTGCGAGTGTTATTTCTGATATAAAACAATTCAACCAGCCAGCCTGATTGATTTTTTCGCTCAGCCCGAAGCGATTTTTTAGATAAAAAACGCAGATATTGGTATCCAGCAAGTACATCAGTCAAATGAAGGTTCAGCGCGATTGAATGAACGGGCAGCGCGGAGTTCGGCTATCAGTTCTTCAGCGCTTTTTTCGGCGACAAACTCTGTGCGGCAATCGTCTTTATCGCCTTGTGCACGGCGGTCTGTTTTGAGGGAAAGCGAAAGGCGAGAGATTATCTCCAGTTTATCGTCGTCTGGTAGATTGTGTAGCAATGCTAAATACCCCTCTATCAATTGGCGATGTTGTTGTTCTTTGGTCATAAATAAGGCGTGTTATTTATACAAATATACGCCAAAAACGCCAAGCCTGCAATAATAAAATAGCATCACGTCGTTACGGAACTACGTCATGACGTAATGACGTAAAAGAAAATAAAAGCCGCCTAAATAACTGATAATCAGCTATTTAGGCGGATTTGCTTTATTGATATTTGCGCCCCTGTAGAGCCGTTGCATACAACGGCTTTACAAGCGCCGCATTTAGCGGCGCGGGGAGCAGGGGCACGCCCAAAAAAAATGCTTAATGTTCCCACATATCCAGTTCGAAATTGCGCATGGTTTCGTGTATGACGTTGGCTTCTACGAGTGCGTCGAGATGCGTTTTGTAGTCGGCAATGCGGCGGTCGTAGACGTTGCCCTCTTTGGTGATGAAGGAGGAAAATAGGCGCGCATTGAAGACATCGTCCCAAGTAAGATGCGCCGCTTCGTTTTCGGGATTGAAGGACTCTTCGCGGGCGAGCATCTCGCGCATTTCGGGGAAATAAAACCAGCACATGGGCGCTTCGTGCATGAAAACGCCTTCGCTATTGTAGCGCGCCACGACGGGCGCAATGCCCATAATACGGACATTTAATTTGCTGTATTTGGAATCAAAATACCAGACCTCTTTGAGGCGGTAGCTGCGCACATTGTTGAAGTCAAATTTATTTTCGACGACTACGGGCACATCTTCGCGGGTATCGGGGTCGGTAACGTAGAGCGTATCGGTGGAGCCGCAAAGTTTGGCGACATCATCGAGGCAAAGCGGAATGGTAAAATCGTCTTTGAGGGTAGAATACGCCGTGATTTCGCCGCGAGAGGCTGCCTCCAATAGGATTTGGATAAGCGGGCGCACGGCATAATTGAAGGGGTGATTGCGTTTTTCGTTGAGCGGAATTTCGCGCCAAATGCGTTTTTCCCACATCACATCGCGCTCGCTGACGTACTCGTATTCGAGTATGGGCGCTTTTTTATGAATATCGCGGTCGTAAAAATTATCGCGCACAGGCGTTTTCACTTTCGCGCCTTGTTCGGTCATAATGACATTGGGCTGCGCAAAAAGGGCGGCTGTAGACAAGAAAAAAGCAAACACAGTAGCGAGGGCACTGATTTTTTGACTCTGAATAGCGTGCATAATAGACCTCCGTTTTTTTGGAAAGGCAATAGAAATAAGCGGCAATTAAGAGTAAAAAAATCTGTAATCGATACGGTATTTGCTTTTGAAATTAAAGGGGAAATATCTGTGTAAAACGCGGCGCGATGCCGATATATTGCGTATTTGTAGGCGAAAACGATGCCAAAAATTTTATTTTTTCGGGGCGTGCCCGCCGCGCAAAAAGGCGCGGCGGTCGGGCTATGCGGGGCAAATCACCATCGCCCATTTGGGCGAATGTTGATTCGCCCCTACTATCCCTCACGCGCTCGCTGCGCCGCCAAAGGGGCGGCGCGCAGGGGCGGTATCGCCCCAAATAAAAACGCCTCCGATTACACAAAGCTGCGCAAACGAAGGACATTTCTACCTACTTCACAAAAAGAAAAAAAACACCTTTGATGATTTTAGAGCTAAGCGAATGATTATTCGCCTCTACATATAAATTTCGGAATAATAGGGTTTAGTCGCTTGGGCTATATGGACACTTAATAAACTATGGGGCTGATGACAGGTTGAAAAAAATAAGGTCGGAGGCGCTGGGTTTTGAGGGGTTTAGTGGGAGAACTGCTTAGTTTTCCCAGTTGTCTTGTTCTTTATTCATGAGTTCGAGTTGTATATTTCTGCCTTCGATGAGGGCGCGTTCGCCCGCGGCGTAGTCTTGTATGCGGCGGTCGTAGACGTTGCTTTCTTTGGTAACGTAGCTATCGAAAAAACGGGCTTCAAAGACATCTTCCCAGCTCATGGAGGTTACATCGTTTTCGGGGTTGTAGGCTTCGTGGCGGGCGAGGACTTCGCGGGCTTCGGGGTAGTATGCCCAGAAGAGGGGGCCTTCATTGAGGAAATTGCCGTCTGCGTCGAAGCGCTGAACGATAGGCGCTATGCCTAAGATGCGCACACCCATTTTGCCGCTTTCTTTATCGAAATAAAACACCTCTTTTACGCGGTATCTTTTTACGGTTTTGGGGTCGAAGGCATTGTGTACGATGATGGTCGTATCGCGGTCGGTATCGAAATTATAGACGGTCGTCGTATCGGTTTTGGTGCCCAATTTTGCGGCTTCTGCGCAAGTGAGGGGCATTTTAAATTCGTCGTCCATCGTGCCGTAGATAGTGATTTCGCCTTTTTTGGCGGCTTCGAGCAGGACGTTGATAAAAGGGTTTTTGTCGTATTTGAAATGGTGGTTGCGTTTTTCGTCGACGTTGATGACGCGCCAGATGCGTTTTTCTTGGGTTACGTCGCGTTCGTTGATATAGTCGTAGCCGTTGCTGCTACGCTCTTTTGTGAGATTTTTGTCGTAGAAATTATCGCGTTGTATCTCTCCAGAAGATTGAGCGAAAACAGTAGAGGCGATGAAAACGAGCATAGCAGTAGCTGCCCAACGTGATGCGATGGTATTCATAATGGCGACCAGTTTTTGTGTGAGGAGGAGATTTAAGGCGCTTGCTTGCTGTCGTCTTCGGTGTTCGTCTGCCGTCTTGTGCAGCGCTTATACCCTCTTAATACGGATAGGGACAAAGGTTACAAAGCAGGGAATAAAAAATTAAAAAAAAAGTAGGTAAGTACGAAAGCAAAATAAATTCACATTATTTCTCGCTTGTTTCAAACTTGAAAACCTGCGCTACGCTTGCTTTTCAAGCCCGAAACTGCGCTTTCGAAATGTGAATTTATTTCGCGCAGTTACTTAGTAGGCAGTTAAATAAAAAAAGCCGAGCGCCGTAATCTCTACAGCACATCGGCACAACTAAAAATATCACTGCTTTAGGTCGTTGTTTAGAGTTTAGTAGCGTATTTATAATATAAGATGCTTTTTGTTTATTGGTATTCATCTGCTATGCGACAAGCAGAAGATGTTTTTTCTCAGACAAAGCTCTTCCTTCGTTAAGAGCAAAGAAAGAGGGGCTTAGTTAGAGAAAAAATGGGTAGATGTTTTTTCCTTCGTGAGTATCTAAGGAAAGTGTGTTTGCTTTCTGTTTTTGATAATGCAAAGATACGCCAGCCCCAAGCCGAAAAGGGAGAAACTACATGAACACCCCCCAAAAACTACATGAAGCCCCCCTTTTTTCACATGAAGCGGTTTTTTTGGCAAAAAAGGGGCAAAAAACAAGGCATTTTTTTCGTTTTAAAATGTCTTAAATCAAATACAAATGTCCGAATAATCGGCAAGGGCTGCAAAAACCCGCGCCGCGCTCATTGCGCGGCGCGGGTGCGTGAGGGATAGAAATGTAGAGCCGTAGCATGCTACGGCTCGCAATGAATAGCCCGACCGCCGCCCCTTTTTGGGCGGCGGGCACGCCCAAAAAAAAGCCTAAATCGTCCGCAATTTGCCCCGAAAATCGGCAAGGCTCGTATAGCCTTTTGTGTGCATCAGCTCCGCCAGTTCGCGCTCGATGCGCTCAAAACAGCCCTCGCGCTCGCGGTAAAACTGCGTGCCGACCTGCACGCTTTCAGCGCCGCAAAGTATGTGCTCGAAGGCATCGCGCCCCGTTTGCACGCCACCGCAGCCGATGACGGCGATATTTTCGGGCAGTCGACGGCGAAATTCGCGCACATTTGCCAGCGCCGTAGGCTTGATGATAGCACCGCCCAGCCCGCCCAAACCGTCTTTGGGGCGTATCAGCGTCGTTTCTTCCTCGATATTTATCGCCAAACCGTTGCCGATGCTGTTGATGCAGGTTACGAAAGCGAGCGGATAGGCGGCAAGCAGGCGCGCCATACGGTCGAAGTGCACGGGGTCGAAATAAGGCGGCAATTTTACCCCCAGCGGCAGCCGAAAGAAGCTAAAAACCTCGTCCAACAGCCGCCGCGTCTGCTCCTCGTCGTAGGCGGTTTGCGGTTTTCCGACCAAATTCGGACAAGATAAATTGAGCTCCACCGCCGAAGGTGGCACAATTTGCCCCTGCAACTGCTGTAAAATATACAGATTATCCTCCCGCGTCATACCCGAAACCGAGATAAAAAACGGCTTTTCATGCACGCTCAAAGCCCCAGCGCAGTCGGCATAATAGCGCCAACCCTCGTTCGGCAGCCCCATCGCGTTGATGCTGCCCCAATCGGTATCCATATAGCGCGGACTTTCGTTGCCCACCCGCGCGCGCAGGGTGCAAGATTTGCTCACAATCGCCGCCGATGCGCTCGCCGCGATAGCGTGCAACTCGTCGGCGCGACTGCACCAAGGCCCCGACGCATTCATCAGGCAACTGCGCAGCGCAAAACCCGCTACGCGGGCGCTAAGGTCTATTTTCATGCTTTTTTGCTGGGGAAAAGATTTTTTTTGGGCGTGCCCACCCTCCCCGCGCCGTAAACGGCGCTTAAAGGTCGGGCGGTCGGGCTATTCGGGGCAGCCCTGTGCTGCCCCAAAGGGCAGACACATGGGTCTGCCCCTACTATCCCTCACGCAAGGCAAACTGTAGCAAACTTTATCCTAATTTTTGGCGCAGTTTTCGCAGTCCTATTGTCCATCTATTTAGAACAAACATTCAATATAACCATGAAATTTTTACGCCTTTTTTTGGCATTGGCATTATTCGCCAGCCTCCAACCCCTCGCTGCACAGCTACACCGCGACAATAGCAACAACAACAACCGAGACCCCGACGATACGCATTATCATAGCGACCGCCGCCCCAATCGAAATCCCTACGACCGCTACAATCAAGACAGCGACAACAACCGCCAAAACGACTATTTCGTTAGCCTCGAAGCCGCCAAAGCCAATCCCAAAGCCGTGCGCATTCTCGACCTGCGCAGACAAAATATAAGCTCCTTAGGCAGCAGCTTTTATGAAATGGTCAACCTCGAAGAACTCTATATCAGCGGCACACAAGTAAGCAAACTTCCTACAGGCTTCTACGAGCTGAAAAAATTACGCATTTTAGACATTTCCAATACGCCCATTAGCAGCTTTCCTTCAGGCTTCTACGAGCTGAAAAATTTGCGCGTACTCAATATATCCAGCACCGCTATCAGTTCCTTTCCATCGGGTTTTTACGAACTAAAAAACTTGCGTTACCTCAATATATCCAATACCGCTATAAGTTCTTTCCCATCGGGCTTTTACGAGTTGGTAAATCTGGAGTATCTCAATATAGCCAATACCCAAATTAGCAGCTTTCCCAGCTCATTCGATAGCCTGACGCGCCTGCAAACGCTCGATATAATCGGCTCGCGTATAAGCAGTATACCCAGCAGCGTACAACGTATGAATATGCGAATACGCCAATAAACGGCTGATAATCAACTATTTGTGGAGTAAAAATTTTATTACGTCATTACGTTTATACGTCGTTACGTGATGACGTAATTACGTCATTACGTTCTTTTCTCGTATGCCTGCCAAGCGATGCGTTGATATTCTTTGGCTTTTTCTGTCGGATTTTCTGCCGCATAGATACCGCGCCCGACGATGATAATATCCACCCCACGCGCTGCAAAAGCTGTAGCGGGCGATTGATAGGTTTGCCCCAGCGCGTCGCCGCTCTGCTCCAAATGGATACCTGGCGTAAACATAATCTGCGCCGTCGATTGTGGGCGTTCGTTTTGGCTCACGATGCCGATGACCGAATTTGGATAAGCGGCGGCGATTTTCGAGGCATTGCGGGCATAGTCGGCAGTCGTGAGCGTATCGCCTGTCGACATTTCGGCGATGAGAATTAAGCCTACATCTTTCGCCGTTGCGCCCGTCTTTTCTAAGGCTTCTATAGAGCTTGCGCCTGCTACGGCATGCACCGTAACGAGGTCTGCCCAAGCCGCGATTTGATGCAGACCGCCCACAAGTTGGCGCTGCGCTACGCTGCCGATGTCGGCTATTTTGCGGTCTTCAAAAATCAAAAAATCCTTCTCATCGGCGAGTCGACGCAGGGCTGCGACAAACGCCGCCGAAAAATCGGGCAGCGTATCGGCGTGCAATTTCAAGGCGCAAAGGCTATCGCCTGCCTTTTCGGCGAGGGCAAGGATTTCGGCGGCTGTAGGCAGGTCGGCAGCAAGGCAGAGATTTGTCTGCTTGCGCTGCACTATGTCCAGCAAACGCTTGGCTACAGGGTGCGGCGCTTGCTCGGCTATCTCGGCGTATTTGTGCCGAAAACGCGGCGTGCCTTCTTGCTGCCGCTGCCGCAGTTGCTCAAAATTGATTTGGTTTTGCTTGATAAACTTTATCGTTTCTGCATAAGTCTGCTCCGAAATTCTATCATTTTCGAGCAAGATATTCAGCAGCTCGCGCACCGTGTAAAGGCTATGCGCCTGATAACCATGCTTCGCCAGCGTATTTACGCCGCCTTGCATGCGGTCTACGATGCTCAAAACGTGCCCAATTACCAAGCCTTCCGCCTCCAAAGCCTCCAGCGTTTCTATCATCGAAATCCCGCTACTTATCACATCGTCAATCACCAAACAAGTATCGCCCGACTTAAATACGCCTTCTACCATGCGTTTTGTGCCGTGATTTTTCGCTTCTTTTCGCTTGATTATCAAGGGTTTATCCAAAAGTATCGACATAGTAGAACTTAGCGATAGCGCCGCATAAGGCACGCCGCAAAGATGGTCAAATTCCAAATCCGCCGCCATCGCCCAAAGGCGTTGGCTTATCGCTTTGAGTATGTGCGGATAACCGACGATGCGCCGAAAATCCAGATAAAAAGGCGACTGCAATCCACTTTTGAGCGTAAAACTGCCAAATTGCAAAACATCGATATCGACGAGCGCAAGCGCAAGTTCCGTTTTTGTCATAGCTGGGTATTTTTCGGTTTTTCGGTTTTTCGGTTTTTCGGTTTTTTTGGACATTTTTTTTGGGGGCTGCGCCCGCCGAAGGCGGTCGCCGCTACGCTACGGGTTCGCTATTCGCTCAGTACAGCCCTTGCATGCAACGGCTCTACGCGCCGTGCCTGCAAGGCTGCACCTGCTTCGCTACGCTCGCAGCCCTCCGCATCGCTAGCCCGTTGGTAGACGGGGGAAGTCTAAAAAATACAGTGTACACTACATTTTTTGCAGCCTGTAGCTCCCCTTTCTTTAAGCGTAGCGCAAAAGAGAGGGGCGGGGGCTGGGTTTTATTCCCACTCTATCGTGGCTGGCGGCTTGGAAGTTATATCGTAGACGATGCGATTGATACCGACTACCTCATTGGTGATGCGCGAAGATATTTTTTCCAAAATCTCGAAGGGTATGCGTGCCCAGTCGGCTGTCATGCCGTCGGTACTCGTTACGGCGCGGAGGGCAAGCGTATGAAAGTACGTTCGTTCATCACCCATCACGCCTACGGTCAGCGTATTCGTGAGCACGGCGAAATACTGCCAGATGGTTTTATCTAATCCAGAAAAAGCGATTTCTTCCCGCAGTATACTATCGGCTTGGCGGAGAATATGCAGTTTCTCCTGCGTTACTGCACCCATGATACGGATAGCCAGACCAGGGCCAGGGAAGGGCTGACGGTCTACCACCAGCGAGGGCAGCCCCAGCGCCCGACCCAGCGCCCGAACTTCGTCCTTAAAGAGCTGCCGCAGCGGCTCCACAATACGAGAAAAGCGGGTTTCTTTGGGTAAACCACCTACGTTGTGATGCGTTTTGATGACGGCGGCGTGCTTGGTGCCGCTCTCTACCACGTCGGGGTAGATAGTCCCCTGCACGAGCAGGCGACAATCTTGCAATTTTGCCGCTTCGCGCTCGAAAACGCGGATAAAAAGCTCCCCAATTATCTTTCTTTTGCGCTCTGGGTCGCTAACTTCTCTTAGTGCGTCGTGGAATTCCGCCACCGCATCGACGGTAATCAAGTTAATGCCGAAGTTTTCGCCGAAAACCTGCTCCACCTGCTCCCTTTCTCCTGCCCGAAGTAGCCCATTATCGACGAAAATACAGGTTAAATTTGCCCCAACGGCTCGATGCACGAGCGCCGCTGCCACCGAAGAGTCCACACCCCCCGAAAGTGCGCATAAAATTTGCTCATTTCCTATCTCTTGGCGCAATTTTTCAACGTATTCCTCGACGATATGCGTCATTTTCCAGTCGCCGACACAGCCGCAGACCTTATACAAAAAATTTTGCAGAAAAGCAGTACCAGCCGACGTATGCACCACTTCGGGGTGATACTGCACAGCGTAAATTTTGCGATTTTCATCGGCAAAAGCAGCATTGGGGCAGCTATCTGTATGCGCTAAGGATGAAAAGCCTTCTGGCAATACAGAAACCTGATAAGTATGGCTCATCCAACAGGTAGATTCGGTAGGAATTTCCTCCAAAATGGGGCTTTTGGCGGGGGTGGAGAGCTGCAAAACTCGGTTTCCGTACTCGCGCTGGGCTGCGCGCTCTACCTTACCACCCAAAACATGGGCGATAAGCTGTGCACCATAGCAAATTCCGAGTATTGGAATGCCTGCCGCGAGCAATGCCGCCTCGATTTGGGGGGCATTTTCCTCAAAAACAACGGCGGGACCTCCTGTAAAAATGATGCCTTTGGGCGAGCGCGCGAGCAACTCACTCAAAGGCAGGTCAAAAGGCAGGATTTCGCAGTAAATATGTGCTTCGCGCACGCGTCGGGCTATCAATTGGTTGTATTGACCGCCGAAATCTAAGATAATTATTAGCTCATGAGCGGGTTGACTTAACCCAAGGCCTCGCGGCTCGTGCTGGTGCTGCATATTTTATGTGAAGTAGTGCGAAAAATGCGTGAATAGGAAGGCAAAACCCGTCGTTCGTAGGTTCGATAGCTTGCCAAGCAAGGGGTCGCGCGTTTGAGTATAACAGGTCTAAGGCAGCGAATTTCTTCAACTTGGGTCAGCAAGTTCCGTTTTATGGATTGCGCCACTGTCGTCGACTCCTGTACGAGGCTGGGTAGTTTGGCTGGGGTAGCGGATAAAAGGTACTCTGGTGTTGTGGAGTTTGTGCCCGCAGCGCCTTTGCGCTGCGGGCGAGTTGCGTGAGGGATTGTAGGGGCGAGCCTTGTGCTCGCCCTGCAAAGCCCGACCGCCTGCCCCTTTTTGGGCAGGCGGGCACGCCCAAAAAAATCGCTTTAAATACGCTGCAAAAATACAATCTTTGCTCAAGTGTTGGCGCTGGCGTATCTTTGCGCGGGGCTTAATTTCACGGAAACTTAACATAAGGAGCAAATGGCGACAATTTGGCGACTACATGAGCATTTGCAGGCGGCGACTCTGCGAGTGGCAGCGGGCGATGAGCTACAATATGCGGGCTATGTGCATGGCTCGGTGGGCAATGATTTGGCGTATGAAATACTTTCGGGTGGCGAAAATCTGAAATTTTTGGGCGAAAATGTCGCCTATCACAACCCCGAAAACATGAAAGAGGGCTGGACAGGCGGCGACGCAGCGACGGCGACCCTGCATTTTCGGGCTGCGCAAGCGGGTGAGGCGCGTTTGCGGCTCTTGCATCATTTTCGGGGCGAAATTGAGGAGCAGCGCGAGTTCCTTATTAGCATCGCGGAGGGCAAATAATGCGGGCGTTGCGGATTTTTATAGCGATTGTGGCGGTTTTTTACCTAATAGCGCAGTGGGGCTTTCAGCCTTGGCGGCGACAGAGTAGCGGCGTGCTCAATTGGGACGTTTATGGCTATTCGTTTTACCTTAGCGGGCTGATAAAGGGCGATATTTGGCAGTCCAAACACTTGGATGAGATGGATACGCTGTACCGCCCCTGCGATGATGTACTCGGTTACGGGCGTTTTCCTGTGATAGACAGCATAAGCGGCGAGCGGCGGGGGGTAGTTTTCAAGTATACGATGGGTAATGCCTTATTTTTTGCGCCTTTTTACCTCTCCGCGCATGCTTGGGCGACGATTTCGGGCAGGGATAAGGCGGACGGATACTCCCGCGCTTATAGCCATGCGATTAGTATGGGTTGGTGGGTCTATAGTCTGCTTGGTTTATACCTTTTGGGCTGCTTTTTACTACGATTTTTCCGCATAGAAGCAGTGCTGCTAACGCTGATGAGCATTGGGTTTGCGACGAATTTTTATACCTACAGCGTGCAGCAAATCGGAATGAACCATATTCCGCTATTTTTATGCGCGGCGGCGGGTCTTTTATGCGCCGATAATTGGGCGCGCAGGGGTTGGGGAAGGGATTTATATGGCTTAGCGGCATTGATGGGCTTGTCGGTGCTGCTACGCCCGACGGAAGTAGTGCTAATTTTGCTCTTGCCTGCGATTTTTTTTCTGCTGCGGAGGTATCAAAGCGATGCTTGGGGCTTCATTTGGGCGCGTTGGAGGCAGTTATTGCTGGGGGCGCTGGTCGGTTTGGCGGTAGTGATGCCGCAGCTCGTATATTGGAAGCTGGCGACGGGGCATTTTTTGCATTATTCGTATCAGGGAGAAGGGTTTGACTTCGCCAATCCGCAGATTTTTAAGGGTTTATTCTCGTATCGGAAGGGCTTTTTGGTGTATGCGCCGATAATGTGGGTGGCGCTGCTGGGTTTGCCGCTCCTTTGGTGGCGATTGCGGGGGCTGGGGCTGGCGTTGACGCTGTATTTGGCGGCAAATATCTATGTAATTTTTAGCTGGACGGCATGGACCTATGGGGGCAGCTTTGGGGCGCGTTCTATGATACAATCTATGGCATTTTGGGCGATTCCGATGGCGATGCTCTGGCAAGCGCTGGCGCTGGCAGGGGAACGCTGGGGAGTTTGGGCGAAAAGGCTGCTCATAGGCTTGCGCTACGGGGCTTTTGGCTTCTTTTTCTGGCTCATCATGCTGCAAAGTCTGCAATATCAGTGGGCGATACTGCACTGGGAAACCATGTCGAGGGAAACCTATTGGTACATATTCGGCAGATTGCATTTTACGCCGCAAGAACGCGAGTATATCCACTACTTACACCATCAGCCGCCCGAAGAATAGCAGGAAAAGCCTATATTTGGGGCGAAAAAATCCCCATCCGATATATATGGCAAAAATAATCGTTTTCGGCAGCCAAAAAGGCGGCGTAGGCAAAAGCACGCTCACCAACCTCACAGCCACAGCCCTCGCCTCCCCGCCCTTCAACTACAAAATATCGGTCATCGATGCCGACCCCCAAAAAAGCCTGCTCGATGCACGCGGACAAGACCTAAAAGCCCTGCCCAGCACAGCCGCCCCCTATCAACTCTTCGATAGCAACGGCAAAATTCTGCTGCCTATCCTGCAAGAGCGCAACGATAAAGACGATTTTATCTTCATCGACCTCGCGGGCAAACTCGACATAAATCTGCCCCTACAAGAGCAAGAAATAACCCCCACACTACTCAATACGGATTTGCTCGTCATTCCCTTTACGGCAGGCAATTACGGCTTAGATGCCACCCTGCGCTATCTCCACTACGTGCTCGACGTAGTGAAAATCAAGCAAAAAATGGCGCGCCCCCTCCAAATCTTGGGCTTTATGAATATGCACGTCGGCAGATGGCGAGAAGACAAATTTTTGCGCGAAATGGCTGAAGAAATCGCCAGCGAAACGGGCTTGCGTTTTATGACCAATAATCTCGGCTTCTACGCTGCTTTCCGCTCCGCCAACACCCTGCAAAGCCTCTACGAAGACAAAAAAACCAGCCCCCCCGAAATCACCAATTTCAAAAAATGGCTCAACGAGCTGCACAAAATCATAGAAAATGTCTAAAATTCGCCGCGACCTCAGCGCCCTCAAAGAAAAAGCATCGGGGCTACTCACACAAGAACAAATTACCGCCCAAATGCTCGCCCTCCAACAAAAAGAAATAACCGAAAATAGCCCCGCAGCCAGCGCGGAGGAAGAAGAAAACACCGCCTCCTATCGCAAAAAATATACGACCATGATGAACCCCGACCTCAGCCTGCGCCTACGCAAAGAGGCACTCGATATGGGCATCACGGCGGCTGAACTGCTGGAGCGCATCTTGCTGCGGCATTTTGATAGGCACTGAAAATAAAGCGTCGCATTTATTGGGACTTATCCGCCAATAAATGCGACACTACGCAATACCAATTTGCAAACGTTTTCCCAAACCGCCTTCTATAATTTTAATTAAAGAGGCGTATTCTATGCCCGTATTTCCGTTTTCAATTCTCGAAATGTAGTGTTTTGATGTACCACTTTTTGCCGCCAATTCCGCTTGAGTTAAACCCAATTCAAGGCGGGCTTGCTTTATCATCAATCCGATTTCTACTTTTCGTGATGGGTCTGGGCTGCTGCTTTCATACATCACAATCGGGTCTACATCGAAGAAGTGCAAAACGCTATTTCCTTCCTCATCTGTCGAAGCGATAGAGATATTTTTCCACACAAAAGTACCTTCCAAAATTTCTACTTTCTGAAACTCCTGCTCCGACAATAATAACGGATATTCTACATCTTTTTCTGAAACTCCCCATTGCCGAAAAAGTTTCTTAAAGTCAATAATTCTGGACGCTCCATTATTGAACAAACAGGATACTTTATATCCCTTTATTTCGTGAATTTTTATGATTCTTGTTACTTTTCTCATGTCGCTAAGAGCTAATTTTAAGTATTAAATTCTTTCCATTTTTGCAGCAAAAAATCCCTGCTATTATTAGCCCACGCAATCACTTTTTTTCGCTGCGATGCGGGTATACTGCCTGCATAAGTTTATAAATTTTGTATCTCAATCAATTCTTCTTTTTCTCCATAAATGGCGTGAAAGTGAGGCGGATTGTGGTCTCTTGCATAGATATATAATTTTATAGAATCTATCGTTTTGATACAAGGCATAGAGTTTATTATTTTTATCACAAAACGTAAAAAAAAGAGCAAAAGTTGCATAATTAGACAACTTTTTGAAACGCGTTTTTGGGCGTGCCCCTGCTCCCCGCCGCCTAAAGGCGGCTTAAAGGTCGCAGGGTCGGGCTATTTGAGCCGTAGCATGCTACGGCTCTACATATCCCTCACGCGTTTTATCCCCGCCCGCAAAGGGCGGGCGGGGCAGCCGAAAAATCCCTGCCCTAAAACCCGCCCGTTTCTTTGATAATCCTATCTTTCGCCAGCTCAAAATAACCCGCGTCCAACTCCAAACCCATAGCAATACGGTCTATCTTTTGGGCAACGAGCAGCGTCGTACCGCTGCCCGCAAAGGGGTCGAAAACGACATCGTGCAAATAACTAAAAAGCCGAATACAACGATAAGCTAATTCTTGCGGAAAGGGCGCAGGATGCCCGACCTGTTTTTTGCTCTCCGCATCAAAACGCCAAACACCCTGCGCCCAATCCTTAAATTCCTCCGCACTAATGTCCGAAATTTTGCTGCCCTCTGTCTTTTTCCATTCCTCTTTGTAGAAAACTAAAATCAATTCGATGGGCGCAGCGACGATGGGCGCAGCAGCAGATTTCCAAGAGCCCCAAGTTGTGCGATAAGCCGCATTGGCAATCTGCCAAACTATAGTCGTTTTGTAGCGCCAGCCTACTTTTTGGGCAAGGGCAGTCAGGTCTGCGGCGAGGGGGCGAGCGCCGCCCTTGCTCCTGTCTAAGGGCGTATTGAGGCAAAGACGGGCTTGGGGTTTGCTCCATGCAAGGCAGTTGCGTAGCCAATTTTCAGAAAATTCGAGATACCGCGCATAGTTGCTTTCGCTTTCGTCCTCTGTCGGCAGCTCGAAGGGCGGCGCGGTAACGATAAGGTCGATAAAAGGCGCTTTGAAGAGCGGCGTATACAGCGCATCGGCTTGCAAAAGACTGATGTTTTTGTGTAGGAATTTTCGGTGCATAAAAAAAGCGTGAGGGATAGAAATGTAGAGCCGTACCGCAGCGTGCTTGCAAGCACGCTGTGGCACGGCTCGCAATGGATAGCCCGACCGCGCCCCCCTTTTTGCCCCGCGCAACCACAAGTGCGTAAGCACGCCGTGGGCGCGGGGTGCCTGCCCGTTTTTAGGGCAGGCAGGGGCGCGGGCACGCCAAAAAAAAAAGACATTTTATATGCGAGGATAAAACGGAATATCGACGCGTATGCTTGTGCCTAAGGCTTCTCTTTTGTCGTTGTAATGGTCGCGCACGCGGTACGAAATGGGCGTTTTGCGCAGGCGATTGAGGAGGGTCAGACGCTGGTACATCGCCATTGTAGCGAAGGATTGT
This sequence comes from uncultured Saprospiraceae bacterium, assembly GCA_964467315.1. Classification (GTDB taxonomy): domain Bacteria; phylum Bacteroidota; class Bacteroidia; order Chitinophagales; family Saprospiraceae; genus JAAFIM01. The sequence goes on along the minus strand of CAYXSA010000008.1, from coordinate 27,779 downwards.
TGGGTTTTCATGGCGGCAGTCCTTGCATTGAGTGTGCGGGAGGCTTTGCGCCCGATACCGTTGTCGACGACGAGGACGCTGAGATAATGCAGCTTTTTTTTGCTGCCCCCGATGGGCGGGGTAACTATAAATTTTAGGGTCAAAAATTTGCTGCCTTTTCGGTGCATAAGTCCGTGTTTAAGGGCATTTTCGACCATTGGTTGTATGAGAATAGAGGGCAAAATTATTTGGTCTGTGCTGAGGTATTTGGGTATATATTGTTCGATGCTGATGTTTAGGGTTTCGCCCATGCGTACTTTTTCTATCTTCGTGTAGTTGACGAGCATTTCGAGTTCGGCTCTTAGGTTGGTGTTTTCTTGCCCCGACATGTAGAGTATGCTGCGGGTGAGTTGGGAAAAGTTGCCTATAACGGAGGTTGCCAAATCTTGTTGATTGGTGAGTACTAAAGCCTGTATGGTATTGAGGGCATTGTACATAAAATGGGGGTTCATGCGTGCGCGGAGGGCTGCGAGTTCGTGGTTGGTCGCCTGTTCGTGGAGTTGGCGATAGCCCCATTGGCGTTTTACGAAAGCCCAGATGGCGAAGTACAGAGCGAAAAGCAGGAGCGCTAAAATGGCGAGGAGGAAGCCCGTAGTTCGCCAAATGGGGGGGCGTATTTCAAAAAATATACGTTGCGTAGTGCCGACGCAGCAATGATTTTTTGCGCGCAATTCGAGCGTATAGTTGCCGTGTGCGAGCAGGGGAATCGGTATTTTGTATTCGCCGATAGGCAAATCTTGCCAAGCGGAATCAATGGGAAGGAGTTTATATTGGCAGAAAGTGCTGGTGGTATAGCGATAAGTGGGCAGTTCTATTTCAAGAAAAAATTGTTTGTTGATGGGGGGAAATATCAATCTTCGTTTGATAGGGTAGCTTACGCCGTCGTGCTCAAATTTTCGCAGGACAACGGCGCGGGGTATGGGCTTCTGATAGCCATTGCGGCTTAGGCGTAGAATTTCGGAGCCGAAATTGAGCCATATAAAGCGGTCGTCGACAAGAATTTCTTTGGGAACGGCATTGCCGAGTGCGTATTGATGTCCGATGTGTTCTATCTCTCCGCTTTCGAGGGATATTTTATTGATGCCGTTGGCGGTGATAACCCAAAGTTCTTTTTTATGGATATGCAGATAGCTGCATTCGTTGCTGGATAAGCCTTCGTTGCTGGTGTATTGGGCGAATACGTTTAGGTTTCGGCTGTCAATGCCCATAACGCCGTCTTGGAAGCTGGCTATCCAGATGGTATCGCCTTGCGAGGTCATTGCGGAGCAATGTATGGAGCGTTGTGCGGGGCTTAGGACTTTGACGGAGTGGTATTTTTTGCGGATATCGAAGCAGACTAAATTATTGGTAAAGGCTGCAAATATCCGTCCTGTACTGCGGGTGCTGCGGACGGCTCTGGCGCTACCTTTTTGCAGAAGTAGGGCATAATTTTTTTGTTCTTGGTCGCCAGCGTAAGAGTCGCAAAAGGTTAAGCCATCGGAGGGGTAAGCGCTGGGTTTGTTGATGTCTTCGTGTGCGAGTTGTAGACCTTTTTCGGCGCAGACCAGCAGATGCAAGGAGTCTAAGCGGGTTATGCCTTTTCCGAGCGGGGCGCGTTGGCTGATGCTGCTTTGTTGCCAATCGTGATAGCCTAAGGAGTGGTATAATCGTTGTTTTTGTTTGTCGTAAGTGAGGAAATCAAGGGTTCGATTGCTGGGCATAGTGTATCTAAATTTTACGGTGCCTAAGCTATCGATACGAAGTACTTCGCTGGCGTTGGTGCCTACAGCGATTTCGCCTTCGGGCAGGGGCGCGAAGGTAGAAAACTGCGTTTGGGGTTCTGCTATTTTGTGGGCGTTTAGGTTGGGTATGTGTACGAGTCCGTTGCCTAAGGTAGCGACCCAATAGCCGCCTTCGTGGTCGCGCAGGATTTTTGCGGTGTAAAAATTTGGGGGCAAAAGTGCTTCGATTTTTTCGCTTCTAATGTCCCAGCGATAAAGCCCTGTGGCGGTACAAAACCAGACGACTGTAGTGTCTGTGCCGTTGAGTGTTTGGAAAGTTTTTGTTTGTGGGTTGTGGGCGGATGCGTATAGGAAAGAAGCGCCTTGCTGGAGTCGGTACACGGAAGTGGTATCTGCGTAGCTATTGGTGCAAAAAAGGGCTTCTTCGCCGAAACTGTCTAAGCCGTAGCAAAGCAAGATTTTTTGGCTACTTGAGGGGGCGAAAGCCCATTCGATTTCTTTTTTCTTGCTGTGTTGATAGAGAACGCCGTATTGTGTTTGTGCGTAGACAGCGCCCCAAGCGTCGACGAGGAAGTCGCCGATTTCTAAGCCCGCGAAAATTTCTTCGGAGCCGACGGAGATGCGATGCTCTGAGGCATAGGTTCGGCAATGGACTTGGAGAACATCGAGTTTATTGGCGATATAGATAAATTCGCCTTTGCCTCTAAGGCGCAAGGTGGGTAGGCTATCGGTAAAAAGTCCTAAGTGTTCGGTGATACTATAAAGGGTATCATTTGCGGTTGTTTTGAAGATTTGGTTGGAGAAATTGCGTGCCCAGAGTGCGCCATCGGGGTCTACGACGAGGTCGGTAAAGGTTTGTTCTTTGCTGTGTAAGACGGTGAGTCGGGTAAATTGTTTGCCATTAAAGCGGAAGATGCCTCTATTGGTGCCGATGTATAAAAAGCCTTTGGGGTCTTCGACGACATCATAGACCATATCAGTAGGCAGTTCGCTTTGGATATTGTAGATTTTATGATAGAGCTCTTGCGCCTGTAGGGGGCAGGCGAGCAGGAGGAGAAATGCCCACAGGAAAGCGTAGCGGCGTGCCATTTGGGGGGTGGTGGTTGGCGAGGAGGGGGAATTTTGGACAAAAGCCCGCCCTTGTCTTTCAAGGGCGGGCATTTTTGCGTGAGGGATAGTAGCGGAAGCCCGCTTTAGCGGGCTGGAGCGAATAGCCCGACCCTGCGACCCTGTAAAGCCGTAGCGTGCTACGGCTTTACAAGCGCCGCTTTTGGCGGCGCGCGGGGAGCAGGGGCACGCCATCTTATTATGCTTTGCTCGCCTACGGTTAGGAAGAGGAAGCCCCGTTGGGGCTATTTTTCGTGCTGTTATTTGTCTTGGGCGGCATTAGTTAGTAGAAAAAGAAGAAGAAAAAAGCGGCAGCCCATTCTATGCGTACGCCTTTGGCATTGCCGACGGTGGAGCCGTTTTTGATGATATCGCCATCGCTTTCGACTTTGCCGATGCGCGAGCCGTTTTTGTACACGTCGCCATCGTCTTCGATTTTGCCGATGCGTGAGCCGTTGAGGTACACGTCGCCATCGTCTTCGATTTTGCCGATGCGCGAGCCGTTTTTATATACGTCGCCATCGCTTTCGATTTTGCCGATGCGCGAGCCGCCTTTGTATACGTCGCCGTCGCTTTCGATTTTACCGACGCGCGAGCCGCTGACGTAGATGTCTTGGGCGGCGGCGGAGGAGAGGGCGAGCAGGGGAAAGAGGAGTGTGAGGAGTGCGGTTTTCATGTGGATTTTTTATGTTTATCAAGTGGGCAGCCACGCGGGGCTGCCCTTACAGGAATTAACTGGCTTTTTCTTCGTTCTTTTTGTCTTTGTCCTTGCCTTTTTCCTTTTTTCCTTTGCCGCCTTTTTTGCCGTTTTTGTCTTTGGGATTGGCGGTATTGGGGTCGGGATTGGGGGTAGGATTGGGGCTGGGGTTGCTGCCTGATTTATTGAGGTCGCTCACGCTGGGCGCGAGTGGTTTATAGTCTTTATCGTTGTAGTCGAGGCGCTCAAAGAGAATGCCGCCATTGGGGCAATTTTTGATTTTTTGTTTTTTAGCGTCGAGAAATTCGATGCACATCAGATAGCCTTCGTCGGACACATCGAAAGAGGTAACGGAGTACTTGGCTGCGCCCATATCATCGCGCAGGGGGCAGTCTGTGCCGAGTGGGGTGGCTTTGTGGTAGTGGTCTTTTTCTTCGTCGACGAGGACTTGCATATCGCAAAATTCGTCGTGTGTGAGTCCGTCTTTGACGTTAAAGCCTTCAAAGGGATTTTTCTTTTTCCATTCGTTGATGAAGAGCTCAGGGTTTTTGAGGTGATAGGTTTTGATTTGGTAACTATATCTATCGTTGCGGATATAGTGTTGGATGCGTTGTTCGATGGGCTGGTCGACCATCGCGGGGAGGAAGTACTCGATATAAATCCAAAATTCGCCTGCGCGTTGTTTTTGGAAGATGGGGATAACGATAAACTGCGCTTCGCGTTCGCCTTCTATTTGGGTGGTAGCGGATTTATTGCTAAAATGCCCTAAATTTTGCTGTAAAAATCGCTCATGTTTGTGTTCGATTTTGAGCAATTCTTCTTTGGAGGCGACGTGTTGGTAGTAGATGGGTTTTTCATTTCCCCAAAAAGCGACGCGTTGCGCCGTCGGCTTTTGAGCAGATAAAACGCTGACGAAGGCGAATAGAAAAGACACAGTGCAGAATAGACTTTTCATAAAATGGATTGGTGATTGTACGAGTGTTTGGCGGTATGTGGTTAAAACGAACGGAATGAACGACATCTTGCGACGGCGTAGGCATAAAAAAAATCATTTCAGATGCTGATATTCGTTACTGCGCTGTGTAGGTTGGGGCTTTATCTTTGTGTGTATTGGGACTATATACGAAAAATCCACTGCAAAAGTGGCAATTTTGGTGGACAAAATTCATACCTTTACCCAACGAATACGAAAGATAGGCGCTATAAATTCGCGTTTACGCGGGCTTTGCGCTTATTTATGCGGCAATTGCGTCTTTTGTCCACTACAAATTCAAACCATTTTATTCCTCATGGATATTTCCAATAATCTACACGGCGACGTTTTAGTGATGGATTTCAACGGTAAACTCGACACGGGCACTGCCCCGCGCGTAGAAGCCGAAACCATCAAACAAATCGAAAGCAACAAAAAAATCGTCATCAACCTACTCAATACGAGTTTCGTATCTTCAGCAGGTCTCCGCGTATTTTTGGCTACCGCCAAACGCCTCGCCGCCAACGGCGGCAAACTTCGCATCTGCCACCCCAACGATGTAGTCAAAGAAATTCTTGAAATATCGGGCTTTACCACGATTATCGACATTAAAACAACACTGCAAGAAGCCTTAGAAGGCTTTTAGGCTGCAGCTCGCTCCGCATACCGCCTTGCGTTCCTCTGTTTGATTTGTTTCTATATGTGTGTTTCCTTGTCTCTTGGCTTTCCGAAGCGTGTAGCGCCCCCTTGCGTAGACCTACCAACAATGCTACCTTCTTCCTTCTCATAATCCGTCTCACAACAGCCATGATGACTCCCCAGCTTTATCGCCAACACTTCTTTATCCAAGATGAAGACATTCGCAATGTGCAACGCATTGGCGAAAAAATAAGCGAACACCTGCCCGCTCTACTCGACGAATTCTACGAGTGGATGCGCACTATGCCCGATTTCTCCTCCTATTTTCCCCGCGAAGAGCACGTAACTCATGTAAAAAAACACCAGCTCACACACTGGCAAATCCTCTTCCGCGCCGACATCAACGAAAGCTATATCCAAAGCCGCTACCGCATCGGACAAGCACACGCCCGCATAGGTCTACCCCTTGATGTCTACTATCGCTCCGTTGTCGTTTTCCAAGACCTCTTCGCCAAACTATTCCTCGCCAACGGCATCAATGATTTCGCCGCCCTGCACTCCTTCCATAAATTGGTCGGCTTAGACACCTCTATCGTCGTCGATACCTACAATCAACTCATTAGCGATACCATCAGAGAGCAAAACAATGCCCTGATGCAACTCTCTACGCCCATAGCCCAACTCTGGGACGGTATCCTGCTCCTGCCCCTCGTCGGCATCATCGACTCCCGCCGAGCCCAAGACACCATGACCGCCGTCCTCCATCGCGTAGCCGCCTCGCAGTCGAAAGTCTTCATATTAGACATCGGCGGCGTAGCCGTCGTCGACACCGCCGTAGCCAATCATCTCATAAAAATTACAAAAGCTACCCGACTTATGGGCTGTTTGTGTATCTTGTCGGGCATTTCCCCTGCCGTCGCGCAGACCATCGTAGAACTCGGCGTGCAAATCGACGAAGTCCATACCACCGCCAATATGCAAGACGCACTCCTGCAAGCTATGCGCCTCACGGGCACTATGCTCACCCGCCAACTCTTCGCCTAAATCGATATGAAAGATAACAAAAATCGCGTCCCGCTCCAAATCTCCAATGGCGCTGTCATCGTGCCCATCAGGTACGAAGTTACCCGCGATATGCTCGATTTGCTCCGCAGCGACCTGCTCCAATTTATCGCCTCGCACACCGCCCATTCCGTCGTCTTCGACCTCAAAGGCATAGAAGTACTCGATGGCGACGACTTTGCAGACCTGCAAAAAATCCTCAAAATGATTAACATCATGGGGCTGCGCTCCATCATCTGCGGCTTGTCCGCAGGCGTAGTAGCTACCCTCGTCTCGCTCGGCGTAGATACCAGCGGCATTCCCACCGCCTTCGACCTCAATCAGGCGCTCGCTATGCTCAACCAAAATAAACGCTAAGCCGTTTTTTGGAGTTTTTTTTATGGGGGCGTGCCCCCGCAGCGCCGCCCGCGCCAAAGGGGCGCGGGCGAGGGCAGCCACAAGGCTGCCCCTACGCACTGCGCGGTCGGGCTATCCGCTGCATCACCTTCGCCGCTACGCGGCTTGGTGGTTCCGCTCCTATCCCTCACGCATCTTTGCCCCAACAGCCTGCCGCCAATGGAAAACCTCGCCTTCCGACAGCACGTACAATCCGAAATGGATATCCACGTCGCTATACACCGCGCAGCCACCACCCTGCGCCTATATCCCAAAGCCGACGAAGTCAAAACCGCTAAAATAAAAACCGTTATCTCCGAACTCGGCTACAATATCGTCAAATACGCTAAAGTAGGCACCATCTCCCTCTTCATCATCGACGAACGCCCGCAAGGACTGCGCATCGTCGCACACGACCGCGGGCCTGGTATCGCCGACATCGCCCAAGCCATGCGCGATAACTATAGCTCCTCTGGCACGCTCGGACTCGGTCTACCTGGCGTGCGACGCATGGTCGACCACTTCTCCCTACAAAGCGAAATCAACGTAGGCACTACCGTCGATGTCGTTTTTTACTTCTAAGCAACTGCGCATGACCATTACCAACTTCCATAAAGACGAGGCTTTTCAACTATTCTACGGAATACGCCCCTGCATCGGTGAAGTGCTCAGCGGCGATGAAGTCATTTTGCTGCGACACCAAAACGGTATCTTCTTCGGTATCATCGACGGACTCGGACACGGCAAAAAAGCCGCCACTGTCGCACAAGAAATCAAAGACTATTGCCTACAGCATTATCACCTGCCCCTCACCGCCCTACTCACCCAAGCGCACGAGTTCTTCAAAGGCTCGCAAGGCGCAGCCATAGCCCTCTGCCACGTACAAAACGACGGACAAGCCGAATACATCGGACTCGGCAACGTCGAAACACGCGTACTCACACCCAACGCCCAACGGCAGGTCGTCCTCCTGCCCCGCGATGGCGCACTCGGCATACGCTCCCGTACCATACAAAGCACCGCTTGGCAAATGCAAGACGGCGAATCCGTCGTCATGCACTCCGACGGCATTAGCAGCCAAATACTCAAAAACGCCCCCAATAGCCTGCACATACACCATATCCAAGATATGCGCAGCACCATCGACCAATATGGCAAGTCGCACGACGATGCCGCCCTCCTCTATCTCCATAAGCCAACGCCTACCACCCCCAACCATGTCTGATTCGTATACCTCGCAACACCTTCTGCGTACCTTAGACGATGTCTACAACTTTCGAATGAAAGTCTACGACCTCGCTTCGCTACTCACCAGCGAAAAAATACACGCCTCAAGAATATCGGGCGGGCTCTCGGCTTATGTGCGCGCACTCATGCGCCAGACAGGCAGCGGCTTCGAGATACAAACGCATATCTCCCTCGAAGATAATCGTTGTACCTTAGAGTTCACGATGCCCAAAAAGGACGATAATAGCTACGAAGTGCACTTAGCCGAGTTTTTCGACCAACTGCGCCACAATGCCAGCGAACAGAAAATTAGCGCCAGCGCGCATTTCTTCCTGCACGACCGCATCGTCAACTTTGAGGAACTCATCGCCATACTCAACCAGAAAACCAACGAAGAACTCATAAAAGAAGTCGAAGCCAAAAACGCCGCTTTAGTCTCCTCGCTCGAAAATCTCGCCCGCACCAGCAAAGAGAAAAATCGCATGGAGGAAGAACTCAACGTAGCGCAAAACATACAACTTAGTATGCTGCCGCTCAACTTCGCAGACTTCGCCCATCGCAAAGACATCGGCATCTTCGCCCACCTTATCGCAGCCCGCGAAGTCGGTGGCGATTTTTACGATTTCTTCTTCCTTGATGAAAATCATTTCGCCGTAGCCGTCGGCGATGTATCAGGAAAAGGCGTACCCGCCGCCCTGATGATGGCAGTCTGCAAAACCCTGCTAAAAGCCCGCGCCAGTACCGACCGCTCCACCGCCAGCATTCTCACACACGTCAACCACGAAATGGCGAAAGAGAATAAAAACTTTATGTTCGTTACCGTCTTTATGGCGATACTCAACACGGCAACGGGCGAAATGGTCTACAGCAATGGCGGACACAACCCCGCCTTCATCAAACGCGCTAATAGCTCCGTACTCGATAAACTCAGCGACTTACACGGTCCTGTACTCGCCGCGATGGAAGGACTAAGCTACAAAGAGTCGAAAGTCCAACTCCGTAAAGGCGATTATCTGCTTTGTTATACCGACGGTATCACAGAAGCACACAGCGATAAAGGCGAACTATTTGGCGACAGCCGACTACAGCTTTTCCTCCAAAAGCATATATTTGAAACCGCAGAACAAACTATACAAAACCTCATTGAAGAGGTCGTAGAGTTTGAAAATGGCGCTGACCGCTTCGACGATATCACCGCCCTATGCTTATCTTATAGCAACGAATTGGTTGATATGGACATTCAGCAGAAAGTCATTACGATTTCCAATACCATCGACGATGTGGGCAATGCCGTGATGGCTTTCGAGGAGTTTGCAGAGTTTTGCGAAATCTCTATGCCCGTGATGATGAAAGTAAACGTCGTCCTCGACGAACTACTTTCCAATATCGTCAAATACGGCTTCGACGACGAAGGCGCACACAAAATTCACGTAACACTGGAGTTTTTTGGGCGCAAATTGGTGATCACCTTCGAGGACGACGGCATTCCGTTTAATCCCTTTCAGAAAACACCGCCCGACCTCACCAAGCCCATCGAAGAGCGCGAAATTGGCGGCTTAGGCATACATCTCGTCCGCAATCTGATGGACGAATTTAGCTACAAAAGGGACGTAAACCGCAATATCGTTTGCATGGTCAAATACGATGTAGTGTAGCGTGCAGTAGAGCCAAACCCAGCCCCAGCCCCTCCCTTCTACGAATGGAGGGGGGCGCGATTAGCGTGAGGGATAGCAGTGGAAGCCACGCCGCCGCAGGCGGTGGGGCTGCAACGAATAGCCCGACCGCCGCGCCTACGGCGCTTCCCCCCTTTTAAGGGGGGAAGCGCCGTAGGCGCGGGGGGGTGCGCGGCGGGCACGCCCAAAAATAAAAATATCACTAACATATAAACGCCTGATTTTCAGTGTATTATTAAGCCCATGTCAGCATTAAGCGGAGGCGATGGCAAACGCCTATTCCGAGACGATTTTATGGCAGCATTGAGCATGGCGCTGGTAACAATACCACTGGCGCTGGGTATTGCCATTGCGGCAGATGCGCCAATACTTGCGGGCGTATGGGCGGCAATTTTGGGCGGCATAGCGGCAACGGGCTTGCGCAGCAGCCATTTGGCGATAAATGGGCCCGCGACGGGCTTAATTGTCGTCGTGCTCGCGGGCGTGCATGGCTTGGGCGACGGCGACCTCATGGAGGGCTTTCGCGCTGTGCTGGCGGCAACGGTCGTAGCAGGCGGCTTTATCATTGCGGCGGGTTTGTTGGGACTTGGCAAACTTGCCGACACCTTCCCCAAACACGTCGTGCAAGGGCTTTTGGCGGCGATAGGGCTCATGATTTTGGGCAGGCAACTGCATGTAGCACTCGGGGCGGAGGTTTTTGGAACTACGCCATTTGAAATTTTATTGGACATACCCAATGCGCTCTACAGGCTCAATCCGCTCATTGCTTTGATTGGTTTTTTGAGCTTTGGCATCTTGGTATTTCATCCCCAAATCCCCAATCGTTGGGTGCAGGCAGTGCCTGCGACTATCTGGGTCATGCTCTTGGCTTTTGGCTTTACTTGGGGTTTTGATTTGATGCAGGCGCGGGATTTTTCCATTTTGGGCGAGGTCTATAAAATCGCCCCGAAAGAACAAATGGTGGTTTTGCCCGAAATCGGCGACATACTGATATATCCCAACTTTGCGCACTGGAAAAGCTTGGATTTTTGGCTTTTGAGCCTAACGATAGCGGTCATCATATTTATAGAAACTTTGATGAGCGGGAAGATTGTGGATAGCATCGACCCCCAAAAACGGCATACCAATCTCAACCGCGAGTTGCTCGCCGTTGGCGCTTGCAACCTGCTTGGGGGCAGCGTAGGCGCTCTGCCGATAATCACCGCGATACCGCTCTACAACGGCGCGCAGACGAAATTATCTAACCTTTATCATGGGCTTTTGCTCTTGGTTTTGGTGGGGGTGTTTTCGTATTTTCGGGTGGCGATACCTTTGGCAGCGCTGGCGGCTTTGTTGGTGTATACGGGCTATAAATTTGCTGCTCCGCGCATCATTCCCGACAGTTATCGCAAGGGCGACGACCAACTCATGATGCTGCTTGCTACGCTTATCACGGCGCTTAATTTTGGGCTATTGGCGGGCATCGCTGCGGGTCTTTTGGTGGCATTGAGCATACATATTGCAAAATCCAATTTGGAGCTACAAGTGTTTTTTGCCTCGCTGGCTCGTCCAAAATTTGATATTTCGCGCCAAAGCACAGGCGAGTACTACATACGTCCCGAAGGGGTGCTAAATTTCGTCAATATCCTTTGGCTAAAGTCCATTTTGCACGATGCTAAAAATGAAAAACACATCATTTTAGACCTCTCCAATACGCGACTTATCGACTATACGATACTCGAATACTTGGGCGAAGAAGCCGAAAAACTGGATATTCCTGGCGTGTTTTTCGATGTGATAGGCTTGGATACACACGCCTCTTCTTCGCGCCACCCTTACGCCATGCGCATTTTGCCCGAAGACCAAAAGCCCTTACTTTCTAAGCGGCAGGAAGCATTGCGCGACATCAGCTCGGAGTACGAAGGCGAGTATTTTCCCGAAATACGCTGGGACGTAAACAATCTGCGCGACTTCCTTTTCTTCCGCACCCGCAAAATCGACTATCGCCTCAACAGCGCCAAAGGCATCTACGGGCTATTTTTCGAGTGGGAAAGCTGCGATATTGTCTTTGCTGAAGGCAGCGCCGTTTTCGCCAACAAGGAGCGGCACACCAGCGTAATTTTGCTGTCCCTGCCCTTCAATGCACCGATTTTTGTGCTCGAACGCGAAACTATGCTCGACCGTTTGAGCATGAAGCAGGACATTAATTTTATAGAATTTCGGGAGTTTTCCGATAAATTTTTGCTGCAAGGCACAGACCGCGAAGCTATCGGGGAGTTTTTCACCCCCGAACTCATCGCCTTCTTAGAGAAAAACGAGGCGTATCACATCGAATCCAACGGCACGACCCTCCTACTTTTCCGCCAAATGATGTTCGCCAACGCCACCGACATGGCGCGCCTACACCAGTTCGCCAACACGCTCTCCAACCTGCTCGTGGGCTACCTCAAAAAACAAACGCTCAACCTCAAATTGTAGGTTTTTTCTTGGGCGTGCCCCGCGCCTTTAAAGGGCGCGGGTCGGGCTATCCATTGCGAGCCGTGATAAATCACGGCTCTACATTTCTATCCCTCACGCATAAAAATAAAGCCGCCCACGATAACAAAAGAGTTGTCGTGGGCGGTGTTTTTACGTAGTTGTTGCTTTCGGAGCAAACACGACGGACAAACCAAGCGCATCTAATATCGCTAAGAAAGTCGATAGTTGCACGTCTACATCTCCATTTTCGATGCGAGAAATAAACTGCTTTTGCGAATGGATTCTTTCGGCGACCTGACTCTGAGTGAGTTTAAGTTTGCGCCGCTCGTCTTTTAGTTTTTGCGCCAGATGGCAAGCAGCTGCTTTGCGCTCAAACTCTAAGCGGGTTGGGCTGCCTTTTTCGCCGTATTTCTGTGCAAAAAAATCTTCTAAATTCATCATAATTTATTCTTAATTAAAAAGACACAAAAACACTATCGCATTTTTAGCGTCTCAATTTTCTCAAATTTAATACAAACAGCCCAATAATCTAAGGAGGAATTTCATCCTCTTTTGAATTGCCGCTTTCTTCGCTGTTGTTGGCTATTTCGCCACTTTCTGGGCTATTATAGTCATTTTTTATCTCTTGAACCCTTTTTATAGGCTTTTTATAGTCCTTATTATCTTTTTTCACAAAACCTTCGCATACCAAAACTTCTTTTCCTGTCATCAAATTACCGCCATCTGTAAAGAAAAATAAAAACCGATATTGACTGGTACGGTCTTGCGCTCGAATCTCATAAATACCTCCGCTATTTGTGAGATGCTTAACATGGTTTTCGCTTGGGCGGGGCAGACTTTGTAAGATGCGTAAAATATCATCAATTTTTTCTTGCGTTGGGGGAGCGAGTTTGTTGTATAACTCCCAAAACGAATCATGTAAAAATATTGTCCTCATTTTGTTTTAAATTGTTAATGAATTAGTTGACAAACCAGCAAGCCATTCAAATAGTTCAGATAAAAAGGAAAAAGTCATTTCAACCCTCAACCGCTTTATTTTCCTTGCGTGAGGGATAGTAGGGGCGAATCAACATTCGCCCATTTGGGCGATGATGATGCCCTACGGGGCTGCTTCGCGGTCGCCCCGAATAGCCCGACCCTGCGACCTTTAAGCCCGCCTTTTGGGCGGGCGGGAAGCAGGGGCACGCCCAAAAAAAACAGCTTTGTTCATTGTCGACTTAACAAGGGTAAATTTTACCTTCGTTGTACAAACGAAGGTAAAAAAAGCGTATTTTTACCCTCGTTCTCTATACAAGTGTAAAAAACGCCCTCGTTTATGTCTAATTTTGACCGTTTTCAACCATACAACGAGCTGCCGCTATTGCCGCCTCTGGTCGATATTCAAACGCCTAAAGTTTTAAAAAAGGTGATTTCCACAAGTCGCGCCTTGGCTCAACTCAATGGCGCTTTGCTTGCGCTGCCCAATCCGACGCTTTTTTTGGATACTATTCACTTGCGAGAGGCAAAAGCCAGCTCAGAGATAGAAAATATCATTACCACCAACGACCATCTTTTTAAGTCTTTCGTAGCAGATTTAAAACAAGGCGATGCTAGCACAAAAGAAGTTTTATACTACAAAAATGCGCTTTGGGCAGCCTTCGCCGAACTCGAAAAAAAACCAATTATTACGACCAATCTGTGCATAAAAATCGTCCAAAACATCAAGCAAAGTACGGCTTCTATACGCACGACGGCAGGCACGACACTAAGCAATCCTTGGGGTGAAGTTATCTATACTCCGCCTAGCGGCGCAGACATCATAAGAGATAAATTGGCGAACTGGGAAAAATTTGTAAATGAGGATAGTGACGATATCGACCCGCTTATAAAAATGGCGGTTATGCACTACCAATTTGAAGCGATACATCCATTTGCCGATGGTAACGGTAGAACAGGGCGAATACTTTTGCTCCTTTATCTCAAGCTTACAGGCTTACTTGCTGTTCCTGCGCTTTACTTAAGCGAATACATCATTCAGCATAAAACGCTCTACTATCAGCGACTGCGCGGCGTAACGGAACAAAATGACTGGGAAGCCTACCTTTTGTATATGCTCGATATGGTCGAAAAAACAGCGGCAGCCGCTTTGCAACGCCTAAACGAAATCATCAAACTAATGGAGCAAACAGCCGCCAGCATACAAACACTCTTACCAAAAGTCTATTCAAAAGACCTCATCGAAATCATTTTCCGTCTCCCTTATACCAAGCGCCAATACCTCATAAACAAAAATATAGGCACACCCAAAACCGTTGGCAACTATCTCGCGGAGCTTGAAAAAAGCGGCTTTCTAAAGTCCCAAAAAATCGGTAAAGAGAAAATATATATCAATCAGGCTCTATTGCAAATTTTAGAAAAGGCGCAAGCAATGGAAAGCCTGCCCAGCGACTTAACGAAAACTTAACCGCCCCTTCGCCTGCCTTTTGCGTACCTTTGCACTTTCAAAATCAACAGAAAAAAGGCTATGTGTGGTATCGTCGGTTTTATCGGGCAAGATGCGATAGTGTACGACTTACTCATGGGGCTAAGTGCCTTGCAGCATCGGGGGCAAGACGCGGCGGGCGCTATCACTTTTGAGGGTATGTTTCACACCAAAAAGGGGCTGGGTTTGGTGAGCGATGTTTTCGAGCAAAAACACCTGCAACGCCTGCGCGGCAAAGTCGGCATCGGGCACGTGCGCTACACCACGCACGGCACCAACGTAGTAGAAAATGCCCAACCCATATCGACCAATTACCCTTTCGGTATCGCTATGGCGCATAATGGCAACGTTACGAACTTCACGGAGTTGAGCCGACGTTTGTACGAAGAATACCACGTACTGCCCACCACCACCAACGATTTGGAGCTGATACTTTATACGCTCACGGCAGAAATACGCCGCCACGACCTCGCCCATATCGGGCATAAAGAGATTTTTGCCGCCGTCGGCGAAACCCAAAAAAAGGTAGAAGGCGCTTATGCCGCTGTTGCCATCATTGCCAATCACGGTTTGCTCGCCTTTTGCGACCCGCAGGGCATACGCCCCATGATTATCGGCAAAAAAACGCAGGACAGCAAAACAACCTTTGCCGTCGCCTCCGAAAGCGTTTGTTTCGACCTACTCGGCTACGAAGTTGTGCGCGATATGCAGGCAGGCGAAGCAATTTTCATAGACAACGAAGGCAATTTGCACAGCTCGCAGCCCACAGAAAAAGAGAAAACCGCCTTTTGCGTATTTGAATATATCTACTTCGCCCGCGAAGATTCTACGATACATGGGCGCTTAGTCGCAGGGCAGCGGGTAAAAATGGGCAGACGTTTAGCCGAAAAAATGCGGGAGCAAAACCTCGTGCCCGACATCATCATCGACGTGCCCAATTCGGGCTATTTCGCCGCCTCTGGGCTGTCGGAGGCGATGGGCATACCACACAAACGCGGCTTAGTCAAAAACAACTACATCGGGCGCAGTTTCATCGCTCCCACCCAAGCCGAGCGCGAAGCCGTCGTAAGGCGCAAACTCAACCCCATACGCAAGACCATCGCAGGGCGCAAAATCGCCGTCGTCGACGACTCCATCGTGCGCGGCACCACCTCGCGCCGCATCGTACAATCGCTGCGCGAAGCAGGCGCGAAGGAAATTTATTTCGTTTCCGCCGCTCCGCCCATCATCAGCCCCTGCATTTACGGCATCGATATGTCGGAAACCACCCAGCTCATCGCCGCCCAACGCACACACGAAGAAATACGCCAATTCATCGGCGCGGACGCGCTGGTCTACCAAACAGCGGAAGACCTTAAAACGATATTCGACGAGTTTTTGCCCACCTGCATGGCTTGCCTCACAGGCAAATACCCCACCTTAGGCGCTGCCCAAACCATCGCCGCCATAGAGCAAATGCGTGCCAGCTTGTAACTTGTTATGTTTTTTTTGGGCGTGCCCGCTGCCCAAAAAGGGGCAGCGGTCGGGCTATCCGTTGCAGCGCCTTACGGCGCTTCCACTGCTATCCCTCACGCAAAAAATCGCGCTGCAAAGGCAGCGCGAAAATACTACTGCAATGGCAGTTTCTAACAGTTTTTTTTATTGAAGCTGTTTAAACTTCATTATTTACTCAAGCGCTTTTTTCTTACAATATCTACCTCTTTGGCTATTTCCTCTTCGCTGATAACTGGCTTATTTTTATTGCGCTCTTGAATTTTTTGTGCTAATGCCTTAATTTTTTCTACTGCAATAACTGCCAATTAAGATACTTCAGGCATATTCTCTGTTTCGATTTTGTAAATTTTCATTTTGTACTCTTTTCTACAAAGATACAAAAACGACGAAAAAATTCACCATCTGCTTCAGCACGCCAATACACAATGAGTGATGATACTTTGCTTATCGCCAAACTAATGGCATTGCCGCCAGATATGCGCCAAGAGGTTTTGCAATTTGTAGACTTTTTGCTCTACAAAGCCAAAGAAGAGCTGCCTATCAATAATCAAAATAGAAAAGCGGGTTTCGGGCAAGTGCGCTTCACGATGTCCGCAGATTTCGATGAGCCCTTAGACGATTTTAAGGAGTATTTTGCGTGAGGGATAGTAGTGGAAGCCGCGCAGCGGCTGCAACGGATAGCCCGACCACGCCCCCTTTTGCACGCCGCTTTGCGGAGTGCGCCTGCGCGTTTTTTCGCGCAGGCGGGGGCGAGGGCACGCCAAAAAAACCGTATAATTTAAATATAAATCAATCATTAGCACACCTCCATGATAGCGACCAGCCTTAGCCTCAATACCGACTGCCTGCGGCAATTCGACTACCCCGTTTTCGCCGAAAATATCTACAGCGGAAAGGTGCGCGATAGCGTACAAATAAATGATAATCAGCGGCTTATAGTGGTTAGCGACCGTATATCGGCGTTCAATCTCAAAATAAAAACGCTCATTCCGCATAAAGGCGCTGTACTCAACGGTTTAGCCAATTTTTGGCTCGAAAAAACCCGCCATATCCTGCCCAATCACCTCCTAAAATCCCTCGACCCCAACGCTACCCTCGTCCGAAATGCCGAACCTATCCGCGTAGAAATGGTCGTGCGCGCCTATATCGCAGGCACGATGTGGAAAGCCTACGCAGCAGGACAGCGCGAATTTGGCGGCGTAGTTTTGCCCAATGGGCTGCACCTAAACGACCCTTTGCCCGCCCCCCTTATCACCCCTACCACCAAAGACGCGGACGACCTGCCCATTACGCCCGCCCAAATCGTCGCCACAGGCTTGGCAAGCGCCGCCATATATGCGCAGATGGAAACGGCAGCTTTGCAGCTTTTCGCCTTCGGTGCGGAGTACTTGCGCGAGCGCGGTATTATCTTAGTCGATACCAAATACGAATTTGGCATTTTGCCCCAGACGGGCGAACTGATACTGATTGACGAACTGCATACGCCCGATTCTTCCCGCTTTTGGTGGGCGGCAGACTATGCCCAAAACCCGCAAAGCGCCGAGCAAATCGATAAAGAATTTTTGCGCCGCTGGCTCACAGACAACCGCGACGAAGATGGCAATATCCGCACAGTTTTGCCCGAATATATCGCAGAAGAAACCGCCCGCCGCTACCTGCAAATTTACGAAATCATCACAGGCGCGCCCCTAAGTTTAGAGAATAGTAGCGATACCCGCAGTCGCCTACTCGCCAACCTGCGCCGCGCAAATTTAATCCCCAGCATCCGCGCCGCTGTGCTCACAGGTTTCGGCATCAACTGCGAGGAAGAAACAGCGGCAGCCTTTCGGCTTGCAGGCGCAGAGGCAGAGATTTTGCATGTAAACGAGATTTTTGTGCAAGGTAAAAGCATAGCCGACTACGATATTATCGCCTTTGCGGGCGGCTTTTCCTTCGGCGATGATATCGCTTCGGGGCGGGTGCTGGCGAATAAAATCCGCTTCCGCCGCCTGCCCAATGGGCGCACTTTGCTCGAAGAATTAAAAGACTTCATCGCAGCAGGCAAATTTATTACAGGCATTTGCAATGGGTTTCAGATGCTAACGCGCTTGGGTCTGCTGCCCAATATCGGCGGCAATTTCGAGCAAGAAGCCAGCCTCATACACAACGATAGCGCCCAATTTGAAGACCGTTGGGTGCGCTGCGTAGGCACAGGAAAAAGCCCCACGCCCTTCGCCGCCAACATCAAAAACGTCGACTTACCCATACGACACGGAGAAGGCAAACTGCTATTCAAAGACGATAGCATTCGCCAAAAAGTGCAAGAATTGGGGCTTTGCGTCTTGCAGTATGCCGACCCCAGCACAGGCGCGCCCACTGCCCAATATCCCGCCAATCCCAATGGCGCAGAACTGCAATGTGCCGCCCTTTGCGATACGACAGGGCAGGTTTTCGCCCTCATGCCCCACCCCGAAGCCTATCTTTCGCGCTTCAATCACCCCGATTTTTCGCATCTCGAAAAAAGCGACAACGACTACGGCGCAGGCTTAAAATTCTTTGAAAATATCGTCTTGCATCTGCTACGCCAGCGCAGAGGCTAAAATAAACAGGCTGTTTTTTTTGGCGTGCCCCTGCTCCCCGCGCGCCGCAGGGCGGCGCTTGTAAAGCCGTTGCATGCAACGGCTCTACAGGGTCGCAGGGTCGGGCTATGCAGGGCAGCCACAAGAGCTGCCCTTACTATCCCTCACGCAAATATAAATAAAGCATTACCGCCTAAACAACTGATTATCAGTTATTTAGGCGGTTTTTATATAGTATCTTCTCCGAATTGTGTCAAGACGGCGTTTAGTATTTTTTCGGAATAGTAGCGTTTGTTGCCAAGCAGTTGCAAAAACAAAGGACGCAAGGCTGCTATAAGATTTTGTTGGCGGGCTTGCGCCAAAATGCCTAATGTACCCACACAACGTACCTGCATTTTTTCGGCTATTGTGCGGGCTTTTTTGTCGTCAATTAGCAAAAAATCTGCGCTTATTTCTTTGTATAAAATCACTGCCTCAGATTCGCCATAATCCATAAACTGTGTCAGGGTGTTGACTGTAGAGATGCTTTTTATGTGTTCGGCGCTAAAAAATTCGACGATTGGCAAATAGCAAATTGCATTTGTATCCAAAGTCAATTCTTGCCAAACTGCTGTTGGGATTAGCACGGTACTGTACAAATCCGTGAGTAGATGCAAGCGCTGCAAAACGGCAAGCGAAAATATAGGACCCGCATCAGCAACAATTATCCCGCTGTTCATGCAATGCCTAATTTTTTTAGGTCGTCCAACACATCATTTTCATCAAGATTGGAAATGCTAATGCCGTGTTTGGAAAGCAGCGTTTCCATGCTCAGGCGAGAAAGTTGAGCAATTTGAGCAGCTTTGCCAATGCTTATTTTTTGTTCTTGATAGAGTTGCACAGCAAGCGCCAACTTTAAGCGTTGTTTCAATTCTGCTTCAGACTCATTGAGTAAAGCGAGAATATCGGCAGGAAGGTCTATGTTTATACTTTGTGTCGACATAATAAGTGCATATTTTTTATCTACAAATATACGCCAAAAAAGCCAGTTTTTCGCTTATTTCTCGCCCTGCGTCAAGCGCCTGACCTGCTCGCGTAGAAACTCTATTTCTTCGCGTTGCTGAGCAATGATTTTTTCTAATAGTTCTGTATTGTCGTTGTAATGATTCGTGAGATTGTAATTATTTATGACTAAGGCAGTGCCTTGACTATTATGGCATTCTTTAAGGTCGTTTACGAATACTTTTTTCTCGTCGAAATTTTCTAAATCCTCTTTCGATATGCCAAAAATATCGGCGATTTGCTGCAATCTACCTACGTCTAATCGGGTTTCATTCCGCTCTACTTTTCCGTAGGCTTGCGGGGTAATGCCCAACTTTTCGGCTACCTCTTCCTGCTTCATGCCGCGCAGGTCGCGTATTTTTCTGATTTTATCCCCTATGAGCATCGTGTTAGTTGTTTGAAGAAAAAATAAGTTTTATCAGACAAAAATAAGGGTTTCGACGCACATAGCAAAGCCTATACCTTTGTCTTATTAAAAAATTAAAACCATACGTTTTGAAACCTCTCTTTATCAATCTCTGCTTTGTTTGGGCAGTTTCCTCACTCCATCAAAATGTCAGTGCCAATACACACATCATTCTTCTACCAATAGAGGAAAAAATTTCTTATCCTGTCTCCCCCATTTCCCCTATCAAGAAAAAACTAAAGCATAATAACAATAAAATATCGCTTAAAAAAAAGCTAACCCCCAATGTAAAAAATAACGAAACTGCCACTAAAACTATTTTGGTGGTGTCTGGTATTGTTATTTTGCTTTTAGGGTTGATAATACTTTGGTATGTCAGCATTATTTTGGGAGCCTTTCTTTCCTTATTAGGAATTGCATTGTTAATTTTTGGGTTTGTAAAAAATAATAACAAACACGCTAATAACAATGACAACTCAAAAAGTGACACCAACAACAAAAAAGATAAAGCCCCCATGCCTGCTTCCAAAAGAGATGTAGTGTATCTGAAAAACGGCTCTATCATAAAAGGCGAAATAATCGAGCAAATAATGGGTGAGTCTGTTAAAATCCAAACAGCAGATGGCAGCATCTTTATTTATAAATCTGCTGAGGTGGAAAAGATTACCAAAGAGTAAGGTTTTTATTTTGGGCAAATAGCTCTATATTTTACCGCACAAATAATTGTCTATCAGTTATTTAGGTATTTTTTTGAATACAAGACACACGATATTATTCCCATTATTCCTTGAAGCAATTCAAAGTGGCAGGTTTCGAATAAAACCGCCTAAACAACTGATTATCAGTTATTTAGGCGGTTTTTTATTTTTAGTTACGTTATTACTTAATGACGTATATACGTGTAGTTGTTTTTTATTTTATAGCTGTCTTAGAAATGTTGCTACTTTTTTAGACCTTTGTAAAATGGACAAATTGCACGAGAAGTTAGGTAAAACCATTGCAAATAAAAGAAAAGGGCTGCAATTCTCACAAGAAGCTTTTGCTCTAAAAGCAGGTATTCACAGGACTTATGTTAGCCAAATAGAAAGAGGCTTAAAATCGCCTACTCTCCATGTTCTTAGCCAAATTTCAAAAGCTTTTGATGTCAGCCTAATCGAATTAGTAAACGAATTTTACATAAATGACCACACCAAGCACATACCTAATCAATAGCCTATTTTCTAAAAATGTTGGTTTCGATATTTCTGCACAAAACGTCTTGGAGGCCGTCGAAAGTACCAATGCTTTTTTGGCAATTTTGCCTGAAGCGCTTTACAAAAGCGTTGATTTCAAAACTATGGGTGCTGTTGTAGGTGCTATTTTTTGCGATAAAATCGTTAAATCGACTACAGGCTCTGCTATAAATCCTATTGAAAAAGGCTATCCTGATATAATTCCGCTGGCAGGTATCAAGGCAACAGAGGCAGAATTACGGAACTATCCAAATGGACTTGAAATAAAAGGCACCATCGGAAACATAACTAAAGGGAGCAAGCTAAAAGCTGGACAACAAAGGCTTGCAGAACTATCAGGAATAACTTGGCAAGCCCATCACCAAGACGTAGACCGCTTGTTAGGATTTTTATGGGATTTTGTTGACCTTAAAAACGGTTTTTATTTCCCGAATATTGTTGGTGTTTTTTATTCTGACCAGCTTAGCTCTTCGGATTGGGGGGCGATATCTGGAACAACAGGACGAAATACAAAGGTTACAGGAATGATAAAAAGTGGTAAAGAAAAAATGGGCAAGGGTTGGGTGGTGCTTCTTAACCAAAAAGACTATATCGCCAAGTTAGAAAAGCTGTTGCACTTCACTAAATAAATCGGCAGGCCTGCTTTTAATGTGATTAGTTTGGTAATATATTTTTTCTTTGCTCGCCTTTCCTGCGACACCTTTTAACTCCATTAGATGCTCAAAGGGAAGGTAATCACCTTTTTCGCCTTCGCAAAAAATGAGTTCTCCTTTTCTTTTTAAAGCCCAAGCAGCCAAAAAGTTATAGTCTATCAATTTACTAGATTGTTTGTAGCCCAAGCCAGCCTCTCCTTTATAAGGAGGGTCTATAAACCAAGTAGCTTCAATGTCTGGCGCTTTTGTGTAGTCTTCGCAGATTATTTCCCAGTGCTTTATTTTTTGAACGTTTTCTGCCATACACCTTTTGCTAATCTCCCAATTTCTTTCAAGAATTGGGGTAACCTTGATGGTCTTGAAATGAAAAGCCATTTTCGTAGCAGCATGGATAATATGTAGAAACTCCGAACTTTTTTCCCCTACCTGCAAATCAGGTAATTTTAAAATTTCTTCTTTTGTTGCGCTTTTTATGAGCCATTCCCAGATGGCAAAAACTTTAGTATCTTTTTCAATTAAGATAACTCTCTTTTTCCAGTTATCTCCAAAAAGCGCATAAGAAGCCGCTCCCGCAAATGGCTCGATAATCGTATCGAAATTGGGAGATGGATAATGTTTTGCAATTTGTTTTTTTCGCCCGTAGTAGTAAAACATATTGCAAATATACAAAAAAAGAATACAATAGTATTCTTTTTTTGTAAAAATAAATTTAGTACACTTTTAACTCTACGTCATTACATAATGACGTATATACGTGATGACGTAACGACGTAATAGCCTAAGCCCCTACCAATTTGCGCGCTTTCTCTACGACGAGGGCGCAGATACGCTCCGCATCGCCCAAGTAGTTTTCGGGTCTAAGCTGCTGAATTTGTTGCCGCAATTCCTCCGACAATTCGGGCAAAGAATCGACAAGCTGTAGCAGGTGTTCGCGGCTGGTTTTTTGTCCGCGTGTATGCTTTTTCAGTAGCTCGTAAGGGTCGGCGACACCTACGAGTTTGAGGATTGTCTGTATGGGTTCGGCAAGCAATTCGGGCGAATTTTGCAGCTCGTTAAGGCAGTTTTGCGCATTGATTTGTAGCTTTTGCAGACCGCGCAAACTCTCACTTATCGCCAAAAAACTATGCGACAAGGCTACACCCATATTGCGCTGTACGGTAGAATCCGACAAATCGCGCTGCATACGCGAGCGGGTGAGCTTGTCGGACATCATCGCCAATAGGCTATTGGCTATGGCAATGTTGCCTTCGCTGTTTTCAAAATTGATGGGGTTGACTTTATGCGGCATGGTCGAAGAGCCGACTTCGCCCGCCTGCGTGCGCTCGCTAAACAAATCGCGGGAGATATAGAGCCAGCAATCTACGTTCAAATCCGCAACGATATTATTGACCTGCCG
Organism: uncultured Saprospiraceae bacterium; assembly: GCA_964467315.1. Classification (GTDB taxonomy): domain Bacteria; phylum Bacteroidota; class Bacteroidia; order Chitinophagales; family Saprospiraceae; genus JAAFIM01. Next base: position 4,568 of record CAYXSA010000008.1, on the reverse strand, counting down.
CGTCAGATTGAAGTAGTCCGCAAAATGGTCGTGGTCTTCGATTTGGGTCGTACAGAGGTTGAAATCCAACTGCAAAGAGGCGATAAAATTTTGCGAAAAAGCCAGCCAATCGACCTGTGGCAGTGCCGCCATCATCGCGGAGTAGTTGCCTACTGCGCCGCTAAATTTGCCGCTAAAACGAAACGCCGCAAGCTGCTCGTAGTAGCGTGTGAGCCGATTGATAAAAACGGCAATTTCTTTGCCTGCCGTTGAGGGTGTCGCCTTTTGTCCGTGCGTGCGGGTGGGAAAGGGAATAGCCGCCCATTGCTCGGCAAGGCTGCAAAGCTGCCGCAAAAGCGTAGCGATTTGGGGCAGTTGCAGATTGCTCAGATAGTCGCGCAGCAAGATGCTGTAGGCGAGATTATTCACATCTTCCGACGTAAGGGCGAAGTGTATGAGATTGGGCTGGGCGAGTTGTAGGCGCTCGCGCAAGAACATTTCGCAGCTCTTTACGTCGTGGCGGGTCGTATTTTCTATCTGCTTGATGGCAACATAATCCGAGTCGGAAAAATTGGCGATAAGGTCGAAAATACGCCGCTTTTCGTCTGCTGTGAGCGGCTCAAAATAGCCTGCTTCGTCGAGGGCGAGCAGGTAGCGGACTTCGATTTCGCAGCGGGCGCGCATGAGCGCAAATTCCGAAAAATACTGCTGCTGTGCTTGCAAGCGGTCAGCATAGCGACCATCGAGCGGGGATATGGGGTGGTGCATTTTATGGAGCTGAGAAGGATTATTTTTGCATTTTTTTGGGGCCTGCCGCCGCTCCCCGCACGCCGCGAAAGGCGGCGGAGCCGTAGCATGCTATGGCTCTACAGGGGCGCGGCGGCAGGCCCCAAAAAAAACCTACAGACAGGCAGAGAAACCGACGGTAAAATAAGGCATAACGGCGTCTTTATCGAATTCTATGCCGCCGACGAGGTCGAGCAAAATGCGGCGTTTGATGGTGTAGGTGAAGCCGCCGTCGAAGCCCTGCCGATAGACGAAATTGCGCAGGGGCATGTAATTGTAGGCTTCGACGTAGGCGGCTAAATTGCCTGCGACGGGGCAGCCTGCGCCGACGATAATCGTGGGCGTGGTCTGCAAATAGGTATTTATGCCATCGCGTTCTTCCGAGAAATTGGCGCCGAGATTATAGAAAAAGGAGATATTTCCCCATTCGTGTTGGGCAGAAAATCGGAAAAAACTGCTAAGGCTGGCGTTTTGACGCTGGGCGCTGGGCAGGGTGTAAGGGAGAGAAACCGCGCCGAAGAAGGCGAGTTGGGGGCGATTGCCTTCGGCTTTATCGAAGATACTAAAGCGTGTGCCAACGGTGAGGGCATTGGAGGAGAAGCTTTTATCGATTTCTTGTCCTGCGACGACGGTGCGCGAGCCGAGCACATCCCAGCTCAGGAAAGCCTCCCAGCGCGGGGTAAGCCCTGTGCGGAAGGTGATATTGGGCATAACGTGGCTGTATTCTTGCACGTCGAAATTGCGAAGGCTGCTGCGAGCAAATTGGTAGCCGAGCTCGAACTGGAAAGCGCCAACGGGGACGATATTGCAGGCGTAGGCGACGCTGGGGCGGTCGGTGTTGATAGTATAATCTTCTTTGCTGTTGATTTTTTCTGGCTCTTGCGCCGAGGCGGTAGCGGCAGCAGAAAAGGCAAGAAGGAGCAGAGTGGAGCGGAAAAAAGTGGTCATAGCGGTCATAGGAAATTTGGGAAAATTAGTGTGGTTTTATGAATAGAAATAGTCCTTTGGTTTTTTAGTCTTGGTAGACGCGGATATACTTGCCTGCTTCTTTGTCGAAGACGGTTTTGTACTTTCGCGGGGCGGATTTGGGGCTGGGTGTGGGGTCAGTTTGGGTATTATCGTTGCTGGGATTGGTCGTAGCGGTAGTGTTAGTGTTAGTTTTTTTGTCTTTGGGTGTGCGTTGAGGGCGAGGATTGGGGTCGGTTTGGGTATTGGTGGCGGTACTGGGCTTGGGCTCGATGGTGGTGGAGGTTTTGCGGGGGCGTTCGGAGCTGGTGGTAGTGGTAGTTTTTCGGCTGGGTTTGGCGGGGTTGTCTACGATTTTCATCGTAGAGGGGTTGCCTGATTGGGTAATTTTACGGGGTTGATAGCCGCATTGGGTAGCGCATTGGGCGGCGATTTGGTCGAAGTCGACGATGCGGGCGTATTTGTGTCCTGCATTGCGGGCTGTTTCGCGCACGCGTGCGCCTTCGCTTTCGTCTTGTACGTCGATGTAGTAATGAAAAATGGTATTAACATCGACACTTTCGTAGACTGTATAATCGAGCTTGCGGAAGTAGCTAAGGTCTACGCCTTCGGCGAAAGCGCCGACCTCTACAGCGTAGCGGCTATTTTGTGCGGATACAGCCTGCAAAAAGCCAAAAAATGTGAGAAAGAAGAAAAAAAACTTGTTCATAGCGCAAATAAAAAAATGTCGGTGATGGAGAAAAAAGCCCTGCTTTGTGGGCTGTCTGCCGCGTGAGCGGGTGGAGGGGCGCGCCGTGAGCGGCGCGGTATGCGGGCAGCGCTCATGAGCGCTGCCCGCATACTACAACCCCGCAACACGCGACCGCCGCCCCTTTAAACAAGTGCGCTTTGCGCACGCCGTGGGGGCGGCGGGCACGCCCAAATAAAAATAGAAAATTATATCGTAAAGGAGAGCTTTTGACGTAGTTCGTTGGGTAGGCTGGGCAGGCGACGGCGGGGCAAAAGGAAGGTAGCGAGGCGCGAAAAATCCTTAAAAATTTGGTGGCTTTCCATCGCGCCTTTGAGGTAGCCAGCGCCCGAAGAACCGCCCGTGCCAGAGCGCATCCCTATCATGCGGCGTACCATAATCCAATGGCGATAGCGCCAAGTAGACATAAGTTCGTCCATCTCTAATAGCTTGCTAATCAACTGAAAAGGGAGCTGTAGGAGCGGAAATTCTCGGTATAAATTGATAAATAATGCAGCTCGGCAGGCGGCAGGCGAGAGGCGCACGCCTTCGCGCTCGCCCGTAGCAAAGAAGAAATTTTCGAGCTCGGCAGTAGATATTCGCGCAGCTTCGCCCTCCGTCAGACCTTCGGAAAAAACCTGTTTGTAACTCGCCCAAAAGTCGGTGCCTTCCCAAAATTTTGGCTCAAAAAAGGGCATACGTTCCAGCCATTTTTCTACCAAATCGAAGAGCGCAACACCGCTTTCAGAGCGCCGAATCATCTCCAAATGTTCTTCCCGCAGCTGTTGTTGGTAGTACTCCCGCGCAAAACGATGCTCCATACGCAAACCCATGCGCGCCTCAAAACAGCGAAATTGAAAGCTCTGAAAACCCGAAGCAGGCGTGAGCAAGTCGCGGAAATCGAGAAAATCCATCGCCGTCATCGTCTCCATTATTCGGACTTGTTCGACGAGCAATTTCCAGATTTCGACCATGCGATTAAGGCGATGCGCAGCCGTCTGCATATCGGGCGCATTGTCGTCGACGGCGGGTCGCTCGAAGATGGCGATGATGGATTCCAGCTCGTGCATCAACTGCTTAAACCAAAGCTCATACGCCTGATGCACGATGATAAATAGCAATTCATCATGCGCCTCCACGCCCCGCGCTTCGCTCTCGGTGTGTTGTGCGCTTAGGATTTTGTCCAAGCCCAAATAGTCGCCATAATACTGCTCCTTGCCTGTCCATGAGTTTTTCATAATCGCTTACATTTTCGGAAAAGCGCAAAGCTACAGTTTTATTGGCAGAATGGGGCAAAAGGGGCTGCGTTTCGTCTGCGCTCTTCTTTCGTTACGTCGTGCCGTAATTACGTCATTACGTGATGACGTAACAACGTAATGCCGTATGTACGTGATGGCGTAATTACGTTTTATTCATAGGTTATTGGTTATCAAAGCTTTTTTGTTTTTGGCGAGCCGCTTCGCAGCAGCCTGTGGCTACTGCTTGCGTCGGGCTATTCGCTCCATCAGCCCTTGCCGCTGAAGCGGCTACGGGCTGGTTCCGCTTCTATCCCTCTCGCGTTTCCGCAGGCTGCGCGCTATCGCGCTTGCCTACGGTTAAGAAGATAACGCCCCCTTGGGGCTATTTTTTTCTTTTTCCGCGCAATTTTTTTCTTTTTTTTAAGACTTTTATTTTTAATAAAAAACGTTACAGATAGCCTGTAGGAAAAGCCTGTAGACTCCGAAAATCGGTCCCTTTTTTTTTTCTTTTTTCGCGCAATTTTTTTCTTTTTTTAAGACTTTTATTTTTAATAAAAAACGTTACAGATAGCCTGTAGAAAAAGCCTGTAGACTCCGAAAATCAGTCCCTTTTTTTTCTTTTTTCGCGCAATTTTTTTCTTTTTTTTAAGACTTTTATTTTTAATAAAAAACGTTACAGATAGCCTGTAGGAAAAGCCTGTAGACTCCGAAAATCGGTCTCTTTTTTTTAGGTAGACTCCGAAAATCGGTCTCTTTTTTTTTAGGTAGACTCCGAAAATCGGTCCCTTTTTTTTTAGGTAGACTCCGAAAATCGGTCCCTTTTTTTTTTAGGTAGACTCCGAAAATCGGTCCCTTTTTTTTTAGGTAGACTC
>CAYXSA010000007.1:0-73793 GCA_964467315.1 uncultured Saprospiraceae bacterium | reverse complement strand
TAATTTTATCCTTTTATGTAGGGCTCCAGCCAAAATCATAAAGCACCAAAATTTTAGACTTTGTATATATATGCTTGATAATCAATAAATAATGAAGCAATTTTTATGGCTACTTTGTCTACTACCGCTATCGGTCTGGGGGCAAAGTAATTTTACCTTGAGCGGCTATGTTACGGACCTACAAACGGGCGAATCGCTCATGGGCGCGAACGTATCGACGAAAATCGGCGAAAGCGTGCGCGGCGCAACGACCAATGAGTACGGATTTTATTCCCTGACCCTGCCCGAAGGTACCTATGCGGTACGCGTTTCTTATCTGGGCTATGCGGAAGAGGCGGCGGAGGTCAAGCTCACGGAGTCGCGCAAATGGAACATAAGCCTAAAAGAGGAGGGCAGCGATTTTGTGGAACTCGTCGTGGAGGCGGAAGGCGGCAATAGTCGGGTAACTGATGCGCAAATGGGCGTGGAAAAGCTCGATATGAAAACCATCGAAAAGCTGCCTATGATTTTCGGCGAGCGCGATGTGCTGAAAGCTATACAGCTACTGCCTGGCGTAAAATCCAGCGGCGAGGGGCAAAGCGGTTTTACGGTGCGCGGTGGCGCTGCCGACCAAAATTTGATTTTGCTCGATGATGCGCCCGTGTATAATGCCTCGCATTTATTGGGCTTTTTCTCGACCTTCAATAGCGATGCGATAAAAGACGTGAGTCTATATAAGGGCACTGCGCCCGCGCAATTTGGCGGCAGACTGGCTTCTGTGGTCGATATCAAGATGAAAGAAGGCAATAATCAGGGCTGGGGCTTCAATGGGGGGCTTGGACTTATCGCCTCCCGCCTCACGGTAGAGGGCGCTATACAAAAGGGAAAATCTTCTTTTTTGCTTTCGGGGCGGCGTACTTATGCCGATGTTTTTTTGGCATTTTCGGAGCAGCTGAAAGAAAACACCCTATATTTTTACGACCTCAATGCGAAAATCAATTACAAATTTTCGGACAAAGATAGATTGTTTTTGTCGGGCTACTTTGGGCGCGATGTCTTGGGTTTGGGCGACCAATTCGGCATAGACTGGGGCAATGCGACGGGAACGCTGCGTTGGAATCACCTTTTCAACGCCAAATGGTTTTCTAATACCTCCTTTATTTTTAGCAATTACGACTACAAAATAGAGCTAACAAACGACAATGCCGAGTTTAGCATCTTTTCTCGGGTGCGCGACTGGAATTTGAAGCAAGAATTTCAGTATTTCCCCAATCCCAAAAGCGAATGGCGTTTCGGTTACAACGTCATACATCATACCGCTATACCAGGCAAGGTAGATGCAACGGGTTTTAGCACCAATCTCGGCGACAATCGCTACGGTCTGGAGTCGGCAGCCTACGCGGCGGGAGCTTGGAAACCCAGTTCAAAACTAAATATAAACTACGGTCTGCGCCTAAGTCATTACGCGGTTTTGGGCGGTGGCGACTACTTCAATGTCGATGAGCAGGGCAACATCACCGACACCCTCGCAGAAGCCAACATCGTCAGCCAATACCTAAATTTTGAGCCTCGCGTATCGATGAGCTATGTATTGAGCGATAAAAATTCGCTAAAAGCTGCTTATACCCGCAATACGCAGCACGTGCACCTGATAGCCAACTCCGTTAGCACCAGCCCTACAGACAAATGGGTCTTAAATTCTAACCTCATACGCCCCGAAGTCGCCGACCAAGTATCTTTGGGCTATTTTCAGAATTTTAAGGAAAATACCTACGAATTTAGCGTGGAAACCTATTACAAATGGATGCACAACCAAATAGACTACCGCGATGGAGCCAACGAGTTTGACCCCGTGATAGAAACCCAACTGCTGTACGGGCGGGGGCGCGCCTACGGGGTAGAATTTTTGCTCAAAAAGAACAAGGGCAAATTTACGGGCTGGCTCGGCTATACCCTTTCGCGCACCGAAAAGCAGATAGAGGGCGTAAACGGTGGCGCTTGGTACGCAGCGCGGCAGGATAGAACCCATGATATTTCTGTAGTAACCATGTACGACATCACGCCCCGCATCAATGTTTCTGCCGTTTGGGTCTATCAAACGGGCAATGCCGTTTCCTTCCCCACAGGCAAATACGAAATCAACGGGCAAACGATTTGGCTTTATAGCGAGCGCAATGGCTATCGCATGCCCGCTTATCATCGCTTAGATTTGGCGGCGACCTTTCAGCTAAAGGAGCGCAAACGCTTCAATTCGGAAATCGCCATCAGTCTTTACAATGCCTATGGCAGAGAAAACGCCTTTTTGATTTCCTTCGAAGAGAGCGAAGACGACCCGACCAAAACCGTCGCCGTGCAAACCTCCCTCTTCCGCTGGGTGCCCTCTATTTCTTGGAATTTTAACTTCAAATAACCGATGCGCCGATATAATACGCTGCTTGCGCTCTCCTTCCTTTACTTGCTTGCAGGCTGCACCAAAGAGATAGATATAGATTTGCGCGATGCCGAGCCGCTGTACGTGGTGCAGGCTGTCCTCACGCAGGAGGCAGGCAGCGCCCGCGTGCAAATCAGCCGCACGGTCAATTTTAGCTCGGAAGAGGCGTTTCCTGAAGTATCGGGCGCGCTGGTTACTATATCCAATGGCACGCGTATAGATACGCTTACAGAAACGGCGGCAGGCCTGTATACGCACCCCGATTTGGCGGCTGTGGTGGGCGAACGCTATGATATACGCATACAGCCCAATCCGACTACACAGTCAGAATTAGTATTTACTTCGTCGGCAATTATGCCCGCATCTGTGCCCTTCGATTCTTTGCGGCAAGAAAATCTGACGACCGATATGCAGGGAGGCAGACCGCAGCGACCCGATGACGATGGCAACGTATTTATCGTCGTTACGCCCATTTTTACCGACCCCGCCGAGTTTGTAAACTTTTACCAATTCGAGCTATACAAAAATGCCGAGCGGCAGGAGGCTATAGTCGTATACGACGACAAAATCAACAACGGCAATACCAACAATCGCCCCGTTTTTCTGTCCACAAAGGCAGGCGATACGCTGACCGTCGAGATGCAAAACATCGACGAAGCCGCATTTAAGTACTTCTACGGCTTGGAAGAAACCGTTAGCCAGTCCAGCGCCGCGCCCGCCAATCCGCCCAGCAATCTCAGCGCGCCCGCGCTTGGTTTTTTCAAGGTTTGCCATAGCCAAAGGCTTAGTATTGTTATCCGATAGCGTTTTTTTTGGGCGTGCCCCTGCTCCCCGCCGCTAAACGCGGCTTAAAGGTCGCAGGGTCGGGCTATTCGGGGCGTATCATCATCGCCCATTTGGGCGAATGTTGATACGCCCCTACTATCCCTCACGCTTTTTATCCCCGCGCCCAAAGAGGCGCGGGGCTTTGCCGCAGGCTGCACTACGCTTGCCAACGGTTAAGAAAAAAACGCCCGTTCGCTTCGCGGCTGCTTCGCAGTGGGGCTATTCCGCATAATTTCATTCGGTTTGCAGCCCATAATAGCCCCAAAGGGGCTATGTTCTTTTTAGCCGCAGGTAAGCGCGTAGCGCGCAGCCTGCGGATAGGCGCAAAAAGGCTAAAAATTCCTTACGAAATAAAAATCATGCGCCCGCAGTTGGTCGTCTGTAGACCACCAATGCAGGGTATCTATGCGGGCTTGGGGGAAGTTGTCGCGTATATTTCGCACCCAATCGCCTTCCTTTTCGCCTGCCAAAAAGAGCTGCCTTTTTTCGGGATAAGTCCAAGCCCTGCTTAGGGCTTCTTCCGATGTTATTTGCTCAAAAACTCGGCTACGGGCGCTTTTGTCGCTCATTTTTTCGTTTTGGACGAGGTAAAAAAGTAGGCTCGGTTTCGTTTGGCTTGGGGTAAAACCCACCAGCGCTACGGTTTCGCCTGCTTTTCGCTCTTGCAAAACGCGCTCGGCTATACGGCGTAGGCTTTTCATAGGGCTGTTTTCTATCTGCGGCGCTACCAGCGCCCAAGCCCCCCACTGCAAACCCAGACCCAAGAGCGTTGAGGCTATCAAAGCCGCACCAACTTCGCCCCTGCGCATCGCCACTACAGCCGCCGTTGCCGCTCCACCCAGCAGCAGCAACCAGAGCCGCACCCGCCAATCATCGACAATGCTCGCCACCCACGAAGGAACGTTCTCTACCATCGGCAGCAATAGCGCCGCCGCTACGACTGACCACCAGACCAAGAGCCAAAGCCACCAAGCCCCTCGCACTAAGGCGGGTAAGCTGCGCCAAAAATCGCCCTTTTCGGCGCTCTGTGCTTGCTTTGCCCAGAGCGACCACATAGCCGCGCCCGCTACCGCCCAGAGCGGCTGCACCGAAAGCGAATAGGTCGGTAGCTTGCTCGACATCAATTCAAAAAACCACCAACCGAAACCCAGCCAACCCAAACCCAAACAGACCAAACCCCGCCGCGCTTGCCACCAGCGCCGACATTCCCCCGCCGAAGACCAGACCGCCACCAGCATCGGCAAAAACGACAAAGACAAAACTACAAAATGATAGCCCGCCCAGCCCGTTTGCCCCAACACGCTGCCCCCAACCCGCTTTACCACATACCAATCATACAAAAACTGCAAAAAATCCCCCCGCCCCGAATACCATACCGCTCCCGCCCAAAGACTAAAGGGCAAAATCGCCCAAGCAGCACCCAATACAGCCCCCCAAGACAACAAACGCGCCCGCCCGCGCTCATGGGTGAGCAATGCCACCCACCACATACCCCCCGCCAAAATCACTATCGGAGGACCTTTCACCAAGATACCTACACCCACCCAAAGCCAAAAATAGAGCAGCGCCCGACGCGCTCGGTCTTCTGTTTCGGTTTCCATCGCCAGCATGAGCGCCAAAGCTGCCGCCGCACTCGTGAGCAATAACCAGCCGTCTGTTAAAGCGACCTTTGCCAGCGTCGGCATCATCAGGCTCGACATCAAGATCAACAGCGACCAAGCCGCCACCCGCCGCCCCCACAACTCCGCACCCCAAAACCACATCAACCACATCAGCCAACACAAAGCCAAAACCGTCGGCAATCGCAATGCCCATTCATTCACCCCAAACAGCGCAAAACTCGCCCCGATAGCCCAAAAATGAAAAGGCGTTTTGCGGTGTATATCCGACCAACTGAAATCAGGAACCAACCAATCGCCTGACTCCAGCATCGTTTTGCCAAATAAAGCATAAGCCGCCTCATCTTCGTCCCAAAGGCTTACGCTGCCATTGCCCCAAAACAAAACCGCTGCTACCATCAGCAGCCAAAACGCCCATAAAATTTTTTGCTCCTTTGTCGACGCTGCGCCGTTTAGTGCGATTGCCCTCATATTTTTTAACGCGATGTACAGATTAAAACACAGTGTATATGGGTATTCCAAACCGATGAGGCTCTTATCTTCAGCACAGACGGCAGCTATTTTATACAAATTTATATACTTGCTACCACTGCCGCGAGCGTAGCGAGTGGCATAGTGCCAGCGACGCAAGCCAAAGGCGAGCGGCGCAGTACCTATACATCACGCTTTTAAGCTATCTATCTTATCCGCCTGCTCGGCATAAAAGGCGCTCGCCTGCACCTCGCCCATTTCTGCGTATAACTGCGAAAGATAGCGCGATAGTTGGGCGTTTTGTGGTTCTTTTGCGGCGGTTTTTTTAAGTAGGGTAGCGGCGGCTTCTCGATTGTTATGCAGTTTCCAAGCCACTAAAGCCAATGGGATAGCCAATTTATCTATGCCCAAAGAGGGCGTAAGCGCCTGCACCAACTCCGCCGCCCGCACATAATCGCCCTGCTCTACACAAATCGCCAAAAGCCATTCGCTGATATTTTCCCGCGTTTTCGCATCTAATTTTGCCGCTAAAGCCTGCTCATAACCCGCCCGCGCCAGTTGCTGCCAGCCTTTCCGCCTCAAGGTTTGCGCCATGAAAGCCCGTTTGTAGGCTACAAGAGGCGCATAATGCGGCTTTAGCTGCAAAATATGCTCAAAAACCGCCTCCGCCTTATCCGCCTGCTCCCAAAATTTGGCGGCAGGAAAAAGATGCAAGGTATATACGTCTGCCCAATTCAAAAAAGGCGCTACCCAGTTGGGAAGCCGCTCCATCGCCAATTCTAAAAACGGCAATGCTGCCTCTCGCTGCTCGTAGCCGTAGATAAAAAGGGTCGCTACTGAAAAAAAACGCTTCGCAAAAAGCGCATTTTGCAAAATAAGTGGCTCATAATGCGCCCGCACTTGCTCGTAGCGATGCAGCCGCGCCGCTACCGTCGCCCAACTTTGAGTCTGCGCATTCGTAGGTAAAAACAGCGCTAAATCTTCCTCCAAAGCCCGCCGCTGCGCCTTCGGCAGGTAGGTATTGAGCAAGACGCTGATGCGCTGCCGATAGGGCGCATTTTCGTCCGTTTCTGCCTCGAAAATCAAACGAACACAGAGCGCATCGGCTACCGCGGCACAGTTTTGCGGCGCGCCTCCCAAGATACTCAAACCGATTTGCAGATTTTCCGCATCTTCACTCAACAATAAAGTCCGCAAATTTGCCCATTCTGCCTCGTTTTCTTCGCCGCCGCCCAATCGCGTATAAAAAATCTCCATGCTACGATTTTAAGCTTTTTTATTTTGGCGAGCCGCTTCGGGGCTGCGCCCCTCGCGTCGGGCTATCCGCTGCATCACCTTCGCAGCCTAAAGGCTGCTCGGTGGTTTCGCTCCTATCCCTCTCGCATTGCAATCGCTATTGCCAATTTTCAGACAGTTAGGCAGCTATTTGGGCGCGCTTAATCAAACAGTACAGCAAATAAATCAAGCCCAAACCCGCCACTGCCCAAAGTATAGACAAAAAAATCCAACCGTCCATAAAAATCCAGCGCTCCAAAGTCGATTTTTTGATTTTCCAAATTATCAAAAAAGGCAGCGCAGCAAAAATGGCACAAACCAATAGCGAAAGCCAAGCGCGCCGCGCCCAATGCTTACGTTGCTCAAGGCGAAGTTTCAGCGGTACGCCCACATCATCAAGCAAAGAATGGTCGGACATATTTTATTATTTGGCAAAATGCTTTAATGGTATTGCGTGAGCGGGTGGAAGGGCAGCGCTACGCGCTGGTGCAAACAAGTGCCTTTGGCACGCCGTGAAGCACCGATAGCCCTGCAACACGCGACCCCGCGACCTTTCAACCCGCCGCGCATTCGCGCGGTGGGTGGGGAGCGGGGGCACGCCATAGAATTACGAATTACGAAAACGAAGTTAACGCGAAGCGAATGACGCAGCAAGCAGAGTATTGCCGAACATTCGTAACTCGTAATTCGTAACTCGTAACTCCTATTTCGTATATTTGCGCTTTCTGCGAATGAAACGAAGTTTAATGATGGCAAGATATGTTTTTTTAGTCTGGATTTTGGCGTTTTGCGCGCCGATTTTTGCACAACCCGCTGCCGAAATGCAATGGGAAGGCTCTTGGGAAGGCGCTTTGGAGGTGCAAGGCACAAAATTGCGGATAGGGCTAAATTTGACGAAAAAAACGGATGGCACTTGGCTTGGCACGCTCGATAGTCCCGACCAGATGGCATTTGATATACCTATAGACAGCGTCGACACCGAGGGCATTAGCCTCTATGCGGAGCAGCGACAAATGAAAGCCGCTTATATCGGCGCGTACAACTCGACGACAAAGGAAATAGAGGGCGAATGGAAGCAGGCAGGTCGGGCGATGCCGCTCAATCTGCGCCGCAGCACCAAAGCCGCCCCACCGCGCCGCCCGCAGGAGCCGAAAGCTCCTTTCCCGTATAAATCGGAAAACGTATTTTTTACTAATGAAAAGGCGGGCGCTCGCTTGGCGGGCACGCTCACGTACCCAAGCGAGGGCGAGAAATTTTCCGCTGTAGTGCTGATTTCGGGTAGTGGTGCTCAAGACCGCGATGAAAATATATTGGGACATAAGCCTTTTTTGGTGATAGCCGATTATCTGACACGCATGGGTTTTGCGGTGCTGCGCTACGACGATAGGGGCACGGGCAAGTCTACGGGCGATTTTTCTACGGCGACAACTTACGATTTTGTAGATGATGCCGCAGCAGCAGTAGCCTTTTTGCAAAAAGATAAACGCATCGACAAAAAGCGCATCGGCTTGATAGGGCATAGCGAAGGCGGCATTGTAGCGCCTTTGCTCGCTGTGAAAAACAAAAGCGTGGCTTTTGTGGTTTTGTTGGCAGCACCCGCCGAAAGCTGCAAAAAGGTATTGCTGCGCCAAAGCCGCGATATTATGCTGCAAAATGGCGCAACGGAAGCCCTCGCCGATAAGGTAGAAAAAATCAACGGCGCACTCTACAACGCTTTAGCCGAAGATAAGGCGCGCACGAAAACCGCCGACGAAATCTACGAAGCGATGCGCCCGCATCTCGCCGCGCTCACTGCAGAAGAAGCCGAAGCCGTCGGCATGGGCAACGAAACGCTGGTACGCATCAATATATCCTCCGTGATGAGCAACGAATGGTTTCGCGTTTTTTTGAACATAGAACCCGCCGACTATCTGAAAAAACTTCGCACACCTACACTCGTCCTCAATGGCGGAAAAGATTTGCAAGTATCGCCGATAAATATCGGCATGATGCAGGATTATCTACAAGCCGCCAAAAACAAAAAATTTACCTGCCAGCTTATGCCTGACCTTAATCATTTGTTTCAGACCTGCGATGTTTGCGGATTGGAGGAATATGGTACATTAGAAGAAACCTTTGCCCCTGCGGCGCTAAAGGTAATGGGCGACTGGCTGCGCAGCAATGTGCAAAAATAAACTACCACAATGACCAACGAATATAAAGAAAATTTGATGCAACGCGCCCGCACGGCGCTCGACAGCATTCGCCCGCATCTAAAATCCGATGGTGGCGACGTAGAAGTCGTAGACCTTACGGAAGAAATGCAGCTACAAGTCCGCTGGCTCGGAATGTGCGAAAACTGCGCAATGAATACCATGACCCTGCGCGCAGGCGTAGAACATACCGTAAAGTCGCAAGTACCCGAAATCAAAGGCGTGCAAGCCATCAATAGCAAAAATTAACTAAACTGGCTTGATGTATAGGTACTACGGCACTCGCTATGCTCGTGCCGTTGGTACTATGCCGCCGACAGGCGGCAGTGGTACCTTAGGCTAAATAAAACGCGATATGGCAAAAATTGTATTGGCTGGGGGCACGGGATTTTTGGGGGATTATCTGGCGGCGCATTTTAGTCGGCAAGAATATGAGGTGGTAATTTTTTCGCGCAAATTGCGCAAAAATGCACCGAAAAATATACGTTATGCCGTTTGGGACGGCGAGAATTTGGGCGACTGGGCAAAGGAATTGGAGGGGGCTAAGGCGCTTATCAATTTGGCAGGGCGCACCGTAGACTGTAGGTATACGGAAGAAAACAAGCGGCAAATCATGGAATCGCGCACGCACAGCACCCGCGTTTTGGGGGAGGCTGTGGCTGCTTGTGTGGAGCCACCTGAAGTATGGTTTAACTCCAGTACGGCGACTATATACAATCATACGGAGCTATCTCAAGCTGCCAACGATGAATATAGCACGAATACAGGCAGCGACTTCTCTATGACGGTTGCCAAAGAATGGGAGCGCGTACTCAACGAAGCCCCTACACCGAAAACGCGCAAAATTGCGTTGCGTATTAGCATCGCTTTGGGTAAGGGCGGCGGGGCGATGGTGCCGCTGCTGCGTTTGGCAAAATTGTGGTTTGGCGGTGCGCAGGGTGGTGGGCAGCAGGCGTTTAGCTGGGTGCATATCGAAGATATAGCGCGGAGTATAGATTTTTTGATGGAGCATACGGAATTAAGCGGCGTATTTAATATCGCGCAGCCCCATCCGATAAGCAATGCCGAATTGATGCGGGCTTTGCGGCGGGCGGTGCGGCGTTCTTGGGGTTTGCCGATGCCGAGATTTTTGGTGAAGATGGGCGCAGTGCTGATAGGCACAGAAGCGGAGCTAATTTTGAAAAGTCGGAATGTGGTTTCGCGTCGATTGAAAGAGGCGGGATTTCAGTTTAAGTACGACAATATAAACGATGCCCTCAACGAGATAGTCCGAGAAGAGGGGCAATAGTTGGGAGTGTAGACGCGTGAGGGATAGTAGGGGCGAATCAACATTCGCCCTAAAGGGGCGATGATGATGCGCCCCGAATAGCCCGACCCCGCGCCAGTAGAGCCGTAGCGTGCTACGGCTCCGCCTGCCGTCCTTTGCGGCAGGCGTGGCGCGGGGGCACGCCCAAAAAACGACCGAATAAAATAACGCAAAAAGCATTATCTTTGCGTTTTAGAAATTTTTACTAACTACAAGACGCGCCCCCAAGCCTGTAAAAACGGCAACGCGGCGTTAAATATATATATAAACCTCATGGGTTGTGGAAATTGTGGAAGCTGCGGCACGGGCAGCAACGGCGCGCCTGCGGGCTGTGGCGACAAAGGGCATTGCTCTACGGGCGGCTGCAACAAACTGAATACGTTTGATTGGTTGTCGCATATTGATTTGCCCGAACAGGGGGGAATGGACGCGGTGGAGGTAGGTTTTAAGAATAATGCGCGCAAGGAGTTTTTCCGCAAGCCGCATTATTTGCAGTTGCATACGGGCGATTATGTGGTGGTAGAGAGTACGGCGGGGAGCTTTGATATTGGTCGCGTGTCTATCGCGGGCGAGCTGGTGCGTATGCAGATGAAAAAAAAGCGGGTGCGCGAGAATGCGACCATGCCGAATATTTTGCGTTTGGCGAATGAGCGCGATGTGGAGCGTTTGCAGGAGGCACGGGCTTTGGAGAAGGATACGCTTATCCGTGCGCGGGCTATTGCGCGTTCGATGGATTTGGATATGAAGGTCGGCGATGTAGAGTTTCAAGGCGATAAACGCAAGGTTACCTTTTATTATACGGCGGATGGGCGGGTAGATTTTAGGGAATTGATACGCATTTATGCGAAAGAATTTAAGGTGAAAATCGAGATGCGGCAGATTGGCGCTCGGCAAGAGTCGGCGCGAATTGGGGGCATTGGCGCTTGTGGGCGGGAGTTGTGTTGCTCGACTTGGTTGGGCGATTTTCGTTCGGTGTCGACTGTGGCGGCGCGTTATCAAAATTTGGCTATCAATCAAGCGAAGCTATCGGGGCAATGCGGACGGCTTAAATGCTGTCTGAACTTCGAGCTAAAATCGTACTTGGATGCCTTGCGCGATTTTCCGAAAAACGTGGACAAATTGCAGACGCAGCGCGGTACGGTGATACTTATCAAGACGGATATTTTCAAGCGCTTGATGTACTACGGGTATCAGCAGCAATACGGTATGGCGGACATTCAGCCTTTGACGACCGTACAGGTAAAGCAGCTACAGGCTTGGAATGCGCAGGGCATCGTTCCCAATGATTTGACGGCACTAAAGGCGGACGAAAATGGCGATTTTGGCACTCCAGAGCAGGACAGCAGCAGCATTGCCAAAGCACAGCGCACCTCGCGCCTGCATCGCAAAATCAACAAAGACGAAACCAATACGCTCGAACTCGATGAGCCGCTACAGCTCCCCGATTTGGACAAAAAGAAGCGCAAAAACAACAAAAAGCCCAACAACAACAGCAGCAAACCCAGAGAAGAGCGCACAGGCGCGCCCCTGCATCAGCCCACCAATACGACTACACCCAACGGAGCGGAAACGGAGCAAAAAACCGTTCACAACTCGCCACCACAGCAACAACAACAAGGGCAAACTCCGCTTATACAGCCGCGTAAACAGCCCCAACATACCCCCAATCCCAATCGCCGCCAACAGCCGCCGCCCAATCAATACGGACAAGGATTACCGCCGCAGCAGGGGACAAACAACGAACAACAGCAGCGCCCGCAACAGCAGCGCCCACCCCAACATCAACAGCGCCCGCCGAAGGCGCAACATACGCACAATCCCAACAACCCCAATCCCAACCGCCGCCAGCCGCCACCGCATCAGCAGGGCACGCCCCCCCAAGACGGACAGCCACCGCAGGAACCGCTGATACCGCCGCGCCGCCACCCGCAACACCAAAATAATCCCAACAAAAAGAAAAATAACCCCCAGCAGCCGCGACCCAATGACCGCCAAACCCCGCCTCCTCCGCCGCCTCCCTCTGCTGATTAAATTCGCTGCCTTTGCGCTGCTCACACTCGTGAGCGGCTGCAAAGGCGGGGTTTTATACGAAAAAACCGAAGTTTTTGAAAATGCCACTTGGAGCACGCAAACCCCTCGTTTTGAGTTTGAGATAAGCGATACGAGCCAACTCTATGACATCATTCTGGAGGTCGTACACAGCACCGATTACGGCTATCAAAACCTATACACACAGCTAAAGGTAGAGTTTCCCGATACCACAAAGCCGCGTACCAACCTGCTTTCGCTCCAGCTTTCCGACGAACAAGGCACTTGGCAGGGCAAATGCAGCGGAGAGCGCTGCAGCGCTCCGATGGCTTTTATGACCCAAACGAAATTCGCCAACAAAGGCAAACATAGCCTTAGCTTCTCGCAGCATACCCGCTTCGAGCAAATCGAAGGGATAGAGCAAATCACCCTGCGCATACAAAAGCACGCGACAAACTAAAATAAAAAAACAAATTTCGCAAAACCCACCCTACACAGGCTGCACCCCCAACCACAAAGCCGCCGACACCGACAAACCTATAGCATAACCCGCCGCCACATCTGTAGCAAAGTGCTTGCGCAAAAATACCCGCGAGTAACCCACTACCGCCACCACGACCAGCGCCACAAGGGGAAAAAGCAGCCCGCCGCCGCTTTGCACATACTGCAAATACGCCAGCGAACTATAAGTATAGGCTATCCGAAAGGCGTGTATACTCGGAAAACTCCCCGCGTCAATCTTCTCCAATGCCCCCTTAAATAGCTGCCCATCAGGGCGCGGCTTGTGCCAAAGGTACTTTATACCCGAACACAGCGCCTCGCCCGCGATAAAAGCCCCCAAGAGCCAAAGCCAGACCCGCCCATCGGCAAAATGTACGTTTTGCAAAACGGCGGTAGTGATGAGCAAAAGCACAAAAGGATTGCCCAACGCCGTAAAATCTTGTATGTATTCGGCGTATTTTCGTCGGCGCAGGGGCACTTTTTGAGGGGTGAAATCGGACATTTTTATTGTTATTTTTCGCCCAATAATGCCGCATATCGCGCCGCATCGTAGTGCACGTAAAATATATTTTGCTCCACATCGTCGCGCTCGCCCGCTTTGTACTCGCTCCAAAGCCGTATTTCGCCTTTTGCCACAAAAATCGCGGTGCTATGCGCCTTTGCGTCCTTTTTTTCGCATTCTTCGATGAAGATTTGCAGCAAAAAAATATGCGCATCTGCCAAAGATGCACGAGTAAACAAATCCGCCCCTGCAAGCGCCGATTTGCTGCGCTGCTCGCAGTCGGCATAGCGCCGATTTGCCTCGCCGCTGGCTAAACGTGCATTCATTTCGCTATCGCCGCCCCCGCCCCAACGCTCGTAAGCGTCCAGATTTAACAATTCGCTGCTCAAGGCGCGCCGCTCGCGCAAAAGCGCCTCTATCGCTAAGGCAGCAGGCGTACAAGGCGTAGGTGTTTGCATAATACTCGCTTTTTCGTAATTTTGGAGGAGTTTTTTTGGGCGTGCCCGCTGCCCCAAAAAGGGGGCAGCGGTCGGGCTATTCGGGGCGTATCATCATCGCCCAAATGGGCGAATGTTGATTCGCCCCTACTATCCCTCACGCTGTAAAGCCGTAGCATGCTACGGCTTTACGGCGCAGCCCGCGCGAACGCGCGCGGGCTGCAAATATAAAAATAATACTACAGTATGCAAACCATCAACTTCGTCTTTGCTTTTTTGACTTTAGGGGGCTGCGCTTTCGCCCAAAATTATACGAGCTACCAAACGGGCGATACCAGCGATACCCAAGCTACGGCTTTGGGCGGCACTTGTCTTATAGGCGGTAGCACGGAAGACGATGAGGCGATGCGCTGGTTTTTGCAGCGGGCAGGCGGCGGCGATGTCTTGGTGCTGCGCGCCAGCGGCAGCAATGGCTACAACGACTATTTTTATACCGATTTAGGCGTAAGCATCAATTCGGTAGAAACCATCGTTTGCCACAATGCCCAATCCGCCAACGAAGCCTACATACAGCGCCGCATACGCGAAGCCGAAGCCATTTGGTTTGCAGGCGGCAACCAATGGAATTATGTCAATTATTGGCGGGGCACAGCTATAGACAGTCTCGTAAACGAGGCAATAAGCCAGCGAAATGTAGTCGTAGGCGGCACCAGCGCAGGTATGGCAGTCTTGGGTGGACGTTATTTTACGGCGCAAAACGGCACGATAAGTTCCGCCGATGCGCTCGCCAATCCCTACCATACGAGTATTACGGTGGGTACGGCTGCATTTTTTCGAGTGCCTTATCTGGGGAGCGTACTCACGGATACGCATTTTGATAATCCCGACCGAAGGGGGCGCTTTGCGGTTTTTATGGCGCGTATGTATGCCGATGCGGCTTTTACTGCCTACGGCATCGCTTGCGACGAAAGTACGGCGGTTTGCATAGATACGGCGGGCATAGCGCGGGTCTTCGGCGTATCTACGCAGCGGCGGGCTTATTTTGTGCAGCATTCTTGCCAAGCGACAGGCTTGGGGGCGGAGCTGTGCGCGCCGATGCAGCCCCTGCATTGGGATAGGGGCGGGGCAGCTTTGTTGGTCTATGCCGCAGAAGGCAGCCCGACGGGCGCAAACAGCTTCGACTTAAACGATTGGCAGAGTAGCAGCGGCGACGGCGTTTGGCAGCATTGGGCGGTGGATAGTGGGGTAGTGCAGAGCCAAAACCTATTTGCTTCGCCTTGTCTATCGGTGTCGACCGTAGAATATGAGCTGGAAAAGGTAGATTTTCGGTTATTTCCCAATCCCGCAAGCGAGCAAATTCGCATAGAGTTGGGCAGCAGTGCAGGCGGTAAAATTCGTATTATAGACGGGGCAGGATGCGTACAGGCTACGCAAATAATCGGCGCAGGCATAAACAATGTCGAAATGGATATTGCTGCCCTTGCTGCGGGCTTTTATATCGTAGAATGGAGGGACGAAAGCGGAAAAATATACAGCGAAAAGTTCATAAAATCGATGCGATAAGCAGGCGGCAAAGGATAGAACAGGGTGGCAGGCGTTTGCGCCCCGCGCCCCTTGGGCGCGGCGGGCAGGTTGGCGTGAGGGATAGTTGGGGCGCTGTAGGGGCAAGGCATGCCTGGCCCCTACAGCGCCCCGCATAGCCCGACCGCCGCGCCTTTTTGCGCGGCGGGCACGCCCTGAAAAAATTAAAAAGATAGTTTTTTGCAAAAAATCGGTAAAAAATTTGCCTTTTTGCTGAAAAACGCTACATTTGTAGCATAATATTTTTTAATCTAAATTTTTTGCACAAGCTGTGGGATTTGATAATCACGACAAACGTCAGCAACAAGAGATTGTTTACTCTCAAAAAGTAAAAGCGGGCAAGCGCCGCACTTATTTTTTTGATGTACGTCGCACGCGTGGGGACGACTTTTTCATTACAATAACCGAGAGTACGCGCCGTATGGACGACGACTCGTTTATTCGCCATAAAATTTTCTTGTACAAAGAGGATTTTAACCGCTTTTTACAAGCATTTAGCGAGACGGTAGATTTCGTGAAAACGGAATTGATGCCCGACTACGATTACGACGAGTTTACGCGTCGTTATGAGGAGTACGACGAAGAAACTACGAGCGAAGAAAAGGACGCAGCCGAGTGGTAATGCGCTTTTGAAGAGCTTACAGACATAGACACCCAAGCGGCTTTTTTTGGCGGCTTGGGTGTTTTTTTGCGTTGCGCTTATGGGTACTGCGCTGCTCGCTCCGCTCGCAGCGCTGGTATAATGCCGCCTGTAGGCGGCAATGGTAGCAAGTACTTGTAAATTTTGTGGAGTAGCTGCCGCCGCTTACCTTTTTTAGTCGTTTTTGATGGGGTAGATTTTGTAGATGCTGCGCAGGTCTTCAAATTCGCGGCGCATATCGAGCCCTAAGTCTTTGAGTCTGCCCGTGCGCACGTCGAAAACCCAGCCGTGAATGCTGGGCGTAGCGGTGCGATACCAAGAGCGTTGGACGTGGTCGCTTTTTACCAAGCTCATGCACTGTTCCAACACGTTGAGTTCTACGAGTCTATCAAATTCTTCTTGTTCGTCGGCGATGGTTTCGAGTTCTGCGCGATGTATGCGGCGCACGTCGCGTATGGTTTGGAGCCAGCTATTGAGTTGCCCCATGTCTTGGGCTTGGAGGGCGGCTTTGACGCCGCCGCATTCGTAGTGCCCGCAGACGATGATATGTTTTACTTTCAGATTTTCGACGGCGTATTGTATGACGGCGTTGATGTTGTTGTCGGTGGGAATGACGAGGTTGGCGATATTGCGATGAATAAAGACCTCACCAGGCTGCAAGCCCATCAAATCTTCGGCAGTAACGCGGCTATCGGCGCAGCCTATATAGAGAAATTCGGGCGTTTGCCCTTTGGCGAGTTGGTCGAAATAATCGGGCGCGATGGCTAATTTTTCTTGTATCCAGCGCTCGTTGTTTTTGAAAATTTGGGCAAATTTCACGAATGGTATTTTTTGAGGTGAATGCTGCCACAAATATATAAAAAACACTGCTCCTATGCACGCGGCAGGGGAGCAGTGTATAAAAATAATAGGAGGCTGCTGCGCGCTTAGAGCGTAGCGTCGCCTTTTTTCCAGTTGGCAGGGCAAGCGCCGCCAGACTGTAGCGCATCGAGGGTGCGCAATACTTCTTCTACGTTGCGACCAATGCCCAAGTCATTGACGCAGAGCCAACGGATAACATTGTCGGCATCGATGATATAAGTAGCGCGGTAGGCTACTTGGTCGTCGCCGCCCAAAATGCCTAATTCTGTAGCCAGCGATTTGGAGGTATCGGCGAGCATAGCAAAGCGGATGCCTTGCAGGGCTTCGTTGGATTTGCGCCAGTTGAGGTGCACGTATTCGCTATCGGTAGAAGCACCAATAACGGTAGCGTTGCGGTCGACGAATTCCATATACGCGTTGTTGAACTCGATAAGCTCCGTAGGGCAGAGACCAGAGAAGTCTTTAGGCCACCAGAACATAACTGTCCACTGACCGCCTTCGTTAGAAAAGTTGTTGGTCAGGCGGTCGAATTCTTGACCTTTTTCGATAGATACGACGACTTTTTTCTCGAAATAAGGAAACTGTTCGCCTACGCCTAAGAGATAACCCATAGTGTTTTTTGGTGTTTTTGGTTTATGTAAAATGGAGGAAGGAGCAAAAAGGGGGGCTTTCACTCGCAGGCAAATATACGGCAATGCCGCGAAAAATGCCCTATTTTTTTCCGTAAAATTCCGTTGCTTCGCGCTTCATTTGTTGCAGGCTGCTTTTTTGCAGGTACATCATATGCCCAGCGGGGTAGTAGGTCATGGATAGATTTTTTCGCAGTTCGGCGGGCAGATTGAAGTGGTTGAAGGTGTATTCGGTAGCAAAATACGGCGTAGCCAAATCGTAGTAACCATTGGCAACCCAAACGCGCATATGCGGATTCATAATCATGGCGCGGCGCAGATTTTCGGCGACATTGACGCTTTTGCCTGTGAAATTGGAGTAATCCCAAGGGTGGACTTTTCCTGTGAGTATGTTATAGGTCAAATCGGAAGAAAAGCCCAATTCGCGCCCCAGATAGTCGTTGATAGTCGTGCCGAAACTGCCCAAGATAACGGGCTGATAGCTGGGATCAAACTCACCCGTTTCGCCTACGCCGTTCATATCTACGTTTTTGTAGCGGCTATCAAAACGTCCGACCACCTCGTATTTATCGCGCAAAAGCTCCTTTGTAAAGCGGAAAATGCTCACGCGCAGGTTGGAGCGCAGTAGATATTCTACGCTTAGACCTGTGTAGCGGCTCGCTTTTTCGGCTATTTTTTGCCGCTCTTGTTCTGTGAGCAAGTCGCCGCGCAAAAGCGCTAAAGCATATTCGCCCATCGCAAAAGCCTCCGCCTCGTCTAAAACTTCTTCCAGCTTGCGATTTTGGTCGGCGGGCTGTAGTTTTTTATGATAGTAAGCCGTCGCCGTATAGGTTGGCAAAAACAGCAAATAGGACAAATCATTGTGCGCATCAAAACGCGCCGTGCCAAAATCCAGTATCGAGGATACCAAAATAACCCCATTTAGATAGTAGCCGTAGGCATCTATCAGATATTGCGAGAGTGCTGCCGCACGGGTAGTGCCATAACTCTCACCGATGAGATATTTGGGCGAAGCCCAGCGTTTTTCGCTCGCTGTGTAGCGGCGTATAAACTCGCCGACGGACTGTATATCGCCCGTGTAGCCGTGATATTTTTTGGCTTCTTTTTCGTCTGTAGCGCGGCTATAGCCCGTGGTAACGGGGTCTATAAAAACCAAATCCGTTTCCTCCAGCCAAGTATATTCGTTATCCACCATTTCATAAGGCGGGGGCAAGGATTCGCCTTCATCGCTCATCAAAACGCGGCGTGGCCCCAAAACGCCGAGATGCAGCCAAACGGAAGAGGAGCCTGGGCCTCCATTGAAGGAAAAGGTCAAGGGGCGTTCTTGTGGGTTTTTCACCCCGTCGAGCGTATAGGCGACGTAAAAAATATGTGCTTCCGCTTCGCCCGTTTCCGCTTTTAGGGTCAGGTAACCCGCTGTAGCGGTATATTTGAGCGTTTTTGCGCCCACTTTTACGCTGTGTTGGCTCTGCACAGGCGCTTCGGGAATTTTAAGTTTTGCCTCTTGGGGCTTTTGTGCGTCCGTTTCCATGAGCATCAAACAGAAAAATAGGCAGAAAAAAATGGCTTTCGGCAAAAATACATTACTCCGCATAAAAAAACGATATTTGTAATAGAATTTGGCATTTTTCGACCCTTAGGAGGGTTTTCTTTCTCTTGAAACAGTATTTTTTGGGCGTGCCCCCAGCCCGCGCCGCCTGAAGGCGGCTTAAAGGGGCTGGGGTCGGGCTATTCGCTTCGCGTTCACTTCGTGGTCGGGGCGCATCATCATCGCCCCATTTGGGGCGAATGCTGATTCGCCCCATTTGGGGCGAATGTTGATTCGCCCCTACTATCCCTCACGCTTTTTTATCCCGCCGCCGCAAAGGCGGCGGCGGGCTTATCTGCAAAACACCATGAGCACCCTGCTAAAAGACCTCTATTCTGAAGCCTTTTTCGAGCGCTTCGCTACGGCGCTTGCTGCCATCTTGCCGCAGTTCAAAAAATCGGACTTTTTCGCGCGAATTTTCAATGCTCAATGGCAGGAAAAAACGCTCAAAGAACGCATGCGGCAGACCACTGAAGCCCTGCATACGGTTCTATCGCCCGACTTTGAGCAGGCAGCCGCCCAAATCGAAAAGCTGATAGCTTTTTTGCAGAAAAACGGCGAAAAAAACGGGGCTTTGCCCTATATATTTTTGCCAGATTATGTAGAGCTGTACGGCATGGAGCACCTACAACGCTCGGCTTTGGCGATGGAGCGCATCACGGAGTTTATTAGCTGCGAATTTGCGGTGCGTCCCTTTATTTTGCGCTACGGAAATGCGATGATTGCCTATATGCAGGCTTGGAGTCGGCACAAAAACGAGCATGTTCGCCGACTTGCTTCGGAGGGGGTACGCCCGCGACTGCCTTGGGCTATCGCCTTGCCCGTTTTTAAGCGAAATCCAGAGCCGATTTTGCCCATTTTGGAGGCGTTGAAAGCCGACGAATCGGAGTACGTGCGCCGCAGCGTCGCCAACTGCCTCAACGACATCGCCAAAGACCACCCGCAAACCCTTTTGAGCATCGCCCAGCGTTGGCGAGGGCAGTCTGTGCAGACCGATAAGCTGCTAAAGCACGCCTGCCGCAATCTGCTCAAACAAGGCGAACCAACAGCTTTAGCCCTTTTCGGCTTGCAAAGTAGCGAAAATATCGCAGTTAGCGGCTTTCGGCTCTCTACAGATAAGCTAAAAATGGGCGAAAGGGTGAATTTTTCTTTCTCCCTGCACAACGCAGGCGGCAGTGCGCAGGATTTGCGCATAGAATATGCCATGTACTTCCTCCGCCAAAACGGCGGATACGGCAAAAAGGTTTTCAAAATCAGCGAGCGCCCGCTAAACGCCAACGAAAAAGCCGAAATACAGCGCTATTACAGCTTTCGCCCCATCACGACCCGCAAATACTACGCAGGCATACAGCGCATCGCCCTGCTCGTCAATGGCGAACAGAAGGCAGAAGCGCAGTTTTATTTACAGGACTAAGACCCAAAGACAGTTCAATGTAGGGACAGTAGGGACAAGGTATGCCTTGTCCCTACAAACGCGTGAGGGATAGCAGTGGAAGCCGCGCAAGCGGCTGCAACGAATAGCCCGACCCCGCGACCTTTAAGCGCGTTAGCGCGGGGAGCGGGGGCACGCCCAAAAAAAACGGCTTTATACTTCCCCGCTCGCCCAAAGTTGCGCAAAGGTTTTCTGGGCGGGCGCGGGAAATTCGCGCCTGCTCCCCCACAAGGAGCGCAAAAACCAGCGAATAGACAACTTTTTGAGCCAAGCGGGCGCGTTGAGCAGCCTGCGCCGCAGCATCAGTCTACGCCACCAACGCCACAAACGCGCTTCGCTGGCTTTTTTTATGCCCCATTCGGCGGAAAGTTGGCGATTGTAGAGCAGCATAGCGGGCAAAGGGATATTGACGGGGCAATTTTCTTCGCAAGCGCCGCAAAGGGTCGAAGCTTCCGAAAGATGCGCATATTTTGCTGCATCTGCCAAGCGCTTTTTTTTGTCTTTGTACGCGCCCAAATGCGGCATCAGCACCGCGCCGATGGGACCCGTATAGGGGGCATCGTAGGTATGCCCGCCGATACTGCGATACACGGGGCAGGCATTGAGGCAAGAGCCGCAGCGAATGCAGTGCAAAGCCGCCCGCAGGCGCTCATCTGCGAGCAAGCGCGTGCGCCCATTGTCGAGCAAAATCACGTACATAATTTGCGCACCGTCTTGCTCTCCTTCCTGCCGCGCCCCGTTGTAAATCGTGTTGTACACCGTCATTTCTTGCCCTGTGCCGTAGGTGGCAAGTAGGGGCAGCATCAATTCCAAATCCGCCAGACGGGGCAAAATGCGCTCCATGCCCGCTATCGCTACGTGTATGCGCGGGAGCGCCGTGCAAAGGCGCGCATTGCCCTCGTTTTCTACGACCACGAGGCTCCCCGTTTCGGCTATCAAAAAATTAGCGCCCGTGATACCCAAGTCCGCCGACAAAAAATCCTTGCGCAAGCGCTCGCGCACGAAAGCCGTGATGCTTTCGGCGCTGCTGTCTGCGGGCATACCAAAACGCTCCGCAAAAAGGGCGGCGATGTCCTTGCGCGAAAGGTGCATGGCGGGCGTTACGATATGATAGGGCGCTTCGCCGCGCAGTTGCACGATATATTCGCCCAAGTCGGTTTCTATCGGATTTATGCCCAGCTTTTCGAGCCAGTCGTTCAAGCCGATTTCTTCTGAAAGCATGGATTTTGACTTCACAGCGCTTTTTATCTCGTGCCGCTCGACTATCTCGGCGACCGCTCGGCGCGCGTCTTCCGCATCTTCTGCCCAGATAACGCGCCCACCACGCGCACAAAAATTGCGCTCCCAAAGCTCGAGATAATGCGCCAAATGCCCGATTGTATGCGTCCGCAATGCCTCCGCCCGACGGCGTGCCTCGCGCAGGTCAGCAAATTGCTGCTTGCCTTCTGCCACCTTTGCCGCGTACTTGCGCATATTGAAAGCGATGGTTTGCCGATGCTTTTCGTCAAATGCTTTCGTTTCGCTATCTCGCAAAAATTGCGCGCCAAAATCCTGCATAAATCATTGATTATCTGTTAGTTATGGGTTGTTTTTTTGGGCGTGCCCCCGCCCCTGCCTGCGCTGTAAAGCCGTAGCTCTGCTACGGCTTTACAGCGCAGGCACCCCGCACAAAAGTGCGGGGCAAAAAGGGGGGCGGGGTCGGGCTATTTGGGGCGTATCACCATCGCCCAAATGGGCGAATGTTGATTCGCCCCTACTATCCCTCACGCTTTGGTACACCCAAAAGGTAGTGCGTTGGCATGAAGGCGCTGCCCGTTGTACCGATGTCCCAAACGAAACTATCGCTATTATTTAACTTGCTCACTAAGTTTTGCATTTCTTTGACGGAATAGATGCGCAAAATCGAAGCGATACCGTCCCACAAAATATAAAGCGGCACCAGCGGCAGCAAATAAATAAAAGGCAAGACCGACCAGCGCACAGGGCGCAAAAAAAAGGTGATTATCAGCACATTTATAGGCACAAAAAGCATAGAGAGCCAAGCGCCGAAGTTTCTGCCTACAGGCTCGAAAATGGCGATAGGGGAGCGGCTATCTACGGCATCTTGCAGGATTTTTTGCGCATCGTCGGGGCGGAAATGATGAAAACCGCCAAAGAGCGTGCGAAATTTGCCTTTCAGATGTTCGGGCAGATGGCGTGCGTCGACGGCTGTGCTTTCGTAGCTGAATAGGCTGGGGTCGTAGGCGCGGGTTCGCTCGAAAGCGGCTTTATTTGGATAGAAATCCGTAAGTTTTACCGTAAGGTCTGCAAAACCTTCCTCTTGGCGTATGCGCGTAGCGAGGGTCGTCAGGGCTGCGCCACCGCCAGAGGCGCAGTCTACCCACTCGTGGTTTTCGGCAGCCTGCAAGCCGCGTTTGATGATAGGCAAAGTTGCTTTATAGATGTCAGCTTTTACGGCGATGAACTGTAGGTAATCCGTGCCGTAGTCGCGCCAATTGCTCGGAAACCAAGATAGGTCTTCCCATTCTAAGGCGTGAAATCTTCCCATAATAACTAAAATTTATGCTTCTTGGCTAATAGTGCAGCAACTTCACATTGTCGATGTAGACTTTCGGGGCGGGGAGTCGTGCGCTGTTGATTACATCGAAAACGATGGCGTAAGATTGTGCGCCTTTGGTAAAAACTTCTTCCGTGAAATTGAAGTAAATTTTGTTCCAGCTGTCTTTGGGGTTTACGCCGCCTAAGTAGGTGGTTTCTGTGGTGCCGTTGGCATAGCGGGCGCGCAGACCGATGCTAATGGGGAGTTCTGTTTTGTAGTTCATCTCCATAAATACCTGAAAGGCGCTGCCTACGGGCTGCAAGTCGGAGTAATAAACGGAGGTTGCTGCGGTGCAAGCGGGGTTGGCGCTGTCTAAGACGATTTTACCAGAGTGTGTGCCCTCGAAAACGTCTTCTTGGCTTTTGATGATGGAGGTATTGGAGTTGCCGTCGAGGTCATCGCCCCAGATAACGCCGACGTTTTCGAAGTCTTCGACGATTTGTATGGTGGCGCTGCTATCGTAGCGGACGGTGGCGCGAATGGTGTCAATTTGCGCGGGCTGTAGGCGGCGGGTTTCTATGTGCCAAGAAAAAAACGGATAGTCGATTTTTCGGTTTAAGATGCCGTTTTCTTCGATGCCTGCGCGGGTGATGACGGTATAAAACTCGGTGGTATCATTGAGTATGACGGGTAGGAGGGCGGGGAGATTATCCGCGCCGATAAGTTGCCCGTTGACGCTGACCCAAACGTCGGTAATGCGTTGGGAGGGGCTGCCTTCTATGGCGGGGTTACGCGCCTGAAATTGGAGGTCTTCGACGTAGATATAAGCGGGAATGGGCGGGTTGCTTTGTTTGATGCAGCCAGCAGCGGACAGCAAAAGCAGAAGTATAGCGAGCGGGCGCATGGGGATTGGGATTGGCTTGGTGTATAGGTACTACGCTGCTCATTGCATTCGCAGCGCTGGTACAATGCCGCCTTGCGGCGGCAGTGGTATCAAGTATATAAAATTTTTGTGGATAGCTGCCGTCTATCAGCCTTTTTTGAGGCGTATTTTATTGATTTTGAGGTCTTTGGTGGGGCGGTTGTTGCCGTCTTTGGGGAGGCGGGCGATTTTGTCGACAACGTCCATACCATTTATGACGCTGCCGAAAACGGTGTATTCTCCGTCCAAATGTGGGGTGCCGCCTACTTTTTTGTATAGTTCGCGTTGGGCAGTCGTATACTTAAAGCCACGCATTTCTTCGACGCGGTTTAGGAGTTCGTCGCTAACGTTGGAGCCTTGCACGATGTAGAATTGGGAGCCAGAGGATTCTTTTTGGGGATTTACGTTGTCGGGCATACGGGCGGCGGCTACTGTGCCGCGAGTGTGGTAGAGGTCTGTGCCAAATTCGGCGGGTAGGTTGTAAGCGGGACCGCCCATGCCGAGCGTTTTGCCTGCTGCTGCGTCGCGCGAATCGGGGTCGCCTGCCTGTATCATAAAACTGGGTATGACGCGATGAAATAAAATGCCGTTGTAGTAGTTTTCGCGTATGAGTTTGAGGAAATTGTCGCGGTGGCGGGGCGTAGAGGCGAGGAGTTGGATTTCTATATTGCCGCTATCGGTTTGTATTTCGACGATGGGGCTATAGAGTGTTGTTTTTTTGCTATTGAATTGAGGGGGGCGGCAGGCGCTGGCGAGAAGCAAGGCGGTGGCGGCAAGTAGGAAAAAAAAACGCATGGTAGCGGAGGGACTATATTTTGGAGGGACTAAGATAGAATGACAAAATTGGCATAGCGATGCGGAGGGCTGCGAGCGAAGCGAAGCAGGTGCAGCCGTGCAGGCACGGCGCGTAGAGCCGTTGCATGCAAGGGCTGTACTGAGCGAATAGCGAACCCGTAGCGTAGCGCCGCCGCGCTTTGCGCGGCGGATGCCCCAAAAAAAGACGCTTGAAACTTGTGTAAACGGGCTAAATTTTGGCGGGAATGAGCAGCGCGCCTGCTATGCAAGCGAGGCAAATGAAGAGCAAAATGAAGCCGATGACTTTGAAGCGAGCGCGTAGGCTGCCGTCATTTTCGACCAGAGGCGTATACTCTTCGGCATCATAAACGAGGGCAATCGCGGGCGCGTCGGGTTCGTACAAAATAAATTCTTCTTCCTCGTCTTCGACCTTGTGGGTGAGATGCGTTTTAGTTTCTACCGTGTGCTGTTTGCCGTCGGGCGTAGTGAAGCTGAATTGGTACTTGAAAACGCGCTGTTTATTGACGGTCTCATTGGTGGATTCGGAGCTCAGCATTTTGCCTTTGGTGAAGATGCCGTGCTGATAGAGATGCAGGTTGCGGCGGGTACGGCGGAAGCCGAAATAAAGCAAAAAGAAGCTGATAATCAGGAAAGGCGCGCCCAGATAAGCACCGATAATCATGCTGCTGGGGTGATGCCCGTTGATATAGGTAATTTCGGGCTTGGTGTCGAGGTAATCGATACTGAGCGTATCGCCTTGGTCTTTGTTGAGGTTGGTAGAAATGCCCGCTTTATGGGTGTAGGTTTTTCCTGCAACGGTATATTCGTAGTCGTAATAGTGGGTAGTTGAGGAGTTTTTGCCTGAGGAGCGCTGCTTTTCGTACTGCGTTATGGTGCCTGTGGTGGTTGTCCAAGTGCCGCTGGCATTGAGTTCTTCATAAGCCCAATGCAGGCGCAGCATCAAAACGGTAAAAAGAAAGCCCATCCCGAAGAAGCCCAGCCCGATATAGATAAGGGTGCTATGCAGCAGAATGGAGAGTTTGCCGACGATGCTAAAATGTCGTGGTGGGGCTTTTAGCTCGGCTTTTTGTTCTTGGGCGAAGTAGCCTGCCCCGCGCGGGTGGCGGCGCTGCTCTGCGTGAGCGTTGACGCTGTTTTGGAGTTTATCGAAGAAGCTCATTGTAGTTTGGTGTAGCGTTTAGGCGGCAAAAAAATAAAACTTCGCTTAAAGATAGCTTAAAATTAGATAAAAAACTTTAATTTTACGCGCCGACTACATAAGTGGGCAGCTCCCTTTATCCTTCGTAACTTCTATATGCTAAATACTTTACTATACTACAGATGACAAACATACGTAAACAAATACTCGTTTGCTTGCTATTATTGGGTGGGCTGAGTAGCTTGCGTGCACAGGACATTCACTATACGATGTTCGACATGGCACCCATCAACCTCAACCCTGCCTACACGGGCGCTTTCGCGGGTACTTTCCGCATCGGCGGCATTTACAGAGCACAATGGCCAGGTTTAAGTATCAGCACGGGCAAGTTCTCAGGCTACCAAACGCCATCGGCTTATTTAGACATTCCCTTTGCGCCGATTGTAAAAAACAACCCTATTCGCAACTGGATAGGCGTGGGTTTGAGCTTCACAAGCGACCAAGTAGGCTTGGGCGACCTCTCGACTTTGGGCGGTATGCTTTCGCTTGCTTACCATATTTCTTTGACCAGTAGCGGCAATACGCGCCTTTCTATTGGTGCTAAAGGCGGCATCGTACAGCATCGCATCGATGCTACGGCGCTGCAATTTGAAAGCGGCATCATACAAGGCGGAGGCACGACCAACTACGTGCCCGTAGGCGACAACACGCCTGCCGACAATGCGGCTTCTTATGCCGACTTCTCTGGCGGCTTGCTTTTTACGCATATCGCCGACAAGCTCAAAATGCAAATCGGCTTCACCGCCAACCACTTCACGCGCCCCAAATACCAATTCTTGGGCAACGAAAGCCGTATGCCTCTGGGGCTTATTGGTAGCGCAATTTTCGATATTTCGCTGGGCGAAAAATTCGTACTCCGTCCGATGGCGTTTTACCAACGCATGGCAAACGCGCAGGAACTCAATCTGCAAGCCCTCTTCGGCGTACATCTCAACGAAACGAAAGACCTCACCGCCCTCTTCGGCTTGGGCTATCGCGTCGGCGATGCCGCCCTCGCGCGCATCGGCGTAGACTACAAAGGCTTGCGCTTCGGCTTCGCTTACGATTTCAATGCCTCCAAACTCTCCAACAACGGACGCGCACAAGGCTTCGAGGTCGCCGTTTCTTATATCGCCAAACTCTCTAAAACGGTCGTCGTTAAAGACATTCTTTTCTGCCCCCGTTTCTAAGGGTTCTGTTTTTGGGCGTGCCCCCGCGCCGTAGGCGCGGGGGCGGGCTATCCGCTACATCACACCTTGCGCGGCAAAGCCGCGCTTGCGGTGTGGTTTCGCTCCTATCCCTCACGCAATACAAACAGCCTGCGCCCTCCCAACTCCCCACCCCAACCAACCATTGCCCACAGACACACACTATATCATGAAAGCACTATATCTTGCGCTATTTGGGCTGCTCTTAGCTCCCCAAGTCATCGCACAACCCAATAAAACCTTATCCCCCGATAAGGTGATACAAATCGCCGACGAATCACTCGGAAAATCCGATACCTACAACGCGCTGGAATGGTATCAAAAAGCCTATGACAACGACCCCACCAACGTCTACGTCATCAATCAACTCGCTATCACCTACGACCGCCTACGCGACTACAAACAAGCCGTCGACTGGTATGGCAAACTCTTTAAAGCCGATACCAAAGGCGAGTATCCCCTCGCCCGCTACAAATACGCCTATACCCTCAAACTCAACGGCAAATACAACGAATGTATCACCGAGTTTATGGGCTTTATGCAAAACTACAACGGCGAAGATGCCGCTAAATGGAAAAAATTCTCCGAAATAGAAATCGAAGGCGCTCGCTGGGCTATGCAAAACCCCGAACCCTACGAACCACTCGTTATCGAGAACCTCAATAAACCCGTCAATACAACTTCCTCCGAAGACGGCCCCTTCCTGCAAGGACGCGACGTTATCTTCTACTCTTCTCTCCGTACAGATACCCTTATCTTCGTCGAAGAAGCCCCTGAAGACAAAAAAATCGCTAAAATCTATACCTCCACTCGCGGCGACGATGGCAAATGGGTAGACTCCAAAGAGTTCAATACCAAAGCCCTTCAAAAGGCAGGCTTCCACGCCGTACAGCCCGTATTCACGCCCGATAATACCATCTTCTACTTCGTCCGTGCCCAACTCGAAGGCAATATGCTCAAAAATAGCCGCATATTTGTCTGCGCTCATAAAGACGGCGTACTCGAAGAACCCCGCCAACTCGATTTCAATTCGCCCAACCACGTCTGCAAAACACCTTCCGTAGGCGTTATCGACGGCAAACAATATCTTTTCTTCTCTTCCAATATGGAAGGAGGCAAAGGCGGCTACGATATCTGGTACGCAGAAATCAACCCCGATGGCACCACCCGCCAGCCCCTCAATATGGGCGACCAAATCAATACTATCGCCGACGAAATCAGCCCCTTCTACGATAGCCGCGAAAACGTATTCTACTTCTCCTCACAAGGACACCCCACCGTCGGCGGCTTCGACGTTTTCAAATCCAAAAACGAAAGCGGCAAATTTACGAAACCCGAAAACATGGGCTTCGGCTTCAATTCTCGCGTAGATGATTTCGGCTTCGTTATCAACCAAGTCGGAAAAGACGACTGTTACGGCTATGTCGTTTCCAACCGCCCTGGTACTATGTCGATGAAAAGCGAAACTTGCTGCGACGACATCTTCTCCGTACTCATGCCCGACCGCTGCGATATCGATGTTGTCGTTAGTGTTACAGACCAAACCACAGGCAAGCCCATCAAAGGCTCTACAGTGCAAATCATCGACAAAGCCACTGGCAAAGTCGTAGCCGAACAAACTAACAAAGAAGGTAACGAATTTACTTTCCCCCTCTCCCCCAACAAGGAATATACCGCTGTCGCCAAAAAAGACGGTTTTGAGAAACCCGACCAAATTACGCCTATCTCTACCCTCAAAAAAGACATCGGCGAAGTTACCAAACCCGTTAGCCTCACGCAAAAAACTCAACTACGCGAAGTCGGCTTGGTCGTAGAAACTTACAACGCCAAAACTCAAGCAGCCCTCACTGGTGTAAACGTCGTTATCATCGACCCCAAAACCAATGCAGAACTGAAAAAAGAGCAATCCGATAGCAAAAATCGCTACGCCTTCGGTCTTGACCGCGACCGCGAATTCAAAATCGTCGCCTCTCGCTCTGGTTACAAAGAAGAAGTTCGCAATATGACCCTCGCACAAGTGCAAGCAGGCGAATTGCAAAAACTCTATCTCGTGCCGATGGAACTGCCCATCTTCTACGATATACTCTTTAATTTCAACGCTGATAACCTCCGCCAAGGCGCACTCGATACCCTACAAGTCGTTCTCAAAACACTCAAAGAAAATCCTACCCTTATCGTAGAAGTACGCGGACACACCGACGGCAAAGGCTCCGATGGCTACAACGACCGCCTCTCCGCTCGCCGCGTCAAATCTTCTATGGACTGGCTCGAAAAAGAAGGTATCGCCCGCGAACGCCTCGTGCCTCGCGCCTTAGGTAAACGCGAACCCAAAGCAGACAACGAAGTCAATGGCGTAGATAACCCCGAAGGTCGCCAGATGAACCGTCGCGTAGAATTCAAAATCATTGACGCGAAAGACATCAGCCCCGACGATACAAAGCCAAATACCCCCACAAGCACAACAACGGATTCGAAAGCTGACAAAATGGGTGGGGCTAAAAATACAGATAATAAAGCCGACAAAATGAGCGGTGGCAAAGGCACAGACAATAAAGCTGATAAAATGAGCGGTGGCAATAAACTTAGTGATGCCACCAAAACAACTGTAGAACCCGCTAAAACAGCCGCCGACCGACCCAAAACTACCGTGAAATTCGACCTCGATAATCCCAATATGGGACAAATCAAAATGGGCGAAGTCCGTGAATTCAAATTCGAATTCACCAACACAGGCAAAGAAGAATTTGTCGTAGAAAATATCGCTGGTTCTTGCTCTTGCACCGAAATCATCGATTTCACCAAGCGCGTAGCCCCAGGCAAAAAAGGCAACGTTAAGGTGCGCTTTGACTCGAAAAAAGCCAAAGTCCAAAACGCTTACCCCAGCGGACTGGAAATTTTCGCCAATACGCCCTCTCCGCTGACGCTCGTGCCCTTCACAGTCGACGTGAAATAAGCCGCAGCGCAGCCAAATAAATAGCTAAAAGCCATTCCGCTCACAAATGCGGAATGGCTTTTTTTCGTTTGCATTAAGGCAAGAGCAGGCTTTTTTCTTTCACCCGCAAAGACATGATAATACTGTCGGAGTATCCTCCATCTTTTTTGCGCAAAAAATCTCGCGTTCTGCCCTCTTCCACAAAATTTCGGCTGCTATATAAGCGATGCGCAGCATAATTTTCGGCATAAAGTTCAAGATAAATTTTTTCGATATATGCCTGTTCGCGTGCCCAATCTATGAAGGCATCGAGCAGCGCGCCGCCCACACCGCGCCCGCGCCAAGCCTCGCAGATGCTCATACCGAAGGTAATTGTATGCCGCAAAAGTCGACGTGTACTGCCCATTCCATCTATGTTTCCGATAAGCTTGTCTTCGTGAAAAGCGAGCAAAAGCAAGGCATTTTCTTGCTCTGCCATGCGCTCAATCCAAGCGCGCTCCTCCGCTTCCGTCTTTGAAAATTCGCCCTCCATGAACGGAATAAAAGGCGAACTGGCTATGTTTTCTGTTACCCCACGCAGCAGCGCAGGCGCATCGTCCGCAAGCCCCATACGCAGCAAAATAGGGCTGCTATCGCGCAAAACCAGCGTTCTATCCTTAAATTTCATATATAAAATTTATCTTTTTTGCGTTTATGGTAGCGTGTTTTTCTTGGGCGTGCCCCCACTTCGCGGGGTCGCGTGTTGCGGGGTTGCAGTACGGCGCAAAAATGCGCCGTACCACGCCGCCGCAGGCGGCGCGCCCCTACACCCGCTCACGCAAGCTAAGTCAAACGGCATCGCCTTGCTCAGCCTGTAACCTATTTTTCTACTTTTTCATTCAATCACCATTATGAAAAAATTGTACCTCTTTGTTTTTTTCGTTACTACAAGCTTCCTATTGCAAGCCCAAACTCCTGAATTCGTCATGCCGTTTAGCTACTGGCTAAAGGGAAAAATCGGCAATTCAGATTTTGAAATGCTATTCAATATGAGCTTCGACCAAAAGAATACGCCTTGTGCTAGTGTGCAAGGCAAGTATTTTTACCCTTCTATGATGAAGTCCATAGAATTTAAAGGCAATTATTGCTACAATGACAAAACTTTAAAACTTGATTGCGAAAA
This sequence comes from uncultured Saprospiraceae bacterium, assembly GCA_964467315.1. Classification (GTDB taxonomy): domain Bacteria; phylum Bacteroidota; class Bacteroidia; order Chitinophagales; family Saprospiraceae; genus JAAFIM01. The sequence continues at coordinate 42,740 of CAYXSA010000007.1, read as the reverse complement.
CGGTGAAAAATTTGACTTTACTATATTCGACGGCAAAATAGGCAGCGGAACTTGGGAAAAAGATGGTAAACGCCAGAATCTCACTGCTCAAACCATCAGCACTAAAGAGCGGCAAACTTTTGTAGACTTTGTAGCCAGCCAAATTAAGGACGGAAGCTCAGCCAGCGAACAGATATTAACCATTATAAAAGATGAAAATTACGGAGAGCAATGCCCCAACGTGGAAAGCTATGCACGCGGCGCTCATATAGCCTTTGGCTGTGCATTTGAATACGAAAACAATTATAGCGGGTTTTTTCTACTGCCTGACAGCGCTGTACTTCAAGTGCTGGAAATACAGCATAATAATGCTTATACACCCGAATACAACGAAAAAGGCGAGCAAATCCCCTATCATAGCACCAGCCTTGCTTACAGCGTATATGAATATAAAAGCGACAAATGGACGCTAAAAAATAGCGCAGAACTATACAAGAAAGACAAACTAAGCGATGGCGCAGAAATGCTTTTCGATTTACTGGTAGCCAGCAATGGCACAATATGCGTTACGAGCAGCCAAAATAACACAGAAACCCGCCTGCGCTGGCAATGGGACGGTAAGAAGATGGTAAAAAAATAGCCCGCCAAAATGCCCCCAAAGCACATCTAAGGGATATTATTCTATTCATTCTCTATCTCAATACATTTTATTATGTCTATCCGCTTTTTACTATCGCTTTGTTTCGTTTCTATTGCGTTGCCGCTTTTACAGGCACAAGACGAGGCAGAAAACAAAATTATCGCCCCATTTAGCTATAGGCTGCTGGGCAAAATTGGAAAAAGTAGCTTGGAACTGCGCTTGAATGCGGGGACGGAGCAAGCAAAAACGGGTTGCATAGATTTTTATGGGGAGTATTTTTATGAGCATATTGGGCAGGAATTACCCTTGCAGGGAGAATACTGCCCCAAAAAAAAGAACTTAAGCCTAGTCCGCAAAGATGCCGAAGGCAAGGAGCGGGAGCGCTTTGATTTTACCAATTTCGATGGCAAAAAAGCAAAGGGCAAATGGCAAAAACTCGACGAAAAAGCCCAAAACGTAGAGCTTTCGCCCGCGCCGAGCATGGACGCAAGCCTGTTTGCCAATTTTGTCGCTGGAGATATAAAAAAGCATCTCGACAGCGAAGCACATAAATTTACAGTTGAGAAAAACAATGCTTTTCAGCTCGAAACGCAGGGGGATTATGCTTTTGCCGAAGAGCTAAATGCGACGGCTTATGCTGCGGGTAGTTTTGTAGATATTTGGCTAAAGCGAGAAACGGGCGAGGATAGATACATTTACCAAGTCATCAGCAATGGCGGCAAGCTGCAAATTTGCCTGATAGAACTATACGGCGATGAATTTGAGGCTATGAATGAGGAGGAAGGCGAAGAGGGCTTTAAAACAATCTATAGCAACACGCTGCGTTGTTCGATTTTTGAGCAGCAGGAGCAGAGCTGGAAGCCAATCTACCAAGCCAACCTTTACGAATATGAGGGTGAAGATGCGGAGCAGTTTATTCACTCTCCTATTTTGACGGCGGATATGCAGCTTTTTGCGCTTGCGCAGAGCGAGGGCGAAAAAACTACTGTTCATAAATGGCAATGGGACGGCAAAAAGATGGTAAAAAAATAAAAAAATCCCCCGCAGCCAGCAAGGCGACGGGGGATTTTTATTGGGTTTCTTAGACGTTATCGGCTGTGAAGTTTTGGGAAACGAAGCGCGAGTAGGTATCTGCGATATTTTTATTTAGCTCGCTGGTGATTTCGCCTGCCATGAGGGCTTTGAGGTCGCCTGTTTTGCCAGCTTTGTGGAGTTGCCAAACTTTTTCTAAGACTTTATTGGGGAGGTTGAGCATCAGGGTACTATCGTTGTTGCGGGCTTTTGCGTCGGTGAGCATTTTTTGGACGGTGGGGGCATCATCTTTAATGCCTTTGTATATTTGCGAGAAGATAAACTTCTTGGGGGTAGCGCCTTTTTTGATGGCGAGGAAGGCATCGATATTTTCGAGCGCAAATTCTTTCTTCGCAAATTCTTTAAATTTGGCGGCGAAGTCTTTGTCTTCTACGAGGGCTTTTTCGACATCGACTTTATTGGCGGCGCTGAAATCCGTGAAGAAGGCGTAAGTTTCTTTGTTGTTGTCGATTTTGCGCTGTAGGGACTGTCCGTAATTTTTTACGGTAGTCAAGTAGGCTTGGAGGGCGACTTTCTGTATGGGGTTTATCGCGCCTGCGAGCATAGATTGTATGGTTTGCACGAGTCCGACGGTAGTAGACAGCATCTCTTGGAGGGCTGTTTGTTTGTCGCTGAAGGCTTTGGCAGCGCCGTAGGCTGCGTCTTTGGTCTTCATCTCTTCGAGCAGAGATACGACGCTTTCTTTACCTGCGAGGGAGCTGGGGCAGACAGTAGCGAAGAAAGTGGGCGAAAGTTGGACTTTATAGAGGAGGGTTAGGAAGGATTTTTCCTGCAACATCGTGCGGAGGTCTTTCCAAGTTACGTTTTTGGGGGTAGCGGTATTGCGGGCGGCGACGGAGGCGGGGGCTTTGGCTTCTTCTGTTTTTTCGCCTTCTTGGCTGCCTTCTTCGGCTTCTGTCTTGGGGGCGGTTTCGTTGGTAGGGGCTGTTTTTTCGCTGCCTTCTTTGGTTTTCGCCTCTTTTTCTTTGGGGGCTTCTGTTTTGGGGGCGGCGGTTTGCTGTTTGGTTTGCTCTTGTTGGGGGGCTTGGGCGTTGGCGGTGGTGGCTACGTTGGTAGCTGCGGCTTCATTTTTTTTGCCGCCGAAAGCGCCGCGCAAGCCGCCGCTTTCTTTTTGAGCGGGGTCTTTTTGCTTGGGCGCGGTGTCGTTGACCTGTGGGGCGCTTTCGCGTTCGGCGTTCATTTCTTCTGCCATGATGGGGGAGGGGGGAATTTAATTGTTTTGGAAAGAATTTTTGTTCTGCTATGGGGTGCTGTCGGGAGTACCTACCGCGTGAGGGATAGCAATGTAGAGCCGTAGCATGGCACGCCGTGCTACGGCTCGCAATGGATAGCCCGACCGCGCCCCCTTTTTGCGCCGCTAAGCGGCGTGCCCGCCCGTTTTTTCGGGCGGGCAGGGGCGCGGGCACGCCCAAAAAAAACTACAGCATCAAACTGCGCATATAGCTACTTTCAACGGAAAGAATGCCATTGATGGGCGGCTCGCAAACGGGTACGTCGGAGAGTTGGACGATGCCCTCACTCATAACGGGGAGTTGTTGGTAAAGGAGGCGGCGTTGTAGCTCAAAGCGGCTCTCGAAGAGGTCGCCGCAGCAGAGAAACAGAAAAAGCGCGCCTGTGGGGAGCAGTCCGCGATACATTTGCCCTTGCACCAAGCCCCATAGCGGCTGCATTTCGCTGGGCGTGGCGTTGCCGAATTGGCGCACCCAAAAGCCGATTTCGCGGTCTAAGAGTTGGGGCGCGATGCAGGGCGCGTAGGCGAGTATGAGCAGCAGACGGTTCTCGAAATCGAAGCCTTGCGCGTTGATGAGTGCGCCGTAGCCCTGCTCGACGCTGAGCGAGATGAGGGGAGGCAGCAGGGCGGATTGTGTGCGCGCGTCGGCGCTGCGTTGTTGGCAGCGGAACTGTAGCACGCGCTGTAGCCATTGCACTTCTTGGGCTAAAACCTGCGAGGCGGTATCCATTTTTTGGTAAAATTGAGCGGGGCACTAAAAACGCTTGCCAAAGATACAGAAAAGCGGCGGGAAAAGCAAGTTTTTGTATTTAATTTATCTTCCCTGCTATTTAACGTGATGTATAGGCACTGCGACGCGAGCCGTAGGCGAGCGGCGCTGGTACAATGCCGCCGAACGCGAAGCGTTCGGCGGCATCGGTAGCAAGTATCACAATTTTTTTGAATAGCTGCCGTCTGTGCTGAAAATAGTTATTTAGTCCTCGTCCTCGTCCAAGAAATCGTGTACCGCCTCGTTATCTTCGGGGTCATACGCTTTGGGTTGGCGTAATGCCTGCAAGTGCAGGGCTTGCATCAGTTCATCGAGTACGGGCGTGAGTTCGCGCCAGTTGGCGGCGGAGTCGTATAAAAATCTATCGGGGCGCAGAATCAAAAATTGGCAACGGTGTTGCTGCGTCCATGCGCGAAATTCGCCCTTGAGGTCGATGAGTCGGCTTGTGTAGCGGGGTAGGCTATCGGTGGGCGGCTTGGCAGTCGGGGGGGGGACTATCTGCAAAAAAACGCAACCAAGTTGAGCAAGGCGCTCAATGTGCCGCGCAGGTGTAGCATCGACTGGATTGAGATTGTAGGCGATAATTGCGAAATTCTGCCCTAAATGTTTGTCGATGCTTTCGCTTTCTTGGAGATTATCGGCAGTAGCGATGCGGAAATTGGGCAAAAAACGCCCGCGTTGCTTATGCCGTTTGCCGATGATGCCCTGCTGTATCTGGGTAGAGAGGTCGAGCCTGCGGCGGAGCAAAAATTTGGGGATAAAGGGCAAAAAGAAGCGCAGAAAACGCAGTCGACTCGAAGAAAAGAGCCGCTTTATCCACATATTTAGTTGAATGAGCTGCGTGATATTGCTGAGTCGCTCACCTTTGTAGGAGGCGAAAATTTTTTTGTCGCTTATGCCGCGCAGCACGAGGGCGATTTTCCAAGCCAAATTATGTACATCTTTGATGCCTGCCGAAAGCCCCATGCCGAGATAAGGCGGCATGGTATGCGCGGCATCGCCCGCAAAAAATATGCGTTCCTTATGCCATTGGCGCAGGCTGCGGGTGTCAAATTCGTGCAGCAGCACCGTCAGCACCTCAAAGTCGACGGGGCAAAGTTCCGAGATAAGCCGCCGCAGGGCTTCGGGGGTATTGGCGGCATTGACTTGGGCGGCTGTGAGCTGAAACTCCCAGCGCTGGCGTTGTGCGTGGTGTGTGATGCGGGTTACGGGTATGGGTAGGTCGTAGATGGTCTGCGCAAAGGGTGGCGTAGGCAGGGGCTTTTGGCTTTCGGTTTCGACGTTGAGCGTATATCCCGAATAGCCGTAATCGAGATAGCCCAAATTGCATTCTTGGGCGATGATATTGCGTGCGCCGCTACAGACGACCAAAAATTGCGCCTGCAGCCAGCATTCTTCGCCTGCTGGAGCTTGGGCGCGCAGGCGTACCGCCTCATCGTCTTGCTCCAATTCCAGCACCTCAAAGGGCGCATAAATCCGTATGCGCTGCCGCTGCGCCGCCTTTTGTAGGATTTCCTGCAATTCGGGCTGATAAAAGGCATACATCTGCGCATAATCGCCGCCACCTATCTCTTTCGGCTGCTCTACGGGCACGACTACCCGTTCGCCTTTGTCCATGATTTGCACCCCGCGCAAGGGGTGCATGATGCGCTCCAGCTCTTCGCGCAGCTGCAGTTGCTCCATGATGCGCATGGTTTCGCTGTCGATTCTGCCCGCTTTCGCTATGCCCAAATCGCTCAAATGCGCACGCTCCACCACCGCCACGCGCAGACCCTGCTTGGCGAGCAGCAAAGCCGCCACATTGCCTACGAGCCCGTAGCCAATCACTATCACATCAAAATGCTCCCAGCGTATAGCCGCCCCCATCGCCTACGATTGCTCGATTTGCTCGCCGTCGATAGAAATCGCAAAATCGCGCACCGACTGCGGAATGCTTACAGGACGCTGCTTCACCACGTCAAACATCACCAACACACACTCACCCTGAAAAGCCAAAAAGCCCTTTTCGCTGTATATCTCGCAAGCCATCGTCATACTCGCGCCGCCCAATTTGCGCACGCCCACATAAATCCGCAGCGTGTCGGGGTACACTATCGGACGCTTATACGTGCCCGTAATGCTCGCCAAAATCGGCTTCACATCGCCAGGAAAATTTTGCATGCCCTCCATTCTGTCAAAATACTGCACCCGCGCCGTCTCAAAATAGCGCATATATACCACATTGTTGATATGCCCGAATGCATCCATCTCGCCCCACATCACGGGCAAGTGTATCAGCGTCGCAAACGGCGCTTTGAAGTCTTCTTTTGGTTCCAAAATTCGCTTTGTTTTAGGCTGTATATTGTTGATAATCAGTGGTTTATTTTGGGCGTGCCCGCCAGCCCGCCCGCGCGAAAGGCGCGCGGGCGCACGCCAAAAGGCGTGCAAAAGGGGTGGCGGTCGGGCTATTCGGGGCGCAACTGTAGGGGCGTAGCATGCTACGCCCCTACAGCGCCCCTACTATCCCTCACGCAGGCTTATTCGGACGGAGTCGCCTCTATTTGGGCAGCCGCTGCAAATAAAAGTCTTCCCTTGCGCGCATAGCCGCCTCGTCCTCGTCTGTAAGGTCGTCGTAGCCGCAAAAATGCAAAACGCCGTGGATGATAACCCTATGCAACTCCTGCTCGAAACTTATTTTCAACTCTTCGGCATTTTCGCGCACCCGCTCTATGCTGATGAAAATATCGCCTTCTATCTTGTCCGTACCCGCAGGGAAACTTATCACATCCGTATAAGTATCGTGCTGCAAATACTGCATATTCAATTCATACAAATACTCGTCGCTGCAAAAGATGAAATTCAGGGCTTCGCCCAACTTTTGCGCCTCGTTTTGTATGGTTTCGTTTATCCAAAAGCGCAGAATATCGGCTCTTTGGGGCTCAAAATCTACATCTTCGCTATGAAATTCTATCTGGTCGAGCATAAGTTATGAAAACAGCTATATATAAAAACGCCGCAAAGTTAAGCCTTTGGCTCGACTTTGCGGCGTTTTTTTTGATTGTATAGTCTTTGTTAAGAAAGACCAAATTCTAACTCTACGACTCTACCCCCGTCGCTAAACTTTACACAGTCGCAGAGGCTGCGCATGAGGTATACGCCTCTGCCACCTTCTACCGACAAGCGGCAAGGCGCTGTGGGGTCGGGTAAGGTGTCGGGGTCGAAACCATTGCCCTCGTCGCGCACGACAAAAGAAATACGTCCGCTCGAATAGCGCGTAGAAACATGCACTTGCTTGCCTGCTCTGGCGCAGTTCCCGTGTAAGATGGCGTTGCTCACGGCTTCCGTGATGGTGATGAGCATGATGCCAAATACGTCCTCGCTTATATCAAATGCTTTCGCCGCCTGCGCAACAAAAGGTTCGACTTCGGCGATGTTTTTCGGGTGTGAGTCTAAGACTAATTCGAGTGGTTTTTCCGTCATAAAATGCGTAAAATTTGTGCCCATAGTAGCCAATATATGATAAAAACAGCCTTTAGTAAATTCTTAACAGTGCTTACATACGCAGGCAGCGGAAAAAAGTTTCACGAACAGGCAGTTTTTTTGAAAAAACAGGCGATTTTTTTTAATTTTTTTTGGGTTTAGCGGTAACATTTTGAAAAACGCAGGCTCTTTGTATGGGCTAGCGATGCGGAGGGCGCGCGCTTTGCGCGCGGTGCAGCCTTGCAGGCGCGGCTCTTGTAGAGCCGTTGCCTGCAAGGCTGTACTGAAACCCGTAGCGTAGCGGCGACCGCGCCTTTTCGCGCGGGCGCAGCCCCCAAAAAAAGAAAGCCAAAACTTAGTCCAAACCTTTGAGGCGCTCCCAAAAGGCTTCTAAAGTCTTGCCGAAATTCAGATTTTCCATCTCTTCGCGGCTCTGCCACACGTCGAATTTGCCGTTGTGGTTGCCGATACTGTAGCCTATTATGGCGCGTGCGTCTTGGGCATCGGCGGAGCTGAACGTAAGCCCAAAGCGGAGATTGTAAAAGCGCAGCGTACCGTCGGGCTTTTGTACGACGGTGTAATAGCCCTGCGCAAACCACAATAAAACCTCTACTAAGGGCTCTTTTTCGTAAGGTTTTACGAGTTCATGATTTTTTTGCAGCTCGATGAAATCGATTTGGCGTTTTTTGTCGAACAGCGAATAAGTGCCGTAATAAAATTTGTCCTCCGTCTCGGCAACTATCTGCCAAAGTATCGTATTGAACATAGTCGGCGTGGTCATGTAGCTTTTGTAAGCGATGCCTGAAGTCGCCAAACTTGTTTCGGCGGCTGTATTGGCGAGATGTTTGGCGTAGAAAGTGAATGCCATATAGGCGGAGCTTAGCCCCAGCGCCAGCCCATTGTAAAACTGCCGTTGGCGCTGCGTGCGCGAGAAATAAACGGCTGCGAGAAATACCAAAAAGGGCAGGGTATAGAGCGGGTCGACGATAGAAATGTTGTTGAAAGCGACGCGGTAGCTCGAAAATGGTTCAAAAATCTGCGTGCCGTAGGCGGTGCAAGCGTCGATAAACCAATGCGTAAAGATGCCGAAAAAAAACATCCAATACCAGCGCCAATAACCCGCATCGCAGGTAACCGTGCGCCCGTTGATGCGCTCGCGCATGGTGGATTTGTACCAAAAATAGCCCCCCGCCGAGAGCGCTAAAGCGATGATGATGGTCGGTGCAGTGGGCACAAAAAACGCCAAAGACAGCCCCCCCAGCAAAAACAGCGCATAAAAAACCAACCAAAAGCCCGCAAAGACATTTTGCACTGTAGGGATTTGGTTTATCCGCCTCGCGTAATAACTTTGCGCCAAGAATGCGAGCAGAAAGGGCAAAACTATCGTTAGCAAGATGGAATGCGATAGACCGCGATGGTAAATCAGACCGTAGACCTCATGCGAGAGAAAAAGGCGCGATACTACATCCAAATCGGGCAAAGTGCCGATGGCAGCGCCCCAAGCCATCGCCCGATTGCCTAATTTTCGCCCCAAAAATAGCTCGCCGACCGACGCGCCTAAAACCGCTTGAGTTACCGAATCCATGAGAGGAATTATTTTTTTACAAATGCTGCCGCGTGATGCGTTGCATTTATCAAAACAACATTATATATGCGCTTTGTTTTAATACTTGCTTGTTATGGCTATTTATTTTTTTATACGCTGCTTTTGGGGCAGTATACGCTGTCGCGCAACCCGATAAGCGGGCATTTTTCGGCATTGGCGAAGGTGGATAGCCGCATAGCCGACTACAGATTGGATAAACGCGCTCAGGCGCATCATCGTTTGCTTTCTACGCCTTTGAGCTGCGAATTTGATGCAAGTTACCGACTTTTGCGCATAGAGGAAAATAGTTTCGATGAATCGGTCGTTATCACGCAGATTTTTCAGATAACGGAAACTGTGTATGGCATCAGTCAATCTATACGCAGCCCTTTAAGCACCGACAATAGCTTATATATTTGGGAGAAAAAGGGGCGAAAATGGCAAAATATATCGTCTGTCGCCTTGCCGCCTTTACCAGCATCTGCTAAAGCGAGCGAAAAGCTCATCTCGCTCGATGCTTGCCCGCCTTCGGTGCGGGGCACGCTCACAAATTTGCCGCTTTTGTATAGCTTCGACCCCGCAACGCAGCTTTTGCAACACCATATCGACGCTTCTGCCCTGCGTTCGCGCTGCGAACAACTACAGGGCGAAAACCCCAACGCCAACCGACTGCCACCCGTCTGCGAGCTGCTGCAATGCGCCGAATTTAGCCCCGCTTTTTATACTTTTGATGCAGAACGCAAGCAATTTGCCCCCATAAAAGAAAAATAAAGCCCCATATCGTACTAAAGCGAAGCTAATATCGTTTATCTTTGCAACGATTATTTTGCCGCAAGGCATTTCATCAAAATTTTGTTCTTGTTTCGATGAAAATTATCAGCTTAGACGAATTTATATCGCAGCGCGAGCGCGAATTCCCCACCGCTTCGGGCGAGCTTTCTAGTCTTTTGCGCGACATCGGTCTCGCCGCCAAAATCATCAGCCGCGAGGTCAATCGCGCAGGGCTGGGCGATATCTTAGGCAAAATCGGCAACCAAAATGCCAGCGGCGAAGAAGTGCAAAAACTCGATATACTCGCCGACCAACTCCTGCAAAGCTGCCTACACAATAGCGGCAAATGCTGTGGCATCGCCTCTGAAGAAAATAACAATTTCGTCAGCATCGAGGGCAGCCAATCGGCAAATTATATCGTCGTTTTCGACCCTCTCGACGGCTCCTCCAATATCGACGTAAACGTCTCTATCGGCACAATTTTCGGCATCTATCGCCGACTTTCCTCCGCCAACGATAGCTGCAATTTTCAGGATTTTACCCGCACAGGCGCAGAGCAAGTCGCCGCTGGTTACATCCTCTACGGCTCTTCGACCATGTTCGTCTACACAACGGGGCAGGGCGTAAATGGGTTCACTTTGGAGACCTCTATCGGCGAATTTTGCCTCTCGCACCCCGATATTCGCATTCCCACAGGACGCACCTACTCGGTCAATTACGCCAAATTCGCACATTTTCACACAGGCATACGCAATTTTATCGGCGACTGCGTTCAGCGCGGCATGGAGTTCCGATACGTCGGCTCGATGGTCGCCGATGTGCATCGCACCCTCATAAAAGGGGGCATTTTTATGTATCCCGCCATCAATAATTATCCCAACGGCAAACTGCGCCTGCTCTACGAATGCAATCCGCTCGCCTTCATTATGGAGCAAGCCGGCGGTAAAGCAAGCAACGGCAGCGAACGCATTATGGACCTGCCTCTGCGCGAGCTGCACCAGCGCACGCCCGTGTTTATCGGCTCTTCCGCCCTCGTGGAGCGCTTGGAGCAACACATAGCCCAAGCCGAAAGCGCCGCCGCTTCTTCCCAACTTCAAAGCGCAGGCTAAATTAAAATACAAATTTTAAATTGTCCGCTTTTATCGACTCATATCGGTAAAAGTGGGCTTTTTATTTTGGGCGTGCCCGCGCCCCAAAAAAGGGGGCGCGGTCGGGCTATTCGGGGCGTATATACATCGCCCAATAGGGCGAATGTTTATTCGCCCCTACTATCCCTCACGCGGAATACGGCGCACGCCGCGCAAAGGCGCGGCGCGCAGATAAGACAAAATTATGGGCTACAGCCCGCTGCGTCCTTTGCGCAGCGGGATAAATTGCGTGAGGGATATGTAGAGCCGTAGCATGCTACGGCTCAAATAGCCCGACCGCCGCCCCTTTTCGGGCGGCGGGCACGCCCAAAAAGAAGCCCCAAAAGAACGGACAAATTTCCTATCTTTGCAATCCAAACAATGCAATACAGATGGAACAAGAGCCACAAAACACCCCCCGCCTCGATATACGCGCCGTCGAACTCGACGATATAAAAAATTTCTGCCTCGAAGCCCGCCAACCCGCCTTCCGCGCCAAACAAATCTTTGAATGGCTCTGGAAAAAAAGCGCCCACAGCTTCGACGAAATGACCAACCTGCCCAAACCCTTGCGCGAAACCCTCGCCCAGCGCTTCGAAATCCGCGCTCTCAAAGAGGATATGAGCCAACACAGCGAAGACGGCACTACCAAAACCCGCTTTCGGCTTTTCGATGGGCATTTGATTGAGTCCGTCTTGATACCCGTCCCCGAAAAGGAACGTTTTACCGTTTGTATTTCTACTCAAGTCGGCTGTAGCCTGACCTGCAAATTTTGCGCTACAGGCAAGATGAAACGACTGCGCAACTTGGAGGCTTCGGAAATCTACGACCAAGTCGTACTAATGAACCGCAAATGCTTGGAGCAGTACGCCCAACCCCTAACAAATGTCGTCTATATGGGCATGGGCGAACCGCTTTTGGCGTATCGCTCCGTGCTGGAAAGCGTACATTGGCTCACCTCCGAAGAGGGCTTGGGCATGGCAGCCCGCCGCCTAACCATCAGCACCGCAGGCATAGCAAAGATGATACGCAAACTCGCCGACGACGGTATACGCACCAATTTGGCGCTCTCCTTACACGCTGCCGACGACGAAAAACGCCAGCAAATCATGCCCATCAACGAGCAAAATAACCTCGAAGCCCTCACGGAAGCCCTCATATACTTCTACGAACATACCAAAGACAGCAAAATAACCTTCGAGTATATCGCCTTCAAGGATTTCAACGACAGCATAGAAGACGCAAAAAGATTGCTCCAACTCTGCCGAAAAGTACCCACCGCCAAAGTCAACATTATCGAATACAACCCCATCGGCGATGAAGAATTTGAGCGCGCCGACGAGGACAAAGTCAATGCCTTTGCGCAGTTTATACGCCGACACGATATAGCCATCACGGTGCGCCGCTCTCGCGGGCGCGACATAGACGCAGCCTGCGGACAGCTTGCCAATAAGGGCGGCAATTGAAATTGAAACCGCAAAAAGCCCGCAATGAAAATGCCCCGCCACGTTCGATGAGAACGGGCGGGGCATTTTATTTAGCTATATAATCCCTTTGGGATTATGCTTAGCTTTTTGTCCAAGTACCTGTGTGTACGTTAGTAACGACTGTACCTGTGTTGTCTGCTCCTGTGATGCTGTAGTCCCAAGTGATAGTGTTGCCACTGAGGGTGCCAGAGCCTTCGATAGAGTAGCCGTCGCCGTCTGGTTCTTGAGCAGCAACAGTGATAGTGCTGCCAGAAACTGTTGCAGTCAATACGCTGTTGTTGAAGAAGTCTGGGCGGAAGTTGCTAACGAGAACGTTGGTGATGCTAACGCTGCTTGTTGCAATAGAAGGTGTGTATGTGTACGTGTTGCCATTGAACATATCAGAGCCTGCATAGCTGCTGAAGAACTTAGCGCGTTGCTCAGTGTTGCAAAGACCAGCTGCGTCTTGCTCATAGCCAGCGTTACAAACGCAAGTGCCTTCTACGCATTGTCCTTGGTCGCCGCAAACCACATCTTTACATGGGTCTTGTTCGCAAGAAGAAAATGTAGCAGAGGCGAGCATAGCAAGCGCGAAAGATTTGAATAGATTTTTCATGTTGGAAGTTTGTAAATTGGTTGGTTTTGAATGCGAGTACAAAAATAAGCGAAAAAACAAATGCGTAGTATACGCTGTTGCCTATTTATTTTAACAAAACGTTTGCCTTTTGTAGGGCGTTGGGCGAAAGGATAAGATTTTTCGCGCTTGTCCTATTTTAGAGGCGTTTGGCAGCTTAGCAAAAATAGTGCCTTGATTATCGATTGCGTCCGTATTGTTCGTGGCTGGAGACCCAGTCGGAAGAAGAAATAGCGGAGGCAAGGGATATTTCGCCTGCGAGTACGACGGCGGCGATGATTTCGGCGAGTTTATTGACCTTGTCGCGTCCTGCACAGCCCAGCATTTTGAGGGATTCGTTTTGGGTAGCGAGTCCTACGCCACCGCCATAAGTAGCGATAATAAGCGAAGGAATGGTAATCGAGAAGTATAGGTCGCCGTCTTTGGTGAGTTCGGCGTATGCGATAGCGGCAGAGGATTCTGCGACATTGGCTACGTCTTGCCCTGTGGCGATGAATATAGCGGTGATGGCATTGGCGGAGTGCAAGCCGTTGTTGTTGGCACCCGACATGAAGGAGCCGATATTGGCGATGCCGTAGTGGTGCGCCAAGTTTTCGGGGGTTACGCGCATATGCTGCATAAGCACCTCTTTTTTGAGGGTGATTTCTGCCGTTACGCGCTTGCCGCGTGTGCGCATGATATTGACTTGAGAGGCTTTTTTGTCGGTTGCAAAATTCGACTCCAGGTAGAAGTGCAAAATTTTATGCGCTTGGTATTTTTCCAAAATCCAGCTACAGGCGGCGAAGGTAGCGCGTCCGACCATATTTTGCCCTGCTGCATCGCCTGTGGAATAGTTGAAACGCAGGTAAGCGAATTTGTTGCTTAGATAGGGGTCGATGTATTGGAGGCGGGCGACGGAGGAGGTTGCTTCTGCTTCTATGGCGATTTCGCGGAAGTGGGCTTTTACCCAGTCGACGAAATTGCGGGCAGCGCGGGCATTTTCAAACTCGAAGACGGGGGCGCGTTGCATGGCATCGCGTTGTACGGTGCAGATAGCGCCGCCGCAGAGGTTGAGGACTTTTATACCGCGATTGTAGGAGGCTACCAAAGTGCCTTCGCTGGTAGCCATTGGCACGATAAATTCGCCTACTGCGTGTTCGCCGTTGACTTGTATGGGGCCTGCGATGCCGAGCGGAATTTGGGCTACGCCAACGAAGTGTTCGCAGTTGCCTTTGCAGGTGTGCGGGTCGATGGAGTATTTGTTGATGTGTTGTACGTCTACGCCTGTGAAGTCGCGTATAAACTGCTGGCGGGCGGCGATGGCTTCGGGGGAGTAGTCATCGTTTTTATCGCGGGGGATAACCTGCGTAGCGGGTTTGGAGTCGGAGATACCGTCTTTTACGCTCAATACGAGTGTACCGAAGGGGCTGGTTTCTACCGAAATTTCTATATCGTATTTGCCTGCTTTGAGGTGTGGTATCTCGCAATGTAGATGTAAGACCTTTTTCAGGGGAAAGTCTACAGGCTGTTCGGCGCTCACATTGGCGGCGGCATAGCTTAGGTCGTCGCTAAGGACTTGTATGCCTGCGAGGTCTATGTTTTCGCCTTCGATTTTTACGCCGATGATTTTCGATATTTTCGCGTCGCTCAAGCGATTTTTCAGCGTAAAGCGCACGCCGCCCGCTTCGATATTGCTTAGACTATTGAAATTATAGAGCTGCTTTAGTACGAGGCTTGGTATTTCCATAGTGATTGCGTAGTGTGATGGTATGTTGTAAAATTTTAGTCAAAGCTACGCTTTTTCGGATATTTCGGGCTTTATTTGAGGGTTTTTATTTTGGGAATGCGCCCGCCCGCGCCTTTCGCGGGCGGGATAAAAATGCGTGAGGGATATGTAGAGCCGTAGTATGGCACAAGTGCGTAAGCACGCCGTGCTACGGCTCAAATAGCCCGACCGCAGCCCCCTTTTTGGGGCTGCGGGCACGCCCAAAAAAAGTGAACGCGTAGCGAAAATTTACAGAAACTTAGGATTATATGTCGCCAAACGACCAACTACCAGAATACAGCCGCGCGCAACTTGCGCTGCGCAATGGGCAAGACCGCGAAGAAATTTGGGTCGCTTTTGAGGGCTTAATTTATGATGTTTCTGCCAGTCGGCTATGGCGCGGGGGCAAGCATTATGAGCATTGGGCGGGGCAGGATTTGACGGAAGAAGTCGCTGCTGCCCCGCATACGGCAAAGGTTTTTGAGCGTTTTCGGGCAGTGGGAAGGCTGAAGAAGTAGAAAAAAAACAGGTAGGTTTAGTTTTTTACAAAAAAAGCATATGTTTTTTTGTAATTTACAAAACTTGTTGTACCTTTGTAAGGTAATCTGAAATGCAGCCTTAGTTCAAGTTAGAGAATAATAAGAAGAAAGTGCAATCTGTATGTAGGATTTCCCCAGGACTGTCCCCAAAAAGGGCAGCCCTTTTTTTGTTTACACCTTCACAATTTTATGTGGGTAATCTGTTTCTTCAGCAGTAAAATTGTTGATAACAGGCAGTAAATTTTTGTAAAAGTCCCAGCCCCCTTGATTTTTTAGGTAAGGATTAGGCTCAAAAAGCTGCCGCGCAAAATAAGCCACTACGTCTACCATTTGATTTAATAAAGACCTCTTGGAATCTTTGAAAAAAGGGTCTTCTATTATCATAAATGGCGCTCCTGCATTTTGTTGCATATTTCGCAATAGCTTGCTCAATTTCTCCCCCGTTTTATCAGGGATAACAAGCCCACATTCTTTAGCACCTACAGCACCGTTTTCGTCAATAGGAAATTTTTCAGCCTTGAGTATATCATTGAGTTTTTCTAATAGTTTCCCCCAAGCCAACTCGAAAACGTTTTCTGTATGCCCATTTTTGTCAATGGCGACAGAAATAATGCTTATCTCTTTACGAATAGTCAGCCATTTTATACATTTTTTTAAGATGTCTAAGCCCTGATGCTTGGGTCTGCTGTGCCCTTTTAGAAAATCGGTAGCATGTATTTCTGTGGTGAATGGAATACTTTTGCTCTTCTTAAGCAGCTTTCTGAACTCCATCAAATCCAAAGATAAAGTCCTCCATTGGCTTTCATGGACAATAAGGGCAGAAAGTATAAAGTAGCGAGTTGGGCTGTTTTGTGTCCCAACATCGCCACTTTCATCGACATACATTAAAAACATAATCGGGAGAAGTTTATATACTTGAAAAAGTACAACAAAATTAGGGCATAAAAATCTAATAAAATTTTTTTTGTTACAAAAATTTGTTATTTTCCTACTCCTTCGAAAACCATTTTTTGAAGAAAATACGCCGCGTCAGATAGCCCAAATCCTTGCGATTTTGCTCCGTGAGCAGCTTGCGGTCTATGAGCTGCGCCCAAGCGTTGGCGCGGCGAAAAGCGCCCCGATAATAGGCTTTATTTACCTTGTCGCACAAGTGATTATGCACGGCGCGGCGTATGTCTTCCTTGCTGATTTTTGCCGCTTCGGGTAGCAGAAAATGATAATCTGCCTTCGCGGTGAAGCCCAAATTGTCCAAACCCTTGACCAAATTTGCATCGCCTGCCGCCTGCGCGCCGCCCCGCAAAACCTGCCACATATTGTCTTCAAACTTTGAGGCTAAGGCGCTGTCGACTTCCTGCGTCGTTTTCGATTCGCCATGCAGACGGAAGCAAAGACCAATAAAATCGTCTTTTACGATGCCCGCAGTTTTGTACGCCAGCTGATAGCGAAACCACAAATCCCAGTCCATCGAATAGTGCAAAGCCTGCTGCACACCGCCCAAATCCTTCACCTTTTGCAAGCGCAAAAAGGTCGCAGGCTGGTTGATGCTCGTGCGGCTAAGGCTTTTGAGCCAATCTTTATCGTGCGGCGTAGCGGGGTTGGTGTGCAGGATTTTGCCCCCCTCGTCCACATAATAAGACTGCGTGCAAACCGCCTGCGTTTGCGCATCTGCAAAGGCTTCGCCCACGCGGCGCAGCATATCGGGCAGATAATAATCGTCGCTATTGAGCCAGTTAAACACCTCGCCCGTCGCCCGTGCGATGCCCTTATTGATGGCATGGCTCTGCCCCTCGTCTTGCTCGCTGACCCAGTATGTTATATGTTTTTCGTACTTTTTGAGTATATCCAGCGTACCGTCGGTGCTGCCGCCGTCGATAACGATGTATTCGAGGTTCGGGTAATTTTGCAAGAGCACCGAGCGGATAGTTTCCTCGATAAAATGCCCCTGATTGAAGGAGGGGGTGATGATGCTAATTTTCGGGTAATACGCCGCTTGATAGTGCTGCGGCGGCACTTCTTGATTCCAAGGGAAGCCCGATTTTCCTGCCATTGGCGGCGGGAGTAGGAGTATTTTGCCAAACATCATACTTATATACTTATATACTTAGCTTTCTTTTTTTTTGGGCGTGCCCGCCGCCAACGGCGGCGGTCGGGCTATTCATTGCGAGCCGTAGCATGCTACGGCTCTACATTGCTATCCCTCACGCGTCTAAGCCCCAAAGGTATAGCTTTTTCTATAACTTTTGCCGCAAAAAAAGCCGCATAGCGTAGGGGGCTATGCGGCGCAGGGGCTAATCTATATCAAGTGAAGATTGCACTTTTTTGAAATGGCTTTCAGCGGCGGCTTGTAGCTCTTCTGCGGAAATGGGAAAAAGTAAACCCTCAATATGTGCTTTTTTTCGATGAATTTCTGTCATCTCTTGCATTAGTTTGGCTTTTGCACGCTTGTCCGTTGCTTGCCGAAAAGCTTTATTCAGGGAGTCCATTTTATCGGATAAAACTTTTAGCTCCTGCTTGAAAGCCCGTATTACGAAGGTGTTTTTATGATTTTGGTCTTCCTCCTGAGGTAAGCTCTCTGCTGCACCAAATTTTTTTTCGTAATCAAAAAAATCTTTAATTTTAATTGCGGTGGTCATACTTCCTCCATTTTTATGATTGTGAAACCATTCTCTAAAAAATCAATTCCCAAAACGCGAAAAGAAGCCTTGCTGGAAAATAAAACTTCTGCCTCGGCTTGTTCCCGAGAAAATTTTACCACCTTTTTCCCGCGTAAAGAATAGATATGAAACACCGTATTGGTGTTGGAAAAATCAAGGGCTATGTGTTCTTCGGTAGTGGTAGAGAGAAAGCAATTTTCTTGCAAAATTTCGTCATTTTCTAGCGCAGTTGTATATTTTATCAAACGTTCTGGGCTAACATTTGCTCCGCGAAAAACCAGCCCCTCGTAATCAGGCAATTTTGCTAAAACGGCGTTTAGATGCGTTTCGTATTCCAAAATATAGGCATCCGTGCTTTGTTGACGAATACCTCTATTTAGGCGATTGTAAGCGTCTTTGGTGTATTCGTACAGCAAAACCGCTTCCTGTACAGTTAACGGAGATAGGTCAGCATTTGGTTTCAGTTTTTGGTAATTTTCTAATGCCCATTGCAGTTCTTGTTCTACAAAGTCGTTTAGAGTGTTGTGCTGCATAAAATGCGTGGAAGGTTATGGTTAACTAATCACGCAAAGATAAACTTTTTTTGTTGATTACAAACTATACCCCCCCCCGATAATATCCAACTGCGTTTCTATGCGCTGTAGCTGCTTTTCGTAAGTGTTTTCGGCGGCAAATTGGCGGCGTGCCGCCTGCATTTCGGGGGCATTTAGCTCCTCCAAACGCCTTACGCTCTCCGCAAAAAGAGCGGGCAATTGCGCATTCGTCTGCGCCATCTGTAGCAAACGGTTTTGCGTTTTATATTCGTCGATATAATGGCTCACCACGCATTTGCCTGTGCTTAGATATTCGAGCAATTTATGCGGGTTTGCCATCTCGGCGCGGAGCGTATCGCCTTTGTAGCACATCAAAAACAGGTCGAAAGAATGCAAAAAAGCAGGCAACTCCGCCGAAGGGCGAGCGCCTACCAATTGCACATTGGGCAGCGACTTTAGAGCAGCGATAAATTCCGTATCGGCGGCGGCTTCTTGGGGGCTTAGATTGCTATTTTCGTAAGGACCGACAAAGTAAAAACCCAGCTCGCTGTGTTTTTTTAGTATCTGTAGCAAGGTCTGCCTATCCATGTACGGATACAATACATTGCCTACGCAGCCCACCCGCAGCCGAAAATTATCCTGCCACTGATGCAACTCTTGCACAGGCTCCAAAAAATGCTGCGCCAAGCCGTGATTGATGCACAAACGCGGCGTAGTCCGTTCGGGAACATCGATAAAACGCTCCAGCAAAAGCTGAGCGCTAGAAAATACCATATCTGCCGAGCGCACTATATCCAACTCCAGCGCGCAATGATGTACATCTACAGGATGATAAATGCAGATTTTCGCCCCCCATTGCTGCATATTTTGGAAGCGGAAAGGGTCGAAACTCCAAACAATATCCAAAGGCGCGTGTATGCCATCGCGCTTTATTTGCCCAATGACGAGTTTATTGATGCCATTGCGCAAAAAGCCCCACAATCTATTCACCCCGCGTACCATCGGCGTATAATCCAGCACCCAAAGCCGCTCGTTGATGCGGGTTTTGCGCACTCCTTGCAGTTTGGTAGGGTGGGGGGGATTGAGAAAAAACACCGTATTGCCGCGCTCGGCGAGCAAGCTCGCGTAGTGGTGTTTGGAAACGAAATTGGTGCCCCAAGTTTCGGGCGATATGATGAGGATGGTCTTATTTTGGAGCATGATGCAGGGGGGGGGGAAACAGTTTCTTAGCACAAAAGTACGCAGCCAAACCCAAAAGCCCCCAAGCCCCAACTGTTAATTTTGCCGCCACAGCTATCTAAGTCGAGTTTCTTCCTATCTTTGTGCGGCGAACGGCTGCTTGTAGGGGCAAATAAACATTCGCCCCTGCCTATTGGCGGCACACAGCGCAGCCCTCAAAACAAACATTTCATCAACGAAAGCATATAAATTTTGAAGCCTTTTTACCATTTTGGGCGCTACCTGATACTGATGAAAAGTATGTTCGCGCGCCCCGAACGCCTATCAATGTACTGGAAAGAAACCGCCCGACAGATGAACGATATCGGCGTTGGTTCGCTCGTTATCATCGGCTTGGTTTCCGTATTTATCGGCGCTGTAACCGCCATTCAATTCGCTTATCAGCTTGGCGATACGACCATTCCGAAGTACTACATCGGCTATATCGTGCGCGATATTATGATTATTGAGCTTGCGCCGACCTTCACCTGTTTGGCGCTGGCGGGCAAAGTCGGCTCCAATATCGCCGCCGAAATCGGCGGTATGCGCCAAAAAGAACAAATCGACGCGCTCGAAGTCATGGGTGTAGATACGGCAGCCTATTTGATTTTCCCCAAAATTCTCGCCGCGATGGTGGTGATACCGATGCTGGTCGTTTTTTCGGCATTTTTGGGCATGGCGGGCGGCTATATCGCTTGTACGATGGGCGGGTTGGTCTCGGAAGCCGAATTTATGCAGGGCCTGCGCGCCTTTTTCATACCCTACAACGTCTTTTTGATGGTCATAAAATCCATCACTTTCGCCTTCGTGCTCACCTCCATTTCTTGCTATCAGGGCTTTTACGTTACGGGCGGCAGCATTGAGCTTGGCAAAGCCAGTACGGCAGCCGTCGTAAATAGCAATGTCATAATTTTGCTTTCCGATTATATCATTGCCCTCTTATTGACCTGATTTTTTTGGGCGTGCCCGCGCCCCAATAAAGGGGGCGCGGTCGGGCTATTTGAGCCGTAGCATGCTAACGGCTCTACATATCCCTCACGCTTTTCTTCCCCGCGCCAAAGGAGCGCGGGGCGGAGTCTGATATTTTAACTTTTTTACGTTATTAAGGCATACAAAATCATGGCTATAAATAAGGATTTAATTCAAAGCCGAGTAAACGTATTTTGGGAAAAAAGTCGTGGTTCTTGGCATTCTTTTGATGCCGTAGAATTCCACCACCAAAACGCTAAAGACTGTTTTGAGGCGTTTAAAGTTTACGAAACAAACGTTGAGCAAGCGGAAGCCGATTTTCGGCAAGCAATGCAAAATGGAGTAACCCCAAGCGATTTTTTAGAAGAAAAAATCCGCAAAAATTCTGAAAAAGATATTGCTTTTTGGGATAGCTTGTATCGAGTTATCGCCTATTGTGATACGCGAGGCTATCGTAGCCCCAAATGGGGCGAAAACAAAATTTGGGGATTTACGAAAGCAGGAGTGTACCAGCATTATTGGATTTACAATTTGTTGGCTTATAAAAAGGCAAACTGCGAAAGCGAGCAAATAAAATCGTTACACGTAAAAAGAGCCATTCAGTATCTCGAAAATCCTAAAGAGTATTGTACAATTCTGTCAAATAACCACCGCATTCTTATTGCAAAAAATCTTTTTCAAAAAGACGAAACAGCCAATTTTGAGCAAGATATGCGCGATTTTTTCCATAAATATGGTGCACCTATCTTCCAAGAAGAACGCAACAGAATGTGGGCATATAGTTCTTTCTTTTACGAAAATAAAGAACTTTGGTTTACACCCAATAATCAACTTAAATATAGTTTAAAGTCTTTTAGTATAAAAAAATTTATCGGTATTAAAGATGTCGAAATAAAGAACCTGAAACCTGAAAATAGATGGATTTTTTTAACGGGTGAAAACGGTTTTGGTAAAACATCAGTATTGCAGGCGCTTGCTTTAGGATTGCGTGGGGTAGAAAGTTTCACTTTTAACTTAGAAAAAGAAAATCCCGATTGCCGCATAGAAATAACGCTCAATAACTCTACTAAATCAACCATCAAAAAAGCTATTAAAAAACGCGTTTTAGCTTATGGCTCATCGCGTTTGATGCTCTTAGGCAAAGACCATGCTGTAAGCCCTAAAAGCCCTGTACAAAGCCTATTTCAAAACAACGTAGCGCTATCAAATATAGAAGAAAAATTTGCAGATTGGCACATCAAACGGAATGAAAACGACTTATTGCGAGAGCGGTATGAGCAAGCGCAAGAAGCATTTTCTATGCTTCTGCCCAGATTACAAATTGTACCAAATGAAGAAACCAATGAAATAACTTATATAGAATTACCCAACGACGAAAACAGCGAAGAGGCGCAAAGTACGGGTTATGCTCCTGTACAATTCCACCAATTAGCAGCAGGCTATAAAACTATTTTGGTGGTTGTTGGCGATATGCTTATACGCCTCTATGAAGAGCAAAAAGATGTTACTTTGACTTCTGATTTAAGCGGTATCGTGTTAATCGACGAACTGGAATTGCACCTACACCCGAAATGGCAAAAAGCGCTTCCGAGCTTGCTTTCCGAAATTTTTCCGCAGGTACAATTTATCGTGTCCACGCATAGCCCTATTCCGCTCTTGGGTGCACCCGAAAACTCCGTTTTTTTGAAAGTAAACCGCACAAAAGAAGAAGGCATCACGCTCCAAAGGCTCGAAGACGCAGAAGAAGATATTTCTAATTGGCTGCCCAACATTATTTTGAGTTCACCGCTCTTTGGCTTAACAGAAATATATCCAACAAGCCATAAAAAAGAGGAGCGTATTCGCACAGAAGATAGTTACGATGAGAAAGTAGAAAGCGACGAAAGGCGCAAAAGAATTGACGAATTTTTTAGTTCCCCCGAAAATCGCGAAAAAGTCCGCAACCTTTTCAAAAAATAAGCTGCTATGCGCCGAAATACCCGAAAAATCGAACAAGCCGCGCGATTTCCGAAACCTGCCTCGTTGCTGAATTGTACTGCCGAACTGTTACGCATCGCACAAAGCGGAAATGGTGATGCTATCCCTAAATCCCTGCCCACAGATATAAGCAACACCTTAAAGGCAATTTATTTCAATAAATGCGCTTATTGCGAAAATACAGAACATACCCCTGAAGTAGAGCATTACCGCCCTAAAAAAGGCATAACAGGTTTGCCTGCACACAACGGCTATTACTGGCTTTGCTATGAGTGGACAAATTTATTGCCTTCTTGTCATGACTGTAACAAAGGCGGTGGCGGAAAGGGTACTAAGTTTCCTATTATCAATGACGCGAGGCGGCAAAGCTTGCCCATTTTTACAGCTACTGGCGCTTTAGATACAAGTGCTTGCGGTGCGCATAATACACCGCTTATAGAAGAGCGTCCTTATTTACTACACCCCGAAATAGACCAGCCTGAAAATTGCTTGCAGGTCAATAGTATAGGAGAGTTAAGCGGTACAGATGCAGAAGGCAGAGGCGAAAAAACTAAAGAAATCTGCAACCTAAATAGAGAAAATTTACTTGTTGCTCGACAAAAAATCGTTGATAGGTTCAAAGAAGAATTAGAAAAGATAATTGGTATATGCACGCGCAGGAACTTGGGCAGACAAGCCTTGCTTGAGGAATTAGAAATTGTAATAATAGACCATATAGAAGGCGGCATAGACGAAGATAAGCCTTTTTCTTTGGTTGCTCTTCAATGTGTTATGAGATATGAAGAAATTATACTGCCCCTTTTTCCCAATGAAGAAGAACGCGAATTGCTTATCAACGTTTTCCAGAGCATAGTCAACGCGGCAACTCCCGACTAACTGCACGCCGCGCCGCCCTTTGCGGCGCGGCTGCCATATCCCGCGTGAGGGATAGTAGAGCCGTAGCATGCTACGGCTCGCATAGCCCGACCGCGCCGCCCTTTTTGGCGGCGCGGGCACGCCCCAAAAAACTAGTCCATAAAACCTTGATGTCTTGGTATCTTGCTGCATCGACGGCAGTCAGTTTACTTGGTCTGAATAAAAAAACGATATGGCACTAAGAAATAACAACGGCTGGAGTAGCCTTGATTTTAAAGCCGATCACGATTGGGGACGCAAAGAGCCTGCGCCTCAAGATTTTGAGGAAAAAAAAATGCCCATTGCCGAAAAAATTGCAGACAAAACTATGCTCTTTTTAGAGTTGATGGATAAGCATCAATTGCTGACAGCAAAACGGTTTTCTTTTTTGGACAAAACAGGGGTAAGGTTTGAGAGTAGCAAGATAGACGAGTTGTATAGTACGCTCAAAAACTTGTCTATATCTAATCCTATGGGATATTCCAGATGTTATATTAGGGGCGAAAGCGAATTAGAAGCCGAAATGTGGTATCCACTCACAGTCGACGATTTATCTTGGATAAATTTCCGTTTTTTTGAGGAAGATAATGGTCTATCGCTTGAGCTCAATTTATCCTATATCTTACCCGTGATGGAAGAACACGACGATGACATACTGGAGGAATACATCACTTGGCAGGGCAGGCAAAGCAAGCTCATACGGCAGCGTTTTGCGGATTTTTTTAAGGATGTAGAGCAGCATTTGGGCTGGACAGTAGCTAAAACTTACCACCCTGAATCAGGTGAAGAGCCTTGTTTTTTTGAAACGGGTGCAGCGAGTAGACGCGTCTTTGCAGAAGGGGACTGGTTTTACATAACCCGTGAGCATTTGGAAGATGCAATAGAGGTTTTTGAGGTAAAAGACGATATACGCGAGTATCTGTCGCCTTCGCAGTTGGTGGAGTATTGGGAGGAGCAGGCGGCGGCGCGGATAGCGCGAATGCGCGCACAAGGCGAACGCAGGGCGCTGCTGCAGCGCGAAGTTTGGCAAATAGAGCAATGGGAAGCCTTGCGCACAGCCGTAAGGAGCGACACCGTGCGCGCACTGCTCGCCGCCTTGCCCAAAACGCCCGTAGACCCGCTGCTAAAGGCAGAAATACAAGGCGCAGGCGAAGAGAAATTGCAACTGTTGGCGGGGGTATTGCGATAGAGCTGCGCCGCCCTTTGCGGCGCGGCTGCCATATCCCGCGTGAGGGATAGTAGAGCCGTAGCATGCTACGGCTCGCATAGCCCGACCGCGCCGCCCTTTTTGGCGGCGCGGGCACGCCCCAAAAAAAACTGTATCTTTGCCCCAGTCCTATCGAAATGGGGACAATTTCGCTATGCGTACACTTTTGACGATTGGTCTTTTTTTGATGGCGGCGCGCTTGTCGGCGCAGTCGGTGTATTCGCGCTTTTTTAATCTGCAGCAGGGCTTGCCGAGCAATGAACTGCGGCAGGCGTATCAGGACGGGCGGGGCTTTTTGTGGCTTTGCACGGCGGCGGGTTTGGTGCGCTACGATGGCTACGAATTTGAGCATTACACGCGCCAAGAGGGGCTGCCCGTAGAGGCGACGCAGCGCATTTTTGAAGACCAACGCGGACGCTTGTGGATAATCTCAGATGGGGCATATTTGAGCCTTTGGGAAGAGGGGAAAATTAGCGTACATCGGCTTTCTGCCCCGCTTCGAGCTTTGGCAGCGGGCAGAGAAATCGGCAGCTTTCAGCTCGATGCGGGCGATACACTTTATGTTGCCTTTCGCGCCCTGCCGCATCAAAAAAACGAAAGTCTCGTATACGCCGCCGCTCTTTCGGATAGCGCTTTTCGTCCCCTTGCCCAACTCGCCGAAAGCCCCAGTAGCGCCCTGCTTTATGAGGTGCAGCGCAGCGCTCTCACGTCCGAATCTATTGCCCCCTTTCTACTCAATACCCGCAGCGGCAGCCACGAAAGCAGCCCCCCCACCCAAGCGCGCCGACTGGGCGAATTTTGGTCTACGGGCTTTACCGACTGCCATTGCCACTTGCAAGGCGCTCGCCTGCATTGCATCAATCGACGCTACAGCCTGCGCATAGATTTGCAAACGGGTGGCGTATTGGCTTTGGATTCCTTTGCCCAAATCTTGCCCGAAGTACGCCATTTTTATATCGACAAAAGCGGCAACGCTTGGGCTTCGACTTCGGCGGGCGCTTATCTTTGGGAGGGCGGCGATATGCGCAGACCCGCAAGCACTTATTTCGGCGCTCAGGCGCTGCAGCAAGTGCTGCAAGACCGCGAGGGCAACTATTGGCTCGCTACGAGTAGCGAAGGGCTTATTTTTATGCCCTATCGCGGCGTGCGCCTCCAGACTGTGTCGCCCTATCCGCATCAAAATCAACTTCGTACCCTGCTCCATGCCCCGCCCTTTGTTTTGACCTTGAGCGCCAGTGGGATGGTTTACCGAGTTACCGAGCAAACCGTACTGCCGACCTACTACAATCAAGCCGCCAGCCCTGCCAGCGCTTGGCATTACGATAGCCTAAGGCAGCATATTTTACTCGGCAACGGCAATGCCATCGAAGTACAAACAGGCAATACCGCTTGGCAGTGGTGGGGCATTAGCGGACAAGCCGCCAACCTGCCCCCGCAGATGCAAGCCCGCGCCTTCGCCCCCGCGCAAGAAGGCGCTTTTTGGGTTGCCCCCGCTGCGGGGCTTATGCTGTTTGACCAACAAACCCGACAACTACGCTGGCAAAGCCAAGAAATTAATTTTCATGCGCCTGTGCATAGCATCGCCCATTTGCGCGGCGATACCTTTTTGCTCGCAACCGACGAGGGCATTTATCGGCTCTGCCAATCCACGAAAACCCTAATCCCCCCCGCCGACAGCGCCGCTATGCCCTATAAAAAAGGCATCAGCATACGCAGCATCAGCCAAAGCCGAGCGGGTAGACTGCTCATCGCTACTGCAGGTTGGGGCTTTTGGTACGAACTCAAAGCCAACGAATGGCAAAACTTACAGCAGTCCGACGGACTAAGCAGCAACTACATACAGAAAGTCTATGCTCCCTCCGCCCAAACTTGGTGGGTCGCTACCAACAAAGGCTTAGATAAAATCCAATGGCAAAACGGCAGCAGCCAACCAAGCCGCATCGTAGGCTACAGCACCCAAAACGGACTACCCACCAACGGCATTTACGACATTTTGCAACTGCCCACCGATAGCGACAGCGCTCGGCTTTGGCTCGCTACCGATGCGGGCGTAGTCTCCTTTTTGCCTGCCCAACTGGAGGCAGAAAGCCGAGCCAATGCCAACAGCAGCACACATATACGCCGCATCTTGGTCGGCGGGCAAGAAATCCCCCTAACAGATAGCCTCATCACCCTCCAATACGGAGAAACCAACCTACAATTTGAATTCCTAAGCATTCGCTTTCGCTCGCAGGGCAATATCCGCTATCGCTATCGGCTCGAAGGTAAGGACGCGGATTGGCAGACGACCAACGCCCGCAGCATACAGTACACCAACCTCGAACATGGCGACTATACCTTTTGGGTAGCTGCCCAAAATCCCGATGGCTCCTTCTCGCCCCAAGCCGCTACCCTGCGCCTGCGCATAGAAGCCCCCTTTTGGCGGCTTTGGTGGTTTCAGTTGAGCGTAGTGGGCGCGGTTTTGCTGCTGCTTTGGCTCGCCTTCGCTTTGGTACGCCGACGCGCAAGATTGCAAAAAAAGGTCTGGTTTACGGAGCAAAATGCCCTACACGCGCAGATGAACCCGCATTTTATCTTCAATGCGATGAACTCCATCTTGTACTTCGTTCGCCAAAACGACAAGCGCCAAGCGACCTCCTTTCTCGCCAGCTTTTCGAGCCTGATACGCCGCATTTTGGATAATTCCAAACGCCCCATAATCCCCTTGCAGGACGAAATCGAAACCCTACAACGCTACTTGGAGTTGGAGCGCCTGCGCCTAAGCAATCCTTCCGACAATTTTCGCATAGAGGTAGATGCCAGCGTCGACCCTAACCTTTGGCAGGTGCCGCCTATGCTCATTCAGCCGCTCATCGAAAACAGCATTATGCACGGCTTATTGCCCAAAACAGAGGGCGAGCGGCGTTTATTGGTGCGCATCGACGTTTGGAAAAAGAAATTGCGCTTCACGGTCGAAGATAATGGCATCGGGCGCGAAGCCGCCGCCGCCATACGCGCGCGCCGCAACATCACACACACTTCCTACGGCTCGCGCAACATCACGGAGCGCATTCGCGTACTCAATCAGCTCTACGGGCAAAACATCAGCATCGAAATCGAAGATTTGCGCGACGCGGCGGGCGAGGCAGCAGGCACGCGGGTGATAGCCCTCATTCCGCCCAATTTGCAACTGCTCTCTTGATGCGCTTTTATTTTTTTGGGCGTGCCCGCGCCCCAATAAAGGGGGCGCGGTCGGGCTATTCGGGGCGTATCCACATCGCCCAAATGGGCGAATGTTGATTCGCCCCTACTATCCCTCACGCGGGATATGGCGCACGCCGCGCGAAAGGCGCGCGGCGTGCAGATTTTATTTATGTTTAGTTGGTAGGCAATCCATCAAGCGAAGGTATTCAGGATAAAAATTGATGTTTTTCAAAACATCTAAGTAAAATTTATGCTCATCTGCTATTCCATTTTTTAATTTTTCTTCTGTTATATGAGTAAGCCTTTCTTTTTTATTATTTAGTGTATGCCTTTTTTCGATAGGATCATACTGAATGCTAAGAGTGTCATCGAAATTTTTTAGTAACCAAAAATTTTCAGGAAGGGTGCAAAAAACATCAACGACTATTTTGTAGTAATTTTTATTTTCTTCCAAATGAATATTAAAATTTTTTAAAGTACTCGAAAGGCAACGAGCACTAATTTTTTTATGTAAATTTTGGAATTTAAACATGGTTATCATCGTTTTCAAAGTGTAGTCATCTACAAAATTTATAGACTCTTTTACATTTTCTGTATGTATTTCTTTTTCACCTAAATACAAATTGTAGCAATGTAAAAGCATTCTTTTTTTTAAAATGCTATCTGTTACGGGTACAGCAAAACGATGTATTATTTCAAAATATATGCTATCAGTATTGTTTTTTGTAGAGGCTTCAATTTTATTTAACTCGGATAAAGGGCTGTACAAATCTTTTATTTGTACTTGATAAAGTGGCGAATTGTCTACTTTTTTTATAGTATAACTACCTATAGAAAAAATTTTGAACCCTGTCCCATAAACTAATAAATTAGTTTTAGGGAAAAACATATAAATTCCTCCTTTAGGATTTACATAATAAGGACTAATTTCGTAAAAAAAATAACACTGAGGATTTATCCAAGAAGGTTTAAAAAAAAAAGATAAATTATAGGGTTTTTTATCTGTTTTTTGATTCCGATTACAAGCAAATAACAAAAAAGCGAATAATAATAATAAAATATTTTTTTTCACTGTTTATATTTAAGATTTAAAGTTGTTGTCAAATTAGGATTTAATTCAAAAAAATGTTTAAGTTTTTGTTTTTTGTAGCTATCAAATGTGTGACCTATTGTTGCCAATGCACCTTTTAATTGGTTACTGGGCTTATTTTCTTGAACAAAAATAGCTGCATCAATTTCCTCTAAAGTACTTTCCAAAGAAAGTTGCTGCTCTGGTAATTCAGGATAAAATTTGCGCACGTATGCGGCATTGATAGCGTCTACATTTTCTACAGCTTCAGGCAGACTATCGGGTGCAAAAAGGTACTGTATTCGGTAAGCTTCTATTTCGTCTTGCAAATCATAAGTCCATGCAAGCGGTCTTCCATTCGCAAAAACAAGTTTCCCTTCTTGGAACTGAATAAGGTGCTGGGTTTCATGTATGCGAGAAGCAGCAGCATTTTTAGTATTTTCACCTATCAAAATCACAGGGATATCACCATCAAACATAAGAGTCCCAGATATGTCAGTAAGTTCTTCTTCATTTACGTCCAAGCGGCTTGCCATTTCTTGGGGGGTTAAGCCTGTTTCTATCCGCTCTTGGGCTAAACTGCCAGATATTTGTTCTTGGGCAAGTTTTCGCATATTTTTTTCGTAGCTTTTGGCTACTGCTTTTTCTTGCTCACTAAGGTCTGTGCGTTCGGCAATATCCACGCTGATTTGGATAGTTTCGCGTGTCTTTTGGCTTAGCTGCTGCGCATTTTCGTAGAGTTTTTGTAGCGACCTTAGTTCCACAAATCGACCACTGATGAGTGATTGCGACCAATTTGGGTCGGTATCTTTTAATGCTTTTTGGACTGCTTTTTTGTCTTCGTCTGCTAATAAATTATAGCTTCGTACCCATTCCTCAAAAACTCTTATAGCTTCTGCCAATTCACTAAGCTCTGTTTTGTTGGGAGTCAGTCCTTTTATGTGGCAGTTATTTGATACAAGGGCGTAATTATCTCTAAGATGAGAGATATTCAACAAATTTTCCCAGTCCTGATGTTTTTTCATGGACTTTGTAATAAGTTTTGGCGAAAGTTCTTTATAAATTAGCTAGCGCAAGGTCTTTTAGCTCCTGTTTCAGATTGTCGATAGGGATCATTTTAGCGGTTAATGTTTATATTAAAAAGGATGATTGTTATGAGATAATGCAAATATACGAAAAAATGTCGTATATGGTATACGCCCCGCCGCAACTTTTTGCGGCGGGTTGTTTTGCGTGAGGGATAGTAGGGGCGAATCAACATTCGCCCATTGGGCGATGATGATGCGCCCCGCATAGCCCGACGCTGCGCCCTTTTTGGCGCAGCGGCACGCCCCAAACAGCCCAGCGCGAACAAAGCAGGGCGGACAGACGTTAGTAATGGTAGAAAAAGTTAATTTGTCGTTTTTGGTGCGGTATATTCGGATTATCTGTATATTTACCGCGCAAAATCCCCCTTAAAACCACTGCTACATTCACTGCCACAATAGAATATGCTATCGCACCAATATCGAAAAATATACTTTTTTAGCGACGAAGACGAGCAGCGCGTGCGCACAGTCGGCGAGCAAATCGCGGGACTGATGGACGCGGCGCTATCGGAGTTTTACGCTTGGCTGGAATTTCAAAATGATTTATCGGTAATTTTTTCGGGCGGCGCAGCAGAGGTGCTTGCCGAGCATGAGGAGCAAATTTGGCATGACCTCACCTTGGCGCGGGTAGATGAGGCGTTTGTGGAGCGGCATCAGCATTTGTCGCAACAACTGCTATCTTTGGGCATTTCCTTTGAGCCAATAGCGGTGGCGCTTGCCGCTTTTCAGGAGGCGATAGAAAATATCTATCTGCGCAAAAACTTCGGTACATTCGAGCTTTTGCGCTCCTTCAAAAAGGTAACGAGCATACAAATCGCCATTATCAACGACGTGTACAGCGCCGCCAGTCAGGAGCAACTCAACGAACAACATTCGTCCCTGCTCGATATGATGGCTACGCCCGTAACGCGCCTGTGGGATAATATCCTGTTTCTGCCGCTGGTCGGCATTATCGATTCGCGCCGCGCCCAAAATACCATGACGGCGATGCTCCAAAAAATCGCCGACACCCAAGCCAAAACCTTCGTACTCGACATTAGCGGCGTAGCGGTCTTGGATACCGCCGTAGCCAATCACCTCATCAAAATGACTAAAGCTGCCCAACTCATGGGCAGCCGTTGCATCATATCGGGCATCTCGCCCGCCGTAGCGCAGACCCTCGTAGAGCTTGGCGTACAGACCGACGAAATGACCACCACAGGCAATTTGCAAGATGCGCTCTCCCTCGCTTTCGAGCTTACGGGCAAAACCATCATAGACAAAAAAGCGCTCGCCGCCCTACAGACGGCAACCCCCAAAGCCTGAAAAAAAAAGCCCCTTCCGCCAAGAAGGGGCTTTTTTTGTAAGTCCATTTATCTACCCAGTCAATAGCAAGCATGAAAAAAATGGATATTTTTTTCCTATTTTTGTGCGTTTGATTTTATGCTCAGTGTTTCTCACCATCAGCGCTTCACTTTTTTTTATCTTTTTTTTCACTGCGACCATGATACAATCCATGCAACTACCCGCCGCCGTATACTACGAAGACCAAAATCTATGGCTGGGTTTCTACGAAGATGTGCCCTGTATGTACCTAAAACAAGAGGGGAGTTTTTCGAGCGCTTACCTGTCTATGACTTATTTCCCGAAAGTCAGCCAATTTATACAAACGCTGGGCGAGCAGCAAGGCAAAATGAAAGCCTTTTTAAGCAATTTTTCGGGGGTAACGAGCGCGGTAGAGGATTTTCCCGACCTTTTCGTGAGCCGCATCATACCCGAAATGCGCCGCATTGGCATAAAATACAGCGTATCTATAGCCGCTGCGGGCAATTCCTACGGGCAACTCCTCACCAACGAAATAAAAAAACGCGCCATACGCGCCAACATAATACCGATGGTGCTTAGTGGTGAATATATCGCCCTTTCTTGGATTCGCAACCTCAATAAACCGCAATAAATAACCGCTTTTTTTAGTCCCCCGACCTATATTTTATGACTACTACAGAAATCGCACTCGTACAAGACAGTTTCGAGTTGCTTGTACCCAATGCTCAAGATGTCGCCGCCAGTTTTTACGCGCGGCTTTTTGAGTTAGCGCCTCAGGTGCGCCCGCTTTTTAAGGAAGATTTGCACGAACAAGGCATTAAGCTGATAGAAATGCTGTCTTATGCCGTCAGTTCGCTCGATGATTTGGAAGGTTTGGTGCCTGCTTTGGAGGATTTGGCACGGCGGCACCTTCGCTATGGCGTTAGAGCGGAGCATTACGGGCTGGTAGCTCAAGCGCTTTTGGATACGCTCACAAGGGAACTCGGCGAGGCTTTCGGCGAGGCAGAAAAGGCAGCTTGGACAAAGGTGTTGACGACTATCGCTACGGTGATGATAAGCGCCGCTTACGGCGAAAAATAGTTTTTTCTGTGCTTTATCGTTTTTTTTTGGCGTGCCCCCGCGCCTGCCCGCCCTAAAAACGGGCGGGCACCCCGCGCAAGGCGCGGGGCAAAAAGGGGCGCGCGGTCGGGCTATGCGGGGCGTTTCACCATCGCCCCAAATGGGGCGAATGTTGATTCGCCCCTACTATCCCTCACGCATTTATCTATCTTTCAAACGTTTTTCCACCCATCATAAAACCAAAACCAAGACCCGCTACTTCAAGGTAGCTTTTTTGTGAAATGGAATTCATTGCACCCAACCCAAATGTAGAAGTAGCAGGCAGCTACTTGATGTCGATTGTGTATGCTGCCAAGCGCGGCGCAGAAATGCGCCTTGCCGCCTTAAAACGCTACGGTATCAGCGACTTAAAAGCCGAATTATGGTATCCCTTACAGCCTGTACTCAAGGGATTGAGGGATATTTCTGCCGAAATCGGCGACCTAAACATGATGCTCATGGGCAAAGACGTAGCCCTAAAACAAGAACTTCCCCCCATCAGTAGCCTGAAAGAGATATTGAGCCTGCTCAATGTCGCTCACCATCTCAATCATCGCCTCGATGGGAAAATAATGTTCGACCCTGCTACGGGCGCATTTAGGGAGGGCATCGGTACGATTTTGCTCGCGGAGTACGACGAAGAGGCGCGCCACGCCGTCATTGTCGATAGCTGCCCTTACTCCATCAAAAACGTAGAGGGCTATCTCTATGCCTTCGTCGAAAAATTTCGCCCCGCCGACTCTACGAGTTTCGTCGTTAAAGAAGACCTTACAAAGGAGCGCAAAACGCAGGGCGATAGCAGTACCTTTTTGATAAGCTGGTAAAAGGGGCAAAGCAAGATTATAAGAGTCTGCCCGCCGCGAGGGCAGACACCTTAGGTCTGCCCTTACACGCGGCGGGTTGTTTTTTGCGTGAGGGATAGTAGAGCCGTAGCATGCTACGGCTCGGATAGCCCGACCGCTGCCCCCTTTTTGGGGCAGCGGGCACGCCCAAAAAATAAAAACTAAAAAACTTTGTATTGTTTTTGAAATATAAGTACGAAAGCAAAAATACTTTAAACTATTGCGCTGCGCGGATGCCTTCGGCGTTCCCGCTTGTTTCAAACTTGAAAACCTACGCTACGCTTGGTTTTCAAGCCCGAAACGGCGCTTTACGAAGTTTAAAGTATTTTTGCACAGTTACTTATCCGCGCCTTTTGCTTAATTTTGTGCTGCCCTAAGTTGTGTTGTCAAAATTATATAGCACCCCTCGAAGTTACTACATTTTGCAGTTGCCGTTCTTTTTATCTCTACTATTTTATCGGGCAACTAATTTTACTTCGTAGTCATGTCTACCAACAAGAAAGAAGCCGCGCAGCGGTACAGACGAATTTTTTTTCTGTCTGACGATGATGTGCAACGATTGCAAGCAGCAGGCGAGCAAATCGACCAACAACAAGAGCCTGCTTTTATGGAGTTTTACGCTTGGATGGACTACCAACAAGAGCTAAAATTGCTTTTTACGGAAGAGGTCATTGATGCAATGGCAGGGTTTGAGCGCAATATGTGGCTCGATTTGATTATGGCGCGCGTAGACAGCGATTTTATCGAGCGTCAACGCAGCATCGGACAATTTATGCAGCGGCAGGGCGTGCCGTTTGAAACGTATTTGATGGTCTTAGTCGCTTTTCACGACATCGTAGAGAAAGCATTTGCACGCGTGGGCTTGGCTTGTGCCGACCTGGTGCGGGCTTTCAGAAAGGTAGCAGGCATCAATATCTGTTTGGTGATTGACCTGTACAACGAAGGCATCAACGAAACGCTCAAAGAGCAACACGCTGCACTTTCGGAAATGTCTACGCCTGTAGCGAAGCTGTGGGACGGTATTTTGTTTCTCCCGCTCGTGGGCATCGTAGACTCCAAGCGTGCGCAACTCGTCATGTCGGCGATGCTGCAAAAAATTGCCGAAACGCAGACCAAAACTTTTGTACTCGATATCAGTGGCATCGTCGTTTTGGATACTGCTGTAGCCAATCACCTGATAAAAATGACCAAAGCTGTTCGCCTCATGGGCAGCCGCTGTATTATTTCGGGTATTTCGCCTGCTGTAGCGCAGACACTCGTAGAGCTTGGCGTGCAAACCGACGAAATGACCACCACAGGCAACCTACAAGATGCTCTTTCTTTGGCTTTTCAGCTCACAGGCAAGCGCATCATGGACGTTTAATTTTTATTTCTCGCTCCTTTTCTCCTTTTCAAACTTCGCTACTATGCAACAATATATTTGCTCTATACCCAATATGGAAAGTTCTGGGGGCACAGCGCTCGCTATATCGCACGCTATCAAACGCGGCATAGAGTACCGACTTTCTATACTTGCCAAACACGGCATCGCAGACCCGCGCCCTGATGGTTGGTATCCGACTCAAGGCATGCTCCATGCTATCAAAGAAATCGCCGACAGCGTAGGCGAGCAGAGTATGCTCGCTATGGGCAGGGAATTTGTGCTGCGCTACGAACTGCCGCCTGTAAAGAATTTGCGCGAAGCTTTAGGGCTGCTGCCTATGATGCATTTGTACAGCAACCGCATCGGTGGCAAACTCCTCGCCGAAATCCCTGCTGAAGAACTACCGAGTGATATCGGGCAGTTTAAGGTATTGGAATTTGATGAGCAGGTGCGCCAAGCCGTTGCTTATACGACCTCGCCTTTCTCGGTGAAAAATTTGGAAGGCTGCATTCTGGGTATTTTGGAGCGATTTAGCGGCTCGCAGCAGTTTAGCGTCAAAGAAGACATTACCAAGGAACGTCAGACGCAGGGCGGGAATAGTACTACCTTTTTGATAAATTGGTAAAAGGGGCAAAGTTAGGCTATAAGATGCTGCCCGCCGCGCGTAAGGGCAGACACATGGGGCTGCCCTTACGGCGGTATTGTTTTTTGCGTGAGGGATAGTAGGGGCGAATCAACATTCGCCCCATTTGGGGCGATGGTGAAACGCCCCGAATAGCCCGACCCTGCGACCTTTAAGCGCCGCAATTTTTGCGGCGCGGGGAGCAGGGGCACGCCCAAAAAAATCAGCTTTTTCTAAGCGAGAGCAGCCATTGGCGGGCTTTTGCCTCGTCGGTAAATAGCTGCATGGGGAAGCGCGGCGGGCTGATTTTCAAAAATAGATTGGCAGATATGCGGGTAACGATGGAGTCCGTGATGATGGCGAAAGCGCTGGCAAATAGCGCCATCTCGTCGCTGGCGAAAAATTCGCGGGTTGCTTTTACGGGGCTTTTGCTGTTTTTGCTTGGGTAGACGATGTGTTGCAGAGGGAAAACCTCGCCGAAAAAGGCGTTGAGTTGCTGTATATGCTCGCGGAAATCCTCTACGGATATTTCATCTAAGAGTGTTTGGGTGTAAAGTATGCCATTTTCGAGGTATACGGCTCCCGTTTTGGTGCTAAAAATAGGCTCTTGGTTCATACATACGTGTTGATTCCGCAGGCTGCGCTACGCTTGCCTACGGTTACGAAAGGGGAGCCCCTTTGGGGCTATTGTTGGGACGCAAAATAGCTTTTTTTCGTTAAAGAGGGCGAAAGGCGCAAAAAAAATCTTAGTTTTTCGTGGGAAGAGGCTGCAATTATGGGTTTTTCTGTATTTTAGCAGGACTGCTGTGCCGCAGGCTGCGCTACGCTTGCCTACGGCTAAGAAAAAAACGCCCCTTTGGGGCTATTTTTTATTTTGGGTGCAGCGGTTTTGTATTGTTTTCGACCCTATTTTTACACTCGACTGAACCGATTTTTGTTATGACATGGCATCAGATACCCTTTCTGCGGCTGCTTCTGCCTTTGGCGGCGGGCATCGCATTGGAGCATTATGTGGCGGCGGTTTCGCTTTTTGGTTTGGGCGCTTGGGCGCTTATGACGCTCGTATTTTTGTTGAGTTTGGCTTGGGGCTGGCTGCGCAAACAGCCGAAAAAAAGCATACGATTTTGGACGCTGCAAACGCAGGTGTTTTTCTTTTCCTTAGGGGCTTTGGCGGCGTATTGGCAAGATGGGCGGCGCTCGGAAAGGCATATTTCTACCTTGCAAGCGGAGCTTGTTGGTGTAGAGGCGCAGTATCTGGCTACGCTTGCAGAGCCTTTGCAGTTGCGCGGCACGCAGGCGCGGGCGCTTTTATCTTTGTCTGCGATGCGCCTGCACGATAGCGCCGAATGGCAGCCTATTGGCGGCAAAATTTTGGCGACTTTGCCCGCCGATACGCAAAGCGTTTTGCTACAATATGGCGACGAATTGCTATTGCGCACGCGTTTGCGGCTCGTTTCGGGGGCGAGTAATCCGAAGGGTTTGGATTTGCGCACGTATTATGCGACGCGGGGCATTTTTCATCAGGCGTACATCGGGGCGGGGCAATGGCAGCCGACGGGCGAGCAGCAGCGCCACATTTTGAAAGCGGGCATCTACGATTTGCGGGATTTTTTGCTCTCGACGATAGGGGAGCACTGCCCAACGCGCAGGGAGCGGGCGATTTTGTCGGCTTTGGTGTTGGGGCTGCGCGATGAGGTAGATGGCGAATTGCTGACTGCCTTTGCCGATGTAGGGGCGATGCATATTTTGTCGGTTTCGGGTATGCACGTCGGGCTAATTGCTTGGCTTTTGAGTTGGATTTTATTGCGTTTGCCCCTGCCCGAAAGCTTGTATTGGCGGGGCTTTCGGGCGATTTTATTGGTTTTTCTGATTTGGCTTTTTGCTTTGGTAACGGGGGCTTCGCCGCCTGCCTTGCGTTCTGCGGCGATGTTTTCGATAGTGAGCGTGCTGGGTTTGAGCAAGCGGCAGGGGAATTTGTATAATTCGCTGGCGGCTTCGGCGTTTTTTCTGCTTTTGTATGAGCCCTATTGGTTGTGGGATTTGGGGTTTCAGTTGTCGTATTTGGCGCTTTTGGGCATTGCCTATTATCAGGGGCGTATTTTTCGACTTTGGTATATCGAAAACAGGCTACTGCGCTACGTTTGGGAGCTAACTGCCGTAACTATAGCGGCTACTTTGAGCACGCTGCCGCTGACTTTGTACTATTTTCATCAGTTTTCTTTGAGTGCTTTTTGGGCTGGGGTGCTGGCGGTGCCTTTGTCGACGGCGCTGCTTATCATGGGTTTTCTGCTGCTGATAGTGGGCAAAATACCGCTCATCGGGGCTTTATTGGGTTGGGCGACCTATTGGCTAACTTGGATTTTTGGGGCGCTCATTTTGTGGGCGGGGCAACTGCCGTATATGGTGCTGCGAGGGATATGGATAGATACGGCGTTTATGTGGGGGCTGTATTTGCTGATAGCTTTTGCTACTTGGGCGCTGTACAAAGGCAGTGTGCGCTGGCTAATGGCGGGTATAGGGCTGGCGTTGCTGCTGTCTTTGGATTGGGTTTGGGAGCGCTACAAGGGTTTGGAGCAGCGCCAAATCTGCCTGTATCAGGTCTACAAAGGTTCGGCGCTCTCCGTCATACAGGGCGGGCAGGCGGCGACGATGGGCGATAGTTTGGGGCTTAGTGCGGTGCAGCTACAGCGCGTGCAGGCGAATCATTTTTCGTCTTTGGGCATAGCTGACACGGCGCAAAAGCCCATGAATAGGGGATTGGTTTTGGAGCGCGATTTTGTATTTTTTTCGCAGAGCGACCAAGTGGCTACGTCGAGCGGCTTGCGCATTGGCTGCCTTTCGCCCGCTTGGCGGGCGGGAGCGAATGCACCGCCTTTGTCGGTAAATGCTGTACTCATCACGGGCGGACTGCGCTACCGAGAGGGCGCGCAGGCGCTGGATAGGCAGTTTTTGAGCCGCGTCGTAGTGCTCGACGGCACGCATTCGCAGCGCAATACTGCTCTTTGGCGCGCACACTGCGACTCCTTAGGTTTGGTCTGCATTGCCCTTGCCGAAACGGGCGCGCTGGTCTTGGATTGGTGATTTTGTTTTTTTGTGGCGTGCCCCGCGCCCTAAAAAGGGGCGCGGGTCGGGCTATTTGAGCCGTAGCATGCTACGGCTCTACATATCCCTCACGCAAAACAACCCGCCGCAAAAAGGTTGCGGCGGGGCGTATACCATATACGACATTTTCCGTATATTTGCCCATTCCCATGACCATCATCTTTTTTAATATAAACATTAACTACTGAAATGAGCCATATTGACAATCTGAAACAGGAGCTAAAAGACCTTGCGCTAATTTATAAAGAACTTTCGCCAAAACTTATTACAAAGTCCATGAAAAAACATCAGGACTGGGAAAATTTGTTGAATATCTCTCATCTTAGAGATAATTACGCCCTTGTATCAAATAACTGCCACATAAAAGGACTGACTCCCAACAAAACAGAGCTTAGTGAATTGGCAGAAGCTATAAGAGTTTTTGAGGAATGGGTACGAAGCTATAATTTATTAGCAGACGAAGACAGAAAAGCAGTCCAAAAAGCGTTAAAAGAAGCCGATTTGAACTGGTCGCAATTGCTCATCAATGGTCGACTTGTGGAGCTAAGGGCACTACAAAAACTTTGCGAAAATGCACACCAACTAAGCCAAAAAACACGCGAAACTATCCAGATTAGTGCGGATATTGCTGCACGCACAGACCTTAGTGAGTCGGAAAAAGTAGTAGCCAAAAGCTACGAAAAAAATATGCGAAAACTTGCACAAGCACAAATATCTAATAACTTAGTCCAAGAGCGAATAGAAACAGGCTTGACTCCCCAAGAAATGGCAAGGCGCTTAAACGTAAATGAAGAAGAACTTGCCAACATATCTGGCACCTTTTTGTTCGATGGCGATATCCCTGTGATTTTGATAGGTGAAAATACTAAAAATGCTGCTGCTTCTCGCATACATGAAACCCAGCACCTTATTCAGTTCCAAGAAGGGAAACTTGTTTTTACGAATGGAAGACCGCTTGCATGGACTTATGATTTACAAGATGAAATAGAAGCTTATCGAATACAGTATCTTTTTGCACCTGACAGCCTACCTGAAGCTGTGGAAAATATAGACGCTATTAATGCCGCATACGTGCGCAGATTTTATCCTGAATTGCCAGAGCAGCAACTTTCTTTGGAAAGTACTTTAGGAGAAATTGAAGCAGCCTTAAAGACTTGTAATTCAGCAAATGTGCTTCCTTCTGAAATTTGCCAAAGTCTAGGTTACAAAGAATTTCCAGAAAAACACACATTGAAAAATTTTCTTGATACCGAAAAAGCCCTTGTACGCCCTAATATAGCAAATTTTATAACGAATTGGGCTATCAAATATCGTTCATGATCCTATGATGTTTAAATATTGGCTTTCACTAATTTTTTATGTATCGTTCTTTTTCGAGCTAAATGCTCAACATGAACCTACTAAAAATTATCTTATTGGGGGACATTTTATAAACACAAAAAAAGGTGCTTTTGTCCCTTATATTGTTTTTAGAGGCTACACGGTAAATTTCAGCAATGTTGTCTACTACTATATTTTGTATCCTTCCCAAAAGATATTTCTGCTTGTTTCTGATGACGGGATTTATCAGGTGGGAACTTTCAAAGTGGAAAAACATGGCATCAAAAAATATCAGATTAATTTTACTCCCAAAAAACTAATTTTACATGAATTGGTAAGCGTTGAAAAATTTAACAAATTTAGTGTAGACAGCTTTTATTTTGATGTCAAAATAAAGCTATCTGAACCTATCTTAGACCTTGCAAAAAAGGACAGCCCTAAAAAGGGTTATTTTAGTCGAGTCCATTTATATGACGTTTCTACTGGAGCTTTAAAATTTTCTACTTTCCCGCCCTCCAATGGTGTAGATTTAGTAGAAAATGTCATTGGGCAAACTATACAGACCACAATAGCCTTGCCGCGATTTTCGAGCGAAAAGGTACAAATATATGGAATATGCCCCATTTGGGGAGCATTATCTTCTATTCCGATAGATGTAGATACGGGATACAATTATTATAAAATACACCTTGAATTTTGCAATCTTATGCATTCTTCGCTTTTTTCGATGTATAGTGAGAATTTCAAAAAAACACTTATTGTAAATTGTGAAACTCTCCCTTGCACTGTAGAGGACGAAAGTGGCAAAAAATTGAAAGCCCATCAAATGTATCCAGAACACAAAACGTATATTCTTCTTTACTCTGAATATATCCGCTTGATGAATTGTCTACAAAATAAACAAAAATAAACATTTGCATGCCGCGCCCTTTGCGCGGCATGCGCCATATTTGCGTGAGGGATAGTAGAGCCGTAGCATGCTACGGCTCAAATAGCCCGACCGCCGCGCCCTTTTTGGCGCGGCGGGCACGCCCAAAAAAACAAAAATACCCAAAGATGCCGAATAAATATTTATTGCTACTTTTGCTATGCTGCACTGCTTGCCGCACGCCATTTGAGCAATTGACGCTGCAGGAGCAAGTAGAGCGATACAATAGAGTGAATTTTAGCAAGGAATATCTATTTGATGTTCCCACACTCAATCTTGGTGCTCCGCAAATTGCCGCAGCTCACAAACGCCAATGCGAGGGCGTAGACAGTGCTGCCTACGCCCGTATGCGACAGCTAAGCCGCGAGGAATATGTAGAAGTATTTCGCAAAGGGAAATTTAATTCTAGATTAAATATAGATGATAAACACCAATTTTTAGAAACAAAAACTCGTACCGAATTTCCTATGAAATCCCTTACAACGGGATTTGCTGGAGGCTTTGAAGCAACTACGCTTTCAGGTAGCCTTACAATACAGTTTTCAACAAAAAAAATGCTAATGGATATTAAAATCAAT
Source organism: uncultured Saprospiraceae bacterium (assembly GCA_964467315.1). Lineage (GTDB taxonomy): Bacteria > Bacteroidota > Bacteroidia > Chitinophagales > Saprospiraceae > JAAFIM01. Next base: position 1,754 of record CAYXSA010000007.1, on the reverse strand, counting down.
CCTGATTTTTCGAAGCAAATGCACCGCTATCGCTATCAGCGGAAAAAGCAAGCCCAAGTCCATGAACTAACGCTCATTATTTGCCAGTTTTCGCCCAAGCGCCAATCCGATACGCTAAAACTACGCAATGGCAACATTTTTCAATATGAAAACATCTATTACAAAGTAATTTATGACCCTGCTGTTTTAAAGGCAGCCCATACCCTCAATGACGAAAACGGGCTTGCCAACACCTTTTTAGGAGAGCAGCGGCGAAGCAGCCGAGAAAACGCTTTCATAGCTGTAAACTCTCCAATACTTTTCATGCCTATACTTCCCGCAGAATTACCTGTTTGCAAGGATATGTTTTTGTATCCCGATTCGCTGGGCTTGCTTCAATTGGAACTTAGTAGCGTAGAATTTTACTTGGGCATACTTAGGATAGGCGGCTTATTAAGTAGTGGAGACTTTTTGTGATAAATTTGATATCAATGTCTATACGCTTTGTATTGTTTTTAGGTATAAGTACTTGTTTCTTTGCTTGCAAAGGGAGTCAAAATATGGTGTTAACGCCCTCAACTTATATGTTGATGTTTGGCAGTGACTCGAATAGATACTACAGCGACAGCACAGTTGTAGAGCTAATGGGCACTGTTTGCGAGGAAACAAGCCCTTCTGGCCGCCAAAGACGCAAGCCAAAGGTGTACGCTGTGCTGTCAGAATTTCCTAAAGTACGATTCTATCAATTAGAAAGGCATGATTTTTACAAAAAGGAGATAATAAGAATGAGCCCTAGTGTTGTTCAAACATATGTGCACTACAACGGGCAAGTAGAAGCATTTGAGCGGTCTATGCCGTTTCACTACTACAAAGGCAATCCGCGTTGGGATACGCTTACCAGCGTTCTATATTTAGACCCTAAAGAAAAGCCTGTGGCAGTGCTCGCAAAGCCGAAACAGCATTTTGTTCGTAAAGGCAGCATCGTAAAATTGGCAGGGCATTGGTGGCGCGTGAAAGAAATAGAGCTAAAAGAAGCCGATTTATTTGTAGTCGACAGTAAAAAGCACTGGTTGACACTTAGCTTGGGCGGATTGACCGCAGCCGACAGCGCAAGACTCGTACTGCTACCACGCCCAAATGTAGAATCTGTGCGGCTAAAACGTTTGTTTTAAGCGGCTCCGCCCCGCGCCCTCTTTGGGCGCGGGGATAAAAATTGCGTGAGGGATAGTAGGGGCAGCACTGGGCTGCCCTGAATAGCCCGACCGCCGCGCCCTTTTTGGCGCGGCGGGCACGCTATATAAATTGCGCATTCTCAATTTAATGGTACAGTAACCATGTCTCCCAAATAGCTATGAAATACGCCGTTTTTTTGCTGCTTTTTTTGATGCCCTGTGGTGCTATAGCACAAAAAAAACTACAGCCCCAACCTGATTTGCCGTCTTCTTGTGCTTGCTCTAATTTTTTTTTGATGGCGACACGGCTTATTATTATGACAAGAAGCAAGGATGGGCTTTTTACGAGAGAGGGCTTCAGCATGAATTTCCGCATCATTTTTTACAAAATTTCCCTGAAATAGGTATTGGCGATATGAGCCGCTATTATTGGGGAAATATAGATTTTTCTCCGCGTGTCATATTTTCATCTTCTAAACACTGCTATAGCATAGCAGGTATAGATGAAATTATGCCGCTTTCGCACGAATTGCTGTATTTCCCTTTAAATTTTTGGTGCTTTATGATTTTGGCTGGAGCCCTACATAAAAGGATAAAATTACA
>CAYXSA010000006.1:0-74254 GCA_964467315.1 uncultured Saprospiraceae bacterium | reverse complement strand
AAGCCTGTGGCCGTTACGCTGGTTTGCCCGTTTGACCAAGCATAGGTATAATTGGGTGTACCGCCGCTCGCATCTGCGCTGGCTTCGCCTGTGGCTGCGCCGTTGCAAAGAGGATTTTGCGGATTTATGATATTCGCAAGCAGGGCGCTCACAGGCTGTAGTACGTCCACTGTTGCTGTTATACGACAGTTATTGAAATCGGTAGCTGTTACTTGGTAAGTGCCCGCTGCGATATTATCATTGAGGTTTGTATTATGCCCGTTTGACCAAAGGAAAGTATAAGGTGCTATGCCTCCCGTAACGCTTGCTGTCGCCTCTCCATCGCTGCCGAAACGGCAAGATACAGAATCCGAAGCAGTCGTAATTTGCAGAGCTGTTGGCTCCGTGATGGTGAAAGCCCCTGTTACGCTACAGCTATTTGCATCGGTAATCGTTAGGCTGTGTGCGCCTGAAAGAAAACCTGTAGCCAGTGCTGTAGTCCGCCCATTCGACCAAAGGAAAGCATAAGGCAGGGTACCACCTGTAGCCGCTGCAGTCGCTGTACCATTGGCTGCGCCGAAACAGCTGATATTAGTAGTTGTGATGTTGCTCATCTGCAAAGCAGAGGGCTGCGACACGGTTACTGTTGTTTGTGCAGCGCAGCCATTGCTATCGTTTACGGTTACAACGTGCACCGTATTGGCATTCAATGCGGTAGCCTGCGCAGTAGTTTCGCCTGTCGACCATACAAAATTATAGGGCGCTACGCCGCCAATGCCCTGCGCTGTTGCTGTACCGTCGGATGCACCGAAGCAGCGCACATTTGTTGTGCTCATTATTACAGCAGTTACTGCTGTAGGTTGGCTGACGGATACATTCGCCGTTATGCTGCACAGATTGGCATCTGTAACGGTAACCGTATAGCTATTGGCATTTAGTCCTGTAGCGCTCTGGACTGTTTGTCCATTGCTCCAAAGATATGTATATGGTATCGTGCCGCCTGCTGGAGTTGCCGCTGCTACCCCATCAGATGCACCAAAGCAAGAAACCTGCGCGCCGTTGAAGTTTGAGGTAACAGCAGCCGTTGCTGTCAGCGGATTGGGCTGCGTCAGCGTAACGGAAGCAGCTGCCGTACAACCCCGAGCATCCGTAACCGTAACATTTTGCGCCCCTGCCGACAAGCCTGTAGCAAGTGCTGTAGCTTGCCCGCCCTGCCAAAGAAATGTATAATCCGCCGTGCCACCCGTAGCCGCTGCAGTAGCCGTACCATTGGCTGCGCCAAAGCAAAGGGGGTCGCTTGTAGTGGGTATCGAAACAGACAATACCGCCGCAGGCTCACCCACAGACACTGCGGAAGAAACCGTACAACCGTTTGCCTCCGTCATCGTGAGCGTATAAGCGCCTGCAAGCAAACCCGTAGCGTTTTGGGTCGTTTGCCCATCCGACCAAAGGAAGGTTAACGGTGCTGCTCCTACTGTTGGCGTAGCTATCGCTTCGCCATCCGAGCCAAAGCGGCAAGAAACCGAATCACTCGCCGTCGTAACAGATACCGCGTGTACCTGCACCGATACCATTTCCGTAACCGTGCAAAGCTGCGCAAATCGTATATCATCAAGCGCAAAATCATTGCCCCCAGCCGCTGTGTTTTGATTCACGACGCAGATATTGGCTGAAGTGCTTAACCCCGAACTCCAAGTTGCAAAAAATTCCTGCCAATCACAAGGAACAGCAGAAGCACCAAAAGGCGCACCCAGCAAAACCCCGTTGATAGAAAACTGCAATACAGCAGGATTGGCTGCAGTAATAGACTGCACAAAGGTCGAAAAAACATAATCCGAAGCGGGCAAGACTGCTACGTTCTGACACCAAACATTCGTATTTGCAGTCGTAGAGCCGTTAACAAGCATCATATTGCCGCTGCCTGTAGTGTGGTCTACGCAGTTATCAAAAGGCGCAAACCAAGCCTGTGCCGAACTGCCCACATTATATTGGCTTGCATTGGTATTCGTTGGACTTGTAAAAGCATACGAAGAGCTAAAACCCGTATTCCCCAGCGAAAAATCGCCGTTGTGTATCAGGTTTGCCCCCGCCACTGATGCCATTACTGTATACGTCGTATTTGCAGCAGGCGAAGCACGCGGAGCGGCTACATTCGTAGCACTCAAACCCGCAGCAGGCGACCATACATAAGAAATGCCCCCGCTCGCCGTAAGCTGCGCCGAATCTCCCAAACATATCATCGTATCATTACCAATACTAATTTCAGGCAAATCCACCAGCACGATAGCCGTATCCCTAAAATCGCCACAAGTGCCCTGCACCAATGCTATTACCTCAAAAGTGCCTTCAGTAGTAAATTGTATAGTAGCCGTCGTATCGGTACTCGCCAAGATGGTCGCACCCGCCGCCGTCCAAACTACCCCATTCGCCAAACATGGCGGCGCACTCTGTATACGGTACGTCATCGTTTGAGGCAGCTGACAAAAAGTACTGCCCGTAAGCGAACGCACCTGTGGCGTAAGGTCTACAAACGAACTTTGTATAAAATTCGGCAATCCCAAATCCGAACCACCAGGGCTAATCATAATCGCCGTATCCTGATAATTGCAAGCTGCCCCCTGTACATTAGGGTCGTTGATACGCGCTAAAAATGGCTGCGTACCCACAGGGTCGCGCCGACCCCGAGAAACATAGATACGCCCGTCGGGCGCTGTCTGCAAAGCCCCATACTGATAACGCAAAGGATTAGAGGCTAATACCACCTCCGTTGCCATTATCGTAGCCCCTACGCCTGATGTTATATCAAACTGCATGACCTTAGCAGGGGTGATATTATCCGACAAATGCGTAGCGTACAAAAAGCGATTATCCAAAGAAAACTCGACCCCATACGCCGCATTGTAGCGCGTTGCATTCGTCCAAGTTATCGGATTGGATATAACACCCGTCGAATTATCAAAATCATATATCTCATATCTACCCGCACCGAAACCAGCCGAAGCCAGCCTGCGCCCATCCATCGACGATTTCAGATAGCCCAATTTATTGCCTGCTGCCCCATTCAACACGGGACCCACCGCCTGTATGCTGGGCGTTAGATTTAAGCCCGTCGTATTCACCGCGTAAACATAAAAATTGCTGTTGCCAAACTCATGCCCTATCACCCAAAAATCTCGGTTATTGCAATGCTTTACGGCGGTAACTTTCTCCGTCGTATTGGCAATCAATAAAACATTTTTTTGCGCAGCCACCACATCGCCCAAGCCCCCATTTAGGCGCATATCCACCAGCGAATAACGCATACCATTATTGGAGCCTGCATCATCTACGGTAAAAACATAGTACAAATTTATATCTCCAGGGTGCGGTACTATCACTGCCGATTGCGTAGCCGAAGGGTCGCCCAACAAGCCTGTACCCGTTGGCATTATCGTATGTGTGCGCGTGTACACGGTTACCCCGTCCGTATAAAATACCAAGTTGCCTAAAGCATCGGAGATAGAGGCGCTACCTTCATTTGTATTTACTTGACCGTTTGTGAGAACTACGGGACTGCCGCTATTGAAGTCCAAGCCTGCGCCGAAACCAAAATACCAGATATTGCCCTGCTGCCGAGCGCAAAGGTCAGATGGGCAAGCATTGATAACGAGGCTATCGCGGCGCGTACAACCCGCCACCGTAATATCCACCCAATACATACCATAACCCTGTACCGTCGTCGTCGCCGTTGTCGCCCCATTGCTCCACAGATAGGTAGCCGTCGGCGTAGTTGCGTCCAAAGGCAAGGACTGCGATAAACACAAGGTCGTATCATTGCCCAAAATCCCCACCACAGGTCTATAGATATTAAACCCATTTACGCAAACCTGCTGCACATTCACCGCGCCGCCCGTGCTGGAGGTCAAACCCCAAAACACGGAAGAATTGCCGCCAAAAACATTGGCGACCACATTATCCGTATGCGTAATGCGCAACTGCCCATCTACATACACCTGCAAACTCTGACAAGCAGCGTTCCAGACCATACGAAATTGATGAAAATTCCCATCTTCCATATTCGCCGAGCTTGCTACAGCGGGGACTGCTGCCGCTGCGGGCGCGCCCTGATTGCTATTATATACTACCGCCACGTGGTCGGCAGGTATATCGCCAAGCGTCGCCGCATTGTCATACACGTCCATTTCTACCGCCACCGATGCGCCGCCGATACCCTGATAGCCGATACCGCCGCCGCCAATGCCAAAAGCACCCGTCCCTACGTTCTGCAACACAAAACACATACCGTCCGCCCCGCCGTCATCCGTGCCCAGATTTACGCACAAATCAATATCAAAATTTTGAGATAAATCCAAAGGCGCAGTATCCCAAATTGCCCCCAGCTGACTCGTTAAAGCCTCCGTCAATCGGAAACAATTCGAGGTATTACAACTTGTTGCGGGCGCATTCGCCACCGCATTGCCTACCGTCGCAAACGTGCGCGGTAATTGCGCCCATGCCTTTTGCGGCAGCACCCAAGCCGCCGCCATCAGACCCATAAAAGTCAAGCACTTGTAAAAAGCTCTATTCATAATAACTATTCGTTTCTTGTCAATGCTCGTTAAACTTCCCCCTATAACGCCATAAAAACGCATTATTGCGCAGTTACTCGCAAAAATAATAAAAATCTACATAAGCAGGTCGATAGGCTGCGATATTTTGGGCGTGCCCGCTGCGCAAAAAGGCGCAGCGGTCGGGCTATCCACGACGCGACAAGTCGCGTCGCTGCTATCCCTCACGCAACTTGCCCGCGCCGCAAAGGGCGGCGGGGCGCAGGCGGTACACTACCTATAAAACTATTTCCTATCTTGCCATCGTTCGCAGGATTTTCAAGCAAATAAAAGCTTACGCACCCTACCCGATGAATATATCCAACATAATAGCCGAATACGATGATGCCGAATACGAAGAGCGCAAGCAAATCATCGAAAAATACCTCCTGCCCAGTTTAGCGGCTGGAGAATATACTTTTTTGGAACATCTTGCATATTGGCAAGACCCCGCCGACTTGTGTCAGCAAAGTATGCCCCTTATCTTAGCATCGGGCATGGATATTATGCCTATAGCCAAACGCTTGCTTGAATATGAAATTGAGCACAATTGTAGAGGTTTAGCGATGGGTATCTGCGCAGCAGAAAAACTCTTAGAAGGCGCTAATAGCGATATACGCCCGCTCTTGCCACTACTAATACGCCTCTATTTTATGCCAAAATACCGCGATGCCGACCACAGCTTAAGCGGATTGCTTCGGGGCTTTTTCTATCAGCCTTTGCATATATTTGTGCAACAAGTGCAAGAAAACCCTTATCTAAACGATGAAAATAGAACGCAACTATACCAAGAAATGGCAGCAGATGCGGTAAATTGGGAACAACTTATTAAGCAATGGCATACCGACAAATGGGCAGAGGGATATTGAGCGCTGGCATAGCCGCCAATCCACTCTTTTAAAACAAAAATTTGCTCTTTTAGCTCAAAAATTCGTTGAACGAGGCTTCCGAGTAGTTGGAGGACATCGCCGAGTAGTTGGACGGCATCGCCGAGTAGTTGGACGGCATCGCCGAGTAGTTGGAGGGCATCGCCGAGTAGTTGGGTGGGACTGCCGAGTAGTTGGAGGGCATCGCCGAGTAGTTGGACGGCATCGCCGAGTAGTTAGAGGGCATCGCCGAGTGGTTGGAGGGCATCGCCGAGTGGTTGGAGGGCATCGCCGAGTGGTTGGACGGTATCGCCGAGTAGTTGGAGGGCATCGCCGAGTGGTTGGGTGGGACTGCCGAGTGATTTGGCAGGCTGCCCCGCGCCCCCTTTGGGCGTGGGGATTTTTTACGCGTGAGGGATAGTAGGGGCGAATCAACATTCGCCCATTAGGGCGATGTGGATACGCCCCAGATAGCCCGACCCTGCGACCTTTAAGCGCCGCGCTTTGCGCGGCGCGGGGAGCAGGGGCACGCCAAAATTAAAAAACGCTTACTCGCGGACTAATTTCAGGGTCTGCACCCAAGCGCCTGCCGACTGAATTTGCAGGGTGTAGATGCCCGAAGGCAGGCGGCTGACATCGAGCGCATGGCGGTTTTGTTGGGCAGGGAATTGCTGCGTATCGACCAATTGCCCCAAATGATTGAATAGGCGAACCTCAACAGCGGTAGCCTCCGACAAGCTAATAACCGTATTGCCATTGGTCGGATTGGGCAAAAGTTGCACAGCGGGCGCATCGCCGTCTGCGCCAAAATCCAGCACCCGCCAATCGCTATACTGCGCGGAGCCATCAATATCAACAGCGCGCAGGCGGTAATAATTTGCGCCCGCAAGCGGCGCGTTATCTATGAAGCTGTAATGCGTTGCGCCTGTAGCGGCGACTTCGCCGATGCGCTCGCCCGCGCCTGCGCCTGTGCGGCTGCGCTCTATCTCGTAACGCAATACATCTGTTTCGCTTTCCAGCTGCCATTTGAGCAGGGCTTGAGTAGTGCCCAATTTTTCGGCGCTAAAACCCGCCAACTCTATCGGCAAAACCATATCAAGCGTGGGCGTGATGATAAAATGCGAGAAGCTGGGTATGTAAAATTCTACGCAAATAACATTCGCCGTCGAGCTAAATGGCTGCGCCGCAGCGCCCGAAAGCGTCGTAACCGTATGCGGTACGATAGTCATCGCCCCTACGCCTACGCCGTTGCCCGTAAATTTGCGGACTTGTATCTGCGTGGCAGGGTCGAGCGTGCCGTTGAATGCACCCACATAGGTCGCCAGCGCGAGTTCGTCCAATTCGGCTTGAGTGAAATAGAGCCTAACACGGGCTTGGTCGTTGTTGGTGGGCGTTATCTGCCAATGGCGGCGCAGGTAAGGATAAGAAAAGGTGCCATCAAAATAATACTGTATCGTGGCATCAAAAAAGACTTCGCTGCTCACACTGCCGAGCGGTTGCGTGTCTGCGCCGCTCACTTGGTCGAGCAAAGAAAGCATAGGGCGCTCATCGACGGGGTCGAGCAGGGTAAGCCATACATTTTCGTTGTTGAAGGTGCAGGTATTGGCGCGGGGCTGGCTGACGAGCAGGTCGGCGGCGGGCTGCGTTACGGTGATGTTGCTAATGGTATTGGGGGTAAATTCGCCGCAGCGCGAGGTGCGCAGATTGAGCGTATAATAGACCTCGCCCGCCGTGCTGCTGATGGCGACAGGGTAGACATAAGGCGTATTGGGGTCGCTGTCGTCGTCATAAACGAGCAGGGTGCTATTGCCCGCATTGGCGAGGTTATCCGTCCAAGTATAGCTCAAAACATAGGGCGAAGTGCCCAACATGGTAAGCGGCAGATAATTGACCGTGCCTGTGCGGCAGAGTTGGAGATTTGCGCCCCCGCTGTACTGGGGCAGCACCAAAGGCGGCAGATTGAACGCCCAAATGCCTGTAGCCGTGCCGCCGATATTGTCGGAGTTCGTACCCGTCTGAAACTCCAAAAAGGGCTGTATGAGTTGGTAATCTGTAGGCGTAGTGGGTACGAGTAACATATTGGTTTCTTTCGCACCGATGCAGTCTTTCACCTTGACATAATCTATGCAAAAGGCTTCCCCGTAGGCTTTGCGCAGGGTAAAGGGCAAGCCCGCTGTAGCGCCTTCGATATTGATGAAGCTGGAGCTGGTACCGTTGGAGATGATGCGCCCATGCGGAGCGCGCAGGGTTTGGAGGCTACCACTGCGGAAGCGGTAAGTGTAGCCGCCGACGAGGCGCAGGCTATCGACGCTCGTATTGCCGTCGACTAAAAAATTGCCCTCCAAATCGAGGTATCTGTAGCCCGTATTGCCGTATAAATTGAGGGGCTGGTCTTGGTCGAAGATGCGAACATTGGGATAATTTAGCCCATTGCCCATGAAAAAATCGATGTTGACGCTGGTGCTAAAAACGGTAGCGGGACCGAAATTTATTTGGGCATCGGCATTGCTGGTAAGGACAAAATTAGTGGGGTTGATGTTCCAAGCCCATTTTTGGGTGCCGTTGTTTTGGTGTGGGGCGCGCAGGCGGTGGGTAACTAAGGAGCTACCCAAATGCAGGGCACGGGGCTGCGTGGTTAGGGAGGCATTGAAAAAGGAGCTCATAGAAAGCGGGTGGCTATTGGTGTGTAGCGTTCCTGCCGATAGGCGCAATTCGCCGTTGTGGGTGTTGGTGGTATTTGCGCCTGCCCAAGCATTGTCCAAGTCTAAGCCGTCGAGCATCTGCCAAACGCCGCCGACGCGGTTGAGGTGAAGGACGCGAATTTGTAAGGGGGTGCCCTGTGTTTGTATATTGCCCGTTAGTCCGTTGAGGGTAATGTCGCCACGATAGCGCATATTGGGCATATTGGGGGCGAGGAGCAGCGAACCGCCAATAAAAATCTGCTGCGCGGTGGTGCTACTCTCCAAGACGGCGGCGCTGTGCTGCACATTAAAATCTCTGACCGTAAGTACGCCGCCCGCTACGACGAAGCGCTGCGCAGCTTGTATGTATACATCTCGGCAGAAGCTTGCAGAACTGACGGTACAGCCATTGCTTGAGCCTGAAAAGGAAAGATTATCAAAAACGACATCATCGAAGCCCGAAGGCACGCAGCCATTATCGCCCGTGAGATTGGCGGGGTTGGTCGTCCAATGCCCTGCATCCGACCAATTGCCTGTAAAGTCTGTGGGGTCGCTCGTAAGCGCTCTCCAATAATAAGTATTGCTTGCAGAAGCGGTGAATACTACATTCGTATTATTGCTACCGTCGATGCTATTGAGGGCGGAGATGCTGGCATTCGGGGCGGCAGAGGTATTTTTCATGCCTTGTATGTAGGCGTTCTGTATACTATAGCTGCCGATGAGTCGGAAGCCTGTAGCCCCGTTCATGGGTTGCCCGTCGAAGGTCTGTATGCTTGCCATCTTTTGGCAGTCGCCTGCAAGCGTGAGATTGCCTTGTATGAGTGCGGAGGTATTGTTGAAATTAGCGAAAATCAGTCGACTACCGCGCTGTAAGCTGGCATTGCCTGCCGCCCCGTTTAAGCCGCCGACTACATTGAGCTGGCTGGTTCGCTGTGTGGGCACACCGATAAAGGCGGTAGCATCTTCCTGCAACTCGAGATTGCCCGTGATGCGGAAATCTGGCCAAGCCTGCCAAACGGCGTTGCTGTATACGATGACATTCGGCAGGTGATTCATCCATAGTTCCGAACCAGGTGTTTGGAGGTGAAAAGTGGCGTTGCCGCTATATACGACCGTTGCGCCTTGGTTGAGCGTCTGCGAGCTAACGTATACTTGTGTACCATCAAAAACAGCCCGAGAGAAGTAAAAAACGCCAAAGGGACGCAAATCCGTTGCCGCAGCCCGCATCATACAGCCAGGGCCTCCGCCTATCAAGCCCTGATAATTGCCGAAAATGCGATAATCGGCATCGTTATCCAAGTGGATATTGATGGTATTGTTGATAGCGCCGTTGCTGATAATGCTGTCTTGAGTTTGGCTGCAAAGCATCATATAGTTGCCGCCCACGAAACGCGCCGCCGTCATCGTTGCCGCCCATTCGAGCGTACCGAATAGGTGCATGACGGAGGAGAGTTGTATTTCTGCCGTCGCTGCTACCGTCGGTAGCCAACGCATATCCTTGCAAACTGCCCGCTCCATAATGAGCAGCCTTTTCGCCGCATTCGGGAAAGAAGAACCATCAAAATACACATCATCAAAAGGCGTAGGCAGACAGGCAGCAGGCGCAAAGGCAAAGCCGTCCCACTCCTGCCAATTCGCCAAAGTATGCCATCTGCGGTCGCCCGCATCGCGGAAAAACAAAGCCCGACCCGCTGTAGCGCCAAAACTGATATTGCTGTTCGCGCCCTTGTCGGCGCAGTTGGTAGCCGTATAGCTGCGCCCGCCCGTCGTGTTGGCAGTAACGCGACCTATGATAAGCTGCTGCAAATTCAATACACCCGCCGTTAGTTTCGTCAAGTTGATGCTGCCATTCCAGCCATAACCCGCCGAGCGGGTCGGCATACCCGAAGAAGCCAAAGAAGGAAAAGAGCCGCAGCCGCCCAAAACATTGATAGCGTCCGTCGTCAAATTCAACACACCCCCACCCGCCAAATGCGCAAAAGGGTGCATATTCACTGTATTTGCTACCAAAGTCCAAGTCCCCTCCGCTGCCACCCGCCGATAGATATTTACCTGCGAAAAGGTATCGTTTATGCCCGTTACATAAGACAATAAAGTAGCGTTTTCCGTCGTCGGATTGTTGTACGCCCGCCCAAAAGTCAAGGTATCGTAGCGTATCCCCGTGCCCAAATACACCCAAGAAGTATTCAAATCGGAAATTATCAGATGCGAACCCGCCGTCTCGAAAGCCGCAAAATTATTCGTCGCCCGATTAAAATCCACACTCCAAGCCGTCCAAGCCGTACCGCCAAAACGGTCGTTGCGCGTCATCTCCACCCGCGAATTGCGTATATCCAGCCTGCGCTGCGCATTCCCGCTCTGCGAGCTAAAATTATCCGCCCGCAAACTGCGACCATTCGTATTGAAAAACCCCGAATTGAAAGCTATCTGCCCGCCGAGATTATTGTTGGTCGCCTGCAAATGGTCATCAACATACAAATCATCGACCAAGCGATATTCCACCACATTCGTCGGCTCTATCACCAATCGCTCCACCAAAATACGCCGCCCCGCCGTCTGTATCGTATGCACTGTGCCCGCTGGACGCACGGACTTCAAACGCAACTCCCCGTCAAAATCCCAAATAACCTGCGTCGATAAAGCCAAATCGCCATACACATCGAGCGAGGTCGAGAGCGAAGCACCCAACAAACGCGCCGTACTCAACGCGCCCGCCTCCCAAATCATATCCCTACAGTTGGAATTTATATCCAGCGTTATCGTCGTCGCCGAAGGGAAAGACGCAGCAGGAAAAAATACATTGTCCTCCGAGCGCGGCGCTTGGCAAGGCTCCACGCCACTGCCCGCCGACCCCACTTCCCAGCGCGTCGGGTCGTTAAAATTGCCGCTACCCGCGCGCCAATACAAATCCAAACCGTTGCCGCTGTCGCATTGCGCACCCAATCGAACAGCATTTAGCAACAAAAGCGCAAAAAGTAAATATCTAAGCATAATGTGATAATAAAGATTTTCGACAAAAATAAGCCCTTTTAGCTTTAAGCAAAAATTTTATATTCCTTAATACATTTTTATTTTTCACAAAAAACTGATTTTCAGCAAATTGCATCTATACTTTTATAGATTTTTAATTTTCCATTTAGTTCGCTGCGCGTTCACTTCGTGTTCATTTTTTACCTTTTTTGGGCGTGCCCGCGCCCCTAAAAAGGGGGCGCGGTCGGGCTATTCGGGGCGCGACTGTAGGGGCGTAGCATGCTACGCCCCTACAGCGCCCCTACTATCCCTCACGCAATCCCAAAAAAAGCGCAGCAAAGGCTGCGCTTTGCCCTATCCTAAAATAAAGTTTTTTTGATAAAAACAACTTTATTTTATAGCTATTACAGCTGTTCTATAAAAACTAAAATAGATAAAGCTATTTTTTTGTTGTTTTATCTAAGCCCTCTTCGCCGTTTCTTTGTACTATCGAAAAATAAGCAAGCACTTTCTTATCACAAACACGCATATCTAATTATGAAACAATTACCTCGCATTTTAGCGGTTCTGCTTTTTAGCTTCGGCTTAGCAAACGCCGCACAAGCGCAATGCAATCTAAGCGCTATCGTACAAGATTCCTCTTGGAGTTGCGCAGACACTTCTTCTTGGGTGTGGGCAAGCCCTACGGGCGGCACAGCGCCTTATCAGTATGTTTGGAGCAACGGCACAACAGGCTCCAACACTTGGGCAATGCGCCCAGGCATCACCAGCGTAACCATTACTGATGCTCAAGGCTGTACGGCTGTTGCCTCCGTTTCTTTAGCGCCTGCTTCGCCTGCGCCCACTATCACGCACACGGTTACGCGGCAAGGCTGCTCAGGCAACGGCTTGGGAGCTGCCGTAGACCTTACCCTGAGCGGCGGTATGCCACCCTTCACCTTCGTATGGTCAAACGGCGAAACCAACGAAGACGCGCAAAACCTACCCGCCAATCCCTATGTGTACGTGTATGATACTTCAGGTTGTATGCACTACTACAACGCAAGCGGCATCACAGGCATCCCCATTTATCAGCCTTGGGTAAACCCTGCCTCTTGCTCGCAAAATAACGGCTCGGCACAGGTCTACGCCTCTGGCAACTATAGCTATCTTTGGTCAAATGGCGCATCTACTATGCAAGCTACAGGCTTGGCAGCTGGCTGGTATGCTGTTACCGTCAGCCAAATCGGCGGTACTTGCTCTATAGTACAAGATATGCAGGTCGGCTATGACCCCAACTGCGAAACTACCATTTCGGGCACCATATACAATGCGACAGTAGCAGGTTGCGTTACGAACGCCCCCGTTATGACGGTGGGTTATGTGCGTGCTACCATGCCCAACGGCAATTTTATGTACGCTCCCGTCGATGTACTCACAGGCGAGTACGAACTGCGTAGCCGCACACCAGGTGCGCATAGCCTCACCTATATCAGCTACTACGGCAACACCAACCTCTCTATCGTTTGCCCCAACAGCAGCCAACTCTCCGTTATCACCTCTGCAAGCGGCGGCACCATGTCAGGCAATGATTTCTTCATCGCTTACCCCAACACGCACGACGTTTCTATAGATTTGAATATGGGTGGTGCAGCGCCCGGCTTCAGCCACTGGCAAAATATGCTTTACTGCAACAACGGCGGCGCTGCCGCTTCGGGTACTATCATGTACAACTACGATGCGACGATTTTGCCTGCCTTGCCAACTATCCAGAACAATTACTATTACTACGGCAACGCAGGTACAAGCGGCACACTCACCATGACGAGCAGCAGCGCCGCCAACGGCACGATTAACTTTAGCTTCAGCAATCTGCAGCCTGGCGCTTGCCGCGCCGTATCCTTCTACTGGACAGTCCCCGCCAATGTTTCTTTGCTCGGTCAGACCCTCACAAGTATCGGCACCATCACGCTCAACGGCACAGATAGCTACATACCCAACAACACCGATACCAGCAGCACCGTTATCGTAGGCTCTTACGACCCGAACGATAAACGCATGAGCGAACACCGTACAGGCGACGATTTTGAGGGCGGTATCTACGAAGGCGATACCAATTTTGAGTATATCATTCGCTTCCAAAATACAGGCACAGCACCCGCCCGCCGCGTAGTAGTACGCGACACGATGGAAAGCAACCTCCTCATCGAAACCATCAACAGCATCGCCCTCAGCCACAATGGTACGGCGCACATCGAAAATGGCAACATTCTCGTTGTAGATTTCCCACAAATCTACTTGCCAGATTCTACTACCGACCTCGAAGGCAGTCAAGGCTATATCAAATTCAACATACAGCGCCAAGCAGGTTTGGCACTTGGTACCAGCATCGAAAACCGCGCCGCCATCTACTTCGATTTCAATGAGCCCGTCATAACCAACTACGCTATCAGCACCATCGAAGAAATCGCCCAATCGGTAGAAAATCTCGAAAACCGCATGAGCGTACAAGTCATGCCCAACCCCTTCGGCAGTTATCTCGAAATGCGCTACGAGCTGCAAAATAGCAGCAAAGTACAGGTTCGCCTGATGAACGCCTTAGGTCAGGTAGTGGTAGAAACTGCCCCCGCACAACAAGCCGCTGGCACGCAGCAAATACAACTCGCTACCCAAAATCTTTCGGCTGGTATCTACTGGCTGCAAATCGAAAGCAGCGAAGGCAAATTCGTGCAAAAAGTCATCAAGCAATAATGACGAATGACGAGCGGCGAATGACGAATTTTGTACTAATGCCTTGTGCTTAGGAATTTCGTACTAACGCCTCTTGCTTTGCATTAACGCCCCGCGCCCCCTTTGGGCGCGGGGATTTTTTTTTGCGTGAGGGATAGTAGGGGCGAATCAACATTCGCCCTATGGGGCGAATCAACATTCGCCCTATGGGGCGATGGTGATGCGCCCCGAATAGCCCGACGCTGTGCCCTTTTTGGCGCAGCGGCACGCCCAAAAACAAAAAAGCCCCCAACAACGCGTGATTGTTCGGGGCTTTTCTTTATGGGCTAAAATTTACTGTTGTACGACCAATTTGCCTGTTTGGAGGGTCTTGCCGCCGTTGCTGAGCTTGTAAAAAAAGAAGCCAGAAGACAGGGCGGGCAGCTCAATCCTGGTGCTTTCGGCGCTGATGGGGCGGCGTAAAATCTCTATGCCTGCCGAGTTGAAGAGGGTAAATTCGGAGCTTTCTATCTGCGTCGCGTGCATCTGTAGGGTAATAAAATGCTGCGCGGGATTGGGGAAAATGCTGGCATTGGGGCTTTGCGCTTCGAGCGTTTCGGTGCTGATAGTCAGGCAGCTATTGGGGATTAGCTCGGCATTTACGTCGATGGCGGTGCTGCTTAGCGCGCCGTTGGTGGTAAGGGCTCTGCCGTTGAGGACGACTCCCGTATTGATTGCGCCCAAAGCGCCGTTGTTGCAAATTATCGTGCCGCAGAAGGTAGAATAATTGTTGATGGTGAGTGCGCCTTCTATTTTCCAGTAGACGTTTTTGGCTTGAGCGCCATTTTGGAGGCTGACGACGGCATAGGTGCTGGTGGAGACTGCGCCGTTGATTTGGAGGACAAAAACAGCGTCGGCATTGCCTTGTGCATTGAGGAAAAGCGTATCGGTGAAGGTAACCGCGCCATTCATCAGATATACGTGCGGGGTGAGTACGAGGTTATTGCCAAATTGGGCGGGGTATAGCAGCTCAATGTCGTAAGTAAGCCCATTGAGGTAGGTGTAGGCTGTGAGCAAATCGGCGGCGGCTTGGGCAGTGGAGCCATCGGGAATGGCGTGCACGGTGCCATCGACGAGCAGGGGGTCGAAGCCTGTGGTCAAGCCGACATTGGTGCCTACATCGCCCGTAACGGTGGTGATGCCTGCGTTGCTAACTGCGCCATTGGAGGAAAAGATGCCGTAGCAGGCGACTGCGCCGAGTGCGGGGGCGGCAGCTCCGCTAAGTTGGGGGCTTCCGCAGCCGATGGGCGTATAGGCTAAGATGCCGTCGATGGTTATCGCGCCAGCGGTGGAGAGGGCTCTGCCTTCGAGGGTGTCGTTTGTGCTCATCTCTATAGCGGCATTGTTGGCGATGATGGTGCCTTTCATGGAAGTACCCGAAGCCATGCTAACTAAGCCTTCTACCTTCCAGAATACGTTGCAGGCTAATGCGCCGCCTGCGAGTATGATTTTGGAATTGGCATTGGTAGAAAGGGGGGCTTCGATTTGGAAGATAAAGACCGCGTTGGGGTCGCCTTGTGCGTCTAAGGTCAGGTTGAGATTGAGGGTAGCGGCGGCGGTGATGGAGTGTACGCCTGCGTTGAGGGTTTGTCCGTTGCCAAGCAAGGGCGCGGGGAAGGAGGTCGGCGTGCGGCTGTCGAGTTCGCCATAGGCTAAGAGTAAGTCGGCAGAAGCCGCTGCGCTGGCGGCGTTGCCGTCTTGCATAGCGCCGTTTACGTTGCCAAAAGCAGTGCTGGAGCCGTTGTTGGTGCCTACCTGCCCCGTGAGCTGCGAGATGCCCGAATTGCTTACAGCGCCGTCGGCAGAGAATAAAACAAAATTGGCAACCGTGCCGAGATTGGGCGCTTGAGCAAAATTAGTGGCGGGCATAGCGAGTAAAATCGCCGACAGCAATAGATAGGGTAATGTTTTTTTCATGTTGTAATGATAAACGGAGGAAGAATTTCCACACAACAAAGGTAGGTCTCTAAACTACCAAAAACATTACAGAAATTAGGAATAAAGTTACATATATCCTTGATTATCAAAATAGAATTAATTATATATTTTCGAGGTTGAGCTGTCTGTTTTGCCGCATCTTTTTGTAGAAGGAAGGCGTGAGCCCTGTGATTTTTTTGAATTGATTGGAGAGATGCGCCACGCTGCTATACTGTAGCAGGTAGGATATTTCCGTCAAATTCAGCTCCTTGTAAAATAGCAGCTCTTTGACCTTTTCTATCTTGTGTAAGATGATATAATTTTGCAGGGTCATGCCTTTTACTTCTGCGAATATGCTCGAAAGGTAGCTATAGTCTAAGCCCAATTTTTCACCGATATAGACCGAATAGTTTACTTTTGGCAGCTCGGCAGAAAAATGTATCATCTCTATTACGGCGTTTTGTATGCGCTCTATCAAGATGCTGCGTTTGTCGTCGAGTAGCTCTAAGCCCGATTGTATCAGGTTTTTGCGCAATTTTTCGCGCTGCTCTTGGCTAATTTCTTCGAGCATTTCCACCACGCCCAAATCGACTACGGCGTATTGTATATTCAGTTTTTTTAGCTCCTCCATGACTAGCAATTTGCAGCGTAGGCTGACCATATATTTTATGAAAATTTTTGCTTTTACTGCTGGGATTGCTAACACGACAGTCGTATTTTTTGGGTGAGGCAAGAGTGTTAATATATGCCATTTTGCGAATAGATTTGTTTTTTGCGCCGCTTTTTTTTTAAGATAGGGTTCGTTTTTTGCGGCAAGGGTTGGTTTTGCGTGAGGGATAGAAATGTAGAGCCGTAGCATGCTACGGCTCGCAATGAATAGCCCGACCGCAGCCCCCTTTTTGGGGCTGCGGGCACGCCCAAAAATCAAAAAAACAACGAAAAATTTTATTTTCAGGGAACTTTTTAGCTCCCTTTTGCGGTTTATCTTCTTTTTATCCAACCACAAAATAGCCCAGACGATGAAACCACTCCAACTAAATGCGCGCTTAGACAATGCCTATTTTTTGCAAGGCAAGCAGGAAATCTTTTTTTTCGCAGAGCTGAAAGCCGCCAAATTTGTGCCCAAAGGTGAGCGCGCCCCGCTCAATATCTCGCTCGTGATAGACCGCAGCGGCTCTATGCAGGGCGACAAGTTAAAATACGTCAAACAAGCCGTTGATTTCGTTATACAGAATCTAAATTCGAGCGATTATTTATCGATTGTGCAGTACGACGATGTAGTTGAGGTCGTTAGCCCTTCTGCCCGTGTTACCGATAAACAGGCGCTGCACGCGAAGGTAGCGCAGATTTTTGCGCGAAACACAACCAACCTTAGCGGCGGTATGCTGGAAGGCTACAACCAAGTGCGCAGTACCCAAAAAGAAGGTTTCGTAAATCGCATTTTGCTGCTTTCCGATGGGCTTGCCAACGCAGGCATCACCGAACCCGCACAACTGCAAGACATCGCGCGCAAACAATTTAGAGAAAACCGCATCGGTCTTTCCAGCTTTGGCGTGGGCGCAGATTTCAACGAAGAATTGATGACCCAACTCGCCGAGCATGGCGGCGCGAACTACTATTTTATAGAAACGCCCGAACAGATACCCAACATTTTCGCCCGCGAACTATCGGGTTTGCTCTCCGTCGTGGCGCAAAATACCATCTTGCAGCTCGATTATGCGGCGCAGCATCTGCAATTTGATAAAATTTATGGCTACTTGGCGCAGCAAGAGGCGGGTAAAGTGCGGGTGAATTTCAATGACGTATTTTCCGAAGAAGAAAAGGCTATAGTTATCCGCTTCAAAGTAGCTAAACCCTTCGATTATGCCATAGATTTTAAGGTGCAATTTAGCTACGACGATGTAGTAGAGACTTTGGGCAAGGTAACGGAAAACGTACATTTGTCGCTGCTGCCTACGGGCAGCCAAAGCGTTTATCAGTCGGGCATACAGCGCGATGCGGTAGAAAATGCGGTCTTTTTCGTATCGAACGACCTCTTTCAGGCGGCGATGCTATTGAGCGACCAACGCCAATTCGACAAGGCAAAAACGCAGCTCGAGCACGCCATCGGCTACCTAAAAGCCTACGTGGAAATGTTCCCCTCATCGGAGCAACTCGCCAAGCAACTCGCCGATATGCAGGCTTATTTGCTGCGCCTGCCCGATATGGCAAGCATGGAGCGCGAGGAGTTTCAGGTATCGCAAAAAATGTCCAAATCCGACAATTATATGCGTTCCAAGCGCAAGATGTAGGCGTAGGATAAAACAAAAATTGCCGTGCAGCGTAGGGGCGAATAATTATTCGCCCTTACCCAGCACAAAAAACACCTAATTTTTACAGTTGCTTAATCAAATTTGCGCACTGTGCGGCGGTTGAGTTTCTGCACAGGGCGATGCGTAACGTGCAAAATGGCGTGCAGCAGCTCGATTTGCTGGGCTGAAGCCGTGATAGGCTCTTGCAAAACAATCCATTTTACGCCTTCCGTACATCTGGGGGTCGTTAGCGAGCCCTCGTAAGTGTAATAAGCGCGATTGGCGGGCAGCATATCGAGTATATTGAGGCTTGCGTCCATGTTTTCGTAGTGCTGCCCTTCTATCATGGGGAGATTGTCGAAAAATTGGGCAAAAAACGCATTTTCTGCGCCTTCCTCTATCATTACGCCGATAACGGCAAAGTCGCCTGCGGCGGTTTTGTGCACGAGGTGTATCTCGGATTCTGCAAATTCGTCGTTGATGCTGTGCTCGCTCCCCGCATGAAAATGCGCCTGTTTTAGCTCGTAGCTTGCGCCATCGAGTTGCAGGGTGCTGCCCTCTTCGTACTCCAATTCTATGGCGTGCCCATTATTGAGTACGTGCAGGGGCGTGGGCTGGTAGTCAAGTTGCAGCGCCGTTAGCGCGGCATCGCTTTCCGCTTTGCTGGTTTCGATGTTGATGGGCGACTGCTTTTTGCCATTGCAGTCCTCGTAGCATTGCCCCCAAAGTTCGGGTCCATTCGTATAACTGTAGCCCCAATCGAAATACTTTTCGCCCTGCGGGTCTGTTAGGCATTCGATTTTATCGCTTTTGCAAGCGCTCATTTGTAGCAGTAGCGCAGCAGTAGCAGCACAAAAAAGGAGTTTTTTCATCGTAAAAAAGTGTTGAATAGGTGAAACACAAAGATAATGACGAATGACGAATGACGATTGACAAATTTTGCGCATAAGACGTTTGCACTCAAAAATATATGCAAAGCACAATCGTAATTGATGGCTCGCTATGCTTGCCATGCACGTAATTCGTAATTCGTAATTCGTAATTCTTTGGGCGTGCCCGCGCCGCTAAAAAGGCGGCGCGGTCGGGCTATGTGGGGCGCAACTGTAGGGACAAGGCATGCCTTGTCCCTACAGCGCCCCTTCTATCCCTCACGCAAAAATATGGCGCGCGCCGCGCAAAGGGCGCGGCGCGCATTCAATATATTAAAGCATAGCTTGGCATCGCGGAGTAAGAAGTTTTTTCTCTACTTTTGCCCCCGAAATCAGTTCCCTCCATCAATAACACGATTTTACGCCCCTCGTAACTCGTAACTCGTAATTCGTAACTCTCATCATGCTTAGGTCTTCTCGTTTTGATGCTTTGCGTGCGGCTTCTTCGCGGGCGCGCATAGCGGTACAAGTGCCCGAAATGCCTACGACGGCATTTTTCGGCTCTCGTGTTTTTGGCGATGCAGTCATGCGCGAGTATTTGCCTGCTGCCATTTACGACCAATTGCAAGCCTTATTGCAGGCACAGCAGCCGCTTTCTCGACAGCTTGCTGAGCTCGTCGCCGATGCTATGCGCAAATGGGCACAAGCACAGGGCGTAACGCATTACGCGCATTGGTTTCAGCCGCTCACGGGTCGCACTGCCGAAAAGCATGATTCCTTTTTTACGCTCGACCATACGGGCAAAGCCATAGAAGAGTTTTCTGGCGCTGCGCTTGTACAACAAGAGCCCGATGGTTCTTCCTTCCCTGGAGGCGGCTTGCGCACGACCTTCGAGGCGCGCGGTTATACGGCTTGGGATCCGACCTCGCCTGCTTTTATTATCGAAGTCGATGCGGCGCGCACGCTCTGCGTGCCTACGATATTTGTTACCTATGGTGGGCACTCGCTCGACTATAAATTGCCCCTACTAAAGTCGCAAAAATTCTTGCAAGAATACGCCGTGCGCGTCTGCCAACTGTTTGACCCTGCCGTAAATCGCGTAGAGGTTACCTTAGGCTGGGAGCAGGAGTATTTTTTGCTCGATGAGGCGCTGTTTGAGGCGCGGGTAGACTTGGCGCTAACGGGTCGCACGCTGGTCGGCAAAAAAGCCGCCAAAGGGCAGCAGCTCGAAGACCACTATTTCGGCACGATACCGCCCCGCGTATACGCCTTTATGCGGGAGCTGGAGATAGAATCCCATCGCTTAGGGATACCCGTGCGTACCCGCCACAACGAAGTTGCGCCCAATCAATACGAGCTTGCGCCGATTTACGAAACGCTCAATATCGCCGTCGACCACAATCAACTTTTGATGGATTTGATGGATAGAATAGCGCGTCGGCATCATTTCCGCGTTTTGCTGCACGAAAAGCCCTTTGCAGGCGTAAACGGTTCGGGCAAGCACAACAACTGGTCGATGGCAACGAATACGGGCAAAAATCTGCTTTCTCCTGGTAAAAACCCTGGTAAGAATTTG
The DNA here is from genome assembly GCA_964467315.1 of uncultured Saprospiraceae bacterium. Taxonomy (GTDB): domain Bacteria; phylum Bacteroidota; class Bacteroidia; order Chitinophagales; family Saprospiraceae; genus JAAFIM01. Next base: position 53,771 of record CAYXSA010000006.1, on the reverse strand, counting down.
CAGTTTTTGACCTTTTTTATTAGCACGGTGAAGGCGGTGCACAGATATGCCGATTTGCTGCGGGCTACCATCGCCACCGCTTCCAACGACCATCGTTTGGGCGCGAATGAAGCACCGCCCGCTATAGTTTCGGTTTTCGTAGGCGATGCGCTCACGAAGGTACTCAATGCGCTGGAGGCGGGCACCACTACAGACGCGGGTGTACAGCAGATTTTGAACTTATTGGATACCATACCCAATCTCGAATTGGACAATACCGACCGCAATCGCACTTCGCCCTTTGCCTTCACGGGCAATAAATTTGAGGTGCGCATGGTCGGCTCTTCTGCCAACTGCGCCGCTCCGATGACGGTGCTCAATATGATGGTTGGCAAGCAGCTCAAAGACCTTTGCGCCGAGATAGCGCAGCTTACTGCTGCGGGCTCTACACAAGACCAAGCTATCTTAAGTATACTGAAGCGCTATATTACGGAGTCGAAAAACATACGTTTCGAGGGCGACGGCTACAGCGATGCTTGGCGAGAGGAAGCCGCTGCACGCGGATTGAGCAATCTGCCCGATACGCCTGCGGCTTTAGATGCGTATTTGAGCGACTGGGCGCAGGACTTGTTTGAGGAGTCGGGCGTATTGTCGAAGGAGGAATTGCACGCGCACCACGAAGTGCGTTTGGAAAGCTATAGTTTGGAGCTGGAGATAGAGTCGCGTACGCTGGCGGAAATCGCCTTTGCGCTTATCTTGCCTGCGGCGGTAAATTATCAGACTCAATTGAGCGATAATGTGCAGCAGCTACAACAGTTGGGTTTCGACAAAAGCCATTACGCGGGGCAACTGCGGCAAATCGCTGCTTTGAGCGAGCAGATACAAGCCATCTACGAGCATACGAAAGCACTTAGCGAGGTACGGAATGCGGTAGCGGATTTTGATTCGCGTGCGAAGGCGCAGGCTTACTGCACGGAGATAAAGCCCCTGATGCAGGCTTTGCGCGATGCGGTCGATGGGCTGGAGATTTTGGTAGCTGATGAGCTTTGGCCTTTGCCGAAGTATCGGGAGCTTTTTGTGAGCAGATAAGCCTTTTTTCTATGGGACTATGCCCCGCCCCGCCTCTTTGGCGTGGGCGGGGATTTTTTATTGCGTGAGGGATGGTAGGGGCGCGCTGTAGGGACAAGGCATGCCTTGTCCCTACAGTTGCGCCCCGAACAGCCCGACCGCGCCGCCTTTTTAGCGGCGCGGGCACGCCCAAAAAAATACCTCCTAAAACCGATGCGGGCAAAATTTGGGAAAAATGCAGCAAAGATGAATTTTTATTCGTATATTTGCAGCCGCATCGGGGCAATCTTCGATGTTTTTATTTTACTACGCGTAAAAAAAGTATGGCTGACAAAAAGAAAGTGCTGCTGATAGCTCAGGAAATGAGCCCTTACACAGAGGCGACGGAAATGGCAGAAACGGTATTTCTCACGGCGAAAACGCTGCAAGAATCAGGCGCAGACGTGCGTATTTTGATGCCGCGTTTGGGCTGCGTGAATGAGCGCCGACATAGGCTGCATGAGGTCGTGCGCCTATCGGGTATGAATATCATGGTTGATGACGACGATTGCCCTTTGATAATAAAGGTTGCTTCTTTGCCGGGTACGCGTTTGCAGGTGTACTTTCTCGACAACGACGAATTTTTCAAGCATTACGAGCAGTTCCGCGACGAGGCGGGCTTGGTGAATGCGGGCAGTATGGATAGAATGGTGTTTTTTGCAAAAAGCATCATCGAGACGGTGAAAAAATTTGGCTGGTCGCCTGATGTGGTGCACTGTCATGGTTGGCTTTCGTCTTTGTTGCCTGCGTACTTGCGCAGTTCGTACCGCAATGAGCCAGTGTTTCAGAATGCAAAATTGGTTTGCTCCTTGTACAGCACGGCTGTTTGCAACGCCGAGTTTGGCGCGCAATGGGCGAAAAAAACAGAAGAAAACCAGCTTAAAGGCAGTTTAGGTTTCGAGTCGGAAGGCGTTTGGGACTTAGTTCGCGGGGTAGCCAGCAATGCCGACGGATTGATTTTGCACCTTGCGGCGGAGGACGCGCCCAATCTACCCAGCTCTACCATCGTAGCTCAAGGCTGCGACTTAGAAACGAGCAACTATTTAGGGTTTTACAGTGAGCTAATGCAGCCAACTACAGTCTAAAAAGTGACCACGTAGTGAACGCGTAGCGAAAAGTGAAAAGTGAAAAATAATGCCCCTGCGCTATAGTATAGAGTGCAGGGGCGTTATTTTTGTCTATAGGCGCAGCGAGGGCGAATATTTATTCGCCCCTACTTGTGCATTATTATTAATACTTCGTCATTCGTCATTCGTCATTCGTCATTCATCATTCAAAAAGATATGTCTTGGTTTGCTACTTGGTTTGATAGTCCTTTGTATCATATTTTGTATCAGCACAGAAATGAGGCGGAGGCGGAAAGGTTTATAGAAGTGCTTTTGGGCTGTTTGGGCTTGGAGGGGGGGGCGCGCATTGCCGATGTAGCTTGTGGAAAGGGTCGGCATGCGCGGCAGATAGCGCATAGGCTGCCCGATTCGGAGGTTTGGGGGTTTGACTTGGCAGCCAATAGCATAGAGGCGGCGAAGTCGGGGGCTAACTTGCCCAAAAACTGTCATTTTGCTCGGCAGGATATGCTGCAGCCGCTGGCGGCGGCGCGGGGGAAATTTGATTTGCTGCTAAACTTATTTACGAGTTTCGGATACTTTGAAAGCGACGAAATTCATACGCAGGTTATGCGGCATTGGGCGGCTGCGCTGAAAGAGGGCGGGCAGTTGGTACTGGATTTTATCAATGCCGAGCGCGCTATGCAGCGGCTGGTAGCAGAAGAAACGCAGGTGCTCAACGGGTATAAGTTTGATATTCGGCGGAAGATAGAAGATGGCTATATCGTCAAGGATATTTGGGTAACGGAAAACACTACGGAAAAGGCAGCGGGCGAATTTCAGGAGCGGGTGCGGGCTTTCGGTTTGGAGGATTTTGAGCGGATAGCGGCAGCGGCGGGCTTGCGTGTGTTGAACTTTTGGGGCGATTATGAGTTAAATAGTTTTTCAAGGGAAGAAAGCCCCAGACTTATCCTACAGATGGAAATCGCGTGAGGGATAGAAATGTAGAGCCGTAGCATGCTACGGCTCGCAATGGATAGCCCGACCCCGCGCCAAAGGCGCGGGGGCACGCCCAAAAAAAAACCCCAAAAAGACAGAAAAAAGCATGAAAAAAGTACAAAAAACCGATGCCGAATGGCGTGCAGAACTCAGTGATATACAGTATCATGTGCTAAGAAAAGCGGGTACAGAACGCCCCTTTACGGGCGAATTTTACGAGCATGAAGAGCGGGGAACTTACCACTGTGCAGGTTGTGGGCAGGCGCTTTTTGAGAGCACACACAAATACCATTCGGGTTGTGGCTGGCCCAGCTTTTGGGGCGAATTGGAGGGCGCGAACATCGTGCAGCGTGCGGATAATTCGCATGGAATGCGGCGCGTGGAGTTGCTTTGCGTGAGTTGTGAGGGGCATTTGGGGCACATTTTTGAGGATGGTCCGCCGCCCAGCGGCAAGCGTTATTGCATCAATTCGGCTTCCTTGAAGTTTGAGCCATTCGTAACTCCTAATTCCTAACTACTCGCAGTATTTCGCTGCGGCGGCTTGGGCTTCGCTGTGCCCCAATTGGGCGGCGGCTTGCAGGTCGGCGCAGGCTTTATCGGGCGCGCCGACGGCGAAAAAGGCGAAGGCGCGATAATACAGCGCCTTAGGCAGCTCAGCGCGAAGCTCCAAAGCGCGATTGAGCGCCGCGAGTGCGGGGCGGGCTTTGTTTTGTTGCAACAGCAACTGCCCCTGCAAGGTGTAGGCATCGGGCAAAAAATCGTTTTTTTGCTGCTCGGCAAGGGGCAAAAGCTGCTCTAAAGTTTGCAAAGCGGCAGCGTTTTGGCGCTCCGTATGCTGCCATTCGGCTTGCAGGAAGCGATAATGCAGCTTTTCGCCCGCGTTTAGCAGGGAGATAGCCGTAGCCAAATCCTCCAAAGCCGCAGGCAGGCGCTGCAGGCGCGCCCGCGTCAGCGCCCGATAATAGTGTAAAATCTCGCAAAGCGACTTTTCCGCCCCGCAAAGCTTTATCGCCTCCCCAAGCTGCTGCTCCGCAAGCTCGTAGCGCGCCCCGTCGTAGTCGCCGACGGCGGACTGAAGCAGCTTTTCGGCTTTTTCTATATCTGTAGTCTGCGCCCACAAACTCGAATGGCAGAGCGCGCAAATAAAAAAACCCATAAAAACCATTCTAAGCCCGAAATTCCGTACCTTTGCGCCCATATTTTACCTGTTTTTACCTGTTATTCTATGCTCGACGTTAACGTTAGTTCGGTAATCATCATCACCCTGTCGATAAATCTCGCCTGCGTTATCATTGGCTTTATCGCCTCTTATATAACGCTGCAAACGAGTTGGTTGGACAAAAATCGCATTCAAACCGATAAAAAAGTACCCATGTCGGTATTTTATTCGCGTCTGCCGCTGATTTTGCTCAATCTGCTGCTGCTGCAAATTCTCTCGGCATTCGGCATTTATACGCTGTTTGAGGCGGGTTGGTTTGCGCAGGAATGGGCTTGGGGGGCGTTTTTCTTGCAATTCGCCTTGCTGCTGTTTTTCGATGACTTGTTTTTTTACTGGTATCATCGTTTGCTGCACGAAAGCGACTATCTGTTTAAGAAAATCCACCGCATACATCATCGCGCAACTACGCCATTTCCCTTAGAATTTTTGTACGTTCATCCGCTGGAGTGGATGATTGGCACGGTGGGCATTGTGATTGGGGTTTTCGTGATTTATTTCGGTTTTGGCTCCCTCAATTTGTATGCCTTTTGGCTCTACGCTTTCTATCGTTCGGCGCACGAAATCGAGATACATTCGGGCATTGACGGCATCACGCGTTTCATTCCGTTTTACGGCACGGTGCGGCAGCACGACGACCACCACGCCTATATACGCGGCAATTATGCCTCTTCTTTGAGCTATCTCGACCGCATTTTCGGCACGCATGTCCCCAATAAAACGGACAAATAAATTTTTAAGTTTTTTTATTTGGGCGTGCCCGCGCCCCTGCCCGCCCCAAAAAGGGGGCGGGCACGCCGCCTAAGGCGGCGCAAAAAGGGGGGCGCGGTCGGGCTATCCGTTTCAGGGCAGCCCCGTGCTGCCCTAAAGGGCAGACACGTTGGTCTGCCCCTACACTTCTATCCCTCACGCAAATTCGTTAAAAAACCTTGCCTATCATCGCATCTTTGCGCTAAATATATGTCTGCTGATATTCTTAAATCGCTGCTTGCGCGGGTGCAAAACATCTTAGAGCAAAACAGAGCCATTGAAAAACTTCGCGGCGAAAATTTCAACCTTTTTACCATTCTTGATAGACGCAACGACGAAGTAAAAACACATTCCGCCCTACTTGCCGAATTGCTTAATCCACAAGGTTCGCATGGACAGGGCAGCATTTTTTTGAATCATTTTTTCGACTTGCTCGCAAAAAAAACCAAACAAAATATCAACAGCGCCGATATTGACCATACAACAGTAGCAGTAGAAAAAAACGTCGGCAATATCTTAGGCATCAACAGCCGCTTAGATATTTATCTATCAAATAAAGATACCCAAATTTGCATAGAAAATAAAATCTATGCAGGCGACCAACCCAACCAATTAGAACGATATAAAGAATTTTTAGCGCGCAATACCGCTAAAAACAATTTGCTAATTTATCTAACCTTAGACGCTAAGACTTACGAAAATCCTAACAAGGAAAACCCTCCCAAAAAATTGGTCGAAGGCGAGGACTATTTTACCCTGTCTTACAGCGAAGATATTTTGCATTGGCTGCAAGCCTGTCTAAAAGAATCGGTAGAATTTCCCATACTTAGGGAATCTATCAGACAATATATCATTTTAATCAAAGGGCTGACCAATCAATTAGTTTCCGATAAAATGCAGGAAGAAATTCACAAAGCTATATTGGCAGATATAGAAAGCGCATGGCAAGTACAATACAATTACTATAAAGCCATCGAGTATTTTAAGTCAAGAGTTATCAGCAAGCTAAAAAGTGTTTTGCCTAATTATCAAATTGAGGCGCGAGAATCAGGAAAATTTTCAGCCATTGACATAAGAAAAAGCGCTAACAGCGAGCCAAGAATTAGCATAGAGTCTTTCAATACGGAAGGGCATTTTGGAGGCGCTCTTTTTATAGGAATACTTGAAATGGGGCTTGCCGAAGACGATGCTGAACTTAAATGCTGGCGAAAAGGCTCTATCATAGAAATTTACTCAAAAAGTGCCCTAATCGAAAAAATAAGGGCTTTCGGCAAGGGTAAAGAAACAGAAGTCGTCAATGAATTAGCCGAAAAAATAGCCGCTTATATAACAGAAAAATGGGGCTAATTTTGCACTAAAGTTTGTCGTTTATTGGGCTAGCGATGCGGAGGGCTGCGCGCAGCGCAGTACCGAGCGCGTAGCGCGAAGGTATGAGCGAACAGCGAACCCGCAGCGTAGCGGCGCGCCTTTAAGGCGCGCAGCCCCAAGAAAAAAAACTACAACCCAACATACAAAATCAAAAATTATGAAAAAAGAAGAACTATATCTCGATGTTATTTTCGAGGACAATCATTTGATAGCTATCAATAAGCCTGCGGGCTGGCTCACACAGGGCGACGAAACGGGCGATACGCCTATCAGCGAGGTCGTGAAATCGTATATCAAAGAAAAATTTGATAAGGCAGGCGAGGCATATCTCGGCTCCCCGCATCGCTTGGATAGACCCGTAAGCGGCGTGCTCCTCTTTACCCGCACCTCCAAAGCGCTGGAGCGTATGACGGAGCTGTTTCGCACCCGCGAGATAAAAAAAACCTATCTCGCCATAGTCGAAAAACGCCCCAAAGAACTACAGGGCGAGTTGGTGCACTATCTGGTAAAAGACCAAAAAACTAATATCACCACCGCCTACAATTCGCAGCGCTACAAAGACGCCAAACGCTCCAGCCTGACGTATAAACTCATCGGCAGCTTAGGCGACCAACATTTATTGCTGGTGGAGCCCGATACAGGCAGGTCGCACCAAATCCGCACCCAACTCGCTAAAATGGGCAGCCCTATACGCGGCGATATCAAATACGGAGCGAAAAAAATCGAGGGTATGCACACAGGTAGCATCTACCTGCATGCCTTTTGTCTGGAATTTGAGCACCCCGTACAGAAAACCCCCCTGCGCATCGTCTCCTTCCCGCCCGAAGACCAGATTTGGAATCTGTTCCAAGACGTTATCGCCGACCAGCTGCAATGATAATTGCGAATTGCGAAGCAGCCCCGAAGGGCATTGCGGCGCGCATCTGTAGGGACCTTGCATGCAAGGTCCCTACAGCAACGCCCTACAAAAATGCCGAAAATCGAGGTCTTTTATTTTGAATTGGCGCATTTTTGGCGCTACGTCTGCGCTAATTAGAAATGGCAGAATGTAGCCCAAAATGCACTAAAAAAATACAAAAAATGCGCATAAAATTACATCTTTCAAAAAAATACACAAAAATAATACACATTTTCACCCTTGCAATAATAAAGAAAATACCCTCAAAAATCTAAAAGCGGACACTTTTTACATTATCGGACATTTGTTTTGTGTATACGTCCGCGCTAATTAGAAATGTCCTATTGTATAACTCACTGCTAATCAATTACTTATAATTTCGGACATCTAAATAGAAATGTCAGCGCTAAAAATATTTACTCGAAAAAGCTTGTATATATCGGACTTCCAGCCTACCTTTGCAAGCAGTAGGGTCTAAGAGACCTGAAAATTTCTACTATTTGTAGATACAAACGAAAAGCATTTTTTGAAATACTTTGTTGGTCTAAGAGACCTGAAAATTTCTACTATTTGTAGATAGATTTTGAACATTAGATAATGATTTAGACCAGTCTAAGAGACCTGAAAATTTCTACTATTTGTAGATAGGAAAGAGTCATCATAAACATACACTTCGGCAGTCTAAGAGACCTGAAAATTTCTACTATTTGTAGATTCAATAAATGAGTTGTAAGTCAGGCGCTGCAAAGGTCTAAGAGACCTGAAAATTTCTACTATTTGTAGATAGTGAATGGGGATGTTTGTGAATATGTGTGTAGTCTAAGAGACCTGAAAATTTCTACTATTTGTAGATGGTAGTACGTGATGTAAGCGACGTAGCCGTTCGTCTAAGAGACCTGAAAATTTCTACTATTTGTAGATTAAATCTCTTGATTGTAAGGTTCGATTTCTGGGTCTAAGAGACCTGAAAATTTCTACTATTTGTAGATTCCAACCGTCGTTGGACTTGTTGCGTTGGTTTGTGTCTAAGAGACCTGAAAATTTCTACTATTTGTAGATACTTTTACCCAACTTGCGTCTAACTCTTTTTCGGTTTGTCTAAGAGACCTGAAAATTTCTACTATTTGTAGATCTTGAACATCGACTGAACATGAGATAAGGCAGGTCTAAGAGACCTGAAAATTTCTACTATTTGTAGATACCGCTGCTATGACTTTTGCGAAGTCATCGTGTCTAAGAGACCTGAAAATTTCTACTATTTGTAGATTTGGCTCACGTTGAGCCATTCTTTGCAAACTGTCTAAGAGACCTGAAAATTTCTACTATTTGTAGATCGAAACATATGCCGCCAAGTAGGTGGGCAGTTGCGTCTAAGAGACCTGAAAATTTCTACTATTTGTAGATGCAGGCAGCAACGTGCGCGGCTGCCGCGAGCGCCGTCTAAGAGACCTGAAAATTTCTACTATTTGTAGATATCTTTGTTGAGATTTTTTTCCAGTATTTCTTGTCTAAGAGACCTGAAAATTTCTACTATTTGTAGATTTAAGCAAATACCCAGCCTTGTTTTACAAGGCTTGGTCTAAGAGACCTGAAAATTTCTACTATTTGTAGATAAACCTGCCCCTGTTGCGCTGCCTCTCTCTGTATGTCTAAGAGACCTGAAAATTTCTACTATTTGTAGATTTCTTATCTGCTGTGTACTGTTAACAGTGTTTATGCGTCTAAGAGACCTGAAAATTTCTACTATTTGTAGATGTTGCTGAGTGCTATGAGTGTGAAAAACAGTAGTCTAAGAGACCTGAAAATTTCTACTATTTGTAGATACTTGTTTGCCCTTTTTAATCATGCCTTCACGTCTAAGAGACCTGAAAATTTCTACTATTTGTAGATAGAGAAGCGCAGGCAACTTTAAGCGTAAAATGTCTAAGAGACCTGAAAATTTCTACTATTTGTAGATATGAATGAAGTCATACGCAATGTCTTTTGATGAGTCTAAGAGACCTGAAAATTTCTACTATTTGTAGATATAGTGCGGATAGCGAACTGATAGCGCTCAAGTGGTCTAAGAGACCTGAAAATTTCTACTATTTGTAGATCTTGTAAGAACAGTTTGCCGTCGCGAACAATTGTCTAAGAGACCTGAAAATTTCTACTATTTGTAGATTGAGAGGCGGCTTTACAAGCCCTGTTGTGATTGTCTAAGAGACCTGAAAATTTCTACTATTTGTAGATCAGTGCGCGAGCCAGAAATCCCGCGCACTGACCCTAACAAACATGGTAAGGAACTCGACAGCCAAGAATAAGCCTACTCAATTTTAAGTAACACTTTCATTAAGGGAATTTTTTCTTCGGAGAAAACTCCCTTTTTTTATTCGCTATGAAAACATCCACGCATTTCCCATTTTTTGGGCTCTTATCGCTCTTCGTTGCCTGCGCCCCCACACCGACAGCCGAACAAAACGCCTCTGTAACGTATGACATTCGTAAGAAAAGCTACGACTGTTCCCTACATAAAGGAGATCTGCATGTTTCGATACAAAAGGCGAAAAACTGGGTTACAACCACCTACAAACTCGACAAAAAATTCGAGTACCGCGAAACCGAACATATAAATGATAACTATTCGATGTTTGATGATTGGCATCTTTGTTTTTATGCCGACTCGCCCCAAATCCACAGTGTATCTGTACACCGAAACTCAAAGAATAGCATACTGCAGTTTGAGCATCTGAAAAGCGAAACAGATTGGCGGTTGTCGACACTATTTTTGGAGCATCTGAAAAGCAAAACAGCTTGGGAGTCGTCTATACAATTTACTCTGTACGGCAAAGAGCGGATAACAAACATAAAAGAGCGATTCGATTTCCTCGAAAAAATAGCGCGTAAGGAACTAAAAAACAATAAGGATAAGGATTTAGCGGGCTGCTATGCGCTATCGAAAACAGGCGAAACCACAAAAATAGATAGCGATTTCTTTAGCGTTTCGAAATTCTATACTGACGAACTCAGAGATGAGCTTTCTGCCAATTACGCAAAAGTCGACAGCCTATTGGCTATCTATCCAGCTATTTTGTTGATAGATACCACAGGCTATCAGCAGGAAGTAGACTACGAGCCGTTTTTTCATTGGAGGGATACGATAAGCCCCGTTTCTTTTTAGTGCGATTGCGTGAGGGATAGTAGCGAAACCACCGAAGCGCGTAGCGCTGAAGGTGATGTAGCGGATAGCCCGACCCCGCGCATGGCTCCCCCCTTTTAAGGGGGGAAGCCGCGTAGCGGCGGGGGGGTGCGCGGGGGCACGCCCAAAAAAATAAAACCCCGAAAAACCGTTTAATCTTTTTCTCAAAAAAGGCAACAAACATTAAACAATATCTTATTTTCTGCTGTTTGAGCGCAACAAACGAAACGCTAACAAACACATGAAAACGCAGTATTTATTGGCTATTTTTCTATTACTGCCCCTGCTGATGCAGGCACAAAACGGCATTATCAAGGGTCGGGTAACGGACGCGATAAGCAACGAAGCCATCGCCTTCGCCAGCGTGATAATCGAGGGCACAACGCGCGGCGTAAGCACCGACGAAGAAGGAAATTACGAGATAACTGGCTTAGAACCAGCACTTTATAACATCTCGGCGAGCTACTTGGGCTATAAGAAAAAAACCGCCGTAGAGATACAAGTTACCAACGCCAAACCCGCCGTTGTAGACTTTGCGATGTCGGAAGAGAGCGAAAACGCGCCCGTCGTCGAAGTAACTACTTCAGCCTTCTATAAGACGGAGGAAAGCCCCCTATCGCTGCGCACTATCGGCACGGCGGAAATCGCGCGCAACCCTGGCGGCGGGCGCGACATCTCGAAGGTTATCCGCATTTTGCCTGGAGTAACCACCACGGCGAGCTTCCGCAATGACCTGCTCATACGCGGCGGCGCACCCAACGAAAACCGCTTTTTTCTCGACGATGTAGAAGTCCCCAATATCAATCACTTCGCCACTCAAGGCGCATCGGGCGGACCGAACGGGCTTTTGAACGTGGATTTTATCCGCGAAGTAGATTTTTATAGCGGCGCTTTCCCTGCGAATAGAGGCAATACCCTGTCCTCCGTTTTCAATTTCCGCCAAAACGACGGACGTAGCGACCGAGTAGGTTTTACCTTCACTTCGGGCACCAGCGAGGTGGCTTTATCGGTAGAGGGTCCTTTGGGCAAGAGCAAAAAAACGACCTTTTTAGTTTCGGCGCGGCAATCCTTTTTGCAACTGCTGTTCAAGGGCATAGGTCTGCCCTTCCTGCCCACTTACAACGATTTTCAGTTCAAAGTCCGCACGCGCTTTGATGAAAAGCATGAATTTTACGTCGTAGGCTTGGGCGCTTTAGACCGTTTCAAGCTGAATTTGGATGCAAACGAAACGCCGCAGCAACGCTATCTGCTGGGCAATCTGCCCGTCAATAATCAATGGAGCTACGCGCTGGGCGCTGTCTATCGCTATTCGCAGAAAAACGGCTATTGGACTTTTGTATTGAGCCGCAATATGCTCGATAACGAAATATACAAGCATATCAACAACGACGAAACGCAGGAACGTTTTATAGATTATCTTTCTCAAGAAAGCGAGAACAAACTGCGGATAGAAAATACCCGCCGCTTTGCGGGCACTTGGAAGCTGAATTACGGTGTAGGCTACGAGTATACGCGCTATTTCAACCGCTCTAAGATTTTCGAAATAGAAAACGGCGTGGCGGTGCCTGTAACTTTTGAGAGTCTACTTTTTACCCACAAATACGCAGCTTTCGCTCAACTTAGCAATAAGTTTTTAGAAGAAAAATTGGTCGTTTCGGCAGGTTTGCGCGCCGATGGCAACAGCTACAACAGCGATATGGCGAACCCCTTGCGGCAGTTTTCGCCCCGACTTTCGCTGTCCTACAATTTTTTTGAAGGCTTTTCCGCCAATCTCAACGCGGGCATTTTCTACCAACTGCCCGCCTACACGGCGATGGGCTACAAAGAAAATGGCGAGTTTGCCAACCGCGATAGGCTGGATTTTATACGCTCCACGCACGCCGTCGCGGGTCTGGAATATATCACCAAAACCAACACGAAATTCAGCGTAGAAGGCTACTATAAGCTATACGCCAACTATCCGTTTTTGCTGCGCGAGCAAATCGCGCTGGCAAATCTGGGCGGCGATTTCGGCGTTATCGGCTCTGCTCCCCTGCGTTCTACGGCAGAAGGGCGCGCCTATGGTCTGGAATTTTTGTTGCAACAGCGCCTATACAAGGGCTTTTTTGGCATCGTTTCTTATACGATTGGCAAAACGGAGTTCAAGGACGCGGATGGCAATTTTATCCCCTCCACTTGGGACAGCCGCCATATACTCAATCTCTCGCTCGGCAAAAGCTGGACGACCATGAGCAGCGACCTGCGCAGCGCCCAAAACGCCCGCCGCATCGAAAAAGGCAGAAAGGAAAAAACCAAAGCCGTCATCGCGCAGACCTTCGACGCGGGCATCAATGCGCGCATGCAGACGGGTTTGCCTTATACGCCCTTCGATTTGGAGGCGAGCGCACTCACCCAAAATTGGAACCGCTTCGGACGCGGCATACTCGACTACAGCCAGCTCAATCAGGCGCGTAGCCCCTTGTTTTATGCCATAGACCTACGCGTCGACTACAAATGGTTCTTCCCCAAATGGAGTTTCAACCTCTATTTTGATATTCAAAATCTGCCAGGGGTCGTGTCGGGTGCGCCCGCGCTGATTTTGGAGCAGGGCGACGATGGCACGCAGCCCGTACAGGTCATCAATGCAGGGCAAAGCAACGAGTCTTATCTCCTGCGCCAAATCCCCGCTGGAGCGGGTACATCGGTGCCGACTTTGGGCATTATTATACAGTATTAGTTACGAGTTACAAGTTACGATTGTGTAGCGAATGGCAAATTTTTGTAGGGACTAAGCGCAAAAGCTCGTATATTGCGCTTAGTTTTTTTTATTTTTTGGGCTGGCAGGCTCTTGAAATTTATGGTATGGCTTTATTGGGATTGCATGAGGGATAGTAGGGGCGTATAAATATACGCCCCGAATAGCCCGACCCCGCGACCTTTAAGCCCACATTTTTAATGTGGGCGCGGAGCGGGGGCATGCCCTAAAAAAAAGCTTTAAAATTGGCAGTTATGAAAAATTTGGAAATATGGCAGCGGGCGCAAGCGTTTGCGATGGAAGAGGAGGGGCAGCAGGGTTTTTCTTTGCGTTTGGCATCGCGGAATGTTTGGACGCATAGTTTCACGGCGGCGGCGATTGAGGAGTATCGGCGTTTTATGTATTTGGCGGCGATAAGCGAGCGCATGGTGTCGCCCTCGCATATAGTAGACCTAATTTGGCATGAGCATCTGACTTTTTCGCGCTCTTATGCGGCATTTTGCGAGCAATTGGGCAAGAAGATACACCATGAGCCTTCGACGCATAAGCGCGGGGATAGGGAAAAATTTGCAGAGGCGAGCGCCTATACTTTTAGTTTGTATGAGCGGGAGTTTGAGACTGCGCCGCCTGCTGCCTTTTGGGAGAGGGAGCATATGTTGGATATTTTTATAGATATGCCGCCTGCGGCTTGGCGTTTGCCGCCCTTATGGGGGGGCTTTTTGATACTGCTGGCAAGCGCGATTAGCGCGCCTTTTTGGGCATTTGATATATATATGTCGATACAGGGGGCGCATTTTCTTTGGTTATTTGTGTTGTTGGTTTTATTTAGCTTGTTGATTTTGTATCATACGGCGCTGGCGGCTTTGCAGAATTTGCTAAAAAAGAGCAGCGCTAAGGGGGGATTTTTGTCCTTCATTTGCCCTTACGAGATTTTGGTTTTACAGCCCGCGAATGGTCGGACTCAAGCAGCGCATTGCCTTATCAATGGGCTGGTCGGACGGGGATTATTGCTTATCAAGCCCGAAAAATCGAAAGCACAGCAGGAGCTTTACCCCAATCCTGAAGCCCCTACGAGCGCAGACCTCATAGAGCAGCAGGCTTTGGCGATATTTGAGGCGAATAAAGCGGCGAAGCGTCCTCTAAAAATGACCTATATAAACTACTTATCTCTGTTAAGTCCTATACTTTTTCGCGCAGAGCGTTTAAGAGACAACATAATAAAAGCATTGGGAGAGAATAGCGATTGGCGGCGCTTATGGTTTTGGCAGTGGGGAGTTTTGGCTTTGATTTATGGTTTTGGTATTGGGCGGATAATTGTTGGTATCAGCAGGGATAAGCCTGTATTTTTTTTAATCTTGCTTGTGCTTGTTTCTCTGGGGCTTATCGCTGTAACTTATTGGAATCTAATTTTGAAGAAATTTTTTATGCAAATTTTACCCGCAAGCAAACGAGCCGAACTTAGCGATAAAGAAATAAGGAATGATGCAGGCTGGGCTTTTTTGTATAAAAACTATCGCGTAGCGGCTTTGATACCCATGATACAATATATGAAAAAAATAGAATCTGGTGTAGGGTCTAAAAATAGCGGTAGCAGCGGCGATGCGAGTGGCTGCGGCGGTGGGGGCGGTGATGGAGGTAGTTGCGGCGGTGGCGGCTGCGGTGGCTGTGGTGGATAAGCCAAAAATAAGCGTTATCTTTGCCGCTCATTTCAATTTTATCTATTAGCTTATGTCCTCACTTACGCATTTCATCGACCAACTCCCCAAAGCCGAACTGCATATACACATAGAAGGCAGCTTAGAGCCCGAATTGATGTTCGCCATCGCGCAGCGCAACGGCATCAAACTGGCTTACGACTCCGTTGAAGCGCTCAAAAGCGCCTACGAATTTAGCCGCTTGCAAGATTTTTTGGATATTTATTACGCGGGCGCGCAGGTCTTGCTGCAGGAGCAAGATTTTTACGATATGACTTGGGCGTATTTGCAGCGCGTCGCCGCAGAGGGCGTTTTGCATACGGAGATATTTTTCGACCCCCAAACGCATACCGATAGAGGAGTCAGTTTTGCCACCGTCATCAATGGTATCAGCCGCGCTTTAGAGGCAGGCAGGGAGCAATTAGGCATCAGCAGCCTGCTAATTATGTGCTTTTTGCGCCATCTCGACGAAGCCGCCGCTATGCGAACTTTGGAGCAGGCACTGCCCTACAAGCATTTAATTATCGGCGTGGGTTTAGACTCTTCGGAGCAAGGAAATCCGCCTTCCAAGTTTCAAAACGTATTTGCGCGTGCTCGCCAAGAGGGCTTTTTGCTCGTAGCGCACGCAGGCGAAGAAGGCAGCGCCGATTATGTTTGGGAGGCGCTCGATTTGCTGCAAGTAGCGCGTATCGACCACGGCAACCGCTCGCTCGACGACGAAAAATTGGTGCAAACGCTCGTAGAGCGGCAAATGGCGCTCACCGTCTGCCCGCTTTCCAACCTCAAACTCTGCGTCGTGAAAGACCTCAAGCAGCATCCGCTAAAAATTATGCTCCAAAAAGGCTTATTGGCAACCATAAATTCCGACGACCCCGCCTATTTTGGCGGCTATATCAACGCAAATTATACGGCAATGCAAGAGGCTTTGCAGCTTTCAAAGGCAGACCTCGTGCAGCTCGCCCGCAATTCTTTCCAAGCCAGCTTCTTGCCCGAAAGCGAAAAAAATAGGCTTATCGGCGTTTTACAAGCTTACTGCGAAAAGTGAAAAGTGCATTTTTTTGCGCAATTTGCAAATTTTTGAGCACTTATTTTTAGTTTTAAGTACTTGATAATCAAGGATTTATACATCAAGTATCATTTTAACTTTTCACTTTTCACTCTTTTTTGGGCGTGTCGGCGCTCCCCGCCGCTACGCGGCTTAAAGGTCGCGCCGTCGGGCTATTCGGGGCGTATATTTATCGCCCCATAGGGCGAATAAATATACGCCCCTACTATCCCTCCCGCAAAAGCGGCGCGCGCCCAGCAAAGGGCTGGGCGCGCAAAGTTAATTAAACAAAAAAAGCCCCAAAGGAGCATTTTTTTCTTAGCCGCAGATAAGCGCGTAGCCTGCGAAAATAAAAAAAGCGCTCAAAACTCCCGTCTTGAAGCGCTTACTTTATTTAACCAACAAATCTTTGTATTAGAAACGTCTAACCTTTTTCGTTTGGGAAAACGCTACGAGTAACCTTAGCGTTGGGCTGCAGGCAGAAATAAATCCGCCATCTTTTTGCCCTCTATCTGGCTCTGTATCCAAGCGGTTAGGCTGAAATTGTCGAGCAAAATATGTTCAAACTGCTCGCCTTGCAGCGCTTGTAGTTCATCGCGCAACTGCTTAAACGAATGAACAAGCTCTTTGTTCGAGATAGTGCGCAAATATATGCGTAAATATTTAAAAATTACCCGTTCTGTGCCGTAAAGTAATTTTCTTTTGTATAAATTTCTATATGTGTTCATTACGAGCGACTCCAAAAGTTGGAAATTGCGCAGCTCAAAATGTATAATGAGGTTGAGCAACTGCACGGAAGAATACAGATAATCGTGGTCTTTGAGCGCTTTATTCGACCAAGTGCGCTCCAGCCATTCGGCGGCGGCTGTGGGGTTGCCCTGCGAGAGATACAGGCAGGCGGCAGAAAAATCTATCGACAAGCGGCGCAGATTGCCCACCCGCGCAGACCAGTCCGTAAGCCAATGCGGCTCAACGCTTTCGCGCCAGTACTGCATTCCCGCCTCAAATTGTTGCGTGCGCAGATACCAAGCCAATCGAAATTCGGTGATACGCTCCTGCACTTTCATCGTTATATAAGGGTCAACGCGCACGTTCTCGTGTTGTAGGAGCTTTGTGAGCTTTTCGCAAGTGGTATGAGCTTCTGTATACTGTTGGGCTTCGAGCTGCAGGCACATGAGATTATTCAGGTCGCTGATAAAATCCTGCGTGCGCTCGTTGATGGCTTTGGGGTCGTTTTCTACGTCAGCAACGAAGCCCGCCCAAAATTCGGCAGCCTTTGCGTAGTTGCCTTCGTATCTATAAATAAAGCCATTCAAAAATCTATAATACCACAAGGCTCTTTTGGAGACGGAACGGGCTTTATCCTCGTCCTGTAGCATGGGGTGTTCGCGCATAGATTGTATCGCTTCCAACTGTGCCGCTGTGCGGGCTGTAGGCGCGGAATGCGTATGCGCAAATAGTTTCATTTCGAGATATTGCATAGTCATCTCGTAGCTGTAGCGCTCTATGGCGGCGCGTTCCGCATCGAGCTGTCTATCCAAGTACTCGCGTATAGCGGGCAGGTCGCGCCGCTGCATGATGATTTTCGTTTGTACGTTTTGTATCTGCGGTATATGCGCAAAGGATTCTATGCTATTGGCGATTTCGGTGGCTTTCTCCAATAGGTCTTCGCTTTGTTTGTACAAGCCGCGACGGCGCAATAAATTTGCCTGAAAAACGAGTTGGTTTATTTTCTCTTGCTCCGACTGGCTGGAATGGAACAGATACAAGGCACGCAGCACGAGATGATAGAGCCTATTTTTGGCTACATGAAAATTGGCGGCGGCGATGCGGTCTGCGAGTTGACGGCGGACGGCTTCTTCGTTATAGGTTTTCTGGGCAGCGAAGGCATCGAATAAAGCGACCTGCGTATCTGTGCCCTTGCTCGAAAAGGCTTGGGCAAAGAGTTTTATATAGCGTTTTTCAGCTTGAGATAAGGATTGTATGAGGTCGTATAAATCTGTAGAATATTTCATAGGCGGATATGACAAGAAGAAACGTACACTTGCAAGAAAAAAAACGATTCAATAGCGGTAAAAAAGCCTGTCTTATCCTGCGTGAGGGATAGTAGAGCCGTGATTTATCACGGCTCGGATAGCCCGACCGCGCGCCTGTAGAGCCGTAGCATGCTACGGCTCTCGCCTGCCGCCCTTTGCGGCAGGCGAAGGCGCAGCGGGCACGCCCAAATATCAAGCCCAAACTAAAATTGCACAGTGGTAACGATTTGCGCTACCACAAATAACTGCTTTTTTTGGGAAAAAGCAAGCTGCAACGGTATAAAAACGCGGATTATTGCGCTTTACCCTGCAACTTGAATCGTACAATAATCGCGCAGTAGGCTGCAAAAAAAAGGCTAAGTTTGCGCAAAAAAGAGAACATGAATAATAGTTTTTGGGTTTTGCTCTGCCTAATTTGGGCTTCTACTCTGCGCGCGCAGTCGGCAGATAAAATTGATGCCACACAAGTGCAGATTTTGCGCGATTCGCTTGGAGTGCCACATATTTTTGCGCCTACCGATGCGGCGGCGGCTTATGGGCTGGCTTGGGCACACGCGGAGGATAATTTCCGCGATATTCAGTATCAGTTGCTTGCCGCGCGCGGCAGGCTGGCGGAGGTTTTGGGCAAGGAAGGGGCGATTTTTGACTATTCTTTGCAGCTTTTTGGCATTGATACCTTTGCCGAGCAAAATTATGAAAGCGAGCTCTCCCCCGAATTTCGGCGCGTCGTTTCGGGCTACACGCAGGGGCTCAACGACTACGCCAAGCGCTATCCCGAAGAGCTTTTGGTGCCCGATGCCATGCCATTTAGAGAAGTAGACCTCGTAAAAGGGGCGACTTTGATAATGACCCTCTTCGGCGGCGGCGGTTTTGCGCTGAAAGGCATCAATGACGGCATCATCGACAAGCTTTTTTTGCCCAATGAGCGCGGCTCCAATGCTGCCGCCATCGCTCCGCAGCGCTCGGAGGACGGAAAAACATGGCTCCTCAGCAATTCTCACCAACCCATAGAGGGGCGTTTTGCTTGGTACGAGGCACACGTACAGAGCGGCGAGGGCTGGGACGTGATGGGCGGCACTTTCGCAGGCGGTTTGGCGATATTTGTGGGCACAAATCCCCATCTCGGCTGGTCGCATACGACCAATTACCACAATTTTGGGGACGTGTACGAGCTAAAAATTAACCCCAAAAATAAAAATCAATACCTATACGATGGTCAATGGCGCGACTTCACGAAAAGATACGCCCGCCTGCGGGTAAAAATCGGAAAAATCAAGCTGCGTGTGCGCAAAAAGATACTCGAAACCGTATGGGGCCCCGTCTTTTCTTCCAAAAAACTAAAGAAGTCCTATGCGCTAAGAATGCCCGCTGCGCGGGAGTTGCGGGCTATGGAGCAGTGGTTTCGCATGAATAAGGCGCAAAATTTCAAAGAATTTGAGTCGGCTATAAAAATGAATGCCATTCCGCTCTTCAATATCGTCTATGCAGACCGCGAAGGCAACATTTTTTTCATTTCCGATGGCATAATTCCCCTCCGAGATAGCGCCCTCAACTGGAAAAACCCTATCCGCAGCGACAGCCCCAAGTATCTCACTACGGAACGCCTCCCCTACGAGGATAAAATCAAGTACTTTAATCCTAAAGCGGGCTTTTTGTATAGCTGCAACAATACCCCCCGACAGGCTACAGCCATCGAAGAAGACCAAAAAAATGCCTACCATGTCGGCTTGCAGCTCTTTACCTACAATCGCGGCGACCGCTATCGGCGTTTATTCAATGCCATAGAGGGAAAAATAAGCTGGGCAGACTTATTGCGGATAAAATACGACAACAAGTACGACGAAGACGGACGCTATACCCGCAATTTCCGCGCTTTACTGCAGCTTGATGCGCAAAAATACCCCGACATCAGCGACTGTATACAGCGCATTCGCGCTTGGGACTTATCCAGCGACAGCACAAGCCAGACGGCGGCGCTGATGCTGCACATACATCATCAACTTTTGCAGACTTTCGAGATGCCTTTTGCCTTTTACATGATACAAAACGATACTATCAGCGAGGCAAATGCCGTAAAAGCCGTCCGCGCCGCCCGCAAAGAGATGCTACAGCAGTACGGAACTATCGAAGTTCCCCTAAGTCGGGTGCAGCGCTTGGAGCGGGGCGCAAAATCCTTTGCCGTTTCGGGTCTATCGGAGGTCTCGCGGGCGGTGGACTGCAAGTACGACAAAAAGCGGGGCTTATTCCTAATGGAGAGCGGCGACGGCTTTATACAATTCACCCGCTACCACCAAGACCCGCAGCAGATAGAGATACGCAGCATCAACGCCTACGGCGCTTCTTCTCTGCCCGACTCGCGCCATTACAGCGACCAGATGGAGCTTTTCGCCCGCGAGCAAACGCGCAAAGTGTACCTGCGCCGCGACAGCATCGAAGCGCAAGCCCTCTACAAGTATCAACCCAATGACCCGAATTACGACTACAAAAGACAAAGCCGACAGTAGCCCCAAAGGGGCTTACTTTTCGTAACCGTAGGACAAGCGCAGCGCAGCCTGCGGTACAAAGCCGACAGCCCTAAAAATGCCGATACAGCACACAATTAGCATGCATACCCGCACCTACGGAGGCAAAAACGCAGCTTTCGCCCGCTTGGAAAGTATGCCCTTCTTGCTTGCCTTTTACGACCAAATCGTACAAGGTCGGTATAGTAGCGGCGGAGCTATTGCCCAAAAATTGGACGCTATAGGGCACCAGCTCATCGGGTAGCGTAGGCACTTCGCAAAGCTCCGAAAGGCGCTGTAGCATACCGCGTATCATGCGCTCATTTGCCTGATGTATGAAAAATTTATTTACATCGCCTATACGCATGCCCGCCTTATCGAGGCACAATTTGATAGCAGCGGGTACGGTCTCTAAGCCGTACTTAAAGACATTCGGCCCCTGCATTTTTACAAATATCTGCTCCCCCAAGTCGGGATTGCGCGAGCAGCCCATCGTCAGATAATGCGCCTTATCTACGGCATCGGTTACGGTTTTGTGCGTGAGAATGCCTATCATTTCACTCGTTTCTACCGCCTCCACCACCACAGCGCCCGCGCCGTCGGCAAAAAGCATAGAATCCACATCGTGCGGGTCGAGCACATGAGAAAGTACGTCCGAGCCAATCACCAGCGCCCGCTTGGCATCGCCAGAGCGCAGATAATAGTCCGCCTGTATGAGTGCCTGCACCCAGCTCGGGCAGCCAAAAAGTATGTCATACGCCACGCAGTTGGGGTTGCGTATGCCCAAAGCCTGCTTGACCCGCGCCGCCATATTGGGCAGCATATCCGTTTGGCGATTGTGCAAATGCACATTGCCGAAATTATGCGCCACGATGATATAATCCAGCGTCTCGCCGTCTATACCGCCCGATTGCAGGGCATCGGCAGCCGCCAAAGCCGCAAGGTCGGAGGTCTGATATTCGCCCTCCGCGTATCTGCGCTCGCTAATGCCGCTGATTTCGGCAAGCTTGCGCACGATGGTTTCATTCGGCTTGGGGTTGGGTACGCCGTCGGGCGTATAAAATCGGTTCTGCATAAAGTCCTGATTGCCAACCTTTTGAGCGGGCAAATAGCTGCCAGAGGCGATAATGCGACTGCGTAAACGAGACATACACTAAGTAGGAGCGAGAGCGACGAAATAAGGTAAAACAAAATCTAATGGCAAAGATATAGCTTTTTGGGGATGCCTTGCCTATCTTTGCCCAAAATTGCGTTCTTCGCCACCACACTATATTCTACCATCATGTACGAAATTTTATTTCTCGCGCACTCCTTCCTACGCTTCGGCGTGCTTGCGCTCCTGCTCATCGTCATCGCCAAATCCGCTATGGGCACGCTCCAACGCGCACCCTTCCAAAAAATCGACGGCAAACTAAGCCTCATGCTGCTCATCGGCGCGCATATTCAGGCGACTATCGGCTTAGTGCTGTACTTCCTTAGCCCCAGCGTCCAATTCGTCGCGGGTATGATGAAAGACCCCACTTTGCGCTATTGGGCAGTGGAGCATATCACCATTATGCTTATCGCCGTCGTCTTGATAACCGTCGCCCGCGCACGCACACGCCGCGCCAAAGACGATACTGCCAAGCATCGTAGCTTATTGATTTTCAACAGTTTAGCCCTCGTTTTGATAGTCGTCGGCATCATCATGGCAAAACGCGGATTTTTTGCCGTTTCGGGTATGTAAAACATATTTTTTTGGGCGTGCCCCCGCCGCGCTAACGCGGCGGGGTCGGGCTATCCGCTGCATCACCTTCGCCCCGCTACGCGCGGCTCGGTGGTTCCGCTCCTATCCCTCACGCATTGCCATCAGCCGTAGGCCACCAGCCTTTCAAGCTCTTATTACAATACGATGTACAGCTTAAAACATGGTGTACATAGGCGTTTCAAATGGTTTTCGCTGTTTATCCCCGCTACAGGCGGCAGCTATTCAAAAAAAATTTAGATACTTGCTACCGATGCCGCCGCAAGGCGACATTGTACCAGCGCGGCGATAGCCGCGCAGTACCTATACACCATGCCAATAATACCGTATGCGTTATTTCACTTTCCTTTTGCTGCTCTTTTCGGCTGCCTGCGCCAGCGACCCCAGCGGCGGCAAAGACGGGGCGGGCGATATGGTTCGCTTTCAGGGCAAAACGATGGGCAGCACTTACGCCCTAACTTACCAAGACAGCGCAGGGCGCAATCTGCAAACGGAGATAGAATCCCTATTGAAGGATTTTAATGCAGCGCTTTCTACCTATGATAGCAGCTCTCGCCTTTCCCAATTCAACCGCAGCGGCGCACGGCTTAGCATCAGCAGCAAAGAGCGCTATCTGATAGACTGCATCGAACTCGCAAAGGAATTTCACAGCATGACGGAAGGCGCATTCAACCCCGCTCTAAAGCCGCTCGTCAATTACTGGGGTTTCGGATACAAGGAAAAACGCCCCGTAGAAAACGCCAGCCAAGCAGAAGTAGACAGCCTGCTAAAATTCTCCAATTTCGATATGCTGGAGCTCTACTACACCGAAGGCGGCGACAGCGTCGAACTATACAAACAAGACAGCCGCCTGCAAATCGAATTCAATGCGATGGCTCCAGGCTATGCCGCCGACCTCATCGGCGAACTACTCGAAGAAAAAGGTATCAAAAATTATCTTATCGACGTAGGCGGCGAAATCCTCGCCAAAGGCAGCCCCAGCAAAGGCAAGGCTTGGCGCGTCGGCATCAATGTACCACAAGAAGGCGCAGCCACCAACTCCATACAAGCCGCCGTAGATTTGCAAAATATGGCTTTAGCAACTTCGGGCAATTATCGCAGCTTCTACGAATCGGGTGGCAAAAAATATGTGCATACTATCAATCCGCGCACAGGCTACACCGAACAAAACGATTTATTGAGCGTCAGCATCTTCGCGCCCTCTGCCGCCCTTGCCGATGCACTCGCTACTGCCTGCATGGCACAAGGAAAAGCAGGCGCGGAAGCCATGCTCAATCGGCTGAAAATAAGCGCTTATTTTATCTACCTCGACCCGCAAGGGCAGCCCCAAGAGCTATGGCTCGGCTCGGCAAAAACTTATTTCGTAGACTAAATGCCCTCTAAGGGACATAGCGTGAGGGATAGTAGGGGCGAATCAACATTCGCCCCAAAATGGGGCGATGGTGGTACGCCCCGAATAGCCCGACCCCGCGCTGCGTAGGGGCAGCTTTTATGGCTGCCCCCTGCCGCGCCCTTTGCGCGGCAGGCAGCGCGGGGACACGCCCAAAAAAATCGCCTCCAAAATATCGCCATTCGCCAAAAAATAAGTGTAAAAGGCAAAGTATGCGTTATTTTATCGTATATTTAGCCCCACTTTACCAAAGCCGCTAACAACCTTCATAAGAAAATGGAACTTGCCAAACATATCGAGCATACTTTACTCTCACCTATCTGCACAAGCGACCAAATCAGTAAACTCTGCGACGAAGCCCGTCAGTACGGCTTTGCAGGCGTGTGCGTGCCGCCTTTTTATGTGCGCCATGCCGCCTATCTGCTCGATAGCAGCCCCCTGCAGGTTGTTACCGTAGCGGGTTTCCCGATGGGTTATTCGGCTATCGCCGCCAAAATCGAGGAAATCAAGCGCGCCGTAGACGAAGGGGTAGATGAAATCGACATCGTAGCTAATATCTGTGCTATCAAAGACAATAAATGGGCACACGTACACAACGACCTCGATAGCGCCATTCGCGCCGCACACCTGCACGGAAAAACCGCTAAAATCATCATTGAGGCTTCCTTGCTCACGGACGAAGAAATACGAAAAATAAGCAAAATCGGCGTAGAACTCGGCGCAAATTACATCAAAACCTCCACAGGCATCAACGGTGAGGGCGCTACCCTACACCAAATACAGACCATTCGCCAAGCCGTACAAGGGCAGGCGAAAATAAAAGCCTCTGGCGGCATACGCACATACGAGCAAGCGATGCAATTCATACAAGCAGGCGCGGAACGTTTGGGCACTTCGGCAGGGGTCGCTATCGTCAGCCATAAGTCTACAGCCAAATAAAATCTTTCCAACCTTTATGCTTCGTTTTATACTTTTGTCGCTCTTCGTTTTCCTTGCCTCGCGTGCGCAGGCGCAAATCGTCGTGCAGGAAGAAAGCAGCGTGCGCCGACTGCTCGACATACGCCGCAGCGCCAACCTCAAACCCGATAGGGTCATTCGCGCTTGGAGCGTGCAGATTTATATCGGACGCGATAAGTACGAAACCATGCAAAAGCTCCAAGAAGCCCGCAGCCTGCTAAGCGGCGATTTGCAAACCGTCGCCATAGATTGGGAATTTGATTCGCCCTTCTACAAAGTGTCGGCGGGCGCTTTTTATACGAAATTCGACGCTTCTACCCTACTCTATCAGGTGCAAAAACACTATCCCGAAGCCTTTATTTTCAAAAATAATAAGGTGAAGCCGACGCAGTTTTAATTATGGGGAAACTTACAGCCGATTTCGTTTTGGAGTTTATCAAAAAAAATAATATACCTCTGAAACCAACGCAATCTAATTTGTGTTTGCCCATACTGAATCGCATTTATATGAAGATGCTCATGGGTATAAAATTTACAGGCATAAAAGTCGCTAATGATTTAATTATAGATGGGCATCATCGGTATTTAGCTTCTCTATTAGCGGGTGTTCCGCTTGATAGGTTCCCCTCTTACAAAACCTCTGCAACCACTGCCCAAAGCTGGTGCGAAATACAGTTTGATGAAGAAGATTGGGACACAAAAGCAAAAATCGACAAGCTAAACCGCGAAGATGCAGCAGAAAATAAAGTCAACTTGGAAGATTTTTTGAGCTTTTTTAACCAATAAAATTATTTTACAGCCATGCTACTACTCTTAGACATCGACGGTGTTATGGCACCTGCCTGTTCTTGGAAACAGTTGGAGCCGCTGGAAGATGGTTTTTACCAATTTAGCCCACAAGCCGTTAAGACGCTCTCGCTCCTTCTCGATGAACACCCCAATATCACGGTTTGGCTCACAAGCTCCCATAAATCGAAATTCAGTATCGTGGAGTGGAAAAAAATTTTTGCCAACAGAGGGCTAAAAATAAATAAGCTTCACGCTTTAGAAGAAAATACGGAGTATTTGAGCCGAAAAGACGAGATTTTGCGCTGGCACAAAAAACACGGTAAACAAAAAACAAGGCATTTTATCATTCTTGACGACGACAAATCGCTAAATGAGCTTCCCGCGTCTATGAAAAAAAAATTGTTACTTACCAACGCTACAGTTGGGCTTAATGAAAGCCACTTGGCAACAGCTAAAACAATTTTGTCGCCGCAAAAAGCTAAGTCTTCCCAATAAAAAGCCCCTGCTTGACTTCATTTTGTCAGGCGGGGATTTTTCGTTCCCCAAACACCAGACATGAAAAAGCCAACCGAGCACGAATACAGCCCTTATTACGCCAGCTATGTGCGCAATGTCCCCGAAGACGCGACCTTGATAACGACCCTGCAAACCGTTCATCAAAAAACGCAACTCTACCTGCGCGGTATCGACGAAAGCAAGGGCAATTATGCCTATGCCGAAGGCAAGTGGACGCTTAAACAAGTCCTGCAACATCTCATTGATGCAGAACGAGTGATGGCGTATCGCGCCCTGCGCATTGGCAGAGGCGACACGACGGAGCTGGCAGGCTACGACGAAAATCTATTTGCCCAAAATGCACAAGTCGAGCATCTGCGCGTAGAGGAACTGTTGGGCGAATTTCATCTGCTGCGGCTCACGACCATACAGCTTTTTAGCCGCTTTTCGGAGGAAGAAGGTATGCGCATGGGCACTGCCAATGGCGCAGAAATCTCCGTGCGTGCGCTGGCGTATATCATCATCGGGCACGAGCTGCACCATCTCGAAATCATCAAAGAACGCTATCTGTAGAGGTTTAGAAGCTGTTTGAAAACCCCTTAACGGTCATCAAACGGCATCTTTTGAAGGTCTAACTGCGCGTTTTTTTGCGGCAATAGCGCTGCTATTCCCTTAAAAAAGACGCTTGTAGCCCTCCAAAATCTACCATTTTCTGCCTCGTCAGGGGTTTTCAAACAGCTTCTTATGCTACAAAAAATGCTCTGCGCTATAGGCGGCGGATTGCTTCTGATGCAATTCGCCGCTTGCGCCGCTAAAGTGGAGGATTGTACCGACCCGATTGCGGAAAATTTTAACGCCGAAGCCGATATAAACTGCTGTTGCGAGTACTATCAGTTGCAATTGCAGTGTCGACATTTTGGACGGGATACGAGCGAGGTTTTGCAGTTGGGCGGCTCTTTTTTCGACCCGCAGGGCGCAGCTTTTCGCGTCGATGCGCTACAGATGCTGCTCTCCGAAGTACAGTTAATCGACTACGATGGCAACGCGCACAGCATAGAGGACACCCTACTTTTTGAGCTGCGAGATGGCTCGCAGGCGCTACTGCCCGACGATGCGCGGGCACTCAATTCGGAGGGATTGCGCTACGAGCTGGGCAAATTTAGCCGCGTGGGCGATTATGCCGCTTTGCGTTTTCGCATAGGTTTGTCGCCGCTGGCGGCAGGCATCGACGGCGAACAGGTCAGCCCATCGACGCATCCGCTCGGCGCTGCAGCCAGCCCGATTTTTTGGGATAGCACCAATCAACGCTACAATAGTTACCTCTTTGCCTTCCACGACAGCAATTTGGATACGACCTACAGCCTACTCGATAGCACGAGTTTCAGCGTCGAAATTCCCGTAGAGCTTAGCGTGCGCGACGGCGCAGACAGCAATATATTTTTGGATATATCCTATATGCAGATACTTTTCGGGGTCGATTTGGCAAACGACGCGCCCGCCACTGTCCGCGCCAAAGTACAGCAAAACCTACAACAAAGGGTTTTTGCGCTGCGTCCTTGATTTTTTTCTGCGCTGTGCAAAAAAACAAAAAAATGCAGGCAGCGCACCTTTTGCGCTGCCTGCACCATATTTTAGCGTGAGGGATTGTAGAGCCGTAGCATGCTACGGCTCAAAAAGCCCGACCGCCGCGCCTTTTTGCGCGGCGGGCACGCCAAAAAAATAAAAAATCTTTACTCTACCGTTACAGATTTGGCGAGGTTGCGCGGTTGGTCGACGTTGCAGCCGCGCAGCACGGCGATATGGTAGGCGAGCAATTGGAGCGGAATGACCGAAAGTAGGGGCGTGAGCGGCTCGGCGGTGTCGGGTATCTCGATAAAATGGTCGACCATCTGCGGTATATCGGGGTCGTTTTCTTTGACGATAGCCAAAATTTTGCCCTTGCGCGCTTTGACCTCTTGTATATTGCTGATGACCTTGTCGCGGGTGCTGTCGTTGGTAGCTATCACTACGACGGGCATATTTTCGTCGATGAGCGCGATGGGGCCGTGTTTCATCTCGGCGGCGGGGTAGCCTTCGGCGTGTATGTAGGAGATTTCTTTGAGTTTGAGCGCACCCTCTAAAGCGACGGGGAAATTGTAGCCGCGCCCCAGATAGAGCGCATTGGGTGCGTCCTTCCAGAGGGAGGCGATGTACTTTATTTTTGCGTCGCTTTCCAGCACTTTTTGCACTTTGGCGGGTATGTTTTCCAGCTCGCCGAGCAGTTGGAAATAGTAGGACATGGAGATAGTGCCGCGTTTTTGGGCGAGCTGTAGCGCCATGAGCGTCAGCAAAGTAACCTGCCCTGTGAAGGCTTTGGTGGAGGCTACGCCAATTTCGGGACCTGCGTGTATGTACGAACCCGCGTGCGTAGCGCGTGCGATGGAAGAGCCGACGACGTTGCAGATGCCATAAGTCAGGGCGGCGCGGTCGCGGGCAAGGTCTAAAGCGGCGAGCGTATCGGCGGTTTCGCCCGATTGGGAGATGGCTATAACGATGTCCTTATCGCCGACGATGGGGTTGCGATAGCGGAATTCGCTGGCGTATTCGATTTCTGTGGGTATGCGCGCCAAGTCTTCCAAAAGATATTCGCCGATAAGTCCCGCGATGTAGGAAGTCCCGCAAGCGACGATGATGATGCGATTGGCGTTTTTTAGCGCATTTTCGTATTCGACGACCCCGCCGAGCGTGATGATGCCCTGCTGCACGTTGAGCCGTCCGCGCATGGCATCGGCGATGGTTTGGGGCTGCTGGTGGATTTCTTTGAGCATATAATGCGGAAACCCGCCCTTTTCTATTGCCTCGAGTTCCATATCGAGGTGCTGAATGAAGGGCGTTTGCAGCTCGTCGTCGATGGTTTTTATCTGAAATTGTCCGTTGGGTCGGAGTACAACGATTTCTTCGTCGTTGAGATAGACCACGTTTTTGGTGTATTCTACGATGGGGGAAGCGTCGGAGGCAAGCAGCAATTCGTTATTGCCTACGCCCAAAACGAGGGGGCTACCTTTGCGGGCGGCTACGATTTTATCGGGTTCGCTGCGCTCCATGACCACGATGGCATAAGCGCCGACCACGCGAGAAAGGGCGATGCGCACGGCTTCTTCGAGGCTGGCGGCTTCTTTTAGCTGGATTTCTTCGATGAGGTGAACGAGGATTTCGGTATCCGTATCGCTCTCAAAACGATGCCCTTCGCGCTCCAGTGCGGTGCGCAGGACATGATAATTTTCTATGATACCGTTGTGGATAATGGCGAGGTTGCCATTGCCAGAGGTATGCGGGTGCGCATTTACGTTATTGGGTTCGCCGTGCGTAGCCCAGCGCGTATGTCCCATGCCGCGCGTGCCGCTGGTATCGCTATTTTTAGCGGCTTCTGCGAGTTCTTTTACCTTGCCCTTTTGTTTGAATACGCGCATATCTCCCGCTTGGGCGATAAGGGCTACGCCCGCGCTATCGTAGCCGCGATATTCCAAACGTTGCAAGCCTTTCATCACGATAGGATAGGCTTCTTGAGTGCCGATATAGGCGACGATTCCGCACATATAATTATATGGTTGGTGGAATAATTTTATATTTTTTGGGCGTGCCCCCGCGACCCGCGCCGTTGGCGCGGGAGCCGTAGCATGCTACGGCTCTACTGTCGCGGGGTCGGGCTATTCATTGCGAGCCGTAGCATGCTACGGCTCTACATTACTATCCCTCACGCAATTTATCATAAAGCGTTTTGCTATAAAATTTAGGAAACTGCCGCCTTAATCTATTTTCGTGTACGTCAGCAGGAGTTTTGCCGTGTAGGAGCTATGTCTTTGGTTGGTCAAAATCAGCCGATACGGTTCGAGTACGGTTACAGCCTGTATATACATGGAGCTATCGGCGATTGCTCCGTCGGCGATGCGCTGGAAGTATTCGGATACATTGAGTCGGTAGCGGAAGAGGCTTTGGGTCATGGTTTGGCGCGAGCCCCCGAAGAGGATATACGTGCCTGTACGCTGTAGGGAGGTAATAATATCATCGGCGAGTTCGTAGGTGGTGTCCAATTTTTCGGCGGCGACGAGCTGGGGCGGAATGGGTCGGGTGCTATCTTCGGAGAAGGGCGACTGTAGTTGTATTTCGGCTTTATTGACGACGATGCGTCCCAGGTTGGGGAGGGTGGGGAATTGGAGGCGTATGCCTACACCGTTCATACCTTGCAGGTAAACGAGGGAGTCCGTAGGGTTATTGCTTAATACCTCTGTGCCTGTGTAATCGTGTGTGGTGTTTACGACGGATTCGGCATCCGTATCGGTGAGGAAGCTAAAGGTTTTGGCGATGGGGGTAGTGCCACTGCGGTCGGTGTAATAGAGGGTGAGTTTGGTATGCGCCGATTTGGGCAAGAAGCGGACGATAGCATCGTTGGCTGCGCCTGCGACGGGGCGGATGTATATGCCTTTGAAATAGGTTTTGAAATTATTGTTGGTGGTGTATGCGTCGCTTTGGGTGGGTGTGAGCAGGGTCTGCGCAAAATTATCGTCTAAGCGTATGCGCAGGTGTGCGGGCAGGCGGGTGGTGTCGATTTGTACGCTGTCTTTGTAATTGGGCGTGAAGACGACATTATCGGCGAGGGGCTGCGATTTGAGGGCAAAAGTAGCATTGGAGCGATAGGTAGCGCTTGCCGACATAGCTTCCGACAGCTCAAAAACCTCCCAAGTTTGGGCGTTGGGCTGGGTGAGGATAGAGCCGTAATGCCCCAGCGTATCATAAACGAGCGTCAAAACGAGCGAATCGACAGTGGCAGTCGGAAAAACTACATTCGTCGTCGGCACGCGAAAATTGCAGTAAAAACCCGCCTGTGAAGTACCGAAAACAGGGTCTTCATAAGCACCGCAGAGCCAGCGCGAGGGCGAGGTCGTAGAAAAAGGCATCGTTTCGACGACGGACATATCCATCGTTAAAGTATCGGTAAAGAGTACATTGGAGCGCTCTTGCTCTACGAGCGATAAGCCCAATTCCGTCGTATCGCTGCAGCCAGCCGAAAAACCCAGCACCGCCAATAGCAGCAGGGCACGCATTTGTATATTCATAGTTTTGATAATGGCACAAAAAGAAAAAAAGCGCAGCAGCAGGGGCAGCGCAGCCCAAAGCAAAACGGCTATATGGCTATGTTCGTTGGGAGTTACAAGTTACGATTATGGGTATTCTGTATAAGGTTGTGCTTTATGTATAGGTACTATGCCGCCTTGCGGCGGCAGCGGTAGCAAGTATTATTTGTCATTCGCTTCGCGTTAACTTCGCTTCGCGGAGGGCTTCGCCGTTCGTTTTCGTCATTAGTTAGAGGTCATTCGTCATTCGGTCGCGCCAATGCGTGAGGGATAGCAGTGGAAGCGCCGCAAGGCGCTGCAACGGATAGCCCGACCCCGCGCCAACGGCGCGGGGGCACGCCCAAAAAAAGAAAACTTAAATTTAAGGAAAATGTACGGCTTGGGCTATATCGAGTATCAGACTGGGGTCTTTCTCGATGGCGTTGCCCACGACGAGGGCATGAGCGCCCGCCCGCACTTTGGCGGCGGCAGTTTCGGGCTTTTGTATGCCCCCGCCGACGATGAGCGGCAGGCTGACGGTTTGGGCTACGGTGCGTATCATTTCGTCGGAAACGGGCTTTTGCGCGCCGCTGCCTGCGTCCATATAGATTAGTTTTAGCCCCAAAAGCTCGCCCGCGAGCGCGGTGCAGGCGGCAATATCGTTTTTATTGGCGGGAATGGGCACCGTGTTGCTCATGTAAGACACGGAGGTCGCTACGCCGCCATCGATGAGCATATAGCCCGTCGGCATGATTTCCAGCCCCGAAGCGCGCAAAAATGGGGCGGCTTCGACGTGTTTGCCTATCAACAATTCGGCGTTGCGCCCCGAAATTAGCGATAAAAGCAAGAGCGCATCGGCGCGATGGCTAAGTTGACGCGAGCTGCCTGGGAACAGCACGAGCGGGATATTGCATTGCTGGCGTATGCGCATCAGCAGGGCATCGAGTTGGTCATTGACTAAGAGGCTGCCGCCTATAAAAAAGCAGTCCACGCCTGCCTTTTGGCTTAGTTCGACGATGCTATCCGCCTCGCGCAAGCTGAGTTTATCGGGGTCTATCAACAGGCAAAAACAGGCTTGCGCCTCCCTTTGTTGACTCTGCAAAAATCGTTGGTACATATTGGATTTGCATACGGGCGAGGTAGTAGGTAGTAAGTAGTAGGTAGTAAGTAGTAGGTAGTAGGAGCGTAAAAAATCTTACTACTTACTACCTGCTACTTACTACTCATTACCTAAACAACCTCTGTGGGAATATGCAGCAGCTGCCGCAGGGCTTGAATATAAGGCGGCAGGCTGGAAGCGGTCTGGGGCAAAGCGGCGAAAAAATCGTAGGGCTCTACATCTTGCTCTCCCCCCGTGTAACAGCTAATACGCATAGCGGCGGGTGAAGCGGCAGCGAGAAAATCCAACTGCGCATGAGCGGCAAGTTTGGGCACTAAAAGCCAATCGTAAGTTTGCTGTATAAATCGCTCTATTTGCTCGCCTTGAGGCAGGCGCGACCAAGATAAGTCTTTATGCGTGAAGAACTGATATTCGCAGCCTGTGAGGCGGCGTTCGGCTTCGGAGGCGAGTTCGGCGGGCAAATCTTTACCATCGAAATACATCAAAACGGCAACTTTTTTGCCCCCTGCAGCCAGCTCCCGCGCAAAGAGCCACAAAGGCAGGCGCGTATCGGCATCGCTCGCATCGAGCAAAAAACCTACCGCACGGCAGTCGGCAAAGCGTAAAAAACGCCTACGCAGATGCGTCTGCCCTTGCTGCTTTCGCTGCTGCTCGCGCTGAAAAAAAACCTTGCGAATGCTGTCGAATAATCCCATAATGCTGATTTAGCCCCTCCTTAGGCGGCGCAAAAATACAAAAAAAGCCTAACTTTGCAATTACGGTTGTGCTTTATGTGCAAGTTGTGCATTGTGTCGTAGGTACTATGCCGCCTTAAGGCGGCAGTGGTAGCAAGTACTATGCGCTTCGCGTTCACTTCGTGTTCGTCATTCATCATTCGTCATTCGTAACTCGTAACTATATGCAGTACTCCCCAATTATCCTTCTGGCGCTCCTACTCTGCGCCTCCTCCTCGACCCAAGCCCAACAAGAACGCTGGCAAATGCGCATCAGTTATGCGATGGAAATCGATATGGACGTAAAAACGCATCGCTTCAAAGGCAAACAGCGCATCGTTTTATACAACAATTCCAACGAAAGCCTCGACCGCGTTTTCTATCATCTCTATTTTAACGCCTTCCAGCCTGGTAGCATGATGGATGTACGCTCGCGCACCATCAACGACCCCGATATGCGCGTAGCCAGCCGCATCAGCAAGCTCAAACCCGATGAAATCGGCTACCAAAACGTGCGCTCCCTGCGCCAAAGCGGTACGCCGCTGAATTTTTTGGTCAACGAAAGCATCTTAGAGGTCAATCTCGCCCGCCCCATACCCGCAGGCGGCGTGGATACCTTCGACATGGAATTTGAGGCTCAAGTCCCCCTGCAAATCCGCCGCTCTGGGCGCAATAGCTCCGAAGGCGTAGACTACTCCATGACCCAATGGTATCCGAAAATGTGCAATTTCGACGAGCAGGGCTGGCACGCCAACCCTTATGTCGGGCGCGAATTTTACGGCATCTGGGGCGATTTTGATGTAAAAATAAAGATAGACCGCAATTATATCATCGGCGCTTCGGGCTACCTGCAAAATCCCAACGAAATTGGCTGCGGCTACGAAGACACAGGCGCTAAGGTCGTCAATGACCCCAAAGCCGAAAAACTCACTTGGCATTTCGTCGCGCCCAATGTGCATGATTTCGCTTGGGGCGCAGATAGAGATTATATTCACGATGTCGTCGACCTCAATGATACCATCAAAATACATTTTCTCTATCAAGACGAAGCCGAACACAAAGAAACTTGGAAAAAGGCGCAACCCTATATGGTCAATGCCTTCAAATTCATACAAAACCGCTACGGCGTGTATCCCTTCCGCCAATACTCCTTCATACAAGGCGGCGACGGCGGCATGGAATACCCCATGTGCACCCTCATCACAGGACGGCGCAATATCGGTAGCCTCGTCGGCGTGATGGTGCACGAACTCATGCACAATTGGTATCAGATGCTCATGGCAACCAACGAGAGCCTACATTCTTGGATGGACGAGGGTTTCACCTCCTACGCCAGCGCCGTCGTCATGGCGTACCTATTCCCCAACACCAATCAGGCGACCATACACGAAAGCGCCTACAAGGGCTATTTTGCGCTCATTGAGCAAAAAATCGAAGAGCCCCTCAGCACACACGCCGACCATTTTCAGTCCAATACCGCCTACGGGCAGGCTGCTTACTCCAAAGGCGAAGTGTTTTTGCACCAAATGGAATACATCATCGGCAAAGAGGCTTTTGATAAAGGAATGCTTGATTATTACAATGTTTGGCGCTTTCGCCACCCCAACCCCAACGACATTATCCGCATCATGGAAAAGGCGAGCGGCGGGCTGGAACTCGATTGGTACAAGGAATACTTCGTCAATAGCATTCAATTTATCGATTACGCCGTCAAAGAAATCACAGGCGAAGAAGGCAGCACGGAAACAAAAATCATTTTGGAGCGCATCGGCAAATTCCCCATGCCTATAGATTTGGTCGTCGAGTACGAGGACGCAAAAGGGCAAACCGTCGAGATGCTCTATTACATTCCGCTCGACCTCATGCGCGGTGAAAAAAAGGCAGAAGGACTCTACGGCGGGCGGCGCGTCATTTTGCCCGACTGGCGCTGGACGCACCCCAAATACGAATTGATGATACCCGTGCAGCAGTCGAAAGTGCGAAAAATTAGCATCGACCCGACCAATCGCCTCGCCGATTACAAACGCGGCAATAATCTCTACGTCCCTGCGAAGAAGTAATTTTTATCGTTTTTTTTGGCGTGCCCGCGCCGCTAAAGGCGGCGCGGTCGCGTGTTGCAGGGTTTCAGTACGCGCCTTTGGCGCATACCGCGTGCGCAAAGCGCACGCGCCCTTCCACCCGCTCACGCATTTTTACATTTTGCCATAATCCCGATATCATGCACATCACCAAAGCCCATTTTACCAATTATCGCTGTTTTGAGGACTACGAAATAGAATTTGCCAGCCACGTAAATATACTCATCGGCGTAAACGGCTCTGGCAAATCGAATGTGCTTTCTGCGCTGCGCAAGTCGCTTTCTCGCTTGCTTGCGGAAAATCAACTCAATAATGGACCTTACGGTTTTAATTTATATGACTCCTTTTTTGATGGTCGAGAACGTAAATTTAAATCTCCGCTTATAATCGAAACTTGGGCAATATTTCAAGATAAAACACTACATTGGGAAAGTGCAAAAATAAGTGAAAATAATAGCGACATACTAAAATCAGATTTTCCCAAGTTTATCAAGCAACACTATGAACAAACTGGCTTCCCATTTATGCCCATGTTTGCATACTATTCTGATGCATATCCCAACGTCACATCGGACAAATGGCAGAAAGCAAGAGTAATAGAGCATTTGCGTTTTTTGCCTGTGCTTCCTCGTAATTTTGCTTATAGTGACTGGGCTAGCCAATTTAACTACATACCTTTTTGGATAAAGCGTTATGAACAACTAAAAATGTCTATTTTGCCATGGAAAGAACATTTACAGCATTCTGATGCACTTGCAAAAGACCCTACTATGCTGGCTTTTGAAGAAGAACTAAATTTTATCGAAAAAAAGATAAAGGATTTTACAGCCCCATTAGTTGATTATCCTACAAACGGAATAGCTCAAAGATTTCAAATTGCTTTTTTAAGATTTTTCAAAGGAATAGAATTT
This sequence comes from uncultured Saprospiraceae bacterium, assembly GCA_964467315.1. Lineage (GTDB taxonomy): Bacteria > Bacteroidota > Bacteroidia > Chitinophagales > Saprospiraceae > JAAFIM01. Next base: position 17,936 of record CAYXSA010000006.1, on the reverse strand, counting down.
GTGTTCCAAGACGGGCGGTCTATGCCTTTTGAGATGCTGCCTCAAGGCTATAAACGTCTATTTTCGATAGTTTTAGATTTGGCTTTTCGTGCTTGCACGCTCAATGGGGCAAAACGCGAAAGCGGCGGCATCGTCTTTATAGATGAAGTTGATTTGCACCTACACCCCAGCCTACAGCAGGAGGTAGTACAGCGATTCTCGCGCACCTTCCCAGAGATGCAGTTCATTCTTACTACGCATTCGCCCTTAGTCCTCACCAACCTAAAAACCAGCGGCGAGTACGCCGACAAGCAGCGCATTATCCAACTTTCTACCAACGAAAATAACCACTACAGCAACGAAATCGTAGAAGGCATATACGGCATAGACTATAGTACGGCTGTATCGGAGATTATGCATACGCCTGCGCGTAATTCGACAGTGGAAAGCTTTATACAGTCTTATCACGTACTCAAGGCACAAGGCTACGACGAAGCCGCCCAGCGCACAGAGCAACAACTTGCCGAATATCTCGGTCTGACAGATTTACCCCAATCCATCAAAGACGAACTCTATATGTATGACAACGATTAACAAAAATCCGCTTTCGCCTGCTTCGCTTGCTATTGCAGACCTGCTAAATAATAATTGGTCAGTTGCGAATGCAGAGTACAATATCCCCTCTTATACTGAGATAACTGATACGATACGGGCGCTATTTGCAAATGAGCAAGGCAATTTGTGTTGCTACTGTATGCGCAAAATATCTACATTAGAAAACTCCGTAACATTAGAGCATATTATTCCACAAAGCGCTGATACCACTGAAGCCGCTAAGTATCAAACAGCGGCGGCACCCCTAAAAAATTGGGTTATTCATAAAATTCTATTTGACCGAAATTCGCGTATAGATATTCCGCCTGCTGCTCCGTTTTCGAGTGCTAAACCGCAACCGCATAATATAGCCTATTACAACCTAATCGCTTCTTGCAACGAAGATAAAACTTGCAATAAGAAACGGGGAACTAACTACATAGCCCCTTTTTTGCACGATAGCGCAAAAGTGGCGCTGTTGAAATACACTGTTAACGGTGTTTTATCTGGATACCAAGCTCCTACGGGAGAGACTTTACCAGACTTTGAAGGAATTGCAAATCTTGGGCTCCACAACCCAAATATCTGGAATTTTATACGCGAAATTTGGTATCATCTTTCTCGCAATACAAAATTCACACAAGCAACTGATGTACAAGCAGCAGATATTGAAACTCAAATACAACTAATCGCGGCTGCTAAAAAAATAAAAATAGCTACTCATTTGCGCAGCACTTTTGCTTCGGATAGCCAATTCAGTGCAAAAATTCCACTTTACTCTTATTTTTTCTATTACTACCGCCAGCTCTATCCCTTATGAAAATCCCCCACAACGTCGCCCAATTCGGTCAGGTCTTCACGCCTGCCAATACCGTGCGGCAGATGCTCAGCCTGCGCCGCAATCGACAGGCGCGCACGCTGGAGCCTTCATCTGGGGAAGGGGCATTTGTGGAAGCATTGCGGGCAGAAAATACCGAAACCATCGCCATAGAACTCGACAAGCGTTGGGCAGGCGAGGGCGTGATGCAAATGGACTTTTTCGACTATCCCGACTCTGAGCTGTTCGATTGTATCATCGGCAACCCGCCCTATGTGCGTTACCGCGATATACTCCCCACCACGAAAGCCAAACTAAATACGGAGCTTTTCGACGAGCGCAGCAACCTATATCTTTTCTTTATAGAAAAATGTGTGCGACAGTTGCGCGAAGGCGGCGAGCTAATTTTTATCACCCCCCGCGATTTTCTGAAAGCGACTTCGGCGCGCAAGCTCAACGAGTGGCTATACACGCAAGGCACGATAACCGATGCTATCGACTTGGGCGATGCCCGCATTTTCGATAATCATAGCCCAAATTGTCTAATTTTTCGCTTTCAAAAGGGCGATACGTCCCGACAAATGAGCGACGGAAGAAAATTTATTTGCGAGCGCGGGCAACTCCTATTTTTGAAGCAAGAAAAAAGCAGCAGCGTCCGCTTAGGCGATATTTTTCGCGTCTGCGTGGGCGCGGTAAGCGGTGCAGACAAAATTTTTAGCAACGAAAAGGACGGCAATGCCGATTTCGTTTGCTCCCGAACCCAAAGCACAGGACAGACCCGCCGTATGATTTTTAATACGCCTCACCCTACTCTACTACCATATAAAACTGCCCTTTTGGCGAGAAAAATCCGCCCCTTTTCAGAATCGAATTGGTGGCAATGGGGGCGAATGCATCATATCAGCGAGGGCGCACGCATCTACGTCAACGGCAAGACGCGGCAGAAAAACCCTTTCTTTTTGCACCCTTCCAACTATTACGATGGCTCCATTTTGGCGCTTTTTCCCAAAGTCGAGATGTCGCCCGCTCAGCTCGCCCAATATTGCGAAAAGCTCAATAAGATGGATTGGCAGGGCTTGGGTTTTCTTTGCGATGGGCGCTATCTATTTTCGCAACGCAGCTTAGAAAACTGCCCACTCGAAGCGGATTTTGCCCATATTTGAGGGTATGTAGAGCCGTTGCATGCAACGGCTTTACATGCACCACCTTTTACGTTCCTACTTGCTCGCCAACTCTTCGCTCTTTGCCCAGAACCAATCGACCACCTCCGCGCGCAAATCGGCGTGTTTGGATTTGGAAGCGCGGGACTTTTCGAAATAAAAAGCCTCTGCATTTATCTGCGCATTGGGCGTGGTGGAGAGGTAAACGCTGGTTGCCGCGCCTTTTTCGGGCGTAGAGAGAAAGGGGCGCGCCAGCTTGAAAAGGAAGCGAAACCAGCCCACCGATTTAGTTGGTAGATTGGTGTCTATCACCCCAGGATGCAGGGCGTAAGCGCGCAGTTTCGGAAAAAATTTGCGCAAACCTAGCGTAAAAATCACGTTTGCCAGCTTGGCATCGGCGTAGGCATTGAAGGTATTTCGAGGCTTTTGGGTAAAAAATCTATCCGCCGAGCCGAAAACATGCGCCGTCGAAGAAACGTTGACGATGCGCGCATCATCGCCCCTTTCGAGCAGGGGCAGCAGCGCACGCGTCAGCACAAAGTGCCCCAGATGACTCGCCCACAGGGTTTCTTCCACCCCTTGCGCATTAAATTTGACGGCGCTCGGATAAAAGCCCGCGTTATTGACAAGCACATCGAGCTGCGGATAACTTTCGGCTATCTCGGCGGCGGTCTTTGCTACCGCAACCAAGTCGCCCAACTCGGCAGCGACAACATCTATGCGCGCATTGGGTGCGTCGTTGAGCAATTTTTCGCGCGCTTGCTCGGCTTTTTCGAGCGTGCGCGCCCACAAAATGAGCGAATAACCAGCAGCGACAAGCGCCTGCGCCGTAGCGAAGCCAATGCCCGCGTTGCAGCCAGTAATAAGAGCGGTACGAGCCATAAAATTGAAGAGAATTGCGCGTAGAATCCACAGCGTAGCACAAATATCGGCTTTTTTTAGTTTTTTTGTGCAAAATCTACGCAAAACTTATGTCCAACCCCTCCCCTGCTCGCCGAAAAATCGCCGTCATCGACTGTGGCACCAATACTTTTGCTTTGAATATCTACGAAACCAGCGACGGGCGGACTTTTCAGCGCGTATACAAGGAGCGCTATTTCGTCGAACTGCTCGAAGATGGGCGCGATTTTATCGGCGCTGCGCCCTATCAGCGCGCGCTTTCGGCGCATTACAATTTTGCGCAAACCCTGCTCAAACACGATATACACCGCCTGCGCGCCTTCGGCACTGCTGCCCTGCGCATGGCAAGCAATGGGGCACAACTCATGCAAGAAATCCACGAATCGACGGGCATAGAAATCGAGCTTATCGACGGGATGCGCGAAGCGGAGCTAATTTATAGAGGTGTGCGCCTCGCCGCCCCCGATACGGGAAGCACCATGCTCATTATGGACATTGGCGGAGGGAGCGTAGAATTTATCTTGTGCAACAAACAAGAGATATTTTGGGCGCAAAGTTTCAATATCGGCGCAGCTGTTTTATACGATATGTTCCGCCCCAGCGACCCGATAGAAGCCAGCACCATTGAGGATATGCACCAACGCCTAAGCGAGCTGCTTGCGCCCCTTTGGGAGGCTTCTCTGCGTTTCCCTGCGGCGGTTTTAGTTGGCGCTTCGGGCACTTTCGACGTTATCGCCGCCATGCACAACCCTACGCGCCGCCGACATGCAAAGCCCTACGAGCCGATACCATCGGCATTTTTTCTCAACGAGGTCTATGCGCGGCTCATACACAGCTCCTACGACGAGCGCCTAAAAATGCACGACTTACCCCACACGCGCGCAAAATTAATTGTCGGCGTAGTCGTACTTATTCGGCTTGTCATCGAGCGCCTAAACCTGCCCGTGCTCGCCATCTCCGATTATGCACTGCGCGAGGGTGCTGCTTGGGAGATACTGCATACGGAAAAATAATTTTTTTTTGGCGTGCCCGCCCTCCTCGCGGCGTGCTTACGCACTTGCTATAAAGGTCGGGCGGTCGGGCTATCTGTTTCAGGGCAGACACATTGGTCTGCCCCTACACTACTATGCGGTGCGCTTCGCGGCTGCTTCGCAGTCGCGTTCACTTCGTGTTCCTCACGCAGGAAAAATAAAGCGGCACAAGGATATATTTATCGGTGCTGCACATCGGCAAGTTTGCCCTGCTTTTCTTTGATGCGAAGTAGCGCCTTTTCTGCTTTCTCGAAGGTATTAAAACTAAGCGTTATTTCACTATCGCAGACCACCCGCAGCGTAAGGCGAGCATTAAAGGTTTCCTCACAAATGGTACTTTTATCTAAAGGGCAAATTTTGAATTGATAGTGCTCGCCATCGTAAGAAGAAGGCGTTTTCGATATATGCGGCTGGTCGATGCTGTCCTTTTGCGGCGCGCAAAAGCTAACCCTATCATGCGCAAAAGTCGTTTTTTTTAGATAAACTACATTTTCATCGTCGTCGCGCAGCAAGTTCCAATAGATAGTCGTGTCGGCTTTTTGGCGTATAAAAGTTTCGCCCTTGTAGCCGTAGCGCGCATTGCTGACAAAAACCATCGGCTCCAAGGTATCCAGCTGCTTCAAAACTTCCCTAAACTTAATACCCATCAAACCTTCGGTGCTGAAAAAATTGCGCACGTATTCCTGCGTGCAACCGCATTCTTTGGCTTCGCGCTCGGCTGTGCCCATCAGTTCGTAAGCCAACATAAGCATCTCTTCGCGCTCCTTTTCAGTCGCTTCGTCTTCTCGCTTTCCTTTCAGGGGCGTAGATATAAAAACTTTAGTATCCGCATTGATGGTGCGAATAATATGCCCTGAACGAAGTGTATCATTTTTGGTGGTACGCAGCAAACATAGTTGCTTGGCTATACTGCTCGTTACTCTGGCTAAATCGCTGTTTTCGCCGCAAGCAAATAAACAAAGGACACAAAAGCCCAAAAAAAAGACGCTTTTCATTAAATACAGGTGTTAGTTGGTGAAACAATCAAAAATGGTCGAAACCACTAAGGTTTATATAGGATTTTCGAAACAAGCAAGGATTAAAAACGTAAAGCAGTGATTCCTCAAAAATGTATCACAGTGCAACATTGCAAAAAGAAGGGGATTAGTAAAATCATATAAAAGCACCACATCGGTTTTTGTATATGACAAAGATACAATAGCCAAAAAGGGAAAAAGTACAAACTACACAAACAGGCTAAGAAACTACACGAAAGCCTCTTTTTTTCTCATGAACACCTTTTTTTAAAAACAAAAGGCGTATTTATTTTTGGCAGAAATCAAATAAAAAAGCCTCGTAGCCCAAAAATCAGGCTACGAGGCAGCATTCGATATAAAACAAAAAAGCCGCACAACTTTTGCAAGTTATGCGGCTTTTACTCTGATGCAGAGACAGGACTCGAACCTGCGACCTACGGGTTATGCTTACCACTACAATTTTCATTGCTTCTGCGTTCCTATGCAGAATTTGTGGTCTGGACTTTACCTTCACCTTCATCTAACCTTAATTGGTTAATGCTAAGGTGCTTGCCATCAAGTCTCTACACCTTCCTGCCTAATTACTCCGTAATTAGATAGGCTTGGCTCGGGATTATCACTGCTAAAGACTTCCCCGAATTTGACAAGTTATCACGATGGAATTTCTTCCAAAGCAGCCCTTTTTTCAATTAGCTCCCAAGCGTCACGATATTCAGCAGATTGAGGTTTTCGTTGACGCTTGCTGCCTTCGACAAATGTGATTTGGCTTCCATAAGAAATAAATTCTTCAACAGGTATTACATAAAAAACATCTAACTCTTTCAAGTACGCAATAGCAAAATCAAAATCAACTGAAGAGTATTTATCTCTTTTCATTTCTTTCCGATTAGTTTTGGTTCTTCGAGTGTCTAAAATGTAATTTTTAGTTCGCTCTTCAAACCAAGCTGCTTTTACTTGGATTTTTATGAAAACACCACGAATACAAAGAACTATATCATACGGCAGCCTATCACCCAGAGGAAGTAATACTTCCCAGCCTTTTTTTAAGGCTTGAAGAATAACAGCTTGTTCAGCAATATCCCCCACTAGTTTTGTGTCGTTTGGCAACATAAGCTAAGTGCAATTTCTTGAGCCCGCCGAGCTACCACTGCTCCACTCTGCACTACAAAGGTAAGGGGAGTTTTTGCATCTGCCAAATGTTTTTGCAAGTATTTTACAAAAAAGATGAAAAACCCTTAAAAAAAGGGCAAAAACAGCTCGTTTTGGGGTATTTCTGGGCTTTTTTGGGCAAAAAGCTCGAAAAAAAAAGCTCTGTCCCCTTTTTGTCCCCCCCTGTTTTTTTTTGTCGAGGGCTTTCTATCTTATATTTGTGCAATAAGATACGCAACTATACCTAAAACACCTTACAGCGTACCCCAATACGCTGAAATGGATACGACAACATGCAGTTTTCTTTTTTTTTTAGGCTTGTGTAGCCCGACGATGTCCATATCGTCGGGCTTTTTTTCTACGGCTGCTTTAAAAAAAATTGCGTGAGGGATAGAAGCAAAATCAGCCGTAGAGCGCTTTAAAGCGCTCTACGGCTGATGTAGCGAATAGCCCGACGGCGCGACCTTTAAGCGCTGCGAAACGCAGCGCGGGGAGCGGCGGCACGCCCAAAAACAGGCTCTCGATAGACCCTACAAGTCCAAAAACAGGCGCATTGGGTCTTCGAGTATTTTTTTGACTTTGACGAGGAAAGTAACGGAAGAGGAGCCGTCGATGACGCGATGGTCGTAGGAGAGGGCGAGGTACATCATGGGGCGAACGACAACCTGCCCGCCAATGGAGACGGGGCGCTCTATGGTGGCGTGCATACCGAGTATCGCCGATTGTGGTTCGTTGATGATGGGCGTGCTCATCATAGAGCCGAAAACGCCGCCATTGGTTATCGTGAAGGTGCCGCCCGTCATTTCGGCAAGCGTCAAAACGCCTTCGCGTGCCTTTTTGGCGAGGGCGGCTATGTCGTGTTCGATTTGCGCCAGAGATTTGGATTCTACATTCGACACGGGCGGCACGACCAGACCCGTCGGGGTAGAAATAGCGATGGAAACATCGGCATAATCGTGGTAAATGATGCTCGTACCATCTTCCGAGAGTTGGGCATTGACTTCGGGCATTTCCATCAAAACTTTGGCGCAGGCTTTGGCGAAAATCGACATAAAGCCCAATTTGATGCCATATTTCGCCAGAAAATCGTCCTGATACTTCTTGCGCAGCTCCAAAATGTTGGTCATATCGACCTCGTTGAAGGTCGTCAGCATTGCCGTATTATTTTTGGCACTTACCAAGCGGCGGGCGATAGTGCGGCGCATACGCGACAGTTTTTCCTCTCTTGCGCTGCGGCTAAAGCTGCCCATATTGGCGGCTACGGTTACTTTAGTAGCGCTGGGTGCTACGGCTTTGGTTTCTTGTTTGGCGGGCAGGTTTTTGGCGGCTTCGGCGGCGCGCTGTGCGTCGTCTTTGGTGATTCTGCCGTCTTTGCCTGTGCCTTCTACCTTTTGCAGGTTGTTTTCGTCCATGATTTTACGCGCTGAAGGCGAGGGGTGCCCTGTGGCGTAAGTCGTGGCGCTCGTGGTTTCGGTTTTTGCTTCCGTTTTTGCCTCCGTTTTTGCGGGGGCTTGAGTTGCGCCTTCGGGTGCGGCGGCGGAGGTATCGATTTTGGCGTATAAGCCGCCAATCGGAATATCATCGCCCTCTTGGGCAACCCAAATCAGCTTGCCTGCGGCTTCGGCGGGCACATCGATACTGGCTTTATCGGAGTCGAAGACGCAAATTTTTTCATCGCGCTGCACATAAGTACCATCGGCGACGACCCAAGTATTCAGCGTTACTTCCTTGACCGCTTCGCCGATTTGCGGCACTTTCATTTCTATGATGCTCATAATTTTTATATTATATGTAGTTGATTTTCAAGTATTTATGTAGTTTCTACTGTTAATTTTTAAGATTTTTTTTTGGGGCGTGCCCCCGCGCCATCGCCTGCGCCAAAGGGGCGCAGGCGGGGGCAGCCACCACGGCGTGCTTACGCACTTGTTGGTGGGCTGCCCCTACATGGCGCGGGGTCGGGCTATGCGGGGCGTATCATCATCGCCCTATAGGGCGAATGTTGATTCGCCCCTACTATCCCTCACGCAAGTAGCATCAAAGCAATCTGCGGCTATTGCAAGTTTTTACTTGACCTTAGCGCCTTTCCAGCGGGGGTCGTCTTTTTTGTTTTGTTTGAAGTCTAAGGCTGCTTTGGTGAGTGTTTGGCAGTCGGCGTACATTTTTTGCTGCATTTCGATGCTGGGTATGCGCTCCTTGTTTTTGAGTACGCGCCAAACTTTCTTTTCGACCTCGTACAAGAAAGAATTGCTGACGGTTTCATCGGACATACGGGCAAAAATCGGCATTCCGCCTTGGAAGGGTTCGCCTTTGGGTTCGTAGCAAGTACATTGGATGAGTTTGCCATCGATGATGGTGGTTTGTAGCCCATACTTACCGTCGAAATCGCTGGCGGCTACCATCAGGTATTCGCGCACCATGCCTTCTTCGGGCTTGTCTTTATCTTGCATGATATCGATTTTCTGGCTAATTTTGGCAGCGGCAGTACCGCCGAGATAAGTCGACATCAATTCGCCATCAAGTAGAATCACTGCGCCTTTGCCTGTGAGGGAAAAGCCTTTTGTGTACTCTGTTGCCTGCATAGCTGCCATTAGTTCGTCGGGGCTGCTTTCTTCGGCGCTAAAAATGGGGGCATCGGCGGCGTTGGGTTTGGCGGGCTCTGCGGGTTTGTCTGCTGCAGTTGCTGCGCCGTTGTTGGCGGCGGGGGCGGCTGCTTTTTCGCCGCAAGCAGCGAGTAGAAAAAGGGCGCAGAGAGATAAAAAGGTAATTTTTTTCATGGTTGGGTATGAGAAGAGGATAAAAACAGAGGAAGCGCCGCCCCTTTGGCGGCGCGCTGTTTGTTGCGTGAGGGATAGTAGGGGCGAATCAACATTCGCCCCAAAGGGCGATGATGATGCGCCCCGACCACGAAGGGAACGCGAAGCGAATAGCCCGACGCTGCGACCTGTAAGGAGCAGCGGCACGCCCAAAGAAAAAAAGGTTTTACAAGGGGATATTTCCGTGTTTTTTGCGGGGATTTTTGACCGATTTATTTTCGAGCACGCGGAAGGCGACCAATAATTTTTGTCGGCAATCGGCGGGCACTATCACCTCGTCTATAAAACCGCGCTCGGCGGCGCGATAGGGGTGGGTAAATTTTTGGGCGTATTCTGCTTCTTTTTCGGAGAGTTTGGCGGCTTTATCTTCTGCCTGTAATATCTCTTTGCGGAAAATTATCTCGCTCGCGCCCTTTGCGCCCATGACGGCGATTTCAGCCGTGGGGAAGGCATAATTTAAGTCCGCGCCGATGTGTTTGGAGTTCATCACATCGTAAGCGCCGCCGTAGGCTTTGCGGGTGATGACGGTAACGCGGGGCACGGTTGCCTCGCAGAAGGCGTAGAGCAGTTTTGCGCCATGTGTGATGATGCCGCGCCATTCTTGGTCGGTGCCTGGCAGGAAGCCAGGAACATCCTCCAAAACCAGCAAGGGAATGTTGAAGCTATCGCAAAAACGCACAAAACGCGCCCCTTTGATGGAGCAATTTACGTCCAAACAGCCTGCCAGCACCATCGGTTGATTGGCGACGATGCCGATGCTGCGCCCGCCCAAGCGCGCAAAGCCGACCACGATATTTTCGGCATAATCGCGCTGCACCTCAAAGAAACTGCCTTCGTCGACGATTTGTTCGATGACGGCGCGCATATCGTAGGGCGTATTGGCATTGGGCGGGATGAGCGTATTGAGTTCGGGGCGGGATTCTGCCTGCGCGCCTGCGCTGGTATAAGGCAAATGCGGGGCGGTTTCTTCGCAATTTTGGGGCAAGTAGCTCAAAAGTTGCTTAATCTGCTGGATACATTCGATGTCGTTGGCGGCAGAAAAGTGGGTAACGCCCGATTTGGTAGCGTGCGTTTGCGCGCCGCCGAGTTCTTCGGCGCTTACGTCCTCATTGGTTACGGTTTTTACGACATTGGGACCCGTTATGAACATATAAGAGGTGTTTTCCACCATCAAAATAAAGTCCGTGATAGCGGGCGAATAGACCGCGCCGCCCGCGCAAGGCCCCATAATGGCAGAAATCTGCGGCACTACGCCCGAAGCCATCGTATTGCGGTAAAAAATATCGGCATAACCGCCTAAGGATACCACGCCTTCTTGTATGCGTGCGCCGCCCGAGTCGTTGAGTCCTATCACTGGAGCCCCATTTTTGAGGGCTAAGTCCATGATTTTGCAGATTTTTTCGGCATGGGTTTCGGAGAGCGAGCCGCCGAAGACGGTAAAATCTTGGGCGAAGACGTACACGGTACGCCCTGCGATAGTTCCGAAGCCCGTTACGACCCCATCGCCAAAAAATTGCTGCTCCTCCATGCCGAAATCTCGGCAGCGATGCAGGACGAGCGCGCCAATTTCCTGAAAACTGCCCTCATCGAGTAGGAACTGTAGCCGCTCGCGGGCAGTGAGTTTGCCTTTTTTGTGCTGTTGCTCTATTTTATCGGCTCCGCCGCCTAAGTATGCTTGCTGTAGGCGTGCGTTGAGGTCTTGTATTTTGTTTTGCATGGAAGGGGGTTGATGGCTTTGCACTTTGTTTTGTGCTTTGTGTGAGCCGTTGCATGCAACGGCTTTACTATTCACTCCTCCTCGTCTTCGGTTTTTTCGGCGGGGGGCTGTATGAAATGGGGTTGGAGGCAGCTTTTGCAGATATTTTTGCCGTGTGCGCGGGTAAGGGTGGCGCGAGTTTCGGGATAAATTTGCCCGTGTTTCGTCCAGCCGTCGCCTGCTATGTGCGAAAGATAAATTTTAGCGCATTTATCGCATTTGGTTTGGTAGTTTTCGCTAATTTCTATCCATACGCGCTCGATGTCGCCCGATATGGGTGGGCGCAGTTTGCTGATGCGGATAGTCATGCTTTCGATGGTATCAAAGAGGGCTTTGGTTTTGTCGATAATGCGTTGCGCGAGGGCTTCGAGGAGCTTGGTGCGCTTTTGCATTTCGATTTTCACGATGCGGTAGATGGTTTCGTAGTTGACGGTGCCTGCAAGGTCGTCCTTCGCGGCAGCAGCCGAAAAGTTGGTATCTACATAGACGCTAACTTCGTATTCGTTGCCTATCTTTTGCTCCTCTTCGTAGAATCCGTGAAAAGCATAAAAGCGCATGCCTTCGATGGCGATTTTTCCCATTTCGTTTTGTATAAGTACCTTGTTAATTAAATGTTTTATTGCGTGAGGGATAGCAGTGGAAGCGCCTTGAAGGCGCTGCAACGGATAGCCCGACCCCGCGACCTTTAAGCGCGTTAGCGCGGGGAGCAGGGGCACGCCAAAATTGTTAAACACTTAATTAAGTACGAAAGCAAAATTATGCTAAATTGTTCGCTTCGGATATACGGCAAGCGCCGCTTCCAAACAGTCCATAGCCTTGTGCAGGTCAGCGGCGCAGAGGACGTAGGCTATGCGCACTTCCTTTTTTCCGCTGCCTTTGGTGGCATAGAAACCCGATGCGGGTGCAAACATAACGGTTTCTCCCTTGTGCTCAAAATCTGAAAGCAGCCATTGCGCAAATTCGTCGGCATCTTCTACGGGCAATTCGGCGATAAGATAAAAAGCGCCGCTGGGCTGCCCGTATTTTACCCCTTGCATCTTGCTTAGTCTATCGAGCACCAATTTACGGCGCATATCGTACTCCGTATTGACTTGCTCAAAATAGGAGCGCGGCGTTTGGCAGAGGGCTTCGGCGAGCACTTGCATGACCGATGAGGGACTAAGCCGCGCCTGTGCCAAGCGCATCGCCGCCGAATAAAGCGCCTTATTTTTCGTTGCCAGCACCCCGATACGCGCCCCGCAGGCGCTGTATCGCTTCGAGATAGAATCTATCATAACGACGTGCTCCTCCAAGCCCTCTATAGTCAGGGTAGAAACGTGCTGCAGCCCGTCGTAGCAAAAATCCCGATACACCTCATCAGCTATCAGATACAAATCGTGCCGACGAACGAGCTCGGCAAGCTGCTCCAGCTCCTCGCGGCTGTAGAGTTTGCCCGTCGGATTGGAAGGATTGCAGATAAGTATAGCCCGCGTGCGCGGCGTTATCGCCCGCTCAAAGTCCTCCGCCTTTGGCAGGGCGAAATTATCGCCGATGCTGCTCGGTACGGCGACTACATGCACATCGGTACTCTCCGAAAAGCCGTTGTAATTGGCATAAAAAGGCTCTGGTATGATGATTTCATCGCCCGCATCGCAGGCAGCCAGCACCGCAAAAAACAGTGCCTCTGAACCTCCGTTGGTAACAATCATTTCCTCATGGCTCAGGCTGATGCCATACTGCGCATAAAAGGCACTCAAAGCCCGCCGATAGCTCTCCACTCCCGCCGAATGCGTGTATTCTATGACCCGATAATCGGCGCGGCGCATGACTTCCACCGCCGCCGCTGGCGTTTCTATATCGGGCTGCCCGATATTCAAATGATGTACGCGCAAGCCCCGACGCTTGGCAGCCTCCGCAAAAGGAACAAGCCGACGTATCGGCGAAGCAGGTGTGCGCTCGGCACGAGTAGATATTTTTGGCATGATGCGAGTTACGAATGACGAGTTACGAATGACGAGTTTTTCATATAACCCATTGACAATCAAGTATATACATAAAGTAGAAAATTTTCATTTTTCGCTACGCGTTCACTTCGTGTTCATTTTTCGTTTTTTTTTGGCGTGCCCGCCGCTTTGCCCCCCGCCGCGCCTTAAAGGCGCGTCGCCCCCACAAGTGGGGGGCGGCGGTCGGGCTATTCGCTTCGCGTTCACTTCGTGGTCGGGGCGTATCCCCATCGCCCAAATGGGCGAATGTTGATTCGCCCCTACTATGCGGTGCGCTTCGCGGCTGCTTCGCAGTCGCGTTCACTTCGTGTTCCTCACGCGGCAAACAGCCGTAGTAAATAAGGGTTCTACAGCTTTAGATTGGCGATTTTTTCGCGCAGCAGTTCGATGGTTTCGCTCTTTAAGTCGCTATTGCCTTTGAGGGAAAGCGTATGCAGTCTGGGCAGGCGAGCGAGGTCGGGCGATATATAATTGAGCGAGCAGTAACTAAGGTCTAAGTACTCCAGTTGCTGCCAATTTTTCAGGCTATTGCTATTGAGGGCGACAAGGCGCAACTCGCTTAGCGACAGATGCGAGAGATTGGGCATGGCGCTCAAAATTTTGAGCGTATGGCTGCCATCGAGCTGGGCGCAGCCCCTAAGATGCAAGGTATGCAAGGCGGGCAAGCGGACAAAATCATCGGGTAGGCGCGTGAGCGGATTTTGGTCGAGCTGTAGGATTTGCAGCGCCTTTAGTCGGGAGATTTTGGCGGGCAGGGCAGAGATGCGATTGGGAAAACCCTCTTCAGAGATGCCCGCATAGAGCGCTGTGAGATTGGGCAGCGACAAAACGACTTCGGGCAAGGCTGTAAGCTGGGTAGAACGCAGGTCGAGCGTTTGCAGGTTTTTGAGCTTGCCGAGCGTGGGCGGCAAATCTGCAAGATAAGAATTGGCGAGGCTAAGGTGCAAAATTTGCCGCAAATCGCCCAATGATTTGGCAGGAATTTGCTCCGCAAAGTCGCAGTCCTCCAAATGCAGGGTATGCAAAAAGCGAAAATCCGCCAACATGCGAAAAAGTGCCTCCCAATCGGCTTGGCTATTGTCTTTGATGCTAAGCAGATGCAGGCGCGGACGCAGTAAGAGCAGATTTTTGGGCGGCGTCGTAAAAAATTCGCCCTCTAAGCTAAGTTGCTGTAGATTGACAAAAAGCGGCAGCGCCGCCCAAAGGGAATCGGGCTCCGTGTTGAGGTCGTCGGCATAGAGTTTATAGACCTTTGTGGGGTCTTTGAGGGCTTGGGAGAGCTGGAAGTAGATGGGTTCGGCTTGGAGCTCGGCAGCAGTCAGCAGGCGTTCTTGCGCCGCTGCGAGCGAAGGGAAGAGCAAGAGGAGGGCAGGGAAAAAAAAACGCATAAGAGCTATATTTTTTGTTTTTTTCAAAACGAATTTTACCTTTGCAGTCCGTACCGACTGCCGCAGTACCCCGCCCGCTCTTTGCGGGCGGGTATTCCTGCCTTTCGCGTGAGGGATAGTAGGGGCGAATCAACATTCGCCCCATCTGGGGCGATGGTGATACGCCCTGAATAGCCCGACCCCGCGACAGTAGAGCCGTAGCATGCTACGGCTCCCGCGCCAACGGCGCGGGTCGCGGGGGCACGCCAAAAAAACGAAGCGCATAAAAAGCAGCACAAAGCTACGAAAAAACCAATAGACAAGCGATGACAGCGGCGCAATTTCAACAATACCTTCGGCAGCCTTTGCTGATAGCGCACCTGCCAGCGGCGGAGATGGAAGTGCTCGTACAGGCGCATCCGTACTGCGCTTTGCTGCGTTTGCTGCTGCTAAAAAAGTACCAGATGGAGAACCCCAGCGCGTTTGAAGAGCGCTTGGGCGTAGAGTCCGCTTATTCGTTGGATAGGGTGCGTTTGCATCAATTTTTGCATACATCGCCGACGGCGGCGCAAGAGCAGGTCGAACGCCTATTGGCGGTAAGCGTCGTATCGGAAAACCCGCCCCGCATCAGCGCGAGAGAGCTTGGCTTGGAAAAAAAAACTTTAATTCCCACTGATTTGTCGTTTGTGCTCTCCCTTTTTCGCAAAGAAGAAGCACCCGTGCAGTTGATTATGGCTAAGAAGAAAAAGCAAAAAAATGCTTCCCCCTCAGATGGCGACTTAGGCGACGATAGCGCGGCGAAGAAGCGTTTTCGGCTGCCTCGTATTGCCGTTTTGGAGGAAAATAAAGCACTAAATACTATCTTTCCCGACGAAAAAGCGGCAAAACAAACTGCCAAAGAGCAGACGGAGCAGCCAACGGAATACGTCTTGGAGGAAGACCCCGAACTGGGTTTCGTGCAGAACGTAGACGATGCTTTTAGATTTTTGCAGCAGACGGATTTGTTTTTACGCAGTCTTTCGGAGCGCATGAGCCAGCAAGAAACGACAGAAAGCAGCCCAGAAGACGCAGCCGCACAGGCAAGCATCGTAGACAACGAAAACATAGCCAGCGAGACCCTTGCCCGATTGCTTTTAGCCCAAAATCAACGCGCCAAAGCGGTAAAAATCTACAGACGACTCCTACAACAACAGCCCGAAAAAAGCGCTTATTTCCTCCAACTCATAGAGGAAGCAAAAAAATAGCCGATGCACAAAAAAAAACTGCTACTTTTGTCGGCGCTTTCTTACTTCTGCGCTTGCGCGCCTGCCAATCCATCGCAGCAAGCAGCAGCGCCGAAGCCGCTATTTTTCGACCTTCCGAAATTCTTCGCAGAGGAAGCCGCCAGACTCGGCAGTAGAAGCGTGCGCAAAGAAAGCCGCGCCTATACCGATAAAACGGCAGCCATAGCCGATACTACCAGCGTTCAAATCGAAAACTCCACCCAATGGGAGCGCGAATTTGCGCTGTTTAGCCGCACCCAACTCAATAAAAGCTCCTTCCGCGACCAATACGATATAGACAGCCTACGCAACGATAGCGCAAACACGCTGCTGCTGCGTTACCGCGCTCGCAAGCCGCATCTATACACCCAATCGGTAGAAATCCGACTACAAAACGAGCAAGTCCAGCATATCAGCATCATCAGCAGACAAAGCAGCCTGCTCACCGAAAGCAGCCAACAACTGCAATATACACCCGACAAAAGTTACAGTCTACAGCAACGCCAAAGCCTGCCGTTTGCCCAGCCGCATACCGTCGAGCTACACGCAGTCTTATACTAATACATATTTCGCCGTCTTCATTTAACACGCTTCTTTCCCAATGCCTTATTTTTTCACCTCCGAATCCGTTTCCGAAGGACACCCCGACAAGGTCGCAGACCAAATCTCCGACGCTATTCTCGATGCTTTTCTGGCTCAAGACCCCAAATCTAAGGTCGCTTGCGAAAGCTTCGTTACTACAGGTCAGGTCGTCGTAGGCGGCGAAATTCGCTCCGAAGCCGTCGTCGATATCCAAAAAGTCGTCCGCTCGGTTATCCGTAAAATTGGCTATACCAAAGCCGAATATCGCTTCGACTGCGATTCTTGCGGCATTCTCTCCGCACTGCATGAACAGTCCGCCGACATCGCTCAAGGCGTAGACGTAGGCAAAACGGAAGAAGAACAAGGCGCTGGCGACCAAGGCATGATGTTCGGCTACGCAACCAACGAAACCGACAATTATATGCCCCTCGCCTTAGACCTCTCGCACCGCATTCTGCAAGAATTGGCAGAAATCCGCCGCGAGAACAAAAAGCCGATGGACTACCTCCGCCCCGATGCCAAATCGCAGGTAACTATAGAGTACAGCGACGACCATCGCCCCTTGCGCGTGCAAACGGTGGTACTTTCTACCCAACACGATGATTTCGATACCGACGAAGTCGTATTGGCGCAAATCAAACGCGATGTGCTCACAATCGTCATGCCCCGCGTCTTAGCGAAATTGCCCGCACGCGTGCGCGCCCTCTTCGGCTCGGATATTATCTATCATATCAACCCGACGGGCAAGTTCGTCATCGGCGGACCGCACGGCGACACAGGACTAACAGGTCGCAAAATCATCGTCGATACCTACGGCGGCAAAGGCGCACACGGCGGCGGCGCTTTCTCTGGCAAAGACTCCTCTAAAGTCGACCGCTCGGCTGCCTACGCAGCCCGCCACATCGCCAAAAATCTCGTTGCCGCTGGCATCGCCGACCAATGTCTGGTGCAGGTCGCCTACGCTATCGGCGTAGCCCAACCCGTCGGCTTGTACGTTACCACCTACGGCACCGCAAAAGTGCAAAAAACAGACGGCGAAATCGCCCAAATTATACAATCCCTCTTCGACCTCCGCCCCGTTGCCATCGTGCGCTCGCTGGGTCTGCGCAACCCCATCTTCTTGGAAAGCGCCGCCTACGGACACATGGGTAGAGAAAGCGAATTGAAAAATGTTAGCGTTAGAGAAAACGGCGAATGGGTAGAAAAAACCGTCGCTACCTTCACTTGGGAGCGCCTCGACCGCGTCGAAGAACTCAAAAAAGCCTTCGGCATCTAAATCGCCACCGACAACTACACTCCCTTTTTTCTACTAACCTACCTTCACAAGTGCGCCTCGCTGCTGCTGCCTTTTTTTGGCACAGGGCGAGGCGTTTTTTTTAAGTGAACAGCGAAAAGTGAACAGTGAACATGTAGCCAATGCGAAATGCTTTTCAGACATAAAACATTGATAATCAACAATAATATACAAAAAATAACTTTTCACTTTTCACTTTTCACTTTTCACTTTTCACTTTTCACTTTTCACTTT
>CAYXSA010000005.1:0-75385 GCA_964467315.1 uncultured Saprospiraceae bacterium | reverse complement strand
TGAAAAGTGAAAAGTGAAAAGTGAATTTTTTTCTTCAAACTTGCAAATTTTCAGCCCCTATTTTTTATTTGTTTTAGCTTATAACTTATTGCGAGTCAATTTTTTATATACTATACATAAAGCACAAAATTTTTCATTTTTCGCTACGCGTTTACTTCGTGTTCACTTTTCACTTAAAAAGCGTGAGGGATAGCAGTGGAAGCACTGTAGGGGCAAGGCATGCCTTGCCCCTACAGCGCTGCAACGGATAGCCCGACCCTGCGACCTTTAAGCCGCGTTAGCGGCGGGGAGCAGGGGCACGCCCAAAAAATGACGAATGACGATGGTATTTTGTGTATATTTTCGTTTAGAAGGTCTTATGTGCAACATTCGTAACTCGTAACTCGTAATTCGTCATTATTTAACAGCTTAAATTTTGCAAATTATGTACGGACAAGAAGATTTTACAAAGGCGGAAGGGCAGTTTATTTATGCCGACGACCTCATCAAGGAGAAGCGCACGGACGAGGCGAAGCAGATTTTGGAAGAAATTATCGCCACTTATCCGACTTTCGGCAAGGCATACAACCACTTGGGTTGGGTTTATGAAACGCGCTTGGGCGACCTCAAACGCGCTGAAGAATGCTATCAGGCTTGCATTCGCTATATGCCAGAGTATCGCCCCGCGTACTACAATTACGCCGTCGTGCTCTCGAGCAGCAAGCGCTACCGCGATTTGGAAAACCTTTTGCGCGATGCGCAGCAGGTGGCAGGTATCGATATGGCGACGATTTACAACGAATACGCCATTATGTACGAAGCGCAGGGCTATTACGAAGAGGCAATAAAGCACTATAAAAAGTATATCAGCCAGCTTTTCAACGATGATACCATCAATACGGCGGTCAAATCCATCGAGCGCTGCAGAAAGAAGCAGGATATCATGAATAGTTGATTTTTTAAGTGAAAAGTGAAAAGTGAAAAGCGAAAAGAAGCCAATGAAACAAATTATTGGTTGAACCTACTCTATAACACAGGCTATATCGAAACAAAGCCATTCGAAAGTATACAAGCAGATTGCAAAGAAGTAATTGCTATTTTGGTAGCTTCTATCAAAACTGCTAAACAAAAATTACCATAACTTTTCACTTTTCACTTTTCACTTTTCACTTTTCACTTCCTCTTCTCGTCTATGCAGAGCAGCGCGTAGAGTTTATGGAAAATATCGGTGTTTTCCATCACGCCCATAAAGGATTCTGCGCCCATGCCGTAGGCAAAAATGGGCACCATCGTCGCCGTGTGATAGTCGGTCGTGAAGGCACCTTGTACGCTGGCGCTGTCGAGATTGCCGCCATTGATGCTGTAGCCGCCCGTTTCGTGGTCGGCGGTAACGACTACGAGCGTATTGCCGTCTTTTTCGGCGAAGGCGAGGGCTTCGGTTACGGCGAGGTCAAAATCGAGCATCTCGCCGATGATATAGTCCGAATTTTTAGCGTGTCCGCCCAAATCTATCTGCCCGCCTTCGATGACCAAGAAAAAGCCATCGGGGTAGGCAGAAAGGACTCCCAAAGCCTTTTTGGTGGCGAGTTGTAGGAAGTTGCCGCGCTCTTTGTACGAGGGAGGCAAGCCTGCCCAAGGCAGACAAATCAATTTTTTGGGGCAGTATTCGCCCATTTCGCCCAGCGTTTTTACGACAAAATAGCCCTTGTCGCTTGCCTCTTTGACTAAGTCGCGCCCGTCTTTTCGCGCGCCGAAATAGTCCCAGCCGCCGCCCATCAATACTTCTATATCGGATAGCATAAAGTCGGCGGCGACCAATTCATTGACATTGCTGCGCGTGGGCTGATGCGAAAAAAAGCAGGCGGGCGTGGCGTGTGTTACGTGCGTGGTGGTCAAAATGCCTGTGGCAATGCCGACTTCTTCGGCATATTGTACGATGGTTTTTAGCTTTTCTTGCTTGACGCTCATGGAGATAGCGCCGTTGTAGGTCTTTTCGCCCGTCGCCATCGCGGTAGCGCCCGCCGCGCTGTCGGTAACCAGTTTTTTGCGCGCATAGGTGCGCACCAAGCCGATATGCCGAAATTTTTCCAGTGCCAAGCCGTCTTTTTTGGCGATGCTGCCCGCCGTGATTTGCGTCAAACCCATACCATCGCCAATCATCAAAATGATGTTTTTCGGGCGCTCTTTCGAGATAATGCCGCCTTTCGGCTGCTTCGTTTTGCCTAAGGGCTCATTGCCAATGGGCGCAGAGCCGCCGCGAGAAAGCATAAACAAAGTCGGCAGCCCGACCGCTATTATCAGGGCTATAGTGCCGTATACCTGCATCTTCGTCATCGCCATTTTTCGGTTTTTTCTCGGATTTTTTTCGCAAATATAGGCTTTTTGTTGCATAATTTCGATTTGGGCGTGCCGCTGCGCCAATAAAGGGCGCAGCGTCGGGCTATTCGGGGCAGCCCTGTGCTGCCCAAAGGGCAGACACATGGGTCTGCCCCTACTATCCCTCACGCGAATTTTGTGCCCCGCCCGCAAAGGGCGGGCGGGGCGGGGATTTTTTATTTCGTTTTCCCCTTCGGCTTGCAAGCCCGATGCCTACGCGAAGACGTATAAACGTTGAATATCGGTAAATCTACCGCCAAAAATGCCCCCATACGCCAACCGCTCGCAGGCGTGTACAAGCCGCCGCCCGTCGTGATATTGCGCAACTGCGGACCAACCTGCGCGCCAAAACCAATAGATATCGGCATTTTCGGCAAGCCATAAACGAGATAGCCACCAGGAGCAAAGACATTCGATAATTTCAATTCGGGGAAATTGTTGGCGCTGCTATCCTGAAAACGGAATGCCGTCAGTGCGCCAATATCCAGCAAAGAAACCTGCAAAGACAAAGAACCGCCCTTACGCATACCGAAGTTGAAACTTGCGCCGATGGGCGTAGTCAGCGCGTAAAAAGGGGCGGCGGGCGCTCCTTCGAGGTATTCCATGCCCCCCGCTATGCCGACGTGCGCATTGATGGAGATGCTAAAAGGCTCATTTTTTTTGATGCTGCTGCTGCCCACAGGCAGGGCAAACGCCTCGATGGCTTTAGATACGGCTTCTGCGTCCTGCGCCTGCACCATCGTCGCCATGAATGTCCCATAGCGCAAAAGCTGCTTGCAATAGCAGTCCGTGCCGTCGATTTTCTGCAAAACCTGCTCCAAAAGCTGGTAAGCATTGAGTATGGCGGAGGCGTATTGTTGGGTATGCACATCGAGCGCCAACTTATTGACGGTGCGCATCAGGCGTATGTACTCGCCCGCCAAGCTATCCGCCGCCGAAAGCCCTGCCAAGCGCGAAGTCAGGCTATAGCCCTCGTGCAGTAGGTCGAGTGTCGCTTCCGAAATTTTGTAAAAGGTCATCGCGCGGGTAGGCGGGGCGGGATTGCTGCCCATTTTGCCCGTTTTGTCGGTAGATTTTTTGGCGAGGCTGGGCACAGAGGGCTCCGTTGGCTGCTCCAAAGAGGCGCTGGCAGCCTGCAAATTTTGGGTGCGCACCACGAGCATACGCAAGGCGCTGATAAATTCCATCTTCTGCGGGGCGCTGGCGGCGAGCGAGCGTATTTTCTGGCTCATGCGCGAGTCGTTGAACTGCGTTTTTTGGGTTTCCTCCAGCAGCAAGCCCAGATATAAGTCCGTCAAAATGGTATCCCGCAGCAGGGCGCTAAACTCGCTTAGGTCTATCCATTGGCGGGTGCTGTCTTTGTATTCGAGCGACTCGGAAACGAGGGCGAGGGTGCGCAAGCCCGTTTTGAAATTTTCTAAAGGCGCATCGGTGCTGGGCTGGTACTGTAGGGCGGCTTCTCTGCCGAGATAGCGGACTATCTGGGTCGTGGGGCGGTTTTGTATCATCATGCCGCTCAACATAAAGGCATCTTCGAGATAGACGCGGGTCATTTCGTCTTTTATATACGGGGTCGTGCGAGCATAGAAGGCGAGATTTTGGGGGAGCTGGTCGAGGTCGAGATGAAACTGCTCTTTGAGGGTTTTGGTATAAGCGTCGAAATGGTAAATTTCTTCGTCGATGCGTTGCAAAGTGGCGCTGGTGGCGGGAAGCAGGGCGCGAAGGATTTCGGATTTTTCGATAGCCTTTTTGAAATCGGCAAAGAGTGCGATGCCCAATTCTTGCTTAGTGCGTTTTACGACGAAGTCGGCAGTGCCTGCGAGTAGGGCGGTAGGGGTGAGGGGGAAGGTTTTTCCGCCGCTATTCATGCCGCCGAGTGTACCGAAGCCGAAATTGCCTAAATCGTCGCCTTCTCTATCGCGGTCTTCGCCTTTGGGCATGGAGTTGCCGCCGTCGGCAAGCTCCAGATACTTAGTAATGAAGGGGTTTGTCTTAAAATGCTCGTATAGCTCCTTATTGGTTTCAAAATCTTTGTCGGTGTGCTTGCTGAGGGAATTGATGATTTTGATGGGGCTGACGGTGCGCAGTTTGATTTTGCCGTTGCGGATTTGTTGGCGCAGGTGCAGCGCGTCCCAATAGGCGTTTTGTGCCTCCGAAAGCAGGGGCAGCAAGAGAAAAGACAGTAATAGTAGCGGTTTCATATGAGTTACGAGTTACGAATGACGAATGATGGTATGCGCCGAACCCACCCCCAGCCCCTCCCTTCTGCGAAGGGAGGGGAGGCACGATGGCAAAATATAGTGTTTGTCGTACTTTGCGTGAGGGATAGCAGTGTAGAGCCGTAGCATGCTACGGCTCGCAACGGATAGCCCGACCGCCGCGCCAGTAGAGCCGTAGCGTGCTACGGCTCCGCCTGCCGTCCTTTGCGGCAGGCGTGGCGCGGCGGGCACGCCCAAAAATCTAAGGCTTCAAAGATACGGGAAGGGCGCGAAAATACGGTCTGCAGGCTATATATTTGCGCTTTCAAACGGTAACACTTCGGAATGAAAGAGCATAGAAACGCGCCGATAGGCATTTTTGATTCGGGCATCGGCGGGCTGACGGTAGCGCGGGCGCTCGCGCAAGCCTTGCCGCAGGAGGATTTGATTTATGTGGGCGATACGGCGCATCTGCCTTATGGTGAAAAATCTTTGCTGACGGTGCAGCAGTATTCGCTGCAAATTAGCCAATATCTTTATGAACGGGGTTGCAAATTGATAGTTATCGCTTGCAATACGGCTTCTGCGGCTGCCCGCGACTTGCTGCGCGAGCATTGGGCGGGGCTTCTGCCTGTGGTAGATGTGATAAGTCCGCTAATAGAGGACATTGCGGGCAGAAATTTTCAAAAAATCGGCGTAATCGCCACGAAGGCGACCATTCGCAGCGATGTATATGCGCGCAGCCTGCACGAATTGCGCCCCGATATGGAGGTGTACTCTTTGGCGACTTCGCTGCTGGCGCAGATGATAGAAGAAGGATTTTTCAACAATCAAATCAGCCGCACGGTCTTACATCAGTACTTATCTTATCCCGATTTTGAGGATATACAGGCGCTCTTGTTGGCTTGCACGCATTACCCGATAGTGCGCCCTGAGATAGAGGCGTATTTTGGCGAGCGGGTGCAGGTTTTCGACTCGGTGGATACGGTTGTGGAGCGGGTGCGCTCGATTTTGGCGGCAAAAAATCTTTTGAATGAGCAGCCAAATAGTGGACAGGCTCAATTTTATGTGTCCGATTACACGCATTCTTTCCAGCAGACGGCGGAAATTTTTTACAAAAAATATACGCCTCTGCATCTACTTCGCTGGCAAGGCGAGCGTTTAGAGCCCTTATAGTCTCAAAAAAAATAGCTATCTTTGCCTATACTATGAAAGAGCAAGCCAAGCACATCAAACAACTTTTGCGCACAGGCGACGAGGCAAATGCCGAAATCGCGCTGTTGTTGCTCCTGCATCTCCACGCAAAAGCCGTAGATGCGGAATTAGCGAGCCTTATCATGCAGGGCGTAGGCTATGCGGAGCGCTGTGTGCAATTGCAATGCAGGCAGATATATCCGTTTTTAGACAATATCAGCATCTGGCGTTTGCCCGATGCGGAGCCGCTTTCGGACGATTTTTGGCGCGAGTTTGCAAATTTAGAAAATTTGCGCAGTCTGCGGTTGGTGCAAAAAACCAGCCTTTCGCCCGTTTGGGCGCAGACGGTCGGCAATCTGCCCAATTTGCGGGTTTTGTCGATGGAACAGTGCGGCTTGACGGAGTTGCCCGACGAATTGGCAGCCCTCGCCCCCATTTTGGAGCAACTGCACCTGAACAAAGAACAAATCGAGCATTTGCCCACTTGGCTCACGCAATTCGAGCGCCTGCAAACGCTTTCTCTTTGCTCCTGCCCCCTGCGTCGACTGCCCGACTGGCTCGTAAAATTGCAGAGCCTGCGCCGCCTCTCGCTACCCGAAAATCTGCTTACCGAAATTCCTATGTCTTTGGGCTTCTTGCCTGAGCTCGTAGAACTCGACCTTAGCGACAACCAAATCCGCCGCCTTCCTGCTACCCTGCGCCAACTCACGCGCCTGCGTAGGCTCTTCTTGGGCGGCAATCCCATCTCGGCAGAAGACAAAAGGCAATTGTATAGCGCCCTGCCGCAAACACTGATTTTTTAAGTTGTGATGGTGCTTTGTGTGTAAGTTGTGCTTTGTGTACAGGTATCATGCCGCCTTGCGGCGGCAGTGGTAGCAAGTACTATTTTTCATTCGCTACGCGTTAGCTTCGTTTTCGTAACTCGCTTCGTATTAACTTCGTCATTCGTCATTCGTCATTCGTAACTCATGTTCGGTTTCTTCAAAAATGTATTCAATATAGACAGCGTCAAGCTGCGCCTCAACGTCCTCGAAGCCTACCCGCGCAATGTCCCGACCCTCAACGGCGAGATAGAAATACGCGGTGGCGGGCAGCGCGTTGAAGCCGTTTGCCTGCGTTTCGTGGAGGTTTACACGCGCGGACGCGGCGACGATAAACGCATAGAGGAGTACGAACTCGGCGAGTGGCAACATACGGAAGCCTTCACGGTGGCGAAAGATGCGCCTGTAACCTTGCCGTT
This sequence comes from uncultured Saprospiraceae bacterium, assembly GCA_964467315.1. Lineage (GTDB taxonomy): Bacteria > Bacteroidota > Bacteroidia > Chitinophagales > Saprospiraceae > JAAFIM01. Next base: position 68,398 of record CAYXSA010000005.1, on the reverse strand, counting down.
TCGCCTGCCTTTCGAGTTTCTAAAATCCAATATCGACACGCTGGGCGATAGCAATTTTTTGCTGCGCCCGCTCGCCTCCTTGGCGCGCACGCTCAAAGGCGTAAGTTCTGAATTTTATTTGCAAGCAGAAGCAAGCGTAGAGGGCGGCAAGTTGCGCCCAAATCTGAAAACGAAAATCAATTTTACCGCCCCGATTTAGAAGCTGTTTGAAAACCTCTAACGAGGCAGAAAATGGTAGATTTTGGAGGGCTACAAGCGTCTTTTTTAAGGGAATAGCAGCGCTATTGCCGAAAAAAAACGCGCAGTTAGACCTTCAAAAGATGCCGTTTTATGACCGTTGAGGGGTTTTTAAACAGCTTCTAAGCGCTTTCCTTTTGAAAGGCTTTGTTTTTTTGGGCGTGCCCCTGCTCCCCGCGCCGCAAAATGCGGCGCTTAAAGGTCGCAGGGTCGGGCTATTCGGGGCAGTCCTGTGCTGCCCTAAAGGGCAGACACATGGGTCTGCCCCTACTATCCCTCACGCAAATCTGTTAGTCAAGCCGTATCTGTTTTATATGAAATTTGTGTGTTAAGCAACTGTGCAAAATTATTTTAAGTTCGAAACAAGCGGGAACGCCGAAGGCATCCGCCTAGCGCAATAGCTTAAAATAATTTTGCTTTCGTACTTACAAAAAGCGTATCAATGAAAAAAATCTCTACTTTTTTTGCCTTATTTCTGTTTGTTTTTGCTGCCTTGCAGGCACAATCGCGCAAAGCCGACTACGAGGCTGCCGTACTGCGCAGCATTCAAGACGGCACTTACGAGGGCTTCGACTGCGGGCATAGCCATCGAGATTTTCCGCAGCAACAGCAGCACCTACGCGCCTGCGCCCAACTCAATCAGGGCTATGGCACCAACGGCTGGCAACCCGCCTCCAACAATGGAGACCCTGCAGGGGCAAGTTTCGATATAAATTGTCGCGTGCCTGCTATGCCCGTGCCCGCTTGTGGTACTTATCGCGTGCCGCTGGCTATCACCGTCTTTGAAAATGCTGCCCATAGCGGTAGCAATTATCTCGGCGGCACAGGCTTTGCCACCCTGACCAATACCGACATTGATGACGCTATCAGCGACCTAAATGCCTACTACGCCAACGCCAATATCGTGTTTTACGAGGCAGTGCCCCGCCGACGCATCAATAATGCCGATATGTACGACTTTTATACGCCTTTTTTGGGCGGTGCTGACCCCGTCGTAGGCGGCAACGACGGCTTAGACGATGACCCCCAAACGGCAGCCTTCGACCGTACCAATATCATCAATCTCTATTTCGTCGGCGGGCTAAACGGCGTACACGGCTCTTCGGGCACTACAGGTTACGCCCCTTATCCAGATAGCCGCGACTATTCTATTATGGCATATCGCGCCCTTTTCGGTACGACCCTGCCGCACGAATTGGGGCATTACTTGGGTCTGCATCACACGCACAACAACGTAGCCACAGGCAACGACAATGCCCAATATCCGCCCGAAGGCGCTATGAACAATAGCAACTGCCTGACTACGGGCGACCAAATTTGCGATACTTGGCCTGACCCCAATTTTACAGGCTGCCGCAATGCTACTTGTGTCTATCAAACGACTCCTGCGCCGCCCTGCGGCGTACTCACCATCAACCCCAATAGCGGCGTAAACTTCGGCGGCGGCGTATCGACGATTTTGCAACGCAATATCATGACCTATAATTCTTTCGGTAGCTGCCGTCAGGATTTTAGCCCCTGCCAGTATCGAAAAGCCAATGAAGTGCTTTTATCTTGCCGCACTAATCTATGTGATACGAGCGTAGCGCGGCATTTCGCCAACACGACCCTCAACGATGCTCAATCGCCCTACAAATCTATCTGCACGGGCGATGCTATCCCGACTTTTACTGCGCTAAGCGGCTGCTATAATTGGTACACTGTTCCTACGGGCGGACTGCCTGTGGCTACGGCTACGGCGACCTTCACGCCCACGCCCGCACAGCTCAATACATCGGTAGCGGGTACTACGTTTTTTTACATAGAGCCCCTCAATAGCTTTAACGCAAACTGCCGCCAAGCCGTACACGTTGTCGTTTCGCCGCGTTCGGGCAACGGGCAGGAGCGTGCAGGCGGCACGAATACCATCGTTTTAGCAGGTGGCGCTACCGATACCGCCCGCGTATCGACTACAGGCGCTGCGCTTTCTACCAACCAAGTAATAGGCTGGTGGCTCACAGAGGGCAGCCCCATTAGCGCTACAGCGACCAACCAAGCCACGCTAAACACTGCGCTCGCAGGCGCTACCGTCAATGGGGCAGTGGCGAGCGCTACACCCAGCAATATCTGGGAAGCTACAGGTACGGCTACGCCGCCCTCTTTTGCCGATATAGGTCTATCTTGCTCGGTGCTCGACCCTACGCGCAACTACTTTCTGACTCCTTTCGTGTCCACCAAGCGCGCTGTAGTGCCCGATGCTACTTGCAGCTTTACGCTGCCGACGGTGAATACGACGGTTAGTGGGGCAGCAGGTAAACGCGCTACCATCACCGCTGCAGGCATCTCTTGCCGCCCTGCCTCGCCGCCCAATCCGCCTACTTATACTATCCGTGTGGTTATTTCTGGTTATACAGGCGCAGCAGGCAATTTACGTCTTAGCATTCGCACGAGTAGTGCCTGCGCTTTGCCCAGCGTCGTAAATGTATTTGTCGCAGGCAATGGCACCTATACTTATACCCAAGCCGATTTGGCGGGTGTGGACTTAGGTACAACGGGGCTTTGCGTGCTCGCTTTTGAAAATGGGGCGAACGGTATGAGCGCCGCCACGATGACGGCAACCCTATCGATAACCTATCCTGGTTTGCCTGCTATTCCTTTCCCTACAGTAGAGCATACGAGTTGCGTTTTCGGTACGCCTGTAGCCATCAATTGCCCAAACAATGCGCCTATCGCTACTGCAGCGGGCTGCGTTAGCGGCATCGTAAACGGCGTAACGGGCAATGCTTGGTTTGATGTGATGGACGCAGGGCGCATTATCGCCTCTATCAATCCGCGTGGCAATAACTTAGGCACCGTACAAATCGAGGTAAATGATATGCCCGCTGTTGCCAACAATTTTTTGGGTACTGCTTATGTGCCGAGATACTTCAATATAGAGTCTTCTAATTTTGGCGGATTTGCGATGCCTTTCCCTGCTGGGGCGGTGGATGTACGCCTATACTTGCTCCAAGCCGAGATAGATGCCTACAATGTCGCCAATGGCTCTTCTACGCCTGTGGGCTCGCTCACCATCAACCATTACGGAGCAGATGTAGAAGACTGTGAGCATAGCAACAATAATTTTGCGACGATGTTGGTAGAAAATATACCTGCTGCCGTTATTGCCAATTCGCCCTACAATAGCGGGGCAGGAATAGGGCATCGTTTACAGTTTTCGCTCTCGCATTTCTCCGAGTTGGAAATATCGGGCGCTGCGGTGATACTCTCGCAGGATATTTTGCAGAGTTTCGTGGGAGATATGACGACGGAAGGCGTTTTGCTGCGCTGGTGGCTGCGTCCTATGCAAATGCTTCGCCGTGTGGAGCTACAGCGCGCGGGTATTGGCGGCGAATTTTTTACCATCGCCAATACGCCTTTCCAACAGGGGCAGGCTGCCTATAGCTACCTCGATGCCCAAGCCAACGAGGGCAGCAATTACTACAGGCTGCTGATAGAAAAAGCCGACGGCAGCATAGAATACTCACAAATTTTGCATTTCGAGCTACCGAGCCAAAATAAATTGAGCCTGATGCCCAATCCGATACAGTCGGAAGGCACTTTAGTCTATTTTTCGGAGCTGGACAACGACAACGAAGCGCTGGAAATCATCAATTCGGCGGGGCAACTCGTAGAGCGCATCGAATGGCGCAGCCAAGCAGGCATGAACTACAAAAGGCTGGTGCTTCGGCATCTCGCCGCAGGCGTATATACGCTGCGTTTGGTGCAAGGTAAAAACGTTCGTTCCCTGCGCCTCGTGAAAACAACGCTGTGAGTTACGAGTTACGAGTTACGAATTACGAATGTGCTGCCGTTTCGTAGCGGGCATGTTGTGATACAGTAAAAAACCCGCCGCGCATCTTTTGCGCGGCGGGTTGTTTGTTTTATTGCGTGAGGGATAGCAATGTAGGGGCAGCCCTTGACACAAGTGCCGAAGGCACGCCGTGTGGCTGCCCTGAAATGAATAGCCCGACCGCGCGACCTTTAAGCCGCGTAGCGGCGGGGAGCGGGGGCACGCCATAATTACGAATTACGAATTACGAAAACGAAGTTAACGCGTAGCGAATTACGATTGTGCTTTGTATATATGCTTTATTATCAATGGCTTATGTGCAATCGTAACTCGTAACTCGTAACTCGTAACTACCAAGAGATGTAGGTATGTGGGAGGGCGAGCTGTAGCGCGTCGAAATCGTAGCCTTCGAGGGGGTTGCCTGTGAGGTAAAGCCCTGTGAGCCCTGCGAGGCGGGAGATGGCTTTGGGGAGGGTTTTGAGTTGATTGTTTTGGAGTTCGAGATAGTAGAGGTCTTGGAGACCTTCGATGGCTTCGGGCAGGACGCTAATTTTGTTGTTGGCGAGGTAGAGCCCTTGTAGGCGGTCGAGTTCGCCGATGCCATCGGGCAGGGTAGTGAGTTCGTTGCCTTTTAGGTGCATTTCGCGGAGCTGTTTGAATTTTCCGATGCTGGCGGGCAGGGCACTAATTTCGCATTCGTTGGCGTGTATGCGTATGAGGTCGGGGAGTTGGGAGAGGTTGTCGGGGAGGGTGCGTAGAGGCGTGCGGCTAAGGTCGAGTTCTTGGAGATGTAGGAGTGTGCCGATGAAATCGGGGAGGGTGGAGAATTTGCAGTTTTTGAGGTGTAGCTTTTTGAGTTTGGTGAGTTTGGAAAGGGAGGCAGGCAGGGTGGGCGCGTCCATGCCATCGGAATAGAGTTCTTCCAAGTTTTGGAGTTCGGCGATGACTTCGTAGGCTTTTTTCCAGTTGATTTCGCGGTTGTAGCCGATGTCGAGGAAGCGCAGGTTTTGGCAATTGCGCAATTCTGCGGGCAGGGCGGGGAAGTGATTGCCGTTGATTTCGAGGTGTCGCAGTTGCAGACAGGTACCGAAATAAGCGGGCAGGTGTTTGAGGTTATTGAAGGAGAGGTAGAGGTTTTCGAGGGGTGCGTCTTTTTTTAGCCATTTTTCGGGCAGGGTTTGGAGGTCGTTGTCGCGCAGGTCGAGGTATTTGAGCGCGGGGAGTTGCCCGAAATTGGGGGGCAGGGTTTGGAGTTGATTGTATCGCAGGGCGATGGTATGCAAAAATTTTAGCTTATGCAGGTTGGCGGGCAGGGAGGCGAGCCGATTTTTTTCGAGGTGGAGTTCTTGGAGAAACTTTAGGCGTTCGATTTTTTCGGGCAGGGCGGCGAGGTTGTTGCCATTGAGTCGGAGGCTGTGTAGGTTTTTAAGTTTTAGCACATCTTCGGGTAGTTTGTCGATGGCTTGCCCTCTCAGGTCGAGTTTGTAGACCTCATCGGGTGCGAGCAGGGCAGAATCTAAGTCCGTGAAGGTGCGTTTAGCGGCAAGGTCTTCGGCGCTAAGGGGTTGTTGTGCGCTGGCGGCACTGTGTACGGCGAAGAGAGCGAGGAGCAGTAGAGCGTATTTCATATATTGCAGATAGTTGAGAGATTGCTGGACTGTTGGGCGAAAATAGGGGTGGCGCTGTCTGGCGGCGGTTGTAACAAATACCTATTTGTGTTAAGTACGAAAGCAAAATAAATTCACATTATTTCTCGCTTGTTTCAAACTTGAAAACCTGCGCTGTGCTTGATTTTCAAGCCCGAAACTGCGTTTTCGAAATGTGAATTTATTTCGCGCAGTTACTTAAGGTGTTTTATTTTCGCTGTATTTGGGGCGTAAGATAAAGCTTTGCCCTAAGTACACTTGTCTTACGCGCTCGTCGTTTGCCAAGTCTTCGGGGGCACCTTCGCGGAAGATGCTGCCATCGACCATCAGATAAGCGCGGTCGATGATAGAGAGCGTTTCGCCGACATTGTGGTCGGTGATGAGGATACCGATATTTTTGTGTTTGAGCTTGTAGACGATGCTTTGTATGTCTTCGACGGCGATGGGGTCGATGCCTGCGAAGGGTTCATCGAGTAGGATAAATTTTGGATTTGTCGCCAATGCGCGGGCTATCTCTGTGCGCCGCCGCTCGCCGCCCGAAAGCGTATCGCCCATACTGCTGCGCACCTTGTGCAGGCTAAATTCGTCGAGTAGATTTTCTAAGCGCTCTTTTTGTTCGCTGCGGCTTAGTTTGGTCATTTCTAAGACGGCTTTTATATTGTCTTCGACACTCAATTTGCGAAAAATAGAAGCTTCCTGCGGCAGGTAGCCGATGCCGAGTTGCGCCCGCTTGTACATGGGCAAATTTGTAATAGGCTGATTATCAAGGGTTACGATGCCTTCATCGGGGCGAACAAAGCCGACCGTCATATAAAAGGTCGTCGTTTTGCCCGCGCCGTTTGGGCCCAAAAGCCCTACGATTTCGCCCTGTTGCACGGAGATAGACACCCCGCGCACGACGGTGCGTTTGCCGTATTGCTTCACTAAATTATCTGCGCGTAGCTGCATAGGAATGACGAATGACGAGCGGCGAAGCCACCACGAAGTGAATGACGAATGTTTTTCTACGCGTTTGTTTTTTGGGCGTGCCCGCCGCGCATCGCCCGCCGCAAAGGGCGGCGGGCGGAGCCGTAGCATGCTACGGCTCTACATGCGCGGCGGTCGGGCTATCCATTGCGAGCCGTAGCATGCTACGGCTCTACATTGCTATCCCTCACGCTTGGCGGGCAGACACATGGGTCTGCCCCTACGGGAGGTCGTCGGCTAAGTGCTGTAGAAATTGGCGGATATTGGTGAGGCGTTGTATGCTTTCGTGCTGTCGGCGGCGGAACTCCTGTTGCAGGCTGACACGGCGGGCGGCTTCCTCTAAGTCGCATTTTTCGGTCTTTATCCAGCGGACAATAAGCTCCCAGACATCGGCATCGCTATCCGTATAATAACGTTTGCCTTGAGCATCGAGGGAGGGCGATAAATCCTTAAAATGTTCTTCCCATTTTTGAAGTGTCGGCGTGCTGATGCCTATACGTTTGGCAAATTGGGCGGAGGTGTATGTTTTTAGCAGTTCCATCGGGGTATGAGATTAGAGCCGCGCCCACCCTTTGTGGGCGCGGAACTTGCGTGAGGGATATGTAGAGCCGTAGCATGCTACGGCTCAAATAGCCCGACCGCCTGCCCTTTTTAGGCAGGCGGGCACGCCCAAAAATAGAAAAAATTAAATTATGCAGCGTCGCTTTTTTTTGCGGATACCGTAGGCAAATGCGGCAGAACGAGCAGCATCAGGACGGTAGCAAGCAGCAAAAATACGGATAAAATCGCAAAAGTCCAGACGATATTGTTGCTGACATGGAAAAAAGGCAGGGCGAAAATAGCTAGAAAAAAGAGCCTTAGCAGCACGTTGGAGAGTGCAAAAATGCTGTTTACTCGCCCCGCCACCCAGTTGGGCACGACGGCGAAGATGTACGGAACGCGCAAAACGCGTATGCCCGCATTCGTCAAACCCAAAACGAAGCACATCGCATAAAAAATCCATTCATCGCGGGTCAAAAATAAGACCAAACAAAGCCCTATAGTCGCTACAGTGAGCCAAATTATCGCCCGTATAGCATCCGTCCACGCGAATGCCCAAGCCACCGCAGCCCCCGAAATGACCGCCCCTATCGAATACGCCACCTCCGACCATGCGTAAATGGCTTTCCCGCCCCCCAAATGCGCTTCAGCATAGATGGGATTGAGCGAAAAAGTGCCCAAAATGACCACCAAAAAGACCGCAAAGGAGATAACTCCAAATAAAAGTATGTAGGGATTTTCGCGCAACCATTTTGCGCCCGTAAAAAGCCGCTGAAGCGCCGTGTCATCGGCTTCTGAGGCGAGTCTATCCGTGTTGGATTCGTAGCGCATAGCGCGTATAATGAAGTATGTTAGGAGGTAACAGAGGGCATTGATGCCGATAATTTCGGTCAAACTAAATTTGGGTAAGCAAATCCCGCCGATGCACTCGCCCGTCCAGAGCATCGCCGCCAGTGCCCCCGCTATGGTAGAGCCAAATTGCCCCTGTACTTCGATGGTGGAAGCCAATTTTCCGTAGCCTTCAGGCGGGGTTATCTCCTGCAAAAAGCTATAAAAGCAGGCATAGTAGATGTTGTAATTGAAAAACGTCATTGCGAAGGCGGCAGCGGCTGCCCAAGCGGGCATTTCTCCCCCGAAAAAGCCTGCCCCAAAGAGCGCCGCGAGTATGATAGCACAGCTAAAGTTGGCATATAAGAAGATTTTTCTGCGGTCGTACCTATCGACCAGCATACCCGCGTAGGGTGTCCAAAACAAAGTTACCAGCGTAACGCACCAATAAAAGACTACGAAGGCATTGCCTAAGTTTTGGGCGGTGAAATACATCGGTATAGTTATCATGGTCATGCCCTGCGCCATGTTGGCGATGAAATTCGACAAAAGCATGAGCCGTATCGCGCTGCGATTTTTCATTTTTCTTTTTTGCGCGGCTGTAAAGCGCTGTTTTTAAGTTTTTTTTGCCAATTTTGCTACCAATACAGCGGCAAAGCTACACAGCCGCCGAATAGTATCATGTATCAAGTGCACTGTATTTTGTGCTTTACAAAAAAAGCCACAAAATACTTACTGCTTACTACCTGATGCTACGCAAAAGCGTAGCGGGGACGCTGCCCCAACGCTAAAAAATCAAGCGCTTCTGCGTAACCTCAGTTATTACTTACTACCAATGAAAAAACTACTTACCGCGCTGCTCTTGCTTTTTGTTGCTTTTTTGCCCCTAAATGCTGCCTTTTCGCAGGAAGAAGAGCCGCCAAAGGACAGCCTCGAAACGCCCATTTTGGAGCCTGATACCGAAACAGAAAATGCTGAAACCAACGACCTCACAGGCAGCAAACTTTCGGGCGATATACAGACGCTTGCCAACTTTTTTGTGCGCGACTCCTCCATCGGCGCTGCCAATACGCCGCAGTACGATAGGCAAAAATTCGGCACGACCTCTTGGGTTACCCTCAATTATCGCAACTGGGGCTTTGATATAGGGCTGCGCTTCGATGCCTTTTTTAATTCCAATCTCGTCGACCCGCTCGACTCCTATACGGCTGTCGGTATCGGGCGCTGGCACGTACGCAAAGCGGTCGGCAAACTCGACATTACGGCGGGCTATATCTACGACCAAATCGGCACGGGCACTATATTTCGCGCCTACGAAAATCGTTTCTTAGCCATCGATAATGCCCTCGTTGGCGCTCGATTTTTGTATCAATTCAATGAAAATTTGTCCGTCCGCGTCTTTGCGGGCAAGCAAAAAATGGTCGAAAAGCAGCCCAATCTGCTGGCAACCTACGACCCCATTATAGCGGGCGGAGCGGCGGAAGGCTTTTTGCAGCTCGGAGAAAATGCCTCTATGGTCGGCGGTCTGGGTATCGTGCGCCGCACCCTCGACGACCAAACCATGAACCGCATAGCCCAAGATATTTCTTCCTATACACCCGAAGATAAATTTATCCCCAAGTACACGACCTACGCCTTTAGCGCCTACAATACCCTCAATATCGGTAATTTCGCTTGGTATGCTGAAGGTGCTTACAAAACACATGAGGCGATAAATCCGCTACGCGCGGACGGGATTTTGGAAGACCACGACGGCTACACGGCTTTGACTTCGCTCAGCTATTCGCAAAAAGGTCTTTCGGCGATGCTTGCCTACAAACGCACCGAAAATTTTGTGTTTCGTACCTCGCCCCTGCAAATCCTCACACGCGGACAAATCGCCTTCCTGCCGCCTATGGCGCGCCAAAATACCTACCGACTTTGCTCGCGCTACAATGCCGCTACTCAAGAAATCGGCGAGCAAGCCCTGCAACTCGACCTTATGTATACTTACAAAAGAAAATGGCAGTTTTTGCTAAACATCTCCAATATCACCAAGCCCGATAATACCTTACTTTATCGGGAGTTTTTCTTTGAAGCCTCCTATAAACAAAAGGGAAAGTGGAAACTTTCGGGCGGTTTTCAACTTCAACAGTATAATCAAGAAATCTACGAATTTAAGCCCAATGTGCCGCTGGTGCGCTCCTACATACCTTTTGCGGAGTTTAATTATACGCTCAACGATAATACTTCCTTCCGCATCGAGGCGCAGTATATGCACAACAAACAGGATTACGGCTCTTGGCTTTACGGGCTTTTCGAGCTGAACATCGCCCCACATTGGTCGTTTTCTATCAGCGACATGATTAACATCGTGCCCACCAAATACGACAAACCGAAGCATTTTTACACGGCGCTCATCGGCTACACAGAGGGCAGCACCATGTTCGGCATCAGTTACGTCAAACAGGTCGAAGGCATCGTCTGCACGGGCGGCGTTTGCCGTTACGAACCCGCCTTCAACGGCGTGCGCCTCTCGCTACAGTCCCGCTTTTAAGCCTTTTTTATTTGGGCGTGCCCCTGCGCCAAAAAAGGGCGCAGGGTCGGGCTATTTGAGCCGTAGCATGCTACGGCTCTACATATCCCTCACGCAAAATATGGTGCGCCGCCCGCAAAGGGCGGGCGGCGCAGTGCACGCGTAGGTGCATAACTATCGAAGGCTATTTCCTGCCTTATCTCTTCCGATAAAACCTTATTCTCCATCAGTATTTCTACAATGCTATGCCTATGAATGCCGCAATTCATTTTTCTGTATAACATCTGTAGCGGCTCTTTGCATTCTGCGCTTTTGTTCGCTTGAAAAATATCGGCATATATGCCTGCCAGCTGCTCTATTTTATGCGGCGATTTGGTTTTGGCGGCGATGCGAGTCAATAGCTGAAAATCTCCGCTTTGATAATTGGAAACTAAAATTTCTAAATAATTGATTGGATTTTTGTCGTTTTGTATTTTATCCAAAGCGAAGGCGCGTATAGCGGGGCTTTTTAGATGTTTGAGAGCCGATACAGCATACTCGGATATGCGATTTTTGCCACTTTTTTTAGCTTGGGCAAAGCTTAAAATTATATCGCTCTCAAAGGGATATGGATAACAGGCAAAAATATCCAAAAGCTTTTCGATTTCGCTGCCATCTGTCGCATCTCGTAGCCGCTCGGCTAACTGCATAATTTCCGCTTGCGATAAATTTCGCCTTCTTTTATAGGAAATAAAGGGCTTGCTATTTAGGACTTCCTCGACGATGTTTTTGTATTGTATTTCGGGTCTTTTATGCGCCTTTTGGCTTTGTCGCGTGCGTTCTATATTGTCGAGATAGCTGCGGATATGCTGGTTTTCTTTTGCCTTATTTTCTAAAAAAGCCATTACAGCCATCTCTGGATTTTCTGTTTGAAACAGGCTGATAAACCAGTCATCTTGCCAATTGTCGGGATTTGCCTCTATGTATTTTCCAAATTTTTCGGCGACGAATAGCAGCCCATCTATCCCATCGAGGGCTATGATTTCTTCTGCGCCGACCCATTCGGAGCCTGCTATCGGATGGGATAAAAAGCTATCATATATGGCTTGTTTTACTTCTTTATCGCCGTCTTGAGCGAAAAGTTGGGCGATAGCAAACAGATGGGTCAAATTCCAAGTATCTGTTTGCTCGCTGGCTAAACCCTGCAAAAGCGCTCGGCGAATTTTATCTTTTTGCGGGCAAAGGGCAAAAATTTGGTATATATACGCTGCTCTATCGCCCTCGCTTTGTCCGTCGTAAGCAAATATATGGAGCAGGCCTTGTATAAGGGGTTCAAAAAAATCAATTTGCGGATTATCGCGGGCGATTAAATAGGCTTCACCTGTGCCGCGTTTCAGCGAGTTGAAAAATTGCTCTTGCCGTTTGGATAGTTTCATAGCTCTTTTTAAGCATATTTTTTTTGGGCGTGCCCGCGCCCCAAAAAAGGGGGCGCGGTCGGGCTATTTGGGGCGTTTCACCATCGCCCCGAATGGGGCGAATGTTGATTCGCCCCTACTATCCCTCACGCAAAATATGGTGCGCCGCCCGCAAAGGGCGGGCGGCACGCAGTTTCTTTATTTTTGGGTACTACCGCCCGCTGCGCCCTTTGCGCAGCGGGAAAATTGCGTGAGGGATAGTAGGGGCGAATCAACATTCGCCCCATTCGGGGCGAATCAACATTCGCCCCAGAGGGGCGATGGTGAAACGCCCCAAATAGCCCGACCGCTGCCCCTTTTTGGGCAGCGGGCACGCCATAATGACGAATTACGAATGACGAATGACGAGCGCAGCGAGCCATCAAATCAATGGCTTATACGCAACATTCGCTTCGCGTTAACTTCGTTTTCGTAACTCGTAACTCGTAACTCGTAACTCTATTCCAGCCCTTCGAGATGTGCGAAATCGTTGAGTCTTTGGAGCGACCAGCCGCGCAGGGGTTCGTATTGGAGGACGCTAAGGGAGGCGTTGTGGACTTGCATTTTGAAGACGTGCGCGGCATCGAAGCCGAGTATTTCGCGCATGAGCGCTTTGATGGCGATGGCGTGCGAGAAGAGCAGAAAATGCCGCGCCTGCGTTTGTCCGCTGCGTGCCGCCTCTATGCGTGTGCGCAAAAAGGCGTAAAAGCGCTGTGCTACCTCGCTTTGCGACTCGCCATTGGGGGCGGCAAAATGCCAGCTATCGGCGTTTACTTCTTGTAAGTTTTCGCCTGAATAGACCTCCGAGCGCAGCCGCCCGACCCAGTCGCCCTGCGAAAGCTCCACGATTTGCGCCGCCTGCTGCACACTACCGAAGGGCAAAGCTGCCGCTTCGCAAAAATGCTGCGCCGTTTGCTGCGTGCGCTTGGCGGGGGAAGCCCAAAGCTCTAAGGCGGAGCAAGGGAAATGCGCCTTCCAACGCTTGCCTGCTGCGGCTGCCTGCCTGCAGCCCAAATCCGTGAGCGGCGTATCAAGCGATTGCCCTGCAATGTACTCCGTGCGCAGATTGCCCTCGCTTTCGCCGTGCCGCAGAAGGTAAAAAAATAAGGTCATGCTGTTTTTGTTGGGATTTTTGTCGTATCTTGGCTGCATCAAGAGCAAATATACCGCAAAAAATATGAAATTTTTTTCCCGCGCTGCCCTCTCTTTGGCGGCATTCTGCGCCTGCCTAAGCGCTAAGGCGCAAACAGCAAGCGAATTGCGGCAATGGTTTGAGGCGCAAAATTACGAAAAAATTAGCGAATACGCGCAAACCAACCCCGAAGGGCTGACGGATAGCGCTTATTTTTGGATAGGGCGCAGTTATGTGCGCCTTTACGAAGACCAAACCGCCGTAGCCTTCCTCAATCGCGCTACCCAAAAGAACCCGAAATTTGCCGATGCGCATTTTTATAAAGCCGTTTCGCTCGTAGCAATGGGGCAGACGGAAGCAGGCATCGCCTCCGTAGACGAAGCCATCAAAAACGACCCCAAAAAAGGACTCTATTATTCCTTCCGCGCCGACCTACACCGCAACGCCAAACAAATCCCCCAAGCCATAAAAGTCTATACGACCGCCCTACAGTTTGCAGACTGCCCACTACAGGCAAGCGAACACCTGATAAACCTCTACGCAGAGCAAAAAAACTACAAAAAAGCCCTCGAAATACAGCGTCGACAAATCGCTACTGCCGACAGAGAAAGCCTCATAGGCAGACAGCTCTACACGACTGAAGAGCTAAATTATCTGCTCTACAATACCGCATTGAACGAGTACAAAATCAAAGACTACAAAAACGCCGAAAAAACCTTGTTGCGCCTGCGCGAACTACAGCCCGAAAAGCATCAAACTACCGTCAAACTCATACAAGTCTATTACGCCAGCAAACAATACGCAAAAGCCGAACCGCTGGAGGCACTCATTCAGAAGGCAAGAACGGAGCAAAAGCTCTCGAAAAGCATGGTGGAATCTTACTGTTTCGACCAATTTGACGTTAAAGGAAAAGAAGTGCACGCGCATCGCAATTTTGTCAGCGATAGCAGCCGACAACACAGCGTCTATAGCTTTCATGTGCTCGATACGCTGGGCGAGGTGGAGTATTATCTGCACATTGAGCAAAACGAAAGCGCCAAAAAGCTGGGGCAGCGATACCTATACGTCAAATCCTACAGCAAAAAAGAGGCGATTTATCTATATGCCGAACAGAAATTGCCTACGCCCCTGCCTGCTTATCCCGAGATTCGCGCTACTGCTACCAAAATCATAGCCGATAAGGTCAAACATAGCCATGAGCGATACATTCTGGAATAAAACAAACAGAAAAAACGGAACATTTTTTGCCGTTTTCGCTGTTTACTAAAATAACATTTGGGCACTGCCGTAGCGCAACCCATTCACCGCTAAAAACTCGATTACAGTTTATGCGATTATCAAAAATTAGCGCCCTGCTGTTTTGCGCAGTCTTGGCATTTGGGGCATCGGCACAGAGTATGCACGACGATGTGTATTTCGACGGTACGCCCGCACCCGTAAAAATCAAAAAATTTGAGCCAACGGACGGCAGACAGTACCGCAGCGACAATGCAGGCGATTATTATTCGGATGAATATGTGGTAGAAGAGTCTAATTATACTTCGCGCATTCGCCGTTTTCACAATCCCTCCAGCGGCTTGGGCTACTATAGCCCCTACAACTACGGGCATGGTTGGAACGACCCTTGGATGTCCTCTTCTTACAATTCGCCTTGGGGTTTCAACAACAACAACTATTACGGCAACGGCTGGAATAACGGCTGGAACAACAACAACTGCTGGAGCTGCGGCAACAACGGCTGGGGCAATAACGGTTGGAACAACGGCGGCTATTATGGCAACAATGGCTGGGGCAACAACAATGGCTGGGGCAATAACTACGGTTACAACTACGGCTATAACAACTACTACGGTGGTGGCGGCGGTGGCGGCTCGCTTTTCAATAACAATCGCCAAAACGATAATTACCACTACGACCCCACAACCAATACTTCGCGCAACTACACCACGACGCGCCCCACGCGCTCCGCTGATAGCGACCGCAATAGCTCGCGCAATACGCACAACAATTCCTATACGCCGACAACGACTACAACGACGAATAACAATACCTACAACACGCGCCAAGAGCCGCGCAATTCGTCTTCCAATAGCAATAACAACAGCGGCTACAACAACAATACGACTACGCGCCCCTCTTCCTCTGATTCTTCGCCATCGCGCAGCAGCGGCGGCGGCAGTTTTAACAGTGACAGCAGAAGCGGCGGCAGCGGCAATACCTCTTCGGGTCGCCGCAGTGGTGGCGGATAAAATGCCCGCCCAAAGGTTTAATTTTTCTTTTCCCGTTGTGCCTTTGGGTGCAGCGGGATTTTTTTTTATAAAAATGCGCCGCCCGCCTTTGCGGGCGGCGCGCCATGCAGAGCCGTAGCATGGCACGCCGTGCTACGGCTCGCCGCGTGAGGGATATGTAGAGCCGTAGCATGGCACAAGTGCGTAAGCACGCCGTGCTACGGCTCAAATAGCCCGACGCTGCGACCTTTAAGCGCCGATTTTCGGCGCGGGGAGCAGCGGCACGCCCAAAAAAACGAAAATGTGTAAGGGAAAAGCCGTATTTTAGCGCGTTTATTCACTTAATCGAACTATCTTATGCGGCAAATTTTCTACTTTTTTTTGCTTTTGTGCCTGCCTGCGTATGCGCAATCGCAAGAATATAGCGTGCAAACTTGTACCTACAATCTGCTTACACCTTCGGGCAGTCCGACCAATCTTGTTTTGGGCGATGATGTGGTGTCTGCGCCGATAGATATGGGCTTTAATTTTCCTTTTTACGGGGAGGAGTATCGGCGTGTGTATGTGTCGTCGAATGGTTTTTTGTCCTTTGAAAATCCGCAAACTTCGGGCTGCTGTGCGGGGCAAAATCTGCCGACGAATTTTGCGCGCACGATAATCGCTTTTGCTTGGGATGACCTTTATACGGACGATGGCATCGTAGAATACTACACGCTGGGGCAAACGCCGAATAGGGTTTTTGTTTTGGAGTTTGGCAATGTGGGCTATTGCTGCACCAATACGAACGAGGTAACGGCGCAAATACAGCTGCACGAAAGCGGCGAAATCCGCATTTTATCGGCGGTCAATAACCATACGGGGCGATTTTCGACGATGGGGATACAGGATTTTGAGCGGGGATTTGCGGCTGTAGATGGGCGTAATGGTGAGGATTGGTCGGCGGCGGCAAATGAATGCTATTCCTTTACGCCGCCTTGCGCTTTTTTGTCGACGCAGCAGTCGGCGGCGAGTCTTTGCGCGGTAGATTTGCGTGTGGATATTTCTCGGCAGCCTGTAGCGGTGGCGCAAAACGATGGCAGCGTTTGTATTGCGGAGTTTTCGCAGGCGGGTTTGGCGCAGTCCTTCACGGCAGCGGGCAGCCTATCTTGCGGGGCGGCGATTTATATCGCCGACAACAGCGTAGCGGCAGGCAGCCTGACTATCGAACTTTGGGATAGTCTGCCCAATAACCCCAATGCGCAAATGCTCGCTACAGGCACGCTGCCCATAGTCGAAAACGGCGCTTGGGCAAATGTCTATTGGGCGCAACCTGTGGATATTATCACGGGGCGGCGCTATCATCTCGTTTTTACGGGCAGCAGCCCTACGCAATGCGTAGGCGGTACGGTAAGCAGTAGCTATCTCGGCGGCAATGCACACGCCAACAATTACGCTTCCTTCAATAACTTTGATTATGCTTTTCGGATTTTTGACTGTGCGCAATATCTCTGGTCGAATGGGGCAACGACTGCCACGCAGCGCGTAGCCGCAGGCGGCACTTACAACCTAAGCGTTGACTTTGGCGATGCTTGCGTGCTCACAGGCTCGGAGCGGGTAACTATCGAACTGCCCGAAATCAGCATCACCCAAGCCAGCGCGGGCACGGTTTGCGCGCCCCAGCTGGCATTAAGCGCGGTAGTGGGCGATATTCCCGCTATTGTGCAGGAAGAAAACGATGGCTGTATGTCTTTATTGGATAATCCGATAGCCCAATCTTTTACTGCGACAAGTTCCCAGCTCTGTGGGGCAGCGATTTTGCTCGAAGCTAATGGGTCGGGCGCGGGGGATTTGATTTTTGAGTTGCGCGATAGTTTGCCGAATGCCTTTAGTTCGGGCGTATTGGCTACAGGCTCCCTAAATGGGGCGATGGACGGCGATTGGGCGCGGGTGGATTTTGCGAGTTCGGCAGTCTTGACAGTGGGCAGCCGTTACTATCTTGTCGTGAGCAGCAGCAACGCCGCGCACTGCGCCGCAGGTTCGTCAAGCGTAGATAGATACGCGGGCGGCAACGCTTTTGCGGGGGGCGGATTTACCTCGTATCCAAATTTTGACTATAGTTTTCAGCTTTTCGGCTGTCCGCAATATCTTTGGTCGACGGGTAGTACATCGGCAGTCCTGAATGTATCTAATTCGGGCAATTATGCTTTAAGCGTAGAGATTGGCGGCGGCTGTATGCTTTCGGAAACGGCGCAGGCAGCTATTACGCCTTATCCGCTAACGGCGACGGCAACGGCGACCAATGCCTCTTGCGCTCTTTGTGCAGACGGCAGCGCGGTGGCTACGGCAAGCGGGGCGACAGGCGCATTAACTTTCCTTTGGTCGAATGGGCAGACGACAAGCCAAGCTACAGGGCTGATTTCGGGCGCTTATAGCGTAACTATCACAGACGGCAACGGCTGCACAAGCAGCGCCAATACAAGCGTAGGCATCGTGTCCAGCCTGCAAGAAAATGGCAGCGCCCAAAGTATACGCCTTTTCCCCAATCCTACTAGTTCGGGTGCTTTCTCTTTGAGTGGCTTTGTGGAAGAAGAGGCTATCGATTTGCGCATTTATTCGATAGGGGGGCAGCTTTTGCAGTCGGAAAGCCTGCACATACAGGCGGGGCATACGCCGCGCGTAGAAACCGCAAACCTCCCTGCGGGCGTATATGTCGTAGAAATCAACAGCCAAGAGGGGCAGGCGCTGGCGCGCTTGCGATTGTTGATAAATTAAGTGAAAAGTGAAAAGTGAAAAGTGAAAAATGAAAAGTGAAAAGTGAAAAGTGAATTTTTGTTATAACTGATTTTACGCAAGACCTTGTTTTTTGTGGCGTTTCGCGCCCTAACCGTAGGCGAGCGCGTAGCGCGTTGCCTACGAAAGGCAGCATAATCCTGTGTAAGAGCAATTATACATAAAGCATACTTTTCACTTTTCACTTTTCATTTTTCGCTCTTAAAACCCTTTCATCATTTCTTGCATTTGTTTGAGACCTTCGGCGATGTCGACGATGAGGGGCTCTGCCATATCGGAGTTGACGGTGAGGGAGTAAAGACCCTTTACAGACCAGTCTTCGCCGCCTTTTTTGCCGTAAATATCCATGTCCATTCTGCCTGCGGGGAGCTTGGTGTACATATCCACATTGCCCGCGCCGTCCG
The DNA here is from genome assembly GCA_964467315.1 of uncultured Saprospiraceae bacterium. GTDB lineage: Bacteria > Bacteroidota > Bacteroidia > Chitinophagales > Saprospiraceae > JAAFIM01. The sequence continues at coordinate 49,892 of CAYXSA010000005.1, read as the reverse complement.
TAGTGCCAGAGCCTATGAATACGTTACCTGCTTTGAGGGTAATGTCCGTATTGGCGATAGGAATGCCCGCTTTGAGGAAGCGAAAGCGTAGGCGAATGCCCGATTGATTGGGCGAATGGCTGTTGCTATTGGATTTATTGGTGTTGGCGTTGCTGTTATTGTTGCTGCTGTTGCTTGGGTTTTGGGCTTGTTTGGCTTTTTGTGCCTCTTCTTCGGCTTTTTTCGCGTCGGCGATTTTTTTGGCTTCTTCTGCCTTTTTGGCTTCTTTAGCTTCTTCTGCCTTTTTGGCTTCTTCGGCTTCTCGTTTTTCGCGTTCGATTTCGCTATCGAGTTTTACGCTTTCTTTCATGCGGGCGCTACGCTCGGCAGATTCTGCGTCCCAACGCTTGTCGTCGGCTTCTTTTTTGGCTTTGCGAGCGGCTTCTTCTTCTTTTTGTTTGGCAGCCCATTCGTCTTTGGCGGCTTGGCTGGCTCCGCTATTTTTGAGGCTAAGTTTGAGGCTATATTTGCCTTTTTTGTTCTTGTCGATATAATAGGCGACATTGCCCATGTTGCCCGCGTCGAAAAAGTTTTTCTCCAGCAACTCGCCATTGCTCAACTTGACGACAATTTTCGTTTGCGCCTGCTTGGCTGCATAAAAATAGACATTTTTAGCGGGGTCGGGATTGAGGGGCTGGCTCTTGATAAGCACCTGAAAGCACTCATCGTTGTTTTCTGAATAGATATGCACGGGTATGCCGTCGGCATTGGCTTCATGGTTAAACCCTTCGGCGCAATTCTGCGCTTGAAGGACGCTAAAGCCCAAAAGAGAAAAAAATAAGCAAAACAGTTTCATGTCTTGGCGCTGTTGTGATGAACTCAATCATCGGGTGGATAAAATTTGCTTTGATTGCTAAAAAGGCAAAAATCAAAGCGCCTGCCATATACGCGCAAAAAGGGGACAAAAAAAATGCAAATTAAGCGCATTTCAAGGTGAAAAAACCTATATAAATAGCCTGATAATCAATATATTATAGAAATTATTCCAAAGGCGGATATTGCCACTTGTTTTTTAAGGAAAATCCTGATTTTTGTTTTTTTGGGGGGCGTGCCCGCCGCGCCAAAAAGGGCGCGGCGGTCGGGCTATCCATTTCGGGGCGAAAACATCGCCCAAATGGGCGAATGTTTATTCGCCCCTACATTTCTATCCCTCACGCGTTTTTATCCCGCCGCAAAAAGGTTGCGGCGGGCGCTAAACTATCCCTCAATCTGTGTGCAAAAAAATACCCGCCGCAAAAAATTGCGGCGGGCGCAGATGGCACACAAACGATATCACCAAGCCAGCGGCAAGTACAAAAAATCAAGCTGTTTTAGTTTTTTGATGAAGCTTTCTGTGGCTACTTTTTGTGTAGTTACTTCTTTATAGTTTGCAAGGCGCTGATGAAATAAATTATAGCCGTATTCTATGAATGTGTCAGTTTGTGCATGGAAGCTTACCAAGCGAAAGCACCCTTTTCCTAACAATTCCAGCCCCAAATGTTTATCGTTTGCTAATTCTGTAATTAAAAAAGAGCGTATTACATCAGTTTTTCTATTGTCTTGTTTGTTTGAATAGATTTGTATAAAATGATGCTTCATTATAATAAATTCAGTAAAGCGGGCAGAACCCTCTAATGCGCCTACATAACGAGATAAGTTGTAAAAAGAAGTATCATATTCTGGTAGATTTTTTTTCACAAGCCTATATGCGTGTCCTGAAGTTCTTTTTGGAGATGGAAAAAAAAGTTGTATAGGCGCATTATCGCCATTTATTTTTATCTGCCAATGCGATTTTGTAAAGACTTGTGTAGTGTCTTCTGTTAGCAGAAGTTTGGCAGATGGGTGCTTAAATTTTGAATTTAAGTCGGGTGAATCGTATTTCCAAAATTTTTTTTGGATTAGGTTTTCGCCTTCATAGCGGGTAGTTGTTAGGGTGTTGTTTTGAAAATATAGCTTGGGACTGCTGTGAAAATCAGGCACATCACAATCGTTACAGTTTTTCAAAAAACTGATACTATCAGCCCAAATTAGCTGATAACCAAAAGTAGCCATTATGTCCCAATTCGAAAAAAATTCTACTTCGGCACTGTCTGTAAGTACAAGCAATACTTGCCCTGTGCTATCTCCCCAGTAACCTGCTAAATCGCGCTCCTTTACAAGGGAAATACTTAAGGCGCGCTGCGTTTTTTTGCTGCTGCAAGCAACTACAAACACCAAAAAAAAAAGCCATGTGTAGGAGCGCATAGTTAGGAGTTAAAATTTAAATTCTGGGGCAGTGTAGCAGGTTGCCCATTTAATAAGTTGGTCGATTTCGTCGTTCCACGACAATTCCCAACTACTAAAATCAATTCCTTCAGGGTTGCATAGTGTAGCTTTTAATATGCCTAGTTTACCCCAGTGTTCAATTAGCGGCCAGGTTACGTCTCCATAAACAGGCTCTATTTCGTCTGAAAAAACGGGAATTTGAGAAAAATAACTGAGCAAACTTTTTGCAGGTCGCTGGAGGCAATAGGCGCTGCGTTTTTTGGCTGCGAGGGTGCTATCGCCTTATATTCGGCGGCGAGTGCGTGTAGGCGTTCAGTCAAAATTTCGAGGGCTGATTTGCCCCCCCATTTGGATTTAAAATGTCCATTTTTTTGATGTTGTTTGGGCGTTAAGCAAGAGAAATGCTGTTTCAAAGGCAAATATACGCCATCGAAATGGTGTTTTTTAGATATGCGGGGCTGTTTTTATTTTTTTTGGGTGTGCCCGCTTTTTTGCACTACCGCCCGCCGCAACTTTTTTGCGGCGGGATAAAAATGCGTGAGGGATAGTAGGGGCGAATCAACATTCGCCCTATGGGGCGATGTGGATACGCCCCAAATAGCCCGACCGCGCCGCCTTTTTAGCGGCGCGGGCACGCCCAAAAAATGACGAATAGCATAGAATTACGAATCTGCTTTGTTTGTGAATAGGCTTGATTGCTGTATATTTGCGCCGCGAATTGCTGCTTTGCCTTAACCTTTGCCATTTGCTTTGTGTTAACCTCGCAGTAGCTCGTAACTCGTAACTTGTAACTCGTAACTCGCAATGTTGCCCATACACCACACCGACCAATTTTTGCGCCGACACGTCGGCATCGGACAGGAAGAAGAACAGGAAATGCTCCAAGCTGTCGGCTGCTCGACGCGGGCGCAACTCATAGAGGAAACCGTGCCCTCTGCCATTCGCTCGCCAAAGGCGCTAAATCTGCCCGCGCCGCTTAGCGAGTACGAATATATGCAGCATTTGCGCGGTATTGCCGCCAAAAATCAGCTTTTTTCGACCTATATCGGTCTGGGCTATTATGGCACGATAACGCCCGCGCCTATCTTGCGCAATGTGTTTCAAAACCCTGGTTGGTACACGCAATATACGCCCTATCAGGCGGAAATCGCGCAAGGGCGCTTGGAGGCTTTGCTAAATTTTCAGACCGTCGTGAGCGATATGACGGGTTTGCCTATTGCCAATGCCTCCCTTTTGGACGAAGGCACAGCCGCAGCAGAGGCGATGGCGATGCTCTACGGCGCGAAAAACAAGAAAAAAGGCGAGGAGCGTCGGCAGATTTGGGTATCTAATAAGGTCTATCCGCAGACGCTCGACGTGCTGATAACTCGCGCCGAGCCTTTGGGCTTGGAAGTGGTTGTCTGCGCAGAGGATTTATTTACCTATAATGCAGAATCTACCTTTGCGATAGTCCTGCAATATCCCGCCGAAGATGGCAGCTTGGGCGATGTACACAATATAGGCGCAAAGGCGCAGGCAGCAGGTATCGGGCTGATTGTTTGCGCGGATTTGTTGAGTTTGGCGCTGCTTGCGCCGCCCGCCGAATGGGGCGCAGACGTGGTCGTAGGCAATAGCCAGCGTTTTGGCGTGCCGATGGGCTACGGCGGTCCGCACGCGGCATTTTTTGCCTGTAAGGACGAATATAAACGCATCATACCAGGTCGCATTATCGGCGTTTCTATCGACGTAGAAGGCAAACGCGCCCTGCGTATGGCTTTGCAAACGCGGGAGCAGCATATCCGCCGCGATAAAGCCACCTCCAATATCTGCACCGCCCAAGCGCTCTTGGCAGTAATGGCGGGTATGTACGCCGTCTATCACGGCGAAGAGGGCATACGCAATATCGCTCAAAAAGTGCAGGCGCTCACCGTCATCGCCCACGATGAGCTCAAACGCATGGGCTACACGATTGTCAATAAAGACTTTTTCGATACCCTGCGCGTAGATGCCATAGACGCCCAAAATGCAGCCCGCATACGTGGCTCGGCGGAGTCGTATAAAATCAATTTTTACTATCCACAGTCGCGTTATGTGCAGTTTTCTATAGACGAGACGACCCAGCTCGCTGACTTGGCGCAGTTGCTTAATGTCTTCGTAATCGGCGCGCCCAATACGCCGCGAGAAATCCCCTACACCGCCGAATACCTGCAAAACACCTATGGCGGCAAGGTAGAAAGCCGCATTCCCGCTGCCTTTCAGCGTCAAAGCCGCTTTTTGACCCACGAGGTTTTTAGCCTGTATCGCTCCGAATCGCAGCTTATGCGCTATATCAAGCGCTTAGAAAATAAGGATTTATCTTTGGTGCATTCGATGATTTCGCTGGGCTCTTGCACCATGAAACTCAATGCAGCGAGCGAGATGCTACCCGTTTCTTGGGCGGAGTTTGCCAACATTCACCCCTTCGCGCCTGCGGCACAAACAGCAGGTTATGCGCAAATTTTCAGCGAGCTGGAGCAATATCTTTGCGAAATTACGGGTTTTGCGGCTTGCTCCTTGCAGTCCAATTCGGGTGCGCAGGGCGAGTATTCGGGTCTGCTGACGATACGCGCCTACCATCTTGCCAATAAGCAAGCGCATCGCACGGTAGCGCTGATTCCCGCTTCGGCGCATGGCACCAATCCCGCTTCTGCCGTCATGGTCGGTATGCAGGTCGTGGTGGTAGAATGCGATGAGCGCGGCAATATCAATCTCGACGATTTGCGCGCTAAAGCCGAACTACATCGAGCCAATCTCGCCGCTTTGATGGTAACTTATCCCTCGACGCATGGGGTTTTTGAAACCGCGATAAAAGACATCTGCGCGCTGATACACGACTTCGGCGGCTTGGTCTATATGGACGGTGCCAATATGAATGCGCAGGTCGGTTTGACCTCGCCAGGTCTGATTGGCGCGGACGTTTGCCATTTGAATTTGCATAAAACCTTTGCCATCCCGCATGGTGGCGGTGGACCTGGTATGGGACCGATTTGCGTCAACGAAAAGCTTGCGCCCTTTTTGCCGAAGCATCATTTTGCGCCCGAAGTGGGTGGAGAACGGGGCATTTCGGCGGTTTCGGCTGCGCCTTGGGGCTCGGCGAGCATTTTGCTGATTTCCTACGGCTATATCCGTATGCTGGGCGCAGAAGGTTGCCGCTTGGCGACGGAGTACGCCATACTCAATGCCAATTATATCAAAGCCCGCTTGGAAGGGGCTTACAAGGTTTTATATACAGGCGAGCAAGGCAGAGCAGCACACGAATTGATACTCGATTTGCGTCCCTTCAAAGAGCTGGTAAGCGCCGAAGATGTGGCGAAACGGCTCATGGATTACGGTTTTCACGCGCCTACTTTGTCCTTTCCTGTGGCGGGGACTATCATGATAGAGCCTACGGAGTCGGAGGATAAGGCGGAGTTAGACCGCTTTTGCGATGCGCTTTTGCAAGTGCGCGCCGAGATAGACGAGATAGCGATGGGCATTTATCCCGCCGATAATAATGTCCTTCATAACGCGCCGCATACGCAGTCTTTGCTGACTTCCGACCATTGGGCGCGCCCTTACAGCCGCGAGAAAGCGGCTTTTGCGCTGCCTTTTGTGCGCGAGCGCAAGTTTTGGGCGACGACGGCGCGCATCAACAACGCACACGGCGACAAAAACCTGATTTGCACCTGTCTGCCTATTGAGGCGTATGCCTAAAATTTAGGGTTTATTTTTTTGGGCGTGCCCGCGCCTACCCCCGCCGCTACGCGGCTGCCCCCTTGAAAGGGGGCAAAGGGGGCGCGGTCGGGCTATTTGAGCCGTAGCACGGCGTGCTTACGCACTTGTGCCATGCTACGGCTCTACATATCCCTCACGCAAAATACGGCACGCGCCGCAGCAAAGGGCTGCGGCGCGTTTTTTTATATGTTTTGCAAGCCTTTGTGTCTCAATAAAAAGGTTTATTTTTGCCATAGCATCTTGCTATTATCTTTTAACTAAAACAAACTTTCAACATGAGTTGGAAAATGTATTCCTTACTAAGCGCTGCGCTTATGCTGGGCGCAAACTCGCTCTCTGCCCAACATTTGGGCGCTGCGGCTGCCTTTGAAGAGAACAAAGGACAGATTGTAGATTGGACGGGCAATGTGAGCCGAGCAGTGCGCTACCACTACGCACAGGCAGGCTTGCAAGTATACGCAATGTCCAATGGGCTTGCCTATCAGTTCAGCCGACTGCATTACCCGGCGGGCTATACACACAAAAAAAGCAGCGAGCTGACGGCTGCCGAACGCGAGGAGCAACGCCGCTTGCGCGCAGAAATTCGCCGCGAGACCTATCGTATGGATGTGGAATTGGTTGGCGCAGACGCTTCTGCTCGCGTATCAGCGCAGGGCAAAAGCGAAGACTATGTCAATTACTACAACCACAACGCCCTCGACGTACACAGCTACGAGCGCTTGACCTACCACAATGTATATCCAAACATTGATTGGGTCATTTATTCGACCGCAAACGGGCTGAAGTACGATTTTGTGGTGCGCCCAGGCGGCAACCCACAAAATATACGCCTGCGCATGAAGCACCAAGAAGGCTTGCAACTCAATGCAGATGGCTCCTTGACCCTGCATAGCCGCATGGGCGACATCACCGAAAAAACACCCGTTTCTCTGCAAAATGGTGCTACCATTGCTACCCGCTTCGTTTCCGTAGGCGAAAACGAAATCGCTTTCCAAGTCGGCGCTTACGATCCAACGCAAACCCTCACCATCGACCCCGAATTGGCTTGGTCTACCTACTACGGCGGAGCCGAATGGGACGCAGCCTATGACGTATCAGGCGATGGCTCCAATGTCTATATAACAGGTTATACAGACTCGCCCACTGCGATCGCTCAAGGCGGACATCAAAACACCTACGCTGATGGCAACGGCGATGCCATGCTGGTAAAATTCAATAGCAACGGCGTGCGCCAATGGGCTACCTATTACGGCGGTGCAGACTACGAAGATGCTTATGCAGTCGACACAGATGCTTCTGGCAACGTCTACATTGCAGGCACTGTAGAGGCAACCTCTGGCTCTGGATTATCTACAGCAGGGGCACACCAAACAGCTTATGCAGGCAGCGGCTCTGATGCCTTTTTGGTGAAATTCAATAACGCAGGCACCCGCCAATGGGCTACCTATTATGGCGGTAGCGATGGCTACGAAACTATCGGCAACCTCGAAGTCGATGCTTTGGGCAATGTGCTGATTGCTGGACAAACGACCTCTACCAACGGCATCGCCTCTTCTGGTGCACACCAAACAACCCTTGCAGGCTTTGATGATATGTATCTCGCCAAATTCAATAGCAGCGGTGTACGCCAATGGGGCACTTACTACGGCGGTAGCAGCAATGATGGTAGTTTCTCAGGCATGACTTTAGATGCTTCAGGCAACGCCTACATTTTCTCAAGAACACAGTCCACAGCAGGCATAGCTACAGCAGGCGCTTACATCGCAAGCAACTCGGGTATCCGTATGTGCTTATCAAAATTCAATAGCGATGGGACACAGGCTTGGGGAACTTACTACGACGAAGGCTACACCTTTACAGGGATTTATGTAGCCACTGACGGACGCGTTTATATAACGGCGAACGGCGCAAGCCCAGCGACTGAACTCGCTGCCCGCATAAAATTCGATGCAAGCGGCAATCATATCAATCGCCACAATTATCCTTTCGGCATAAGCCTAAACGCCATTACGGGCTCAGGCAATGGCAATATGTTTTTGGTGGGTAGAGTAGACACCGTTATCAATTCTATCATCGTAACCACAGATGCATTGCAAAATAACTTAATGGGGGGCAGCGATATGGTCATGATGTCTGTAGATACAGGGGGAATCGTGCGTTGGGGCTCCTACTATGGCAGCACAAGCAACGAAGTACTAACAACGGCGCACTATCAAGATAATGCTTGGTATGTAGTAGCAGGCAACATCACACACACAGCGCTCACAACGACAGCAGGCGCGCATCAGTCGGCAAGCGGCGGCGTGCGCGATGCCTTCCTTATGAAAATATCGGAAATAGCGATAAGCATAGAGCGCAACGCCGCCAATGAGCCAACACTCGGCGCGCAAGCCTTTCCGAATCCGACGCAGGGCGCTATGGTCGTAGAGTTGGCAGATGCTGCCCTTTGGGGCGCGGAATTGGATCTGCGGATGGTCGATTTGGCGGGTCGCGTAGTCGATGCACGCCGTGTACAGGCGCAAGCGCGTATGGAAATGCAGCTCGATTATCCAGCAGGTACTTACTTTTTGACCCTGCGCGCTGCCGACGGACGCACGACTACCCTCAAAATCGTGAAACAGTAGTTTTTTATTTTTTTGGGCGTGCCCGCGCCCACCGCCCGCAAAGGCGGGCGGAGACGCGATTTATCGCGTCTCTACATGGGCGCGGTCGGGCTATTTGAGCCGTAGCACGGCGTGCTTACGCACTTGTGCCATGCTACGGCTCTACATATCCCTCACGCAAAATACGGCACGCGCCGCAGCAAAGGGCTGCGGCGCGTTTTTTTAAATTTATTTTTTGGGAGGATTGGGCAGGGAGCGTAGACGCGTGAGGGATAGGAGCGGAACCACAGCGCAAGCGCGGCTTTGCCGCGCAAGCTGTGATGCAGCGGATAGCCCGACCGCCGCTTGCCCCCCGCCTGCGCGTATGCGCAGGCTGCCCCCTTGCGGGGCAAAGGGGTGAGGGCGGCGGGCACGCCCAAAAAAACTGTCTGAAAGAGCGAATAAGAGCTGAAAAAGGCTTATTTTTGTTTCGATTTTACTAACTACAAACATCTAAACAAGATGAAAAAAACTATCTTATCCTTGCTTGCGGGGGCGTTATTCGCCTACAATGCGCAAGCGCAGGCAACTTTCGACAGGGCTTACGCCGTAGGTGGCAGCTCAACGGAGTCTGTCTATGCTACAGCCGTAGATGCTGCGGGCAACCTCTACATTACGGGTTATTTTCAAGGGACGGCTACTTTCGATGAAGCAGGGACTTCCTCGCTTACTTCAGCGGGTAGCAACGATGCGTTTATTGCGAAGTATGCGCCCTCTGGTGCCTTGACTTGGGCAAAGCGAATAGGCGGCACAGGAAACGAAGTTGGAAGGAAGTTAGCGCTTGACGGCAGCGGCAATGTCTATATAGGCGGCAACTTTGAAGGAACCGTTGACTTCGACCCGAATGCAGGCACGCAAAATCTTGCTTCTGCTGGCAGTGCCGATGCTTTTTTGTTGAAACTCGACAGCAATGGAGATTTTGTTTCCGTCAAACAGTTTGGTAGCACAGGCTATGACAGCTTTATGGGGGTAGTGGCAGATGGTAGCAACAATCTGTACTTAGCAATATATTTTGAAGGTAGCATTGATAGCGACCCGAATGCAGGCACCCAAACCCTTACTAATTCGGGCTTGGGGTCTGCGCTTGTCAAGCTGGATGCTGCTCAAAATTTTGTTTGGTCGCATGCTATGGAAACAAGCGATGGGTCGCTAAATATAGCGACAAATGCAGCAGGAGATTTATATTTTTCTCAGCAGCATTATTCTTTGCCCGCGCTTGACTTAGACAGAAGTGCTGCCACTCAAGCTCCTTTAGCACTTTCTACATACAATGACGGTTTTTGGATAGCGAAATGGAATACGGCGGGCACTTTCCAGTGGACGAAAACAATATCTGGAAAAAGTACTTATGACTATGCGCTAGATGTGCTAAACGATGGTAATATAGCTATAGTAGGCGCTTTTAGAGATAGCATTGATCTGGATCCCAGCGCAGCAATGGTACTCAAAACCAATGCATTCAGCGCGATTGCGGATATAGCTTTTGTACTTCAACTCAATAGCGCAGGCGATTTTGTGTCAGGGCAGGTGCTGGAGCCACAAAACGCTAACAGCAGCAATTACATTTTTGGAATTGGCCATGATGCTGATGATAATATGTATATTGGAGGCAGGTATGGGGGCGCAATAGATTTTGACCCCAGCGCAGGGGCAGCAGTCGGGACAGGCGCAGTTACTAAATACTTGCCTTTCGTGCTGAAATTGAATAGCGCGGGTGGCTATCTCTGGCACTATGCGTCTGTGGATACTACCTTAGGAGCATGTACTGCGGGGTACGCAATCAATAGCGCTAATGCTGCACATGTATACCTTGTTGGCGGGCAAATAGACGCTCTTGCTTTTGATACAGATACTACTGCGGTTTTGGGTGGTCAGGATATTTTTGTAGCTAAATGGTCGCAAACGGTTATCAGCGTGGAGCGCACGGAGTTTGCGCAGATGCAGCTTTTCCCGAATCCCAGCTTCGACGGGTCTGTGAATGTTCAGCTTGGTGAGTTTAGCGCAGGGATAGAGGCTACGGTTTTCAACGGTTTGGGGCAACAAATGAGCAGCACGCAGTACCAAAATGTGGACAGGCTGCAAGTGGAATTGCCTTCTGCGGCGGGTATGTATTTTATCGAGTTGCGTAGCCAAGACGGCAAGCGCGCCACCCTTAAAGCACAGCGCCAGTAAGCATTTTTTTGTTTTGGGCGTGCCCACCGCGCAAAAAGGCGCGGCGGTCGGGCTATTTGAGCCGTAGCACGGCGTGCTTACGCACTTGTGCCATGCTACGGCTCTACATATCCCTCACGCGATAGACGGCACGCGCCGCCCCAAAGGAGGGCGGCGCGTTTTTTTATATGTTTTACAAGCTTTTGTATCTTGATAAAAAAGGCTTATTTTTGTTTCGATTTTACTAACTACAAACATCTAAACAAGATGAAAAAAACTATCCTATCCTTGCTTGCGGGGGCATTGTTTGCCTATGAGGCACAAGCGCAGGCGACTTTTGACAGGGCTTATGCCGTAGGGGGCAGCTCAACGGATTACGTTCAGTCTTCGGCGGTAGACGCTACGGGCAATCTCTATGTTGCAGGTTCTTTTGAAGGAACAGCCACTTTTGATGAAACGGGGGCTTCTTCGCTTAGTTCAGCGGGTGGCGAGGACATATTTGTTGCGAAATACGCCCCCTCAGGTGCCCTGACTTGGGTAAAGCGCGTAGGCAGCACTGGAGATGATGCTGGAATAACCTTAGCGCTTGATGGCGGTGGCAATGTCTATATAGGCGGAGAATTTGAAGGAACCGTAGATTTTGACCCCAATGCAGGAACGCAAAATCTTAGCTCGGCTGGCAGTGTTGATGCTTTTTTGTTGAAACTTGACAGTAATGGCGATTTTGTATCCGTCAAACATTTTGGCAACACAGGCTACGACCAACTTATAGCTCTGGCGATAGATGGCAGCAGCAATTTGTACTTAGCGATTTTTTTCGAAAATAGTATTGATAGCGACCCCAATGCAGGTACTCAAACCCTGACTAATTCGGGATTGGGGTCTGCACTTGTCAAACTGGATGCTTCTCAAAACTTTGTTTGGTCGCACGCTTTGGAAACAGGCGATGGTGGTTTGAGTATTGCGACAAATGCAGCAGGAGATTTATATTTTTCTCAGCCGTATTATGGACTTGCTATTGATTTAGACAAAAGCGCAGCCGTACAGGCTCCTTTGGTGCCCTCTGCATACAACAATGGTTTTTGGGTAGCAAAGTGGAATACGGCGGGCACTTTTCAGTGGACGAAAACAGTAGCCGCAAAAAGCGCTTATGCAGGCGGTATACGCGTGCTAAATAACGGTAGCGTAGCTTTAGCAGGCAGATTTAGAGATAGCATGGATATGGATCCTTCTGCAGCGCTTGTACTTAGAACGAATGCGTTTAGTGCCACTAAGGACAACGCAGTAGTATTGCTGCTCAATAGTGCGGGTGACTATGTTTCTGGACTGATGTTAGAGCCACAAAATGCTAATAGCAGCACCACTATTCGTAGCCTTAGCTATGACGCTGACGATAATATTTATTTTGGCGGCAGCTATACGGGTGCAGTAGATTTTGACCCCAGCGCAGGGACGGCAACAGATACGGGAGCAAATACTAAGTCCTTGCCTTTTGTCCTCAAGTTGAGCAGTGCGGGCAGCTATCTCTGGCACTACGCGTCTGTGGATACGACGCTGGGGGAGGTTTCCAATAATGTGCATGTAACCAACAGCCCTAATGCTGCGCATTTGTATCTTGTTGGCGAGCAAACAGGCGCGCTTTCTTTTGGGACGGATACAACAGCGGCATTGGGCAGTGAGGATATTTTTATAGCCAAATGGTCGCAAACGATTATCAGCGTGGAGCGCACGGAGTTTGCGCAGATGCAGCTTTTCCCAAATCCCAGCTTTGATGGTCGCGTGGATATTCAGCTTGGCGAGCTTAGCGCAGAGATAGAGGCTACGGTTTTCAACGGTTTGGGTCAGCAAATGAGCAGCACAAAACACCAAAACGTAGAGCAACTGCAAGTGGAGTTGCCTTCGGCTGCGGGTATGTACTTCATCGAATTGCGTAGCCAAGACGGCAAGCGCGCCACGCTCAAAGCGCAGCGTCAGTAAGTCTATCTTTTTTTTGTTTTGGGCGTGCCCGCCGCGCAAAAAGGCGCGGCGGTCGGGCTATGCGGGGCGTTTCACCATCGCCCAAATGGGCGAATGTTGATTCGCCCCTACTATCCCTCACGCAGAATACGGCACGCGCCGCCCCAAAGGGGGGCGGCGCGTTTTTTTATATGTTTTCGTTTGCCTACGGTTATAAAAACTAAGCCCCTTTGGGGCTATTTTTTTGGGGTAGGGGATTGGGTCGGGTGTGTAGACGCGTGAGGGATAGAAGCGGAATCTGACCACAGCGCCTGCTGAAGCAGGCGCAAGGGCTGATGCAGCGGATAGCCCGACCGCCGCCCGTGTAGAGACGCGATTCATCGCGTCTCCTGCTGCGCCTCTTTGGCGCAGCAGGCGGGCGGCGGGCACGCCCAAAAAAAAAGCCCCAAAAAAAGCGATAGGGTAGGAGAAAAAAAAGTTGGGCGCTATTTGGAAAGTTGTGGGGAAAAGTGTACTTTTGACGTTGGCGAAAATGCAGCCGCAAAGGCGCTCAAAACAAATAAACTCCCCCCAAATGAAAACGAAATTCACGCACGACGAACTCGAAGGTATTGGCTTTAAGGAATACCGCAATTTTTTGTATAAAGAGATGGCGCGCCTGAAAAAGGAGAGCCCCGATGGGTCTGTGCCTGTGCAATTTTTGCTGATAGGACAGTTCAAATTTCAAGATACGGGCGATAAAAAAATCCCGATGCTGATCATCGGCGACCGCGACGCGAAATGGAAGCCTTATGTGAAGGAGGTTTTGAAGCGGAAGGAGCGCGATTTTGCGGTGGGCAGTTGCGGTTTTGGCGCAGATGGGCAGTCTTTCAATGTGGTGATAAAAAAAGGTAAGATAGCCTCTACGACGGCGACTTTGATAGACAATTTGATATTGAAGCCTGCGAAATTGTCCTTGAATGTAACGGAGGCCTTGTTGCCAGAGGGCGAAGATGAGGAGGAAGAAGGCGAGGGCGAAGGCGACACTGGCGAAGACGCGGCGGCAGTAGCTGCGGCGGCTGCGGCGAAGGCGGCAGAGGAGGAGGCGAAGAAAAAGAAAAAAGGCAAGCCAACAAAGGAGGAGAAAATAGCATCCTTGAAGGAGGCGGCTACAGCGGAATTGACGGCGATAAGCGGCATTTTGAAATCCTTTAAGGAGGGGTTTGCGCGAGTGCAGAAGGAGGTTTCTCCGAAGCTAAAATCGGGCGAAGAGGTTACGCGCACGGATATGGTGGCGATAAAGCAGGTTAGCACGCTTTGCGACGAGTTTGATGCTGCCTATAAAAAGGCGGGCAAATTGGCGCAAAAAGAGGTGTCGAAGGGCGCGGGCGAGGTAGCGAAGGCGCGCAAGGATTTGCAGAAATTGGCAGTTGCGGCACAGGCTAAGAAAAAGACTTTGGCGCAAACGCTGGCGGATAAGTTTTTTGAGAAGCGCGCCAAACGCAAGGCAAAAGCGGAGGAAGTGCAGCTCATGCAGGCAAGTTTGCAGGCAGCTATAGCGGCAGCTACAGAGGGCAAAGAGCCCGCGCAGCGAGCGCAGGCCTTGCAGGCGGTTTATTTGACGGCGGCGCTTTTGGGACCCAACTTCAAGCCCTCGCATGTGCAGGTGGTAGGCGCAAAATTGGCAACGAAGGCTTAGCATTTAGGCTACAAAATACAAGCAAGAACCTTACTTAGTCCCCAAGACGATTGGTAGGGTTCTTCTTGTTGCTTTAGAAAAATATAAATTAGAAAAAAAGGCTATGTGTGTAATTTTTACAGCTTACAAACATAGGTTTTATCGGTGTTTATAGGCATAATGTCGGGGTATATTCTGTAAGAATTGCCAAAAATTGTCTTTGTTTTATAGGGCGAAGGGGCTTATCTTTCGCATTGAAAACTGCTTATAGGGTTAGAATTTCAGTTGAGTGGCTTTAAAAAAGCGTTGAATATGATAAATAAATATACAAAAAGCGGCTTAATAGCTCGTTGGTTGCTCTGTCTGGGGCTGATAGCATCGGTGTCTGCCTCTGTGCAGGCGCAGGTGGGTTTGGTTTGGGCGAAGAGTGATTATGGTACGGGGGCTTCAATGTCATCCACAGCCCATGAGGTGACGTATGATATCGCTAAAGATGGTAACCATGTTTATGCTTTAGTGGGAAAGGCGGGAGCTATGGATGGCGAAGTTGATGCGTTGTTTTTGTATAAATATACGCCTGATGGAGGGCTGGTTTGGCGGCTTTGGTTGACGGATTCGACCATTACCTCTCCTTCCACAAAATTTTTAATACCCAATGTCAATGGGGGGTATGCTGGTTCTTTGTCTTCTCCTCGTAAGTTGCATCTGGAGATTTCAGGGAATAATTTATATATAGCAGGTTCAATAAAATCTAATGGCGGTTTATTTCCGAGAGCAAAAGTGGGTACCCCCACTATTCCTCAAGTACTCAAGCCTGTTTTATTTGTAGCACAATACAGTATTTCCGAGTTGAATAATACTTCATTTGCTACTACTACTACTCCAATAGCAAATGCGCTTACTTTTTTGTATCCTCAAAATGGTAATGCAACCTATCAAGCAAATACAACGGCGTTTATATCGGATTTGGATATAGACGAAAGTACAGGAAATGTATATGTCTTGGGTGTTTATCGGGAGCGTTCCGTAACGGATAATAGTGTTCCTGTTATTTATATTCCGCCAAAATTTCCTTATTTTCCTTTTGACCCTTTTTCTCTTCGTCCTTCTGAGGGGGGAACGCCGAGGGATTCTACAGTGGCTGTTGAAAGCCAAGAATTCCAGGGATCAAGAAAATCAAATACCAGTTTTCAGCTTTTTTCAACTGTGGCTCCGAGCGTGAATACATTGTTGATGAGTTCTCAGGCGCCTACTGCACTTGGGGGGTCTTCTTGTTCGGGGTCAAACGATTTGGGAGAATTCAATTTTTGGGTATCGTATAACGCTACATTGGCCCAAACAGTTATGAGTGCCCAAGTATTGGGAAATAAGACACAGAATGGCACTATAGTATCAAATGCTTTATCTGTGGACGGGCGTTTTGTTTATGTTGGAGGGCATTTTAATCGGCCTGCTGCCCACTGTTCTTCGCATGGAGGAGCAGCCGATAGCGTTGCATTAGCATTGATAACTGCACCAAGCTTTATAACAGGAACTCCTATTGCTGCAACTGAAACTGCTCCCGCAGTACCAGGAAGCGTATACGTGCAGAGTGGCTTTATAGCTAAGTATGAAAAGGATAATGCGGCTTTAGTATATGAGCAGCGTTTTCGTGGGGAGGCACAAACTAGTGTTCAGGATATTCTGGTAAAGGACGACAAAATATTGTTGGCAGTACAAACAACTAAAAACAACACTTACAACAACAACAAAGACATTTTATTTATACCTACTAATTCGTACTACACAACGCATTACGATTTAGCAGGCACACGAATAGAAAATTCTTTACTTTTGGTGGAAGCTGTCAATGCTATACAGTCGGGAGATGTTTCTTATTATGTTAGTCCAGGTCCGTCTATTACAAAAACAAGAAGCCCTAAGGATATACATGTACTTCGTTACCAAGAGCTGTCTTCGCCTGGTGTTTTTGCCCCTTCAGTTACTGCTGACGCGATAGAGATGGATGATAATGGTAATATATTTTTAGCCCTGATATTTACAGGTAATTTGAATTTACGCCAGACTGCGCGGACAGTGTCCTTGTATTCGTCTTCAGCTACTACACCTGCTGTATTGAGCAATGCTATGATAGCATCAGGCAGCACAACAGATATAGGTGTTGTGAAGTACAATAACTCTATGGAGCATCTGTGGTCATTAGTTGTAGGAGGAGCGGAATCGGAATTGAATCCTACTATAACATTGGGGGAGAATCAGCGGGACTTTTTTTTAGGGGGTGCATTTCAGGGAACTTCAGATTTTGATCCTTCTTTGCAGGGAGTTTTTGGTATAACCACTCGTGGACAGGGGCATGATGCTTTTTTAGCAAAATATGGTTGTCCAAAAATAGAGGTCAATACAGACAGCATTACAGTACGCTGCGAAGGAACGCCTATAAGTTTGAAGGCGGACGTAGATTGTCCGAGCGGCAATTGTAATATAAACTACACATGGATTGCGCCAGACGGTTCGCAATTTTTTGCGGGCTCAGAGTATACGTTTTCGCCTTCTATAGGTACGAATGTTCGAATTGTGGAAGCCAGTGATGTGAATACGGGTTGTGTGGTTGCAGACACCGTGAGTATAGACGTAAACCAACAGGTAACCGTATTAACACAACCAACTACGGCGCAAATTTGCGCTGGTACATCTATTTCTTTTTCTGCCAATGCAAATTTGCCAGGCACTACTTATAAGTGGTATTATGCCAACAGCAATACGCCAATGGATACTACTAATACAGTTATTGCAACTCTACCTGGTTCTTATCGTGTGGTTGCTTCTTCGAATGGCTGCGAAGCGACGGCAGTATCCCTACTTAATCAATATAATCAACAAAGTCCGCAGATTTATCCGGACACAGCACTATTGTGTGGGGGGAGTATTCAATTACAAATCAATGGCTGCCCTGGTTGTTCATTTAATTGGACACCACCTTTAGGGTCAGGGGCTTTTTCCAATACAAATTCAATAACGGCGAATTCGGTGGGGACTTATGTGGTAAATATTGTCGATAATAATGGCTGTGGTTATTTGTTGAATAAAACGGTTTCAAACTCTTCCTTTTTACTTCCCACAATTGCTGGTCGGACAGCAGATAATCAGCAAACAAATGCTCTTTGTTCTGCTCAGCCCTTGATTATAGAAACATTACCTTATTGTGCAACTTGTTCTTACCAATGGAGTAATGGAAGTACTGCCAATTTTACTTTTGCTTTTACTCCGGGCGATTATAAAGTAACGGTTGTGAATAGTGCTACAGGTTGTATGGGAGTTTCAAATGTGTTCCCAGTCCAAAATACTTCATTGGCTTCTCCTTTAGTGGAGGCGCTGCCATCAAAAATATGCACTGACCAATCCTCTACAACAAATGCAATCCTGAATGTTACGAATGCTTGTGCAGGGTGCTATTATCGTTGGTATGAGAATACTGATTTGAATAGTGTTGTAGCTATAGGGACAACCGTAAATCTCAACACGGGGGGCGATTACATTTTGCGTGTTACAGATACGCTGAATTGCTCAGAGTATTCTAGTATTTTTGAGGTTGAACAAGCAAACGTATCATTGCCAACGATAAGCACTAATCATCGTAGGCTTTGTGGAAATAATACAGCTGAGCTGTCGACTACCCCGTGTACTGGTTGCCAGTATAAGTGGTATATACAAACGAGTGGGGTAGGGCTTACACAAATAGGCGGCGCTAGCGCTGCAAATCATGTAACGAATACACCTGGTACTTACTTTATAGAAGTTGCTTATCCGAATGGCTGTGTACGCACTTCTAACCCAATTATTATTGGATTTGATACTTCATTCAGTATAGCCATTGACACACAGACTCGTTATATTTGTGCAGGGCAGCCTGTAACGCTTAATGCGGAGGGAAGCTATTTACTTCCTCCTACATGGAGTTATCAATGGTATAGAAATGGTGTTGCTGAACCCAATGCTACAGGCTACAACTATACGACTAATCAAGCAGGAACCTACTATATTCAGGTTATTGATCAAGATAGTTGTATTGCAAATTCACAGTTTCAAAATGTTTTTGCTGCATCAGAAGGGTCTAATCCTGTTTTAACGGCTGTCCCTAATGTTCTTTGCGCAGGCGATACGGCGTTACTTACGGTTGTTCATACACCTTGTGATAGCTGTGTATATGGTTGGTATTTAGATAATAATGCTGCAGAAGCATTTACCACAACAAATAGCCATCAAACACCTAATAAGCGAGGGTATTACGCAGTAGTATTTGATGCAAATACGACTTGCTATTATTTATCAAATGTCATTCAGATACGAGACACCATATTATCTGCACCTGTAATAGTACCATTAAATAATCCACAATGCAGCCCTATTGGCGTCTCTGTTTTATTGAGCACAGCACCCCGCACTGGGGCGGTTTATATTTGGAGAAAAGGAGGGACTACTATATATACAGGCAACCAAAATGTTTTTGCGATTACTGATTCTATGGGGGCTGGAAACTATAGTTTGGTAATTCAGCAGGGCAATTGCTTTACTGCACCATCAAATGATATCCCAGTCTCTTTTAGCACATTCAATGCACAATTATTTTCTACAAGCAACGTAGTTTGTAATGGAGACAGTGTTTTTTTGTATACTCTTCCTAGAGCAAGCACATTAGATGTATCTTCAGGGACTTCCGATGCTCCTTGTATTGGTTGCGGGTACGAATGGTTCAATAATGGTGTTCCTATTCCTAATTCCAATTTAGATTCATTTAAAAGTACTTTAGGGGTAATCGCAGACGGGGATTATTATGCGGTCATTTCTAATAATCCTCCAAGCGGTATATCTGCGTGCTCAGACACCACTAATATAATAAGTATACAGGTGGCGACTGCATCTGCGCAGCTACAAACATCAACAACACAAGATACTATTGCGAACACGGCCTTTGTATGTGGTGCATCAAATCAGACGGTGCTGTCTGTAACCCCATGCATAGGCTGCACATATGCTTGGTATTACGGAGTTGGTTCTTATGGGAGCGTGAACTTAATTAGTTCTTTAGTTGGGGCTTCTATTTCTGTAACGGGCAGTGCCAGTGCAGGATTTTACAGAGTTGGAATCAATAATAATGGTTGTATTAGCTCGGATTCAATTCATATCATACCAACAGGTGCATTTAACGCGGGCTTCATTTTTTCTCCATCCGTAACAGGGAATCCATCAGTAGCGCATGTTTGCTCTGGAGCACCAATCGCGTTTACGGATACATCTGCTTCTGTAGTTCGGCGTTGGGTGCGCAATGCAATCCCGATACCAGGCTTATTGGCAGAGCAGTCTTCCTATCAAACAGCAACAGGAGGGCTTTATTCTTTGATTGCTGTTGATAATCGTGGTTGTATAGATACAACCAGCAGCATTACAGTAATCGAGTACACGCCAGCGCCAGGCTTTTCGTTGGTGCTCGACCCTGTAAATCCAGTGCCGATAACCTCGCCGAGTATTACTTTAGATGATTATTTATTCCCGATATCTGTGCGTACAGGCATAGGAGGGTATACTTCTCTGACCGCATCAGGGGCATTGAACCATGTTAATCAAACGTTTAATCCTTCTATTGCTGGGCCTGGTCAACACATTGTTTATTACCATGATACCTTAGGCAGTTGCATTTTTACAGTGTTTGACACTATTGAGGTGTTACAGGCTACAAATGTTGATATCGTCAACCGCCGCTTAGCAAACTTCGCTGCGCAATGTCCTCCTGCGGGCTGCCCTCAGTATGAGGCTTGCCTACAAGACAGTATGCGGGTTATTTTGACTAATTTCCCCTTCATCCCCAGCCAAGTGCAATTTATGACGGACACAGGATATTTTTCCGTAAATATCGCCCCTGTCCTCAATCCAATAGGCTCCGTTTGGTCTGGCTATATTCCTGTGATAGTGCCCAGCCATGCACGAACAGGCAAACTTCGATTGGTGAATGGCTTAGATATGTTTCAAACAACCTTTTTCCTGGTCGTACAAAATCCAGCCGTATCCATAGATTTGGCAGGCATACAGCAGCCACTTTGCTCCAACAACTCTAATGCTCAGCTTGTTGCTGTTCCAAGCACAGGAAATACAGGATTTGGCTTGTTGAGTGCCGCATACCTTTCTGCTCCAGGTATAACGGTGCCTACGCTGCTAACATCAGATACATTTTATGCGGCATCGCCGATAAGTGTCAATATCCCCAGCATTACGGGTTATGACCTTAATGGACGGCAGGATTTCGTGCTCACATATAGATTCCGCCCCGTTTATACAGGGACTATTATTGCTTGCCCGAATGCAGTAGTCGACACGATGCACATACAAGCCAGAAATGTAAATCTGGATTCTGTGCGTTATACACCCATATCCTTGACGCAAACCAT
The DNA here is from genome assembly GCA_964467315.1 of uncultured Saprospiraceae bacterium. GTDB lineage: Bacteria > Bacteroidota > Bacteroidia > Chitinophagales > Saprospiraceae > JAAFIM01. The sequence continues at coordinate 29,031 of CAYXSA010000005.1, read as the reverse complement.
GCAAGGGCTTGCTCCCATGACGCGTTTAGTTTATCCGCTCTCAACGCGCTTGTATGCTAATAACTACACAGGCACTTATGTCAATAGTAATAGTATCTTGCCTTCGACGATGCCAACCACAACAACGGCTTCGTCAGTAACCTACCATATAAGCAATACAGGCTGTACCAATAGCGCTGCAAGCAATGTCTCTATATTGCCCTCGCCCTCGCTTGCTGTGATACCTGACTTTGTGTGCCGACTTGCCAATGATACTATATTTGTTGGTCGTAACGCATCAGGGCCTTACGTTACGCGTAATGGCACGACCACGCAGTTTGACCCACAGTATACTTACCAAAATAATACAGTATTTACGCCTGATTATGGTATGGTGGAGCATATACACTCCATGACCTTGACATCTTCCAATGGCGGGCTTATACCACTAAACTTGGCAAATGGAGCAGAGCGCTACGCCTTGGTGCCTACCAATATAGCAGGCAATACAACGACGCTTACACTTACTTATCGCTACTATCGTACCATCAATTTCTTCGATGCAGCCGCATCTATAGACCCCACCGATACAGGGTCTTATGTTATCGCTCAAATACAACGAGTGGTCAACTTCGAGGATTTGCCAGCAGTGCTTATCAATCCTGCGATATTGGCAGACCCTGCTTTCTGTAAAGAAAATACCTTCTTCCAGTTTTCGGGAACACCCAACGGTGGACAGTATTATCTCTATAATAGACCTGCTACTGTTCGTGTGGATAGCTTAGAAAATAATCTATTCAATCCCACAGACTATCCTTCTACGGCACCTTTAGATTCCTTTACTTTGCGTTATGTGTTCACGGGCAATGCTTGTAAAGACTCTGCTCAAACGATAATAGCAGTAGTTCGTCCGTTTTCTATTACGCTCACTGCGCCAAGTGCCCCCGCATTTTGCCAAGAGGAGCCCAATAGCATTGTAAGTGCTATTTCTGATATACAAGCGCCCAATCAGTTGGACGCAGCTACGGGCTTATTCTATGTGGGTGGTGTGCAATCAGGCAATGTCTTTTCGCCTTCTTTGCGCTACCCTTCAACCAGTACCGTTACGGAGCCATTTGCTGTAGCCTATACTATAGCCGACATTTATGGTTGCGTTGCAGAAGACACTACTACTTTCTTTGTGCATCCTACGCCTGTGCTGGGTATGACAACTTTAGCGCCTGTTTATTGTGCCAATGACCCTGTTCTGCCGCTTCAATTGTTCTCCAATACGGTGGATATTACGACGGCTTTCGGTACAAATACAGTAACGCTGAGCGCGGTAGGCTTGATAAACCCAAGCCCTGGCAGCGTAGCCCCTTCTTACTACCCGCTACAAGCGACAGCAAGCAGACGCGATACTACCGTACGCGATACCATCGTATATACGCTGGTAGATGGAAACGGCTGTACAGCTACCTATACGCATGAGATGATTATCCGCGAATTGCCTTTTGTAGGCTTGGTGCTCGCTGGTGGTGAGCCCGTGCCTGCTACCTTCTGCGAAGGCGATACCGCAAAAATCGTAGGCGTGCCCTTAGGCGGTGCATTCTCCAATGTGGAAACCCAACCCAACGGCTTCCCATTCAGCTTGAATGCCAATACAGGCGATTTCTATCCGCAGATTGCAGGCGCTACGCCCAACAGCATCACGGAAGAATATCTGTACTGGTACGCCAACAACGCCACAGGCTGCCGCGATACCATCCGCGATACCATCATCATATTCAACCGCGCAGAAGTAACCATCACAGGCTTACCACTATCAACTTGCGCCAGCGATGTTACTTTACCTTTAGGGATTACAGCAGTAGGCCCTACCGTTACAGCAGGTGTCTTCACGGGCTTCCCAGCTACCTCCGTAGGCAACAACAATATACCTGCAAGTACCGCAGAGTTTTACCCAGATTCGGCGGGCATTTTCGATACGCCCACCAGCATTGGGGTTCGCTTGGATTACTCTTCCAATGGCTGCGACTCGCGTGTAGATACTTTCATACTAGTCAATCCGCTACCACAGCTTAGCTTCAATATGCCAGGCGATACGCTCGCAGGCGGTACTATTGATAGACGCTATCATATTTGCGAGAGTGCAGACTCTGTGCCTCTATATGCCAACAACCGCTTTATGACGAACGTAGCGCCTGTATTCCCAGAAACGGGTGTATTCACGGCACGCGGTATTCGCATGTTTGGCAACCCCGCAGCTGTACCGCCAACTACTCGTTATATCTACTTCGCAAGAGATGCGGTATTTGGTGCGGATACTATTCGCTACACTTACACCGACCCACGCGGTTGTTCCAACTTCTTGGAGCGGGTAGTGGTGGTCGATACAGTGCCAGCTTTGGGCTTCGCGGGCTTCTCGCCAAACACCCAAATCGGTAGCAACCCCGATACCTTCTCTTACTGCGGCAATGATGCGCCGTTTTTGGTAGTGCCTTCGCCTTTCGGTGGCTTGCTCTCCTTCCAGCAGCAACTACAACAAAGTGGTGTCTATAACTTAGACCCCTCGCAGTTGGCAGCCCCTGCTACTTACGAGCTAAGTTATATCTACATATCGCACCGTTATACCAATGGGCGCGTATGCCAAGATTCCATCAAAAACTACGTCGAAATACGCCCCGTGCCCGTGCTCAACTTCGTGAGCATACCTACACAGGTCTGCGTCGATTCTGCGACGGCACCCATCGTCTTGCAAGCCTCGCCTGTAGGTGGTTTCTTCCGAGATGTAACCAATGGCACAGGCGTAGCGGGTGGTATCTTAGCGGATAGCATCTTCGACCCCTCTGCACAGTTTGGTATCCGCGAAATCGAATATCTCTACCAAGACCCCATTACACTCTGCTCCGATACGATAGCCCAAAATATCAGCGTATTCCGCATTCCGCTGGTGAGCTTCCTCACAGGCGGCGGCTGCGAAGGCGATGATATCAGCTTTATCACAGGCAGCACAGGCTTAGTAAATACACCACCTTCCCGCGATAGCATCACCACCTACGTTTGGGATTATGGCGATGGGCTGATAGACTCCTTAGGTACACCTGCCAACCCCGTAGTAGTGCCCAATAGATTGCACGAATACGCGCTTGCGGGTATCTACTTCCCGCGTTTGCTTATCGTCAATCAAGGCGTTTGCTCTTCCGCTTATCAACAACGCATTGTTATCTCGCCGAAAATAGCCGTAACGCCCGCGCTGCCTTATATACAAGGTTTCGACAATGGCGCTGAAGGCTGGATACAAGAAACTGTCAACAATAGCAATCCACTCGATAGTCTTTGGGACTTTGGTTGGGCGACAGGCTCACGCATCACTACTGCCCAAGCCGAAAACAATGTTTGGGTAACTCGTGCATCTGCCCCTTATCAGCCCGCCGATAGAGGCTGGGTATATAGCCCCTGCTTCGATATATCCGCGCTCCGTCGCCCCATGGTGGCTATGGATACTTGGATAGACAGCCGCGAGGGTATTGATGGCGCAGTGCTGGAGTTTTTCCACCCGACACAGGGCTGGGTCAACTTAGGCGAACGCGATAAAGGCATCAACTGGTACGATTCGCTCTACCTCATCAGCGCACCAGGCGCGCAAGTGCTTCGCCCCAATGAAGCGCCCATCGGCTGGTCAGGCGAAAATCTTGATGGCTTCGTGTCTTCTCGCTATCGCTTGGATACCGACCGCCGCAATGGCGATTTGCGTGGTATGACGAGCCTGCGTATGCGCGTTTCCTTTGCCGCTGCTGATAATACCTCTGCCAATGGACGCGAAGGTTTCGCCTTCGATAATGTCTATGTAGGCGACAGAGGAAGAAGCGTTTTGCTGGAGCATTTCTCCAACCAAAACATACAGGGCATCGCTACAGTAGAGGCGAATCTCTACAGACTTATATACAGCAATTTGTACGGACGCGATGTAACGCTCTTACAATTCCAAACGCCTTTGGGTGGTGCGGATTCTTACTACAATCAAGCAACGGCAGAAAGCAATGCGCGCACGCTCTTCTACGGTGTATCTGAGTCGGCTAAAAAGGTGCGTATCAATGGACAAAACTACGTCAGCACTACAGAGGAATTGGTCAATAACGTAGGCGGCTCGCACGAGTTTCTCGATATGGAGATGCTCAAACCTGCCAGCTTCCAAATCACCATTCCTACCGTACCGCAGATATTCCAAGCAGGCACGGGCGCAGCTACAGGCTCCGCAAATGTCGTGGTCTTGGTGAAAGCGCTTAGAGATTTGCCGCTCGACCCTTATGTGGTGCATGCCGTTGTTACGGAAGACTCCTTGCGCAGCACGCAGCGCCACAATATGATAAGCGTAGTGCGTGCGATGTTGGCAGATGTTGCTTTGGCGACTGACCCGACAGCGGGTACCCCGTTTGAGCGCCCTTGGGTAACGGACGATGAGGTAGAGGTTACGCTCAACTGGTCGTTCCCCACCAGTCAGTACCGCCGCCACAACCTGCGCATGAACGTATTTGTGCAAAACAATGCCACGAAAGAGGTCTTGCAAGTGGCTACTTCCCGCGATTTGACGGTCTTCAATGGGCCTGTGAATGTGGAGGAATTAGCGCCTGGCGAGGGCAGAGAAATCATAGATTTCAAGCTGTATCCCAACCCTGCACAGACTTACTTCACGGTAGAGTTTGAGCAGCCGCTGGAAGGCGAGTACGATTGGCAGGTCGTGGATATGTTGGGTCGGGTCTTGCGCACAGGAAAAGCGCAGGCGGGCGAGCGCACTATAGAGGTTGCCACCGATGATTTCAGCGCGGCGATGTACATATTCAGCATCAACAACCAGACGGTTTACTCGCAGCGTCAGGTGATTATCACCAAGCCGTAAGTTTAGTTCTTTTGAATAATTTGGGCGAGCCAGCAGCACGCATAAAATGCGTGCTGCTGTCGGGCTATGCGGGGTTTTAGTAGGCACAGCGCGAGGCGCGCTGCGCCTACCAGCCGCGCAGCGGCTGCCCCTCCTATCCCTCTCGCAAGGCATAAAAAGGGGCATAGCTTTGAAAAGGGCTTTGCTGCTTGCTATGCATGAGGGATAGGAGCGGAACCACACTGCAAGTGCGGCTTTGCCGCGCTTGCAGTGTGATGCAGCGGATAGCCCGACCCCGCGCCGCGCCCTTTGCGCGGCATTTGCGGGGGCATGCCCAAGTATTCAAAAAGGCATTTTATATAGGTAAAACGCCCCTTGATAAATAGAGAATTATTACCAGGATTTATACAAAAATGATGAAGAATATGCGCAAAATATATCTACATATTATCTTGCTTGCGGGCTTGTTCTTATTCAGTTATCCATCGCTGCGCGCGCAAATTTGCGCAGGGATAGATTCTGTGACTATGAACGTCTCGACTTCGGTTTATAATAATGGTATTTTACAGGCTTGCGAGGGAGGGGCTATCGTTTTGCAAAATCCATCGGGTGCGCTCGTAAATTGGACAGTTGCAGGGCGCTCCTATACAAATTTATCGACGCTTACCTTAACGGATAGTCTTGCCACAGGGGCTTATTTGGTGAAAATCTTCGAGGATTCATCATCTGTAGCATTATGCAGGATTGAGTTTATGTTGGTCGTAAATCCACGTCCTTCGGGCATTTCTTTCGTGTCCCCCAATGGTACTGTACAGAACAATGCCTTATCGGTCTGTGTGCCTGCGACGAATGTAAATATAATATCTTCTTGCCCTGGAGGCAACTGTCCGAGCGATGCTTCTGGCTATCGTTGGTCAAATGGTGTAACCACGACTTCTGGTCAGATATTGAACATTGCATCGTTGCCTGTTACGGGCGCAGCATCTTCGGTATATACGCTTTCTGTAACGAATGATTTTTTGTGTACTTCTGTTCAATCCTTAACGGTTTTCAAAAATTATGCACCCGCAGTAAATATAAGTTCGCCTGCGGTAATTTGCTCTGATAATGCTATTACGGTATCAACAGCCCCGACAGCTTGTATGAATTGCAACAATACGGGCTTGTCGTATATTTGGTCGGCGGCAGCTCCTTTGAATGTATCGCCTGGTATGACTGATGTAACGGCAGCTAATTTGATTGCGACACCAATAAACAATACTACAGCAAATCAGACGGTAACTTATCGTGTGACAATTACAAATTCTTTGGAGTGCACTCAAACTATTACAAGCGATGTATCTGTAAGAGCTATTTGGCGTGGGACTTTTTCGGTGGAACCGACTACGGATGTCTGTCATGGTAGCCAAATAACGGCAACCTTGACTTCGCTGCAAAATTATCCATTCTCGCGTTCTTTTCGCTTGTATGATTATGCGGATACTTCGTATCGGCTTACTACGCCGCTTCTCCCTTCAACCACATTCAGTCGAACTTTTATTTTTACAGCAGATACCACGCATGGGGATACCACGCATGGTGGGTATATATTTGGGGGGGATGTACTTATGAATGGTTGCTTGTCGGAGCTATTTGGACCTGGGTTGCAAACGGTGTATCCAAATCCAGAAATAGCATTGACAGGCGATATCGTGGCTTGTGCTGGTGGTGTTATAACTTCTACGGTGGCTTCTATAGTGCCTTCTACGCTTTATTATGTAACACCTTCTTCCATTTCCTACGCTTACCAATGGTCTGCGAATAATGCTCCGCGTCCTGCAGTGCATGAGCGTAATTTTTACTATCCGCCTGGAACAGGAAATCCCGCTGTGACGGTATCGTATAATCCTGTACCAGAGTTAGCTTGTCGTGCAACGGATACTTATACGGCGACGATTGCATCAGTTGCCACGCTGACATTGACATCTTCATCTGCGACGGATGAGGTTTGTTTAGGCAGCCCTGTGACAGTATCCGTGGCGAGTCCAGCCAATTATGAATTGGCTTATACTTGGTATGTTTCTTCTGGCGGGGTTACGGATACTGTGAATACGGGAAGTTCGTTGGTGGATATGCCTACAGAGGAAACGGTGTATACGGTAGCGGCAAGGACTTTGTCAGGGAGTTGTCCTGCGATGGCTTCTCATACTGTAGGTGTTAACTATCCGCCTTCTGCTCGCATCATAAATCCTTCGCCAATTGCTTGTACAGACTATACCCTAACGATAACAGGTGTGGTATCGGGAGGATCTGCAATAACCAGCACCGTATGGTCTGGGATAACAGGGGCTACAGGCACGGGACTTACTTATAATCTTCCAATAGGGGGCGCAGGCACGGCTGTATTGACGGCTGTAGATGCGAAAGGCTGTACTGGTACTCATTCTTTAGCAATTACGCGCCCTGCTTGTTCCAGCTTGGAATTGACCCGATCTTTATATAAGCAGAAGTATTGCACAGATGATGCAATAACGTTGGTGGCTCATCCAAGCACAGTTTTGTATCCAGATCCTACATATACTTGGTCATATACGGCTGGTGTCAACAATATCAGTTTCGCAAACGGAGGAGCCACGATGATAATTTCGCCACCGCTTGTGGATGATAATATCAGCCTCATTGTGAGTGATGGAGATGCGACCTTTTATATAGAAGGTCTTGTCAAGGGAAAACCTTCGAATTTTCTTACGCTTGACAACGGTACTAGTGATGACCCCAATCACCAAGACATTACGAAAGTTAACACTCGTGAAAAAATTGTATTTGATCCTTTTGGGGTAATTACAACGACTCTAACTTCTATTACCTTAAATCCTGCGCCTGCGGTGGTTTCTACTACGGGAGCAAGTCAGGTAACAAATGGGACGCATTTGGATAATACGTCAATTATTTCTATATATGTCTCCTCTAATGATACAGATACTGTACCCACTATTGAACAAATTGTTTTTGGAGGGGAATACAGAGGGAAGATAATAAATAGAACAACCAATTATACAATTGGTGGCAAATCGAAGACTGTTTTTCATGTTCAGGTGCCTTGTATGCTTGCCGAATCGAATACAGATATTCGTTTGGTGACACTATCGGGAACTATAGCGCCTACTACGAACTGTATCAAAGTTTTACCTGCGAGCAAAAGAGAAACTGGTGCTGATGAGGTTAGTTTTTCAGGGGGTAAAACGCTGTCAATCATGCCTGAATTGGCAGACCGTGGGGGCGTAGTGGCTCTACCTTTGGGAACAATGCCTTTAACGGGGACAGGGTTTAGAGATCAGTTTACATATACAACAGCTTTAAAAAACTATACTGTAACTAGTGTAACTTCAGCCACTACGGTAAGGATGACTATTAACATGGTACGAACAACACCAGCAAGTACCAATCAGAATTTAACTATATCGAGAATACCCACAGCAATGTCAGTGAATGGCGTAGCTGTCTCTCCACCCGTTGCAACGGTTACTTTTGGTGATGGTAATGCTGCCGATAGAACTCGTGCTATAGTTTTGGATTATACGCTCGCTGATTTTACTTCGGGCCCAACAATTACATTATCAGTAGATAGTGGAGCAGAGAGTATGCGAGAAGGACTAGGGGCAGCAACTATTACCCTCGATTATATAGGCGCAAATGTTACAGGGAATGCTGAGTATCAGGCTACACGGAATGCAAATGCGGACTATGATCCGATTGGGTCGCCAGTAAATTTGGTTCCTGTTGTGCCAATGTCGATAACAGGAATTGATCTATTTTCGAGTTATACCGCACCTACGGGGAATCCAGTCTCGCGGGCGCTTAGTACCTCAGCACCAACTGGGGGATTGGGTTCAGGTTTTACAGGAGCTTGCACGACAAATGTGCCATCAGATATTACATTGACAGGTGCATCTACGATAACACACACAAATTCTGGGCGAAGCGTAAGTCCAGCCTTGTCGTTCCCTATTACAACGGGCACCTCAGCTTGTGGAGTAACTAATACAGTTTCAGGACCTTCGTTGATTACACACATAACATATTCGGATTTTTTCTGGACTTGGCCTCAAACTACGATAGTAAATGACCCGAATAATGGTACTGCAACTTCGCTAACTTTGGGTAGTGTAGCTTTGCATAATACCAATGCACCACTGTTGGGACAGAACACGGGGCATGTTTGTGTTTTTCAACGCTCCATAACCAGAACAGCTACATTTGACCGCGTATATATTTCAGAGAACGATGGAGCCATAGCTGGTTTGTCTGGAGCTTCTACCTCTTTGGGGGGAGAGCAAGTTTTCAACTTACGCGTGGAGGAGCCAATGATTTCGATGATGGAGGCTACACCAGATACCATCTGTGCTGGTAGTCTTGTATCTTTGGAAGCAATAGATACTAATGCGATTTCCAATTTGATTTCTTATACTTGGTCTTCTAATCCTTTGAATTCGGGTGTTTCGGCTACGCTGGCAGCATCAAATACGGAAATAATTTACCAGCAACCAACGGCTACTACTCGTTATTCGGTAGAAGTAACTAATATTTATGGATGTAAGGTAAAGGACTCTGTGCTTGTTTTCGTCAATCCCTTGCCTGGTACGGGAATTTCCCCAGACAGTGTTATACAATTCTGTCCGCATACTTCGGCAGTGTTGTTTGCGACGACTAGCAATGTAACATGTGCTGGCAATTGTTCTTATCAATGGGAGGCAGAGCGAAACGGTTCATGGCAACCCATAGGCAATGCCAGCTTCATCAATAGAAATTTTGCGGAAAATGTACGCTTGTACATTACAGCAAATAATTGCCGCGATAGCGCAACTGCGCGATTAGAGAAATTACCAGCTCCTCTTGTTAGTATCATAGGGATAGATTCTGTCGTACCCTTGTGTGTAGGTCAGCCTTTGTTGCTGCAAGCTACAGTGGCAGCAGGCTTTAACTATCAATGGAATACAGGCTCTACGCAACCTAACTTATTGGTTACATCTCAGGGAGGCTACTACGTGCAAGTTACAGATGCCAACGGTTGCATAGGGGTATCAGAGCCAGTTTTAGTAGCAAATTCACCAAGTGGCAACAATACGCTTGTTAGTGCGAATCCTGCTGCTTTTTGCCAGATTGGTGACAGCGCTATCGTGGAAGCCCAACCTTGTTTGGGGTGTCAATACAGATGGTTTCAAGATTTTCCAACTTATACGGATGAAGTCCAACCACTATCAACAGATAGGACATACACGGCCTCCATTACGGGAACTTTCTTTGCTGAGGTCGTAAATTCGTCGGGCTGCGTGTATAGAACAACGAATCAGGTTGAAATAACCTCCGCTACATTAGCATCACCTTTTATTACGGCTACAACAAGTTCTCTTTGCGGCGGTACTGTACCCCTCATAGGCACGGCATCTGCTACTGGGCTTAGTTATCAGTGGTATTATTCTTCTATTTCGGCTGGCACTTATAGTATTTTGAGTGCTAATACAAATTCTTCTATGACTGTATCCTTACCAGGGTACTATCGTTTGCGAACCACAGAGGCTAATGGTTGTTTTGCGGAATCTAACACTATACATGTACAGTCTGCTACCTTGTTTTCCCCGCAACTTACTCCCATTTCATCGAATGTAATTTGCAATGGAGGAAGTTTGACAATCTCAACTCCGTTGTTTTTGGGCGATACTTACCAGTGGTACTTAGACGGTGTGGCCATAACAGGCGCTACAAGTGCCGCCTATGATGCTACAATAGCAGGAAATTATTATGTTCGAGTAACTACCGCACAAGGATGCTCAGCGAATACCCCTACGAGAACCTTGCTTGTCTCTTCAATAGTACAGCCTGTGGCAAGCGCGGACAAAATGTCGTTTTGCCCTGGCGATTCTGTGCGTTTAACGGTAACACTATGTCCAGGTTGCCAATATCAGTGGTTTAGAAACGGATTGCCAATAAATGCTGGTTTGTCTTCGTCTAATTACTTGCAGTATATCAATTCTGTGGGCACTTATAATGTAAGGGTTTCGACTCCACTGACAGGTTGTGAACAGCTCTCAAATTCCTTGGTTATTACACAAAGAAATGCTCCAACACCTTCAATTGTTGCATCAATTACAGAGTTGTGCGATGGGATTGTGCCTTATGTTCAGACATCATCTTGTGTAGGTTGTTCATATACTTGGATGCGTGCTGATACAATAACACCAACATCATTTCAGCCTATATTCGGCGCTCCTAATGACACCATTATATCCGTTGGAGAAGTAGGCTATTATCAAATTAGGGTGGCTTACCCCAATGGATGTACCCAAGTGTCGTCCAATCAAATAATTATTGACGGAGGTTTTACGGTTGCTCTTACAACAACTGTAGACACAATTTGCAATAATTCGCCTGTAACATTGGATGCCGCAATACCTGTAGGCAGATGTGCAGGAGGCTGTACATTCGAGTGGTTTAGAAATAACTCTCCAATAGCAACGAATGCAGTTCCTACATACGCATTACCCTTAGGGCAGCGCCAGACAGGATTGTATCAGGTAAGGGTGACTACATCAAACGGTTGTCAGTCTACTTCAAATTTAACACAACTGACAGCAATCACTCTCGCACCAACTGTGTCTGCCTCAGCTTCTGCTATCTGCGGTGGAACTCCTGTAACACTTACGATCAACAACTGCCCGAACGGCTGTACTTCTGCTTACGATTATGTATGGTCTGATAGCTTAAGTAGTACAACTTCGTCCATCACCACCAACATATCAGCCAGCTATATTGCTACTGTTAGCTTAGGCGCTACTTGTAGTGCCACAACCCCTCCGTATGCACTTAACCCACTTACATCTTTGGGTACAACCATTGGCGTAGGAGGAACAACAGTAGCATCTGCAAGCATCTGCGCAGGAGACTCCGTAGTTTTGGAACGCGTGAGCGGCTGTACGGCTTGTACCTATCAGTGGGTAAGTGGTACAACGGCAGCTTTTGCCAATGTGCCAACCGCTACGCTGCCTATATATAGCACAAATGTTCCAAGTTTCTATGCGCTTATAGCCAATGACACAATAAATAACTGCCGCGATACCTCAAACTTCGTTCAGCTGATAAACGTACCAGCCGCTGTCGGCTTTGGGCTCAATTTTAATAATGCAACGCTTGCAGCAAGCGGGGTACCAGCAGATATGGATGTGCTTGGTCTTGGGCTAACTCCTGCTGCCTTACATTCAACTGGCACATACACCAGCACCCCACTGTTTGCCTACAACCCTCCAACGGTCAATCCTGGATTGACTTTTGGAGCACGACGCGATACTTTTGCTCCTATGACCGCCCAGCCAGGCAACTATCTGATAACGTACACTTATACACAATCAGGCTGTACTTTTTCTACATCAGATGTACTACGCGTTCAAAATTCTGCAATCGTCGAAATTCAAAACCTCAATCCCTTACATGTGTCTTATGAGGCTTGCGTATCAGACACCCTTGTTATTCGCACAACAAACTATGCTTTTGGTGTAGATACTGTCAGATTGTTTAATCAGCAAGACGTTTATAGCTCTGTAACCATTGTTAGCGTTGTTACTACACGCGATACCTTAGGTAGTGATACCTTGTATAATCAAGAAATTCGTATTGTAGTTCCAGATTGGTCTAAGGGCTGTTTTGTTCGCTTAGTAGGGCGTAGAATATCTACTGCTGTTGCTATGTCCGATAGTGCTACAACGCCATTTTTGCTCATACACAATGAACCTCTTGCTTTGTCTGGACTACCAGCAACGATTTGCTCGAATGGTTCCCCCATCGTGTTGACGGGAACACCAGCAGGCGGCTTGTTTATATTGCAGCAATACAATTCCGCTGCATTGGGCACAACAACAGACACTACAGCAATAGCAGGCGTATTTACGGGCACCACACTAAGCCCTACAGCCATCCCCCTTGCACAATACAATGTTGATGGCATAGACACGATGCGAGTAGTATACCGATTCTATTCTCGGTTTAGCAATGGCAACTACTGCCCAGAACCAGACACAGTTACCCAACTCGTAGAAGCGAGAGCCGTTACACTTACTCAAGTACGATTTAATCCTATTTCTGTTTCTCAAAGCAGAGAGCGCTTAGAAAATCTTGTTCGTAGAGTATTCCCGCACAGCGCCGCACCTTCCCGTTGGTTAGTCGGCTCCCCAACCAATGACCACGAAATTATCTACGGAGGTAGCTTTACCACACCAGCAGGAGCACCCGACGAATTTTTACCCGCTAATGCAGGCGTGGGCCCGCACACATTGACGTATACTATCAGAAATGGTGTATGTTTCAACACCGTGTCTGATGTTATTCAGGTAACTCCAATACCAACGCCTGTACCGTTAGCAGATACTATTTGCCGTAATATAGCGCCTGTAACCTTCGGACGCGATGCAGGATATACATATCAAGCCAATGCCTTGCAGTTTATTCAGCCTGGTGTTAGCTTCGCTGATACCTTCAATACTTTAGTGGTAACATCGCGGAACGCTACAACGCCCGTAATACCAAGCCGCTACATTACGGTACTCAATTCCAATGTGGGATTAGAGCAATTCCGTTACCAGCCCCAAGACGTTCACCCTGCGCCATTTACACACGATACACTGTTAATCCAGTACATCTACAATCGTATTGAATACAATGCGGGGGTACCATTCGATACAGTTAGTTATGTGATGGCATCATTCTACCAGCCTATCTTCATCGAAGATACGGCCCTTGTTACCATATTAGATACACTGCTATCACCCATTATCTGCGAAAATGACCAAGACGTATTGGCCGCAGCAACCCCAAGTGGTGGCTACTTTACCCTACAGGGGGGGACAGGAGCTTACGCAGTAAATGATACACTTACCAATAATATCCTCAACTCCTTCGCCATACACCAAAACGAAAGTACAGCCACCAACTATGTCCTCTCTTATGTGTATAATGGTGTAGCTTGTCAAAGCCGAGATACCTTCCAATTCTTAATTCCTGAACCATTGGTGCCAAACTTCGTTACCGCAAGCGGTAGACGAACTTATTGCAACTCTGATTTGCCTGACCCCATTATCGCAAGCACAATCGGTAATTTTACGAATGTCTTGCTAGTAAATGGTGTTGCGCAGCCCACAATGCACTTCACTCCTACACTCACCACTCCAGGCCCGCAAATCGTTATCAATCAGGTAACAGATGCAGACTATGGCTGTATCACCACTTTCCGTGATAGTTTCCATGTGTTCCCGCTGCCGCTGGTGCGCATTGACACTTTTGCAGCAAGAGAGTTTTGTACCAATGATTCCGCCTTCGCCTTTACTATCCACCCAGCACCAACCTGTATCGGCGCAGTAGGCGGCGAACTGCTCACACAAGGATTCAATTCCCCCGTACTGCCCGCAGGCTGGAGCTTCCAAAACATCAATACTGCCTCCTCTGGTTGGGGACAAATGAACCTCAACGGCGTTGGTGTAGCATTCGTAGATACTACCTCGATAGCTCAAAACACTTGGATTTATACAGCCCCTATCAATATGGTAGTAGGCAGTACCTATCAGATAGAATACCTAATTCGTGTCGGGCCACGCAATTGCCAAACCTGCGCAGATGCCTCTATGGTTGTAACTGCGGGCACAGCCGCCAACCCTGGCGCACAGTCCATCGTATTGGCGACCTTCCCAATACTCGACGACAACTATGCAGGCTTCTATACTATGCAGTCGCACAGTTTCATTGCTCCTGCTACAGGCAACTTCCGCTTTGCTTTCAATGCCAATTCTAGCGGCCCAACGACCCGATGGATAGCCATTGATACCATCGTCGTGCGCGCCATCACCGCCTCCAATTGCCTCACAGGCATAGGCTCGCTCTCAGGCGCAGGGGTAGTAGCCACCGCAGGTAATGATAGCCTCTATACTTTCGTTCCGACCACCCTCACCGCAGGCAACTATAACATTCGCTATAGTTTCTCCGACACGCGTGGCTGTATCGACAGCGTCGTAGTGCCTATCACTATGAAGCCTCACCCAACTGTAGCAATGTCCGCCCTCGCGCCGACATACTGCAAAAACGAGGCGGAAATACCTATGTCTGGCACACCAACAGGTGGTGTCTTTACTATCAATCGCTTGTCTGGAGCTGCCGCCAATAATATGGTGCTCTGGGGTGCTCCGCCAGTACCCACCAACAATGTTACCTATAATACTAGCGTACCGCTACGCTTCTTCCCCCGCAATGTCGGCAGAGAAGGCATCGAATACCGCTACCGCGATCCACTCACCCAATGCGGTACCAGTGTATTCGACACCGTAGAAGTCCTCGCTATACCCGATAGCGTCCGCTTCCTCGCCCAAGCCACCACACCCGCCAACCCCGCCGCCTTACAAAATATCTACTGCCAAACCAATGCGCCCGTTACCCTCAATGTCGAGGTTGTGCGCGGAGCTATGGCACCAGGCTATTTCTATGGCGCAGGCGTTGTCAATGGCGCAGGCGGCACAGGCGTTGCACAACTGGATATGAACGCCGCCGTAGCCGCTATGGGACGTGTCGGAAATGATACCCTCCGATATGCTTATGTAGCCGCCAACGGTTGTATCGACACTACCTTCGCAGTAACCCGCATAGAGCCCATTCCTACCCTTAGCTTCGATAACGTAGCCGCCACCATGCGCCTACCCGATAGTATCTGTCTCAATGACCCCGCTGTCGGTGTACGCGTCCGCCATCAACAATTCACTGGCGCACTCGGCACTACCTTTATCGACTCTCTGATAGTCTTTGGCGCTGGCACCATGACCGCCTCCGCACTCCAAATTGGTGATACCATCAACCCCGTCAACTTCGGGCCAGGCTGGCACCAAGTCTCCTACTTCTTCCGTAGCGTCTATGGCTGCGAAAATACTATATACGACTCCTTCCGCGTAGATACCGTACCCGTTGTATTCTTCACAGGTCTGCCCACCACTCGCTATTACTGCGAAAACGACCCAGGCGGACTGCTGATGGCATACCCCGCATACTATCCAGGCTCTGGCTATCTCGAATTGTCAGGAGGCATCTATAGCCCCACACCGCGACGTATCGATAGTAGTTTCTTCTATATCGACCCCGCACAGCTCGCAGATTCTACTCAGAGCGTTACCTACAATATCTATTACGAGTTCACCAACCTGCGAGGCTGTAGAGCCGATGGCACAGATACCATACAAATACGCCCCTTCCCGCGTATCACGATGTCCCTCGACTCCATCTATTGCAACCAAGACGATACCCTCGACCTCTTCACCGTCGTAACACCCACAGGCGGCGTATTTGTCGATAATCTCCCTTACACCAGCATCCTGCAAAGCCAATATCTCAATCTCAATTCGCCCGCAGGCCCCCGCCGCATAACCTACACCTATACCGACCCCACTACGCAGTGTACCAATAGCGCATTCCAAAACGTTACCCTCTACCATGTACCCACCATCGGTTTCAGCGTAGCAGGAGGCTGTACAGGCGTAAATGTCGGATTCAACGGCACTGTTATCTCCAATCTTGCCAATTTTGACTCCCTTACCAGCACCATCTGGAACTTCGGCGACGGCAACTCCGTTACCCTCACCCCAGACCCGCTCAACCCCCTCATAATCCCCTCCGCTACCCATACCTACGCTATCGACGGCTATCTAACGCCCTCCCTCACCGTAGTCAATCGCGGCATCTGCTCTACTACCGTGCAAAACAATCTCATTGTTTCGCCCACTATAGCACTCCAGTACGGCACACCCTACGTCCAAGACTTTGAAAGTGGCGCAGGCTCTTGGTACCCAGAACAAGAACAAGTCGCCAACGCAGGCGATACCATCTGGTCGCACCGATTGCTTACCAACGGCCATATCGTAGACGCTGATAACACAGCTTGGGTAACCTACGGCAATAACAACAACGTCTACGGCGCAGGAGACCGCGCACACATCTATAGCCCCTGCTTCGATTTTACCCAGACTTGGCGACCCATGATTTCGCTCGATGTTTGGCGCGATTTCAACCCAGGTGTAGATGGCGCTGTCCTCGAAGCCTACGAACCCAGCACCGATACTTGGGAAGTCGTTGGCGAAATCAACAAAGGCATACGCTGGTATCAATCCAACTTCCTGCTCTCTCGACCTGGCGGACAGCGCGCAGCCAACGCCCTCAACCCCACAGGCTGGTCAGCTAAAAGCACCGAATGGGACAACGCCCGCTATCGCCTCGATCAATTCGCAGGCAGACCAAGCGTCCGCTTCCGTATCTCCTTCGCCACAGCACCCAATACCGTCCTCGTCGACCTCCCGCAAGGCTTCGCCTTCGATAGCGTTTGGATTGGAGATAGAGGCAGAAACGTACTCATCGAACACTTTACCAACTACCTCACCCCCGATGTATACTTCATCGAGCAAGGTCTCTACGATAAAGTATTCAATAATATGTACGGACGCGATGTTACCCTCATTCAGTACCATCACCCCCTGCCTTTCAACCTCAGCTCGCAAAACGACCAATACTACCAAGCTAACATCATCGACCCAGGCGCTCGCGCTTATGTCTATGGCGTGGATACCACCAATAGAGCACTCATCGACGGGCAACCGCGCGGCGACGGAACTACACTCGGACTCGATATCAACGACCTCGACTACGATATGCTCCAGTTCCCCGCCTTCCAAATCTTCATGCAGCCGCTTATCATCAACGGTAACACCGTTACCGTCAATGCCACGCTCCTCGCTATGAAAGATATGCCGCATAGCAACTACGCCATCATTACCGCTATCCTCGAAGATAGCCTACCCAATCAGATGGTCGACCAAAATAGCTATATCTACCCCCTCATGGGCGTAATGCGCGAAATCCTCCCCGATGACGGCTCTCGCAATTATCTCGGTAGTTGGTGGCAAGGACAAGGTTACGGACTCTCCGAAACCCATACCATGACCACCCCAATCCCAAGTAATCCCGCCCTCCTGCACGCCGCCGTCTTTATTCAAGACCGCAATACCGACGAAGTTTTCCAAGTAGGCACTACCCGCGATCTCTCTATCTATATGTACGACTCCCTCACCAGCGTCCAAAACCCAGGTGAGCCCCAAAACATAAACGATGAGACCTCCTCTCTCAAACTCTTCCCCAATCCTGCCTCCAACCAATTCACCGTAGAGTTCCAAAACCCGCTCACGCAGCAGCACCAATGGCAACTCGTCGATGTACTCGGACGCACTATTCAGGAAGGCACTGCGGAGATAGGTAGCCGCCAAATCCAAGTCAATACCCAACAGCTTGCCGCCGCGCCTTACTTCTTCGTCATACGCAATCAGACCGTTTATACACAGCGCCAAGTCATCATTACCCGACCTTAGCGCCCTCATAAAGTCCTACTTTACAAGCCGTCTTAGCCTCCCCGCTAAGGCGGCTTTTTTATGCCCATCTTTTTTTATTTGGGCGAGCCGCTTCGCCGCTCACTGCGGGCTATTCGCCCTTGTTTCACGGCTCGCGTCGGGCTATCCGCTACATCACACCTCGCGCGGCTTTGCCGCGCTTGCGGTGTGGTTCCGCTACTATCCCTCTCGCAACAAGCACCCCGCTAAACATAAAACTTACCCCGCCAATTTTTACATTACCCCGCCAAAATTTTAATTTAAAATTAGGGTCTTTTATGGTCTTTTATGGTTTTTTATATTTTATAATACTACATTGTTAATTAAGTAAAAATCCTTTTTACGTTAAGACAATAGCCCCGATAGGGGCTTAATTTTCATAACCGTAGGCGAGCGCGTAGCACCTTTCCTACGGATAGGCGAGCGCGTAGCGCGTTGCCTGCGGATAGGCGGGCAACCCTCATTCTTTACCCCAGCCTCCCTTTACACACAAATAACACCACTTCACATAGGCATAACGCCCCCTTAATTGACTATTCATAGCTGAATAGTTTCTTTGTGGCGGTCAATAAAAAATGACCAACACAACACTATGAAAAAGCTATTCTTTAGCCTATCTGCCCTTCTTTTGCTCGCTGTTAGCATCACAGGCTCCGCCCTGCCCAGCCCCGCAACACCCGCCGACGCTTGGTTTACGGCTACCAACTACATCGGCGCTGTAGACCCCACAGGCACGGCTTGGTATAGCGGCTGGTCTTTTTTCGACTAAATTATAGGCGGTAGTACCAACTCCCCAGCCCTCACAGTCCCCGCCAACACCATAACTATCACCGATGCCAGCCTCAATAGCGGCGCAGATAGCATCTGTTGGACAAACGATAACCTTTACAAACTTAGCGGCTTCGTCTTCGTCAATAGCGGCAAAACCCTCTTTATCGAAGAAGGCACCATCATACAAGGTATCAGCGGCACAGGCTCCAATGCCTCCGCTCTCGTCGTAGCGCGCGGCGCAAAAATCTACGCCGAAGGCACAGCCAGCCAACCCATTGTATTTACTTTCGATGGCGATAACGGCGGCAGCAGCGCCACGACACGCGGACAATGGGGCGGGCTTATCATCTTAGGCAATGCAACTCTAAACTCCGCACCAGGCACCACCCAAATCGAAGGCATACCCACCAACGAAACACGCGGCAATTACGGTGGCACCAACGATAGCGACAATTCAGGCACCCTGCGCTACCTTTCTATTCGGCACGGCGGCACCAATATCGGCGCAGACAACGAAATCAACGGGCTTACACTCGGCGGCGTAGGCAGTGGCACTACAGTCGAATACATAGAAGTCGTCGGAAATGCAGACGATGGTATAGAATGCTTCGGTGGTACCGTAAATATACGCTATGCCATCAGCGCCTATTGCGCAGACGATGCCTACGACTACGACGAAGGCTACAGAGGCAAAAATCAATTTTTGATAATCTTCCAAGACCCCAGCAGCGGCAACGCCGATAGAGGCAGCGAAAACGACGGTGGCACAGACCCCGAAACTGCCACACCCTACGCCATACCCCAATTCTATAATGTAAGCGCCGTCGGCAACCCCGCCAGCCGCGCCCTGACTTTCCGCGATAACGCAGGCGGCAAATACTTTAATAGCATCTTTACCAATTTTGGCAAGGGCGTAGACATCGAAGACCTTAGCAGCAACCCCCAAGATAGCTACAAACAGTGGCAAGACGGCAACCTCCAACTCGGCAATAACGCCTTCTTTAATATCGGCGCAGGCACCACAGCCGCCGACATCTTTATTGTCCTTAGCGTGCAATAATTTTCCCGCAATCCCGCCTACATCGAAGCCAATCCCGCCAGAATGCCCCCTCGGGCTAGCGATGCGAAGGGCTGCGTAGCAGTACCCGCAAGCCTTTAGGCTTGCGGGTATGAGCGTTCAGCGAACCCGTAGCGTAGCGGCGCGCCAACCCCCGCCCGCGCTTTGCGCGGGCTGCCCCCTTGAAAGGGGGCAGGGGCGGCGCGCAGCCCCCAAATCATAAAAAAAACCATGCGATTTCTCTTTATACTCCTACTTTTAT
This sequence comes from uncultured Saprospiraceae bacterium, assembly GCA_964467315.1. Lineage (GTDB taxonomy): Bacteria > Bacteroidota > Bacteroidia > Chitinophagales > Saprospiraceae > JAAFIM01. The sequence continues at coordinate 8,674 of CAYXSA010000005.1, read as the reverse complement.
TCCCCTGCCTTAGCGGCAGCGCCCAAAATATGGGCAGCATTAGCGGTAGCATCCGCGAAGAGCAAACGGGCAGCGAAATCATCGCCGCCAATGTCCTCGTCGTAGAAACCGCCAGCGGCACAGTCAGCGACTTGGACGGCAACTATCAAATCCGACTGCCCGCAGGCAGGTATACGCTCGAAATCTCTTATATCGGCTTCGCTACCCGCCGACTTAGTGGGGTAGAGCTGAAGGCGGGCGAAATCAGCCATCTGGATATAGTCTTGACGGAAACAGGTATCGGCGCAGGCACAGAAGTCCTCGTGGAAAGCCGCGCGCTGCTCAATAATGAAGCCGCCTTGCTCTCAACCCAACGGCTTAGCGCGGTAGTGCAAGACGGCATTTCTGCCCAACAAATGCAGCGCACAGGCGAGCGCAGCGCAGCGAGCGCCCTGCAACGCCTGCCCGCCGTAAGCATTCAGCACGGTAAATACGTCTACCTGCGCGGCTTGGGCGATAGATACAGCAAAACCACCCTCAATGGCATCGAATTGCCCGCCCTCGACCCCAATCGCAATAGCGCCCAACTCGACCTGCTACCCACTGCCGCCCTCGATAATATCGTCGTCTATAAGACCTTTTCGCCCGATTTGTACGCCGATTTTGCGGGCGGATACATCGAACTCAATACAAAGGATTTTCCCGAACAATTTATGCTCAATTTTAGCGCAGGCTTTTCCTTCAATACCAGCGCACATGGCAGCAGTGAGCGGCTCGCTTATGCCAACCCTTCGCCCACTCATGTATTGGGTTTCGGAGCCAATCAGCATGCTTTGCCTGCTACTGTAGCCTCATACACGCAAAACAATACCCGTACTTGGGGCTATCAAGAGCGCGCCATCAGCGCTACGCAGCTACGCGGTCAGCACTATTTTCCCGCCCTGCAAAAGCTAGAATTGCGTTGGCAGGCAGACTATGTAAAGTCTTCGCAGCAGGAGCCCGATTTGCGCTATTTTACCAACAGATATAGCGAAGATGCAGATTTGTATTTCATAAAACCCTCTTCCGATAGGCTGCCCTCGTCATCAGTTGGGCTTGTTTCTTAGCCAGCGCATCGCCCGCCGCTATACCCTGCGGTTCTCTGCCCAAAATCTACTGAATGCCGAGTATCGGCAGGCGATTTTGTTTAAGGGGCAAACCTATGATGTCGAGCGCCATGCCTTAGGTAGAAGCTTTAGCCTAAGCTTTAGCGTGAAAATTTAGGCTTTTTTTGGGCGTGCCCGCCGCCCAGCGCCAAAGGGGCGCGGCGGCGGTCGCGTGTTTCGGGGTTACAGTGTAGGGCAGCCACAAGGGCTGCCCCTACACCGCGCTACGCGCGCCCCTACACCCGCTCACGCAAAACAAACAATAAACCTGCCCCGCCCGCCCTTTGCGGGCGGGGCGCAAAATTCGCGTGAGGGATATGTAGAGCCGTTGCATGCAACGGCTGTACACAGCCGTGCTGCACGGCTCAAATAGCCCGACGGCGCGACCTTTAAGGAGCGCCGACACGCCCAAGAAAAGTGAAAAGTGAAAAGTGAAAAGTGAAAAGTGAAAAGTGAAAAGTGAAAAGGCGCAGCGAAAAGAACGCATAGTAATAGTACTTGCTACCACTGCCGCCGCAAGGCGGCATAGTACCTATACCCAAAGCACGACATTCGTCATTCGTCATTTGTCATTCGTAACTTTTTTTTGTATTTTTGCGCTCTATAAGTCGCTAAATTCCGAGACGATGGAGCAAAAATCTAAAAACATTTTCGATTCGAGTGTTGAGTTTATCAAAGGCGTGGGCGCTTACCGCGCAAAGGGGCTAAATGCCCTGAATATCTATACTTTTCGGCAACTGCTCGAATACTATCCCTTTCGGTATGTGGATAAAACGCGCTTTCATACGGCGGCAGAGGTGGCTTCGGACGAGGAATTTTATCAGATTCGGGGCGTAGTGCGCAGCATCGAAGAGCAGGGCGAGGGCAGAAAAAAGCGGATTATAGCGGTGTTCCGCGACCAGACCAGCAGCGTAGACTTGGTATTTTTCAAAGGCTTGACGACCCTAACGAAGTGGCTGCATATCGGTAGCGAGTACATTATTTACGGAAAACCCGATATTTTCAATCATCGCGTAAGCTTCGTGCACCCCGAAATAGATGCCGTCTATACCCCGCAAGGCGCGCAAGCAGCCCGCCCACCCTCTTCCTTTAGCCCCGTGTACTACTGCCCCAAAGAATTGGAGAGCGTCGGACTTGATAGCAAGGGCATTAGCAAAGTTGTACGCGCCCTCTTTGAAAAGGTGCACCCGCGCCGACAAGAATTGGAGGAAACCCTGCCCGCAGAAGCCATCGTAAAACATTTCGGTTTCATGCCGAGATACGAAGCGATTTTGCGCCTGCATTTTCCCCAAAATCAGGAGCAGCTACACCAAGCGCGCCGACGGCTAAAATTTGAGGAGCTGTTTTACCTGCAATTCAAAGTCCTCAAAAGCAAGGTCGTCCGACAGGCGGGTATACCAGGCTTGCCCTTCAACAGCATCGGCAGCTACTTCAATACCTTTTATCAGACGGGTTTGCAATTCGACCTCACGGGCGCGCAAAAGCGGGTACTGCGGGAGATACGCCGCGACTTGGGTAGCGGACAGCAGATGAATAGGCTTTTGCAAGGCGATGTAGGCAGCGGAAAAACCGTAGTCGCTTTTATGGCGATGCTCATGGCGATTGACAATGGCTATCAAGCCGCGCTTATCGCCCCCACCGAAATACTTGCGCAGCAACATTTTCAATCCATTACCCCTATGGCGCACGCTATCGGGCTGAAAGTGGGCATTTTAACGGGCAGCATCAAAAGCCGCCTGCGCAAAAATATGCTCAAAGCCGCCGAAACGGGGCAGGTCGATATACTCATCGGCACACATGCCGTACTCGAAAGCAGCGTGCTATTCAAAAATTTAGGTTTAGCAATCATCGACGAGCAGCACCGATTTGGCGTAGCCCAACGTGCTAAAATGTGGGAGAAAAACCCCCTTGCCCCGCCGCATATACTCGTTATGACCGCCACACCCATACCGCGCACGCTGGCTATGACGGTCTACGGTGATTTGGACGTTTCCGTTATCGACGAGCTGCCGCCTGGACGCATACCCATACGCACCTATCATAAGTACGAAAGCCAACGCCTTTGGGTCTTTGGGCTGATGAAGGAAGAAATTGCACGCGGCAGGCAGGTCTATATCGTCTATCCGCTTATCGACGAATCGGAAGCCGAAATGCTGGCAGAAGTCAATAATCTCACTCAAGGCGCAGAAGCCATCGCCCGCGAATTTCCCCAGCCCAAATACCAAATTAGCATCGTACACGGCAAGCTTAGCGCAGAAAATAAGGAATACGAAATGCAGCGCTTCGTAAAGGGAGAAACGCATATCATGGTCGCTACCACCGTCATCGAGGTCGGCGTAAATGTGCCCAATGCCACCGTGATGATTATCGAAAACGCCGAGCGCTTCGGACTCGCGCAACTTCACCAATTGCGCGGACGCGTCGGACGCGGTGGGGGAGAGGCGCATTGCGTGCTAATGACCAGCTTCAAACTCTCCGAAGATGGCAAATTTCGCATGCAAACCATGTGCGAAAGCACCGACGGTTTTTACATCTCCGAAGCCGACCTCAAGCTGCGAGGCCCAGGCAATATCGAAGGCACACAACAATCGGGCGTGCTCAACTTGCGCGTTGCCGACCTCGTGCGCGATGCCGAACTCATGCACTTGGCGCGCGGCGTAGCCGAAGAAATACTCGAAAAAGACCCCATGCTGCAAGAAAGCGACCACCACATCATACAACAGACCTTAGACAGGCAGCGCGATGAAACGGAGTTTGCGAAAATTAGCTAAAGGCTGGTGATGTGCTTTCTGGCAAGGTATCAAGCATCAAGTATCCTGGTGTTTGGTATGTTGGGGATTCTTTTTATTTTGGGGCTTTATTCTCGTAACTCGTAACTCATAACTCGTAACTCATATGGGGGCTACTCTCGCGCTTGCCGTTGCACTCGGCATTATTATGTTAGGTTTGGGCTTGTCGCTCACGCTGGCGGATTTTCGCCGCGTCGTACAATTTCCTAAAGCCATCTTAGTCGGCTTAATTTGTCAGATGCTTATTTTGCCTGCTGCCTGCTTGGGTATCGCGGTAGCTTTTGGGCTGCCGCCCGTATTGGCAGTGGGTTTGATGCTCTTGGCGGCTTCGCCAGGGGGCGCTACAGCCAATCTTTTTAGCCATCTTTCGCATGGCGACGTAGCGCTAAACATCACGTTGACAGCCGTAAATAGCGTTTTGAGCGTCTTTATGCTGCCGCTTATCGTCAATTTTTCGCTCAATTATTTCATGGCAGGCGATACTACGCAGGTCGGTTTGCAGGTCGCCAAAGTGCTGGAAGTCTTCGCCATCGTCCTCTTGCCTGTGGGCTTGGGTATGCTCATCAAAAGCAAAAACGATGCTTTCGCGCAAAAGATGGAAAAGCCCGTGCGCATTATTTCCGCCGTTTTGCTGCTCGCCATCATCGTGCTGATGATAGTCAAAGAGCGCGCTATTATCGCCGATGCATTCGCCTCCGTCGGTCTTTCGGCACTGGCGTTCAATCTGGCAAGCATCGCCGTCGGTTTTGTCATACCGCTCCTCGTGCGCATTCCCAAAAAGCAGGCAATCGCCATCAGCATGGAAGTCGCCATTCACAACGGTACGCTCGCCATTTACATCGCTACCAACGTGCTCGAAAACTCCGAAATGTCGATTCCGCCTTCTATTTATTCGCTTATCATGTTTTTCACGGCGGCAATTTTTGGCTTCATCGTCAGTCGCGGCGTGCAAAAAGAGGATACTGCCAGCGTCTAAGTTTTTTTATTTGGGGCGTGCCCGCCTGCCCAAAAAGGGGCAGGCGGTCGGGCTATTCGGGGCGTTTCACCATCGCCCCAGATGGGGCGAATGTTGATTCGCCCCTACTATCCCTCACGCAAAAAACGCCCCGCGCCCGCAAAGGGCGGGCGCGGGCAGCCTACGAAGACCCATCACAATTCCAAATAAGCGGGCAATTTAGACAGCATCAAAAACTGTCTTTCTTCGAGTTGCCAGGATAAAAAATAAGTTTCTACCCCATTGCTTACCAATAAATACGGCACCCGCAGCAGCGAATTATACTGGGCTATCTGCTCGAAAACTGCCGAATTTATCGGCACTTCGGGTGCTTTACACTCAATCAAGAGCAGGGGCGAAAAATTGGCATCGTAAAAAAGCGCATCAAATCGACGTTGCAATCCATTTATCTTTAGCGAACGCTCCACCGCAAGCCGCGCCGCAGGGTACTGCGCTTGCTCCACCAGATACAACAACAAAAGCTGCCGCACCAGTTCTTCTGGCTGCGGCAGCACGTATTTTCGTCGCCATCTATCCCACAAATATCGCCGACCTTCGCGCTCGCTGTACTGTAGTTGCCCCTGCAAAGACAAAAGCGGCAGTTGTAGACGCACAGTAGAGTTACGAGTTACGAGTTACGAAAACGAAGTTAACGCGAAGCGAGTTATGAAAACGAAGTTAACGCGAAGCGAATGGTTTTTACGCTGCGATGTTTGTACTTTGGGCTAAACCCACCCCTAACCCCTCCCTTTTTCAAAGGGAGGGGAAGTGGTACGTATAAAAAATTGATTATCAATTATTTATGACCATCACGCCTCCCTTCCATTAGTAGAAGGGAGGGGTTGGGTTTAGAAACTACTAAGTTGACGGCAATGGGGGCAGACCTAGGTGTCTGCCCACCGCGTAGCGGCAAGCGTGAGGGATAGAAGCGGAACCAGCCGCCACAGGCGGCTGATGCAGCGCATAGCCCGACCCTGCGACCCGTAGAGCCGTAGCATGCTACGGCTCCGTGCGCCTTTGCGCACGGGGGAGCAGGGGCACGCCCCCAAAAAAAGCACTTTTTTAGGCGATGCCGTGATTGGTGAGGCGGGCTTTTACGCGCAGAATTTGTTGGACTTCCTCCAATTCGACCTCATAAGGCATATAAGTTGGGGCGTTGTCGGAGATGAGGCGCAGGCGGCTGAGTTCGTTATTGACTTTGACCTGTTGGATGCGTTTGGCTACGACGGTATCGGTAACGACGACATAGACGCTATTATCTTTGAGGGGTTCGCCGCGCTCTAAGGGCTCGCAAACGACAAAATCGCCATTGGTGATATAGGGCATCATGCTATCGCCGCTGATTTCGAAGGCGATAAGCTGCCCGTCGAGATTGGGCACAGAAAAGCGCTGGAATTGCTCCATATAAGCGGCATTGCCGACGGAGGTGGCATAACCTGCGGTAGCTTTATGCGGCACGAGTACGATATTATTGCGACCTTCTACGATTTTTTCGGTGATGCGCAATACTTTTTCTTCGATATCGGCTTCCGTATCGTTGCCAAACATCACATCGCTACGCCCGAAAAGGTAGTTTACATTTACGTCGTAGAGGGAGACCATCTTATGAATTTGTTCAATCGTTAGATTGCGCTCCTTTTTGATGATATTGTTGATGACATGGTTGTAAGTGCCCAATTTTTCGGCGAGGCGGGATTTATTTTTGACTAAGCCGCGCTCGCGAAGGACTTTAAACAAATCTGTAAACCGCTCATTGATAACGGGATTGCTGATTTTTTCGAGTGTTTCGCCCATTTGTTCGGCAGTAGTTTTTTTCGTCTTGTAGGTGCGCTTTTTCTTTTCCATGATAAACAACAAAATGTTTGTGTTGATTGATAATGAATGCCTTATGTACATAAAGGTATATAAAAAATGTATAGCTTTGCAAATAAAAACCGCAGATTTTGCCCATTTCGCAAAAAATATGTATAAAAAATCTAAAAAAAACGCTAAGCAACCATTTTTTTGGTGTGTAGTTATTTTTTTTGTGCTTTCTTTCGCTGCAAATAGTTGTCAATTATCTACTGAAAATGTGCATCAAGGCGAGGATATACGGCGGCTTAGATTGCGACAAAATGTATCATTATCAATGCTTTCTGTCGCTACAGGCATAGATAGCAGCCTGCTAATTTTGGTCGAAAAGGGAGAGATGAGTTTAGCGCCAGCACAAAGGGATAGGGTGCTGCGGTATTTGACGGGGGGCTAAGTTGCTTATGTTATTTGCTGCTGTATCCGCAGGCAAGCGCGGTAGTGCCTTGCCTGCGGTACCCAATTCTGCGCTATTTCTCTTCCCGAAAAAAGAGCTTGTAAAAGAACATTCCGCGCTCTTCGTCGTAGCCGCGCTCAATGCAGCCGCTTTCTTGCGCCTGTGAAGATTGGATTTTTATTTCCATCTGCGTATCGAGCTGAATGCTGTTTTTGAAGCTTTTTTTGGCACTTTTGACCGCCTGCGGGGCGATGAAAAAATGCAAATCCTCAAAGCCCTCATCGTCGTCATTGTAGCGAATGGCAGGCAGCGGATTGCGGGCTTGGTACTTTTCTTTATGCTCCGTAAAATCTTCGCGCCACTCTTCAGCGCCCTGAAAAACGGTATCTACAAACTTCCGTTCATCAAATTCTTCTTGCTGCTCGAAATAGTCGATGGAGCGATTGACAAAATTTACTTGCGCCGTTTTGTCATCGCTTTTCGCCAGCACCTTTTTGCTGAAATCCTTGCACAAATCCAGATAGGCGCGCGTCCGATAAGCATCATCGACGAGGGGCAGCGCATGCAAAAAATCCTCTAACCAGTACTTTGCTTCTGCGCCTTTGGTATCTACGGCGGCAATGCGGAAACCCTCTTCTTGCTGTGTGCGCAAAATCAAAGCCCCTTTGTCCAAACTCCCCAAATGTGTGCCTTCTAAGCATTGCAAGCTGTATTCGGCGCATTCGCTGCCGTCTTCAGCCTGCAATTCCTGTGCGCGTAACTGCAAAAATTGCGACTTCGTTTCTACCTTGAAAATGCCGATAGCATCTACCAACTCATCTTCTAAAACGCAGTCTTCAAAATAAGCAACATACAATTCGCCCGCTTGTATTTTCGTATGCGTCGATTGCTCGTACAAATGCCGCATGAGGTTGAGCGATTGCGGATAAAACGCCTCCTTGGGCTCCTCAAAAATGTAGCTGCAATAGGCATAAGCCTCATTCATATCGAGCTGCACATCGTGCGCAAACTGATAAAATCGCTCCGTTTGCAAAGAGCCGAGAAAATAATTTTGTAGGGTCAGCCGCAAATCCTCGCTCAAGGCGATTTCCGATTTGCCCGACCTGGTGCCTTCTTCGCGGTTGCGATTGCCGACCCGATGTAAAACGAGCCGCGTTAGACGAGCTTGAGTAAAATTAAGCATAGAAGCGTGAGGAGTTGCTATCTTGTTAGGTAAATGCTTTAATGTTTTATTGCGTGAGGGATAGTAGAGCCGTAGCATGCTACGGCTCGGATAGCCCGACCGCCGCCCCCCGCATTTGCGGGGGCGACCGCGCAGAGCGCGGGCGGGGGGCAAGCGGCGGGCACGCCCCAAATTTGTTAAGTGAAAAGTGAAAAGTGAAAAGTGAAAAATATCGTACTTGATGTATAAATAATTGATTATCAGTTATTTGTAAAAAACTAAGTGCTCAAAATTTTGTAAGTTTGGCGAAAAAAATGCACTTTTCACTTTTCACTTTTCACTTTTCACTTTTCACTTTTC